>DBTS01000077.1:19139-53830 GCA_002307175.1 Rhodocyclaceae bacterium UBA1310
CAGGGCATCACCATCGATGTGGCCTACCGCTACTTCTCCACCGGCACGCGCAAGTACATCATTGCCGATGCGCCGGGCCACGAACAGTACACGCGCAATATGGTCACAGCCGCCTCCACCGCGAATCTGGCGATCATCCTCATTGATGCGCGCAAGGGAGTGCTGACGCAGACCCGTCGCCACAGCTTCATCGCGCATCTGATGGGGATTCCGCACGTCGTCGTGGCCGTCAACAAGATGGATCTGATCGATCATGATCAGGCCAAGTTCGACGCCATTGTGGCCGATTACAAGGAATTTATCGCCAAGATGGGGCTGTTCCCGGGCAATCACATCCGCTTCATCCCGATGTCGGCCCTGAATGGCGACAACATCGTGGATCGCTCCGAAACGATGGGCTGGTACACCGGCCCGACCCTGCTGGACGTGCTCGAATCGGCTCCGGCGGCGCACACCGAGCATGCCGAGCCATTCCGCTTCCCGGTGCAGTTCGTGTGCCGTCCGCAGGATTCGAGCAACCCCGAGCTGCACGACTACCGTGGTTTCATGGGGCGTGTCGAATCGGGCTCAATCCGGCGCGGGGATGCCGTGACGGTGCTGCCGGGTGGGCAGCAGAGCCGCGTGAAAGCCGTGCAGCTTGGCGGTGTGGATCTCGAGGAAGGTGTCACCGAACAGTCCGTGACGCTCCTGCTTGAAGATGAAATCGACATCTCGCGGGGTGACATGCTCGTCAAGAGCGAAGAGCCGCCCGAAGTGCGCAAGGAAATCGAAGCGGCCATCTGCTGGTTCTCGGAAATTCCTTTGTCATCGGCTCGGACCTATCTGATCCGCCACACGACGCGTACGTCGAAGGCCAAGCTGACGGCAATTGCCCACAAGGTGGACGTCAATTCGCAGGAACGTGTGCCGGCCACCCAGCTCGCCATGAACGATATTGCCAAGGTCAGCTGGAAGCTTGCCCAGCCTCTGTTTGCCGATCCCTACACCACCAATCGCGGAACGGGTGCCTTCATCGTCATTGATGAAAGCAACAACAACACCGTTGGTGCCGGCATGATCCTCTGAGCGCCCGACCGTGCAGACCTTGCTGTCTGCACGGTGCTACAGTTTTTCCGGGCTATGATGGTGGGTGTTCCAGACGGTCTGTGAGTATTTTCATTCATGGGAAGTGTTACTCCCTCCACCATTCTTGCGCGTGAGCTGTTGCCCTGGCAGCAGCGCATCCTGCTGGGCGGTTTTACGCCCTGTACCACCATTGATTGGCCGGGGCGGTGCGCTGCAACGATCTTTCTGAGCGGCTGTCCATGGCGTTGTCCGTACTGTCACAATCCCCGTCTGCAGCAGCGCCAGCGCGATGGCCTGCTGGCCTGGGACTCGATTGTCGCTGCGCTGCAGGCAGGCCGTGACACACTCGAAGGTGTGGTGTTTTCCGGCGGTGAGCCGACTGCGGACAGTCAGCTGGCTGCGGCGATTGGCGCCGTGAAGGCGCTGGGGTTTCCGGTGGGATTGCACACCAGTGGCGCGTATCCAGAGCGGCTTGCGAAGATTCTGCCGCTGGTGGATTGGGTCGGTTTCGATTTGAAGGCTGATTACGCTTCCTATGATGCCTTGACCGGTGCCCGTGGCAGTGCGGCGCGGGTGACGCAGAGTGCCCGCCAGATCATTGCCAGCGGTGTGGCCCACGAATTCCGCCTGACCTGGCATCACGAAGTGCTCAGTGAAGATGCTGCGGTGCTCGCGGCGCATTTTGCGCAGCATCTGGGCGCACGCCGCTTTGTGCTCCAGGAATATCGCACCGAAGGCGTTGCGGATAGCCAGCTGGCCGAGCATGCACCGCTGCCGGCGCGGCTGGTGGCGCGGGTGCGGCAGCTCTTCGCCGATTGCGAAGTGCGTGGCGAGATCTGCGGGCTGGTCGGGGAGCTGGATAAACTGGATAGTGAGGGCGCAAATCCGGTGGATAAGGGATAATCACGGCTTCTCCCGTGCCGCCGGAAATTCCTTTGTCCGCCCCTCAACGCCCTGCCTGGCTCACCGCCCTGCTCAACCGCCGCATGCTGATCTGCATTGCGACGGGCTTTACGTCGGGCCTGCCGCTGTATCTGCTGCTCAATCTGGTGCCGGCCTGGCTCAAGACAGAGGGTCTGAGCCTCAAGCTCATCGGGGCGATGGCGCTGATCCAGTTTCCCTACACCTGGAAGTTTCTCTGGTCGCCGCTGCTTGACCGCTTTGCCTTGCCGGTGTTGGGGCGCCGCCGTTCCTGGATGCTGCTCACGCAGATTGTGCTGTTGCTGGCGATTGCCGGGCTCGGGCAGATTTCCGTGGCGGCCCTGGTGCAAGGCTCCGCCAGCATGCCGCTGGAGGCTCGGGACTGGTGGAATGATCTGGTGCTGTTCGCACCGCTGTTTGCGCTTACCGGCGTGATCGCTTTTTTCTCCGCGACTCAAGACATCGTGCTGGACGCCTTCCGACGCGAGCTTCTGCCGGATGTCGAGCTGGGGCTGGGGAATGCCTTCCACGTCAATGCCTACCGTATCGCTGGGCTGATTCCGGGCTCCGTGTCCCTGATTCTCGCCGATCATCTGGCCTGGAACAGCGTGTTCCTGATTACCGCCCTGTTCATGTTGCCGGGCATTCTCGCCACCCTGCTGGTGGCCGAGCCGACCCGTGCGACGCCACCGCGACGCCTGCGCGAGGCCGTGGTGGAACCTTTTCACGAGTTCTTTTCACGCCATGGCGCACGCAGTGCCCTGCTGATTCTTGTCTTCATCCTGCTCTACAAGCTTGGTGACTCCCTTTGCACTGCACTGGCAACGCCCTTCTATCTGGACATGGGTTTCACCAAGACCGATATCGGCTGGGTCGCCAAGAATGCCGGCTTGTGGCCTTCGGTGATCGGCGGGATTCTCGGCGGTCTGTGGATGGTGCGCCTGGGCATCAATCGGGCACTGTGGGTGTTTGGTCTGTTCCAGTTTCTGGCGATTTTTGGCTTTGCCGGGCTGGCCTGGCTCGGCCCGGCAGAGCCGACGTTTGCGCGCCTGATGGTGCTGGCCCTGGTGATTGGCGTGGAAGCCATCGGGGTGGGTCTCGGCACGACGGCGTACGTGGCTTACATGGCACGCACCACGCATCCGGCGTACACGGCAACGCAGTTGGCCCTGTTCACGAGCCTGAGTGCCGTGCCGCGAACGTTTGTGAATGCCTCGGCCGGCTGGCTGGTCGCCGGGATCGGCTGGTTCCATTTCTTTCTGCTGTGTGCCGTGCTGGCAGTGCCCGGCATGTTGTTGCTGTTCAAGGTGGCACCCTGGTCGGTGCCTGCTAACGAGGATGATCGATGAGTTCTGAAGCCCTGATCCGCGCTGCGCGCACCCTGTCCGGGGAAGTCTCGGGCCTGCGTTTTGCTGCGCCCATCACCCATACCTACAACCCGCTGGACTATGCCTGGGCGCCGCATGAAGAGTATCTGCGGCGTTTCGGCGAGGGCAACAAGCGGGTGGTTTTTGTGGGCATGAATCCGGGGCCGTTCGGCATGGTGCAGATTGGCGTGCCTTTCGGTGAGATCGCTTCGGCACGTGACTGGATGAAGATTTCCGCGCCGGTGCAAAAGCCCGCGCAGGAAACGCCAGATCGCCCCATCGAGGGCTGGGATTGCGCTCGTTCAGAAGTCAGCGGGCGGCGCCTGTGGGGCCTGTTTGCCGAGCGCTTTGGCACTGCCGAGAATTTCTTCGCCGAGCATTTCGTGGCCAACTATTGCCCGCTGGCTTTCTTCGAGGGTAAACGCAATGCCACGCCGGACAAGCTTCCGGCCGCAGAACAGGCGCCTCTGCTGGCTGCCTGCGACAGGCATCTGCGCGAGCTGGTGACAATTGTGCAGGCGGAATGGGTGATCGGTATTGGCGCCTGGTCCGAACTGCGTGCACGCGAAGCCTGTAAGGGGCTGGAGGTGAAGTTCGGGCGTGTGCTGCATCCAAGCCCGGCGAGCCCGGCGGCCAACCGTGGCTGGTCCGAAGCTGCAACCAAGCAGCTTGCTGCGCTGGGGATCTGGCAGGCGTAAAGCTGGCTTGGGCCGTGGGTCAGGCAATAAAAACGCGACTCGTGGGTCGCGTTTTTATTGTCGGGTCGGCGCCGGTTACCGGATTACGGCCTCGCAGCAGGATCAGGAGCAGGTTCCTAGAACGAATAGCCGGCGCCAACGTAGTAGTTGGTCAGCGTGCTTTTCGATTCCGGTTCATAGACACCGCCGTATTCGATATCCGACTGGCCGTACTTGAAGCGGGTCTGCTGCACGCCGCCGTGCACGTCGACGTTGTCGGTGATTCGGTAGTTCAGGTCAAATGACATGGTGTAGATGTTGCGCGGCTTCAGGTCCAGCTTGCCGATGCGTTCGATGGTGAGTTCCGGGCTGATGGTGCGTCCGACGCTGCCATAGGCAGATGCCACCAGACGACTGGTGATGGCGAACTGGCCGAGCAGGCCGACAGACAGGGCACTGTGTTTGTAGTCTTCGCGGTAGCCGTAGGGCGCACCCGGCGCCAGATCACGTTTCCAGGTGTGGTACAGATAGGCCCCCACCGGGGTCAGCTGCACGCGGTCGGAAGCCAGGCGGAATCCCTTGCCGAATTTCACATCCACGTCGGTGGTTTTGACATCAGTCCTGGATTGCAAGGGTGTGAGGCTGCCATCGATAGTGGATTGCAGGTATCCGTCATAATCTGTCTTGCCTTTGGCGTAGGCAAAAGCTGCCTTGAAATACCAGTCGGAGACACCTTCAGCATCAAACTGATGGCTGTAATCCACACTGAAGCCATTCTGACTGCCGTTCTCGGAGTCCAGCCAGCCGCCACTGGTCAGCCCCTCGGTGTCGTATTCATGGTATTCAATCTTTTGGCGCTCAAAATTAAGATTGACTTGCCGGTTGGCCGCCCTGATGGTGTCGTCGGCCTGGGCGCTGCCAATGGTGAGGCCTGCTGCGATGAGTGCGCCAAAAATTGCAGAATGCTGTTTCATTGAATCTCCAGAGAAAGAAAAACGACGCCGGGGTGATTCACCAGCATCGACTTTGCATGATCATGGGAGATTCAATATTGGAGGGGAAAGGCCAAAAGGGCATTCTCCGCAAACCTGTACTTCGGGCGTTGCATCAGCGCAACGCCACCTCCGGGGATGCCATCTGTCCTGGTTTAATGACCTTTCAGCGCATAGATTCCGGGGGCATTGCGCCAGTAACCCTTGTAATCCATGCCGCAGCCGAAGACGAAACGGTCAACGACATCCAGGCCTGTGAAGTCTGCACGCATGCCCTGGCGAGCCTTGCGTTCGTGTACCTTGTGCACGAGGACGGCGGAGAGCACTTCTGTGGCGCCTTCCTTGGCGAGGAATTCGAGGATGGCCTGCATTGTCCAGCCTTCGTCGAGGATGTCGTCGAGAATCAGTACGGTGCGCCCGCGCAGATCCTGGGTTGGGCGTACGCGCCAGTCCAGCATCGTGCCATTGAGGGCGTGGCCGTAGCGTGAAGCGTGCAGATAGGCGACTTCGAGCGGGAAGTTGAGTTTGGGCAGCAGGCGGCCGGCGAACACCAGCCCGCCGTTCATGACCGTGTAGACCAGCGGGTTGCGGTCACCCAGGCGTTCGGTGATCGACTTGGCCAGGGTATCGAGGGCGGCCTCGACATCATTGTTGTCAGCCAGGCAATCAGCCTCGGCCATTGCGCGGATGGCGTCCTGCAGGTTTTCGTCGCGTGTTTCCATGGGTCTGTACTACAAAGAATTGCGGGATTTTAGCCGCCTTGTCTGGCAAAAGGGAGACTGTGCCACGGAAACAGCCTGCCAGGCCGGCCCTTTTGGGCAAGTTTTCACACGGAGAATGGCGCCTGTCATGCTGTTTGACAAGTTTGAGGTCGCCCCTGCAGGTTTATTAAAGTCATGGTTTCCCTAATGAAAAGGTATTTGCCCGTGTTGATTGGATATAATCCAGAAGCTATGTCCAATTCGAATTCCCGCCAAGCATGACTCAAGAACTGTCCTCGGCCGCCGCACCCGATATCGCGCTGGAGCGCGAAGTTGCCGCAATGATCGTGAACGCCCTGAATCTTGAGGTGAAGCCCGAAGAAATCCAGGCTGAAGATGCTTTGTATGGTGAGGCCGGTCTTGGCCTCGACTCTATCGATATCCTTGAGGTTGCCCTGGTGGTCTCGAAGCGCTTCGGCTTTCAGCTCAAGGCCGATAGCGAGGATAACTTCCGCATTTTTGCTTCCCTGCGCAGCCTTAGCGAGTACATCGCGGCCAATCGCGTGAAGTGATGTCGGTCGGACAGGTGGTGCGCCTGGTACTGGGCGGTGGTTTCGGGGCAGCCTACCTGTGGGTGGGTTACAAGGCGTCTATTTCAGCAGACCCCCCACTGCTGAGTCTGATCATTGGTCTGGCCCCCCTCACGCTCAGCGCTGTCGGGCTGGCCTGGCATTCACGCTCCCTCTGGTGGCAGGCACTGTGTGCGCTGTGCATTATCGTGGGGGCGGTCGAGATCAATTTTCTGCGTGCCAATACCGCCTGGGTGTATTTCATCCAGCATGTCGGCATGCACCTGCTGCTTGGTGTGATGTTCGGGCGCACGCTGGGCGGAACGCATGCCGAAGCCCTGTGCTCGCGCATGGCCGCGCTGCTCTATACGGATGGCACAGACCCGCATCTGCTGCGGTACACGTGGAATGTGACACTGACCTGGACGATCTATTTCTTTTCCTGTGCCAGCCTGTCCATCATCCTGTTCTTTTTGGGTCCGCTGGCCGTCTGGTCATTCCTTGCGAATCTGCTCACCCCGGTACTGATCGGCCTGATCTTTGTGGTGGAGTTCCTGATCCGCATCCGCGTTCTGCCACCCGAACAGCACGCCAGCATAGCGCGGACCATTCAGGCGTACCGCGAATTTTCCGAGCGTAACAAGACTTCCTCCCGGCCATGATGACCCTGCCACTTCTCCCAGAAAATCCTGCTGACCTGATCGTTGCCTGTCATAAGGGGCGTCAGGTGACGTGTGCCACCTTTCTGCGCGATGTTGCAGAGCTGGCACAAGGCCTGCCTGCAGACAGGCCACTCCTGAACCTGTGTCAGGATCGCTATCTGTTCGCGGTCGGGCTGTTTGCAGCGATCAGTCGTGGCATCCTGAGTCTGCTGCCGAATGCTGTGACGCGCGAAACCATGAATGCCCTGCAGGAGCGGGAGCCGAACCTGCTCTGCCTGACGGATCAGGCTGAAGCGCCCTTCGGTTTGCCGCTGCTGCATCTGGCGGTTGATGCCGGAGCCGCCACGGAAATTCTCGCAACGCCTCAGATTCCGGCTGAACAGGTGGTGGCCTGTGTATTCACGTCCGGCTCGACCGGCCTGCCGCAGGCACATATCAAAAACTTCGGGACGCTGGTGTCCATCTCCGAGATGGAGGCCGAGCGCTTGTGGAGTGTTACCGGGGCACCCTGCACGGTACTGGGGACGGTGCCGTTCCAGCATATGTACGGACTCGAATCCACGGTGCTGCTGACATTGCTGGGGAGCGGCGTGCTGTTTGACCGGCGCCCGTTCTATCCTGCCGATGTTGCAGACGCACTGGCTGCCATGCCGATGCCGCGTCTGCTGGTGACCACGCCTTTCCATTTGCGCACCCTGCTGGACGCGCAGATCGAGTTGCCCCCGGTGACGGCCATTCTCTCGGCTACCGCGCCGTTGGCGCGTGAGCTGGCTGCCGAGGTGGAACAACGGATGGGCGCACCCGTGCTGGAAATTTACGGGTCGACGGAGACCGGGCAGATTGCCTCACGGCAGGTCATGCGCTCGGAAGCCTGGGAGCTTTTCATGGGGATTTCCATCACCCAGAACGATGGGCGTTTTTACGCCAGTGGTGGCCCCCTGCCGCAGCCACAGGTGCTGGGTGATGTGCTCGAACTCCTTGATGAGCGCCGTTTCCATCTGCTCGGGCGCGGTGCCGACATGATCAATATCGCCGGCAAGCGCAATTCGCTGGCGTTCCTGAATAACGTCATCCTGCGTCTGCCGGGTGTCAGGGATGCGGTTTTCTGCCTACCCGCCGAGGGGGATTCCTCGCGCCTGGCAGTCTTTGTGGTGGCCCCCGGAGTAAGCGCCCAGTCGATTCTGCAAGGCTTGCGTGATTACGTGGACCCGGTGTTCCTGCCTCGCCCGATCGTGTTTGTTGATCAGCTTGCGCGCAATGCTACTGGTAAGATCACGGCGGCCACGGTGCAGGAGTTGATCGACACCCATCTACGCGGTAAATCCTGATGCCCACCCTGGTGTTGCCTGCACTGGAAGGCCATCCAGCATTGCCGGGGCATTTCCCCGGCCGGCCGATCGTGCCCGGCGTGGTGTTACTGGATCTGGCCCAGTGTGCTGTGGAAAAAGCCACGGGGAGCCGGGTGTGTGGCATTGCCATGGCCAAATTCATCAGTCCGGCAGGCCCGGGTGATCCGCTCTGGCTCGATTACGAAGAGGCCGGAAACGGCGTACGCTTCGAAATCCGTACCGAAGGCAGGAGGATTGCCAGCGGTCGTTTCGTATGTGTGGATACGGCTGGCAATGGATAGCGTGGCGGAAAAAGAACTGACAGATGGTGCAACATCCCGGCGACCGGAATGGATGCAGCGGCGAGAGCGCGGCAGCATGTTCTGGATGCACGTCATGTGTCGCCTGTCGCTCTGGTTCGGGCGGCGTCTGTCGCGCTTCATCGTGTATGGCATTGCCCTGTATTTCACGCTGGTCGTGGCGCCGGCGCGGCGTGCATCGCGTGATTACCTGCGTCGTGTACTCAGGCGACCAGCAGGCTGGGTAGAGGTTTACCGGCATGTGCTGACCTTTGCCAGCACAATCCATGATCGTATCTACCTGCTGCACGGCGATGCGGCGAGATTTCAGTTCGACTGGCACGGTGGTGAGCAGCTGTATGCCGTGCACGCGCAGCGGGGCGGACTGTTCCTGTTCGGCGCCCACCTCGGGAGTTTCGAGGCGATGCGCGCACTGGCGCGTGCCAATCCGCAGTTCAAGGTGGCTTTGGCGATGTTTCCGGACAATGCCCGGCAGGTCAACCGCATGCTGGCGGCGGTTAATCCGGATGTCATTGATGATGTGATTCCGCTCGGGCAGCTTGACTCAATGCTACGCATCCATCATGCGCTGGATGAGCGGGCGATGGTTGGAATTCTCGCTGATCGTGCCGCCGGGAACGATAATTATCAGCGCGTGCCTTTTCTCGGAGAGGCCGCGCATTTTCCCACTGGCCCGTTTCGCATGGCGGCAATGCTGCGCCAGCCGGTGTTTTTCATGACCGGGCTGTACTGTGGTGGCAACCGGTATGAGATCCATTTCGAGCAGATCGCCGATTTCTCCGAGCTGCGGCGTGAAGACCGCAGCGAGGCAATCCGTGCGGCGATCTGCACCTATGCGGCGGTGCTGGAGCGGCATTGCCGCAGACAGCCATACAACTGGTTCAATTTCTTTGATTTTTGGGGTTCGGCGCGCGATGACAGCGAATAAAATATTACAAAAACTGTGCGTGAGCATGCTGTTCTGTGTGCTGCCGGCACTGGTGCAGGCGGCTGACTGGCAGGTTAGTGACCTCATGCGGCTGCTTGCACAGACCAAAAGCGGGCACGCCACCTTTGTCGAGAAAAAATACATTGGCATTGTTGACAAGCCGGTTGAGTCTTCTGGTGATCTGTTTTTCACGACTCCCGACAAACTCGAAAAACGCACCCTCAAGCCGCATGCTGAAAGCATGATACTGGATGGCAAGCGGCTGATTATTGACCGTGCCGGCAAGAAGCGCCTGAACCTGGATCTTGGCGACTATCCCGAGGCAGCGGCCTTTGTTGACAGCATCCGGGGCACCCTCGCCGGGGATTTCACCGCGCTCGACAAGATCTACACACTGACCCTGCATGGCACGGCCACACAATGGCAGCTCATCCTGCAGCCACGCTACTCACGTATGAGCGATATCATCCGGCGTATCGCCATCCAGGGCAGCAAGGGCGACATCAGCCGTATTGATTTCGACATGGCCGATGGTGACCGTTCCGAAATGAGTGTGACCAAGGTGGCCGTACAGCAATGAAACCCGCTTCCTCCCGCCTTTGGCGTATTGCTCTGTGGTTTGCAGCTCTGCTGGCCTGTGTGCTGGTGATTGTGCAGACCCGCTTTGTGGCCGATCTTTCGGCTTTTCTGCCGAAGGCGCCAAATGCGCGTCAGCAGATGCTTGTCGAGCAGTTGCGTGACGGCATCATTGCGCGCCTGATCATGGTGGGAATCGAAGGTGCCGATGCGCCCGAACGCGCACGTCTGTCGCGGGCCCTGGCGGGTCATCTGCGGTCCGACAAGGCCTTTGTCGGCGTGCAGAATGGCGAGGCAGAGGTCCTGGCAAGGGATCAGGCCTACTTCTTCAATAACCGCTACCTGCTCAGTAACAATGTCACGGCGCAGCGCTTTACCGCACAAGGTCTGCATGAGGCCATCAGTGCCTCGGTGGATGCACTTTCCGGGAATGCCGGTCTGATGCTCAAGCATCTGCTGCCGCATGATCCGACTGCCGAAACCCTCGGTCTGATCGAGAATTTTTCCAGTGAGTCGCAGCCGCGCAGTGTCGAAGGCGTTTGGGCTTCGCGGGATGGTGCGCGGGCTCTGCTGCTGATCCAGACAAGTGCCGCCGGTTCCGATACGGATGGCCAGGCTGCCGCTGTGGCAGCTATCCGACAAGCCTTTGCACAGTTGCATCCACAGGCTGGAGCGCGTTTGGTGATGAGTGGCGCGGGAGTGCTGTCGGTGTCTTCACGGCAGACCATCGAGAGTGAGGTTTCCCGACTGGCGCTGGCGGGCACCCTGCTGATTGTCTGTCTGCTGCTCGTGGTGTATCGCTCAGTGCGTTTGCTGATTCTTGGGCTGCTGCCGGTAGCCAGCGGGGCTTTGGTCGGGATTGCGGCCGTGAGTCTGGGCTTTGGCGAGGTGCATGGGTTGACGCTGGGTTTTGGCACGACACTGATCGGTGAGGCGGTCGATTATTCGATCTATCTGTTCATCCAGCGTGCCGGTGGGCGCTCGCTGGCCAATTTCTGGCACATCATCAAGCTGGGCGTGCTGACTTCGATTGTTGGTTTCGCGGCTCTGCTCTGCTCGGGTTTTCCAGGCTTGGCACAGCTTGGGTTGTACTCAATTTCGGGCCTGGTGGCGGCGGCCCTGGTCACCCGCTTTATATTGCCTGAACTGCTGCCGGAAAATCTGCATCTGCGTGATCTTTCCGGCCCCGGCCGTATTCTGGAAAAACTGGCCAACCAGTCTTCGCGTCTGCGCCCGCTGCTCCTGATCGTGCTGGTGGCGTCCGCAGGCTGGTTGTGGCACAAGGGTGACGCGATCTGGAATCGCCAGCTCAATTCCCTGAGCCCGGTCTCCCAGGCCGATCAGCAGCTTGATGCCGCCTTGCGTGCCGACATGGGGGCCCCCGACATGCGCTACATGGTGGCGTTTACGGCGGCCGATCATGAAATGGCGTTGCAGGGGGCGGAAAAATTGGGCAGTGCTCTGCGCGAACTGGCAGACCGGCAGGTCATCGGCAGTTTCAACTCGCCTGCCTTCGTGTTGCCGAGTCAGGCTGCCCAGCATGCACGCCAGGCCGCGCTGCCGGATGCCGCCACGCTGCGCCGGAATCTCGATGAAGGCTTGCAGGGGTTGCCGATCAGGGCTGAACGCCTGCAAGGCTTTATCGATGATGTGCAGGCTACGCGTGTGCGGCCCCTGCTCACCCGGGCGGATCTCGATGGCACTTCGTCTTCGCTGCTCGCCGATTCGCTTCTCGTGCGGCGTGCGCATGACTATCTTGTGCTCATGCCGCTGGGCTCCAGCGGTGTTGGTGCGCACGGCGATGTCATCGATACGGCCGAGGTGGAACGGGTGCTCAAGGGTGCCGATGTAAAGGGGGCCACCGTGATCGATCTGCTCGACGAGACCACCAACCTGTATGCTGGCTATCTGCACGACGCTTCGATGCTGGCAGCCTGGGGAGGGCTGGCCATCGTGATCCTGCTGCTCGTGAGCCTGCGCTCCCTGCCGCGTGCCCTCAGCGTGAGCGCCCCCCTGCTGTGTGCGGTGCTGAGTGTGGCTGCCCTCCATGTGCTCGGTTCGCACCAGATGACCATTCTGCATCTCGTGGGCCTGTTGCTGGTGGCGGCGGTGGGTTCGAACTACGCACTCTTCTTTGATAGCGGGGCCCAGGGCAGCACCCAGGCACAACGCCGGCAGACGCTGGTCTCGCTGGTGGTGGCAAACTGCACGACAGTAGCCAGCTTTGGACTGCTCGGATTCTCGCAGGTGCCCATCCTTTCGGCGATTGGTAGTACGGTTGGGCCGGGAGCGTTTCTGGCACTGGTGTTTTCGGCGATACTGGCACGCAAGGTGAAACCGGATGGATATTCAGACTGACTGTCTTCCCCAGCGCCCCGATACCTTGCTGGTGCTGCTGCCGGGTGCGCACGTTGTGCTTGCCGATTTCTGGCGCTATGGTTTTGTGGATGCCGTGCGCTCACGTGGCTTAGCGGTGGATATCGTGTCGGCCAACGTGGATTATCTGCACGTGATGGCGGGCACTGTGGTCAGTGCCCTGCAGGCCGAAGTTATCGAACCGGCACTGGCGCAGGGCTACCGCTCCATCTGGTTTGCGGGGATTTCCCTGGGGGGGCTCAATTCCCTGCTATATGCGGCACAGCATGGCGATCTGCTTGCCGGCATCCACCTGCTGTCGCCGTACCCCGGCACCCGCGATATCTGGCAGGAAATCCAGGCGGCTGGCGGTCTGCAGGCCTGGCGCAACAGTGCGGCGGCTGATCTTGGTGAAGAGCGGGAAGCCTGGCGCTGGCTTGTCGACCAGGCGCGGACTGCCTATCCGGTGAAGGTCAGTTTTGGCTGTGGCGAGCAGGATCGTTTCATCACCACCCAGCGCCTGTTCACCGAAATTCTTCCCGCCGAGCGCGTCCATTTCATTCCCGGAACCCACGATTGGCCTACCTGGCAGGCCCTGTGGCAGCTCTGGCTTGAAACCAATCCTTTGCCCAGGCTGCCGCAGGAGTCTTTGGCGTGAGTTCTTGGCGTCCTTCCGCCTTTCTGCTTGTGTCTGGTGCGCTGCATGTGCTGGCTGTTGCAGTCTGGGTGATTTGGCCCGCGCAATGGTGGTGGCCGCTACTGGCTCTGATCTGCAACCATCTGCTGATTGCCGGAATTGGGCTGTGGCCCAGAAGCCGTTGGCTGGGGCCCAATCTGCTGCGTCTCCCTGCCTCTGCGGTGGCGCGTGGCGAGGTGGCGATCACCATTGATGACGGGCCAGATCCCCAGGTAACACCCCGGGTGCTGGAAATTCTGGCGCAGCATGGTGCCAAAGCCAGTTTCTTCTGCATTGGCGAGCGCGCTGCCGCCTACCCCGCATTGGTGCAGGCAATCGTCGCGGCCGGGCACCAGATCGAGAACCATGGTCAGCGCCACCGCAATCATCTGTCCCTGAGTGGGCCGGGCGGTTGGCGGCGTGAAATCGGGGATGCCCAGCAAACGTTGGCGCAACTCGCTGGTCGGGCCCCCGCTTACTACCGGGCGCTTGCAGGCCTGCGCAATCCTTTTCTGGACCCGGTTTTACATTTGCTGGGCTTGCGGCTTGTGACCTGGACGCGGCGGGGTTTCGACACGCGCTGCACTGACGTCGATCTGGTCCTGCAGCGTCTGACGCAGGGCCTTGCCGCCGGCGACATTCTGCTACTGCATGATGGTCACGCTGCGTGCACGCCATCAGGCGAGCCCGTCATTGTGGCGGTGTTGCCCCGTCTTCTGGCACTGCTGGCGCAGCGTGGGCTGCATGCTGTGGCCTTGCCGCGTGAATTGTGACACGGGTTTGAAAACCCCGGCAAGAGTCGGAGCTTGTCGTAAATATGCAGCGGCAAGGGTGGTTTTCACGAAGCATACCGGGGCATCGGTTAAAATCTCCGGAATCCTGCATTTGGAGTTGTTGTGCGAACCTTGCGACTTACCTCGTTTACCCTGACCAGTGCGCTTGGGCACGGACTGAAGCCAACCCTGTCGGCCTTGCGCGCGCAGCGCACCGGTCTGATGCACAAACACTGGGAAACCGTGGATCTGGATACCTGCATCGGCGAAGTTGCCGGCGTGGATGATTTTGCCGTTCGCAAGGATCTGCAGTATTTTGACTGCCGCAACAATCGTCTGGCGCAGATGGCCATGGAGGCGGATGGTTTTGCCGAGGCTGTGCGCGCGGCGATTACCCGGCACGGCAAACGGCGTGTTGCCGTCTTCCTGGGCACGAGCACCTCTGGCATCCTGAGCACCGAGATTGCCTATCGGCATCGCGATGCTCAGGGGCGGCTGCCTGCCTCACACAACTACAGCCACACCCACAACAGCTACTCGGTGGCGAATTTCGTGCGCCACTATTTCGATCTTGAAGGGCCGGCCTTCGTGGTGTCTACGGCCTGTTCATCAAGTGCCAAGGTTTTTGGCAGTGCGCAACGCATGATCGAGGCCGGGCTGATTGACGCTGCCATCGTGGGCGGGGTCGACTCCCTGTGTCTCACCACCCTGTATGGCTTCAATTCCCTGCAGCTTGTTTCGCCCAACGCCTGCAGGCCCTTTGATACGAATCGTGACGGTATCTCTATTGGTGAGGCAGCGGCGTTCGCCCTGGTCGAGGATGGTGCCGGCGCGCAGCCCGGCGATATCGTGATGTCGGGGATTGGCGAATCGAGCGATGCCTATCACATGTCCTCGCCGCATCCGGAAGGTCTGGGCGCACGTCTGGCGATGCAGGCGGCCCTCGACATGGCCGGGCTGAAACAGGAAGACATTGATTACATCAATCTGCACGGCACCTCGACGCCGAGTAATGATGCAGCTGAAGACAAGGGAGTATTTGCCCTTTTTGGTAAGCATACCCCCTGCAGTTCCACCAAAGGGCACACCGGGCATACGCTGGGCGCTGCTGGCGGCGCGGAGGCCGTGATCTGCGCGCTGGCCCTGCAGAACGATTTTGCGCCGGGCGGGGTTAACACGCAGGATATCGACCCTGCCCTGCAGTGCCAGTATCTGCTGGCCAATCTGGACAAACCCATGCGTCATGCCCTGAGCAATTCCTTTGGTTTTGGTGGAAGCAATTGCAGCCTGATCCTGTCGAAGGTGGCAGCATGAGCGACTTGCGGATTTATCTCGATGGGATTGGTTTGTGCGGCCCGGGTATGAACAGCTGGCAGAGCAGTGTGGCAGAGCTTGCCGGTGCAGCGCCGGTGATTCTGACGCAGACGGTATTGCCTGCAGCGCAAGCCCTGCCCCCTGCCGAGCGGCGGCGTGTCGGCGTGCCGATCAAGCTGTCCATGGCGGTTGGTTTCGAGGCTGTGCGTCATGCGGGGGCTGATGCCGCGAATCTGGCGGTGGTGTTCTCCTCCACGGGTGGCGACTGTGACAACTGCCATGCCATTCTCGAAACCCTGGCCTCTGACGACAGGCAGCTCTCACCGACGCGCTTCCATAATTCAGTGCACAACGCACCGTCAGGGTACTGGGGAATTGCCACAGGCAGCCGGGCACCGTCGACGAGCCTGTGTGCACTGGATGCGACATTTGGCGCCGCATTACTCGAAGCGGCCACACAGGCTCTGGCAAGTGGTGAGCCCTGTCTTCTGCTTGCCTATGACACCGCCTATCCCGATCCGCTGTATGCCCTGCGGCCGATTCCTTTCCCCTTTGGCGTGGCCATGCTGTTGCGCCCTCAGCCAAGTGCAGCGAGCCTCGCCTGTCTGGATATCAGCCTGACTGAGGAAGCCTTGAGCATATGTGCTGATCCGGTGCTTGAATCCCTGCGCAGCAGCGTGCCGGCGGCGCGTTCTCTGCCGCTGCTGCAATTGCTGGCACGTGGCGAGAATGGACGGGTGGTGATCGACTATCTGGAGCATCTCGATATGGCGATCAAACTGACCCTGCTGCCGCGCAGTGCACCATGACGCAGTATCTTTTCGATGCGGCATGGATTGGCGAACGCATTCCGCATCACGGATCGATGTGTCTGCTCGATGGTGTGGTGGCATGGTCAGAAGCAGCGATTCACTGTCGTGCGGTGAGCCATTGTCAGCCTGATAATCCACTGCGCGCCGCGGGCCGCCTGGGACCCGCGAACGGAATCGAGTACGCAGCGCAGGCCATGGCTGTTCACGGCGCCCTGCTTGCCGGGCGTGACGATGCGCCGCGGGCGGGCTTTCTCACCAGTGTGCGTGAAGTGGTGTTTCACGCTATTTCGCTTGATGTTGGCACTGCTCTTGATATTCATGCCGTGGCACTCTCGGGCGAGGGCGCGGTGAAGCTGTATTCATTCACAATTGATGCGGATGGTGTGGCGCTCGTCAGCGGGCGGGCCACAGTCATGCCGGACGCCGGAAGCAGGTAAAAACCATGAAACGTGCCCTCGTGACCGGTGGCAGTGGTGCCATTGGTGCTGCGATCTGCCGCCGTCTGGCCCAGGACGGCCTCTCCGTAATCATTCACGCCAACCGTAATCTGGCGAGTGCCCAGGCCCTGGCCGACGAACTGAATAGCCAGGGTCTGTCTGCCAGTGCGGTACAGTTCAACGTGGCGGATGGCGCCAGCACGCGCACCGCACTGGAAGCGATTCTTGCCGACGGGCCGATCCAGGTGCTCGTCAACAATGCCGGTATTCACGACGATGCCGTGTTTCCGGGCATGAGCGAAACCCAGTGGTCCAGCGTCATCGATGTGTCCCTGAATGGTTTCTTTCACGTCACCCAGCCACTTACGCTGCCGATGGCGCGGTGCCGTTGGGGCCGCATTATCAACATCTCGTCGATTGCGGCCATTACCGGTAATCGTGGGCAAGTAAACTATGCGGCAGCCAAGGGAGCCTTGCAGGCAGCGGGAAAATCGCTGGCGCTGGAACTGGCTTCGCGCAATATCACGGTCAATACCGTGGCACCTGGGATCATCGTGTCGGACATGACAAAAGACGTGTTCGATGCAGATCTCATCAAGCAGATGGTGCCGATGAAGCGTGCCGGTCAGCCTGATGAGGTTGCTGCGCTTGTCGGTTTCCTGGCTTCGGGTGCAGCAGCTTACATTACCGGACAAACCATCTCGATCAACGGCGGGATGATCTGAAAGCCGGCGCTGCTGCTTTTGTGAACCGGTATTTGCATGCGCTATTTCACAAACCAACACGTTGTTTTTTCCCAACCTTATAGTTCGCTGGCATTTGTGAATTCGGTATATTTCTTGTTTTGGCGCTTGTTGCACGTCAAGCTGTGTCAGTACAAACCGCAATATGCTTTTGCAGTCTTTCGCGGTTGGCATCGCAGCCAAATATCATTTTGACGATTCAATAAGTTCGAAGGGGAAAACAGTGAAAGTTTCAGGTTTAGCGGTTATCGCAGGATTATCTATCCTGAGTTCGTCGGCCATGGCCGAGGTTTATGTTGGTGTTGGTGCCGGTTTGACCCATTCCAATGCGACAAACGGCATTGATGAGGTATATGTGCATGATTCTACCGGTCAAAAGGACCAGACTGATGTTGGTGCGATAATCTATGGTGGATATGCATTCAACAAATATCTGGCTGTGGAGGCCGATGTTGTTGATATGGGAAGTTATACTTGGAAAGCACAAAACAACGGCGCTACCATTTCAGCGAAGGTTGAGGCTCAGGGATATTCTGTAGGTGTTGTTGGAACATATCCTCTTTCCGAAAAATTTGGACTGGATGGAAAGATTGGTGTTGGTGCGATAGACCAAAAGTTCCGTTGCCTGGCTTCATGTGATATCCCCGATACGGATACCACGACGACAGTGCTGGTTGGGGCTATTGGTGCCCATTGGGATGCACTGCAGAATCTTCGGATACGCGCCAGCTATGAGCACCTTGGTGGTGGTCATTTCAAGGCTTACTACAGTGATGGTGAAAAATTCACCAAGACTGCCGACTTTGGTTTGCTGTATGCCGGAGCAGAATTGCGCTTCTGATTTGTGCCCAGCATGAATGAAAAACGCCTGCCGGTTTGCACCGGCAGGCGTTTTTTAATGCCGGATTTACTCGGGTTTGGTCGCCTGATACTCGGCAAAAATCGACATGCCCTTCGCGTCAATATGCCGGCGGGCGTTCACAAAACCGGCGGCTTCGAGTGTGGCAACCACCTGCTCGGGTGGTACGCAGGCTTCGATGGTGTCCCAGTAATAGCGCCACAACAGCCGGGTGTTCTTCTTGCGCGCAAACACGAATGCCAGCAGCGGCACCAGACCCTTCATGTAGATCTTCAGCAGGAAGCGGCTCCAGGCTTTTTCCGGGCAGGTGATCTCGAGCAGGCAGAGCTTGGCGCCGGGCTTCATGACGCGATGGAATTCGCGGAAAGCCACCGAGAGATCGCTGATGTGGCGCAGGGCATAACCCATGCTGAGGAAATCGAAACTTGCACCCGGATAGGGGATGGCTTCGGCGCGCCCTTCTACGAGTTTCACCCCTTCCGGCAATCTGGCGCTGGCGAGCATGCCGGGGCTGGGGTCTACACCGACCACCAGAGAAGCATCGCCAGTGATGCGCGCGGCGCCACGTGCTACCAGGCCTGTTCCCGTGCCGACGTCAACCACACGCATGCCCGGCTTCAGCCCGGCGCGTTCGAGGGCCTGCCCTCGATACCACGGGCCGGTACCCAGGCCGAGAATGGTTTCCATGCGATCGTAATCTTCGGCAGTGGTGTCGAACATTTCGCGGACAAAGCCGGCGCGGTCTGCCTCGGTGGCGTAATAGGCCGTGATCGGCTGGTGTGGTGCGTGTGCCGGGATTTGCGTGTCGCTCATGATGACAGGGGTCCGGGTGGGTTAGAGAATTTGCGCCAGCATAGCAGTGGCAGGCGAAGCACAAAGCCCGTCATCAGACGGATGTGCATCCAGGTAAGCAGGCGGTTGTCGCGCCAGTAGTTGAAATGCGATACGCCGCCTTCCTCGCGGCTCAGATAGCGTACCGGAGCCGGCAGGTTGATCGGGTGAACACCATACCAGCATAAACGCACTACGGCTTCCGGATCGAAATCAAAACGGCGCATCCAGCGCTGCCGATGCATGATCCGGCGCAGGGCTTCGACAGGGTAGATGCGAAAACCATACAAAGAATCGCCGATTCCCATCCAGAGTGTCTCAAGATTTGCCCACCAGTTCGAAATGCGCCGCCCTTTTACACGCAGCGCCGGGGCGCTGGCATCGAATACCGGTACGCCGAGCACCATGCCTTCCGGATCTTGCTGCGAGGCGTGCATGAATTCCGGAATCAGGCTGGCCGGATGCTGTCCGTCCGAATCCATGCACAATACGTGGGTGAAGCCGGCATTGGAGGCTTCATCCAGACCATACAGCACGGCAGCACCCTTGCCGCGGTTTTCCGGCAGCACGAGGATTTTCAGTGCGGTATCTGCAGCTGCGAGTTCCTGCAGGGCTTGTGTACTGCCATCCGTGCTGCCATCCACCACGACCCACACAGGCGCCCACTGCGCGCGCGCTGCGCGCACGGTGGAGAGGACTTGCTGCCCTGCGTTGTAGGTGGGAATCAGAACCAGATGGGTTGTTGACAGGCTTGGCATCAATTCGGGCGGTCTTGCTCTTGGGATGGTGCGGGCAATGCTTCGGCGAAGTATGCCTGCAGATCGCGGATAAAGGTTTCCGGGTGGATGGGTGGGTCGAAGCGTTTGCCCAGGCGGATGCGGTAATGCAGCGGCATGTCCGGTCGCTTGAGGAGCGGCCAGCCCTTGCCAAGGAAATTTGAGTCGGCTTCGATCAGCACGGTCTGAATCGGCACCCCGGCGCGATGCGCAACATAGGCTGCACCTGCCTTGAAGGGATTGAGCGTAGGTGCATTCTCGGTGCGTGTGCCTTCCGGGAAGAGCAGCAACTGGCTGCCGCGATGCAGCTCGGCAACGGCGAGGTTGATCGAACCGATGAACCAGTCGTTGCGAATGTAGCCCGCGAGCCGTGAGCCAGAGCCCCAGAGGATGTTGTCGAGCAGGCTGGCCTTGAGCACGCAGGTGACGTTGGGGAGTCGCGAAATCACCATCAGCGCATCCAGCAGACTGGGATGGTTGGGGGCGATGATCAGTGGGCCGGCCGTGCGCAGGGCATCGAGCTCATGCAGGTCGAACCTTGCCACGCCGATGACGCGCAACCACCACAGGTAGAGCCGGAAGCCCAGACAGGCGACCTGCCTGCCCAGCCGGACGCCACTGCGCCCGCGCCAGACCAGGCTGACGGGTAGTGTTGCAAGGGACCAAAGCAGGCAGCCAAGGGCCAGCGACGCAAGCCCCGTGTAAAGAGCCAGCCGGTTGTGCAGATGGCGCAGGGGGCGTGGAAAGTGCTCGTACATTAAATTCTTCAGTCGTCATTGCGTTCGACCATTTCGGACGATTCAGCAAAGGTCCAGGTTACGGCGAAACCGGCAGTGGCGTATTGCTTGCGTTTAACCAGAGGGCTGTTCTCGAAGGATGCGCCGTGCAGCGTATCCCAGCGTGCATAGGCGCCTACCCACATCTTGCCGTACTTGCGTGACAATGAGGTTAGGAACTGAGTACCAGCATAGCCGCTTTGTGCCTGGTAGGCAGGGCGGTTGGAGAGCGCGTACTGGTCTTCGACAGTATAAAAATAGTTGTTCTGACGGCGATCCGCAAAGATCGGCCCGGCCACCAGACCGAGATTCCAGCCCCCTTTGCTGGTGCCAGGATGGCCCAGGGCGAGGATATCCAGATTCAGCTTCGGGGTGAACACGAGGCCAGCCCAGTCCGGATTGGTTCGGGCGGTGAATGCGCCGCGCACGGGCAGGCGCAGATACATCCGTACGTCCTGCGCCTCGCTGCGGTACAGTTTGAAGTCCAGCGAAGGGCCGAACTCCACCATCGGCTTGAGGTCGGGCATGCCCTGACGGGCTTCGTTGTTCTTGCTGCGCACTGGGGGTGAGGCGCCGACACTCATGTTCAGCTCAATGCGGTCACTCTTGAGTAGCTTGGCGCTGACTCCGTCGCGATCTGCCTTGAGCCAGTCTAGACGATAGGCCCCGTAGGGGAATGGCAGCAGGTAGTTGCGCGATTCGTTCGAGCCGCGGTAATCCGGCATGCTGACGCCGCCCACGCCAACACCGATTTCCCAGCGCGGCACCTGTTCGGAGTGTGCGGCTGCGGTACACAGCATAAGCATGGCGCCAAGATAGGCGTGTTTCATGATGTCTCCCGGCAGTGACTACAGAAGGCTTCGATCTCGACCAGCAGCTCGGCGCGGCAGACATCTGCCTGCAGGAACAGGGCTTTTCCGGCCGAGCCCCATTGGCGATCGATAATCTGGCGAATCTGGGGAAGATCAACGGCATGGCGCACGAAAACCTTCAGCGTCAGTTCCTCACAGGTGAATGGCTGTGAGATCGCTCTGGCATTGGCGGCTGCAACCACGGCAGCGATATTGCGCAGTGTCTCTTCGGTCTGTTCGGCAAGTTTGCCAGGGTGCACACTCTCGTGCCCGAGGATACTTGCCGTGCCCGAGATGAACAGGGTTTCACTGTGCGCAAGCGATAACAGGCCGCCACGCGAAAAGATCGGGGTGCGCGGTCCGTACTGGCTGGGATAGCGGTAAGCTGGCACCTGGCGCGGATTTTCCAGCGCCACCGCTGGCGTATGCGAAGCCAGGAAATAGATGCTCAGGTCGCCACTTGGCGTGCCCAGCGCACTGGCCGCCGGAGCTGCCTCCAATGAGGCGTGCGGGCTGGTGGCGAAGGCGTCCTGGCGACCGATGTTGAACTGGCGGTAGCGTTCGAGTCCGCCACCGTCGGCATTGATGTCCGGCAGATAGTTCCAGCAGCGCACCAGATGCGTAAAGCCGGTGGCGTGCAAGGCATCGAAAATGGCCTGGTAGCCGGCGTGGCTGGCTGCCTGCAGCGCACTGGCACCCGTCTGGCCGGCAAAATCGGCTTCACGCAGCTGGATATGCCCAAACAGCAGGTCCTGATTGTGGCGATATTGCAGCTGACCCAGTCTGCCCTGTGCAATGGGGGCCTGCCCGAGCCAGCTGGTCCAGCACACAGGAGCACTTTCCAGGCAGCGCAGTGGCACTGCCAGACCTGTGGAGATCTCGAGTGGCCCGGCGTGGCCATAGCGAACTGCGCCCAGCAGGCGCCCACCCGCCAGGTCAGGCTGCAGATACTGCATGTCCAGCGACAGAGAAACTGCAGCCATGCTCAGGTCGTGGCCTTGAATGCCAGTACGGCGTTGCTGCCGCCAAAGGCAAAGGAATTGCTGACCGCCGCTTTCAACGTGATATTGCGCAGACCTTCACCCATGACATGCCTGACCCCCTGGCAATCCGCAGCCACTTCTTCAAGGTGTGCAGTCGGCGGAATCTCGCTACGTGCCAGGGCCAATACGGTGATCAGGGCCTCCATTGCGCCGGTGGCTCCCAGCATGTGCCCGTGCATGGATTTGGTGGCACTGACCGGGAGTTTTTCTGCATGTCCGCCAAACACCCGCCGCAAGGCGTCGATTTCCACCGGATCGCCTTCGCGGGTGGCCGTTCCATGGGCATTGATATACCCGATATCTGTCGGCTCAAGGCCGGCTTCACGCAGGGCTTTCTGAATGGCACGGGTTTGCCCGTAGGCATCGGGTTTGACGAGATGGGTATGGTCGCTGCTTTGCCCGTAACCGGCTAGTTCGCAGTAGATGTGCGCCCCACGGGCCTTGGCGTGTTCCCACTCTTCGAGCACCAGTGCGGCACCCCCCTCGGAGAGAACCAGCCCGGTACGTCCGGCCTGGAAAGGCCGGCAGGCGCGGTAAGCGGTTTCTTCGTTGCCCTGCGCCACCACGCGCATGCCTTCCCAGGCACGCATCACGGAAAACGACAGAGGAGCCTCCGAACCACCGGCCACCACCAGATCGGATTCACCGCCCTGGATGCGGCGCATGGCTTCACCAATGGCAATGGCTGAGGACGAACAGGCGACCGAATAGGTCAGACAGGCAGCGCCGAGGCCCAGTGCAATCGAAATATGCGAGGCCGCGGCATTATTCATCGCCAGCACGACGGAAAGCGGCGAAGCCCGGTCCTTGTTATGGACGTAAAAATCCGTGTAGCCCTTTTCGAAAGTCAGTGTTCCGCCGACGCCCGTGCCCCAGGAAACGCCATACTCATCGGAGCCTCCGCCCTGTCTGGGGAGCCCGGCATCTTCCCAGGCAGAAAACGCAGCGGCAATGCCGAGCTGGCTATAGCGATCAGTGACAGCTGCCAGGGGGCGTCCGAGCACGGCTTCGGCATCGAATTGCGGACAGCTCATGGCTGGCTGGGCCAGCGGTGTGGGCGAAGCCGGATGATGATACAGACGGATGGCAGATTCTCCGCCCATCAGGCGGGTGAAGAAATCCTGCGCATTTCCTCCAAAAGGATTTACCAGCCCTACGCCGGTAACCGCCACGCGGCGGCGACAAACGGCATTACTCATTGGCTGGCGGTTTGAGCTTTTCGAAGATGGCAATCAATTCGGTGACGGTTTCCGGGCGCGGCAGGTCGTCGGGCATGCGCACGCCGAACTTGTCTTCCATATCGAACATCAGATCCAGCAGGGTCAGGGAGTCCACACCGATGTCTTCGAGCCGGCTTTCCATGGTGATTTCTTCGGGAGGGTTGGCAACCCGCCGCTTGATAAAGTCGCGAAGCAGTTCTAGCGTGTCCATAAGGTACTCGATAGGCAGAATGTGCTGGATTCTAATCCAGTCATACCCCGCCCGGTTAGCGTGAATTTACATTTGTAGCGTGCGTCGTGAATGCCACCAGACGCCTGCCCGGGCGCGTTCAAAACGCGTAATCAATGATCAGTGGTGCGTGATCCGAGAAACGCTGCTCCTTATAGACAGCAGCCTGGCTGGCGGTGGCTGCGATGCCCGGCGTGGCAAGCTGGTAATCCAGACGCCAGCCAACGTTCTTCGCCCAGGCCTGGCCACGGTTGCTCCACCATGTGTAGCACGCATCGGTGGTATCGGGGTAGAGCCGGCGATAGACGTCGGTCCAACCGTTTTCCAGGCGCAGCCCCATCCAGGCGCGTTCTTCAGGCAGGAAACCAGAGTTTTTCTGGTTGCTCTTCCAGTTTTTCAGGTCGATCGCCTGATGGGCGATGTTCCAGTCACCGCAGATGATGACTTCACGACCGCTCTCCCGGAGGGTCCGCATATGCGGGGCGAACAGCTCCAGGAAACGGAATTTTGCGGTTTGCCGCTCATCCGAGCTGGAGCCGGAGGGCAGATACAGGGAGATGATGGATAGCGGCTTGCCGGCATAATCAAAATCGGCTTGAAGATAACGCCCCTCGGCGTCAAATTCCGCAATTCCGAAACCCTGGATGAAGGTTTTCGGGGCGTGTCGTGAGAAAATCGCCACCCCGCTATAGCCCTTCTTTTCGGCATAATGGAAGCTGGTGTGCCAACCAGGGGGTTGGCGCAGCGCATCGGGCAGGTCCGCAGCCTGCGCCTTGATCTCCTGCAGGCAGACGACGTCGGCGTTCTGGGTGGCCAGCCACTCCAGGAAACCTTTGGTCGCGGCGGAGCGGATGCCGTTGAGATTGAGGGTGATGACGCGTAACATGATTCGGGATTTCAAGAATATGGCAAATGCAGTGGATTTTAGCCGCAATTTTCTCGCGCTCGCAGAACAAAAAGGTGTTTTGCGCTTTGGTGAATTCAAAACCAAGGCCGGACGCCTGTCGCCGTACTTCTTCAATACGGCTTTGTTTGACGATGGTGCATCATTTGGTGATCTGTGCGGATACTACGCCCAGGCCATTCGGGCTTCCGGCATAGCTTTCGATATGCTCTTCGGGCCGGCTTACAAGGGGATTCCCCTGGCTGCCGGTACGGCCATGCAACTGGCAGCACAGGGTACCAACGTGCCGTTCTGCTTCAACCGCAAGGAAGCCAAGGATCATGGCGAAGGCGGTACTGTGGTTGGCGCCCCGCTCAAAGGCCGGGTCGTGGTGATCGATGATGTGATCACGGCGGGAACTTCAGTGCGTGAATCCGTTGAAATCATCCGTACCCAGGGCGCTGAACTGGCCGCCGTGGTGATTGCGCTGGACCGCATGGAGCGCGGCACGGGTGAGAAAAGTGCAGCACAGGAAGTGCGTGATGCCTATGGTGTACCTGTGATTGCCGTGGCCAATCTGGATGACCTGATGGGGTTTCTGACCGGGGATAATCGTTTGAAGTCCTATCTGCCGGCGATTCAGGCCTACAGGGATACTTACGGGGTTAAGTAAGATGAAGCACTTGCCGTTCTCACTCGGACGTGTGCGGCTGGCATTGTTGTCAGGAGTCGTGCTGAGCTGTTGTGGCGTTTCGTCCGCGTATGCCGGTACATCCTACTGCTGCGCTGATGCCAGCGGTCGCAGGACCTGTGGGGATATCCTCCCTGCGGTCTGCTATGACCGTGCGTATACCGTGATGAGCGGAGGACGGACAGTGCGTGAGGTCGAGGCACCATTGACGCCCGAACAACGTGCCAAAAAAGATGCCGAGCTGCGTGCCGGGCGAGATCGTGCCGCCAAGGAGGCGGAAGCCCGGCGTCGCGACCAGGTGTTGCTGGAGTCTTATTCCACGATTGCCGAGCTGGACCGTCGGCGGGATCGCGATGTTGGCAACATCGAAGGCGAGCTGCGCGGCGCACGCGCACGTGAAGCCGATCTGCTGGCTCAGCAGGCTGCCCTGCTCAAGCGCAAGCCCGCCAGCGGGAATGTTCCGCGGGATGTGGCGGAAGGGCTGGTCAGTGCAGAATCCGAACTCGAGGCTGTGCGCAGCGTGATTCTCAGCAAGCAGCGGGATCTGGATCAGTTGCGGGCGCGGTTCGATGCCGACCATGCGCGCTACCTGCAGCTCAGCGGTCAGGGTGGCGGTACTTCCGCTACATCGCCGCAGCGCTAGCACCTGACGCAGACGAAACAGGTTCGGGATTGATCGCGAACCTGTTTCTTTCTGCTTTGTTGCCTCTTGTTTCCTTCTTACTTCCCCAGCGTAAAGGCAGCCAGCTTGTTGCCGTCCAGATCGCGGAAATACGCCGCGTAAAAGCCGCTATCGCCGCGTGGGCCGGGGCCACCCTCATCCTTGCCGCCCAGTTCCAGCACTTTTGCGTAGAGGGCCTTGACCGTCGCCTGGTCTGCCGCATGCAATGAAACCATCGTGCCATTGCCTGCGCTTGCAGGTTCGCCGTCAAACGGCCGGATCACGCATAGTGAGGGTTCTTTGCCATCGACCGCCCAGGAAATGTAGCGCTCGTTTTCCCCGTCGCGGGTGGCGCCCAGAATACCCAGCACGGCGTCGTAGAATTTGGCTGCACGCTGCAGGTCGTTCGTGCCGAGTGTCAGATAACCGATCATGCTTGCTCTCCGTTGAATAAAAAGAAGGCTGCCACAGCAGCCTTCACGGTCAGATGTTTTCAGTCCTCAGTTGCATTCAGGGATTACGCGCACGGCAATCACCCCATCCAGCCCCTTGAGCTTGTCGATCAGATCAGCCGGCACATCACCCGTCACATCAATGATGTTGTAGGCGATATCCCCACGGTTCTTGTTGAGCATCTCGTCGATGTTCAGGCCCAGCGCACCGATCTTGGTGGTGACGTTGCTGATCACGTTCGGCACGTTCCTGTTGGCTACCGTGATGCGCGTCTTCCCACTCGGAGCCAGCTCACAGGCCGGGAAATTCACCGAATTCTTGATGTTGCCGCGTTCCAGATATTCGCGGATCTGGTTGGCCGCCATGATGGCGCAGTTGTCTTCGGACTCCGGTGTCGAAGCTCCCAGATGCGGAATCGGCAGTACTTTCGGCACGCCCAGCAGTTCTTCTTCTGGGAAGTCGATCACATAGCCACCGAGCTGGCCACTGGCAAGTGCAGCCTTCAGGGCTGCGTTGTCGACCAGCCCCGAGCGGCTGAAGTTGAACAGGCGGGCGCCCTTCCTGGTGCGGGAGATGCGCTCAGCGTTGAACAGGTTCTTGGTGTCAGCAGTCAGCGGCACGTGAATCGTGATGTAGTCAGACTCAGCCACCAGAGCGTCGAGGCTGGGGGCCTTGACCACGTCGCGCGACAGTGACCAGGCGGCTTCCACACTGATGAAAGGGTCAAAGCCGAGCACGCGCATGCCTAGCGCTGCGGCCGCATTGGCCACGCGTACCCCGATGGCGCCCAGACCAATCACGCCAAGCGTCTTGCCCTGGATTTCCGGGCCGACGAAGGCGCTTTTGCCCTTTTCGACGAGTTCCGGCACGCCTTCCTTGCCTTTCAGGCTCTGAGACCAGGTGATGGCTTCGAAAAGATTGCGCGAAGACAGCAGCAGCGAAGCGATCACCAGTTCCTTTACACCGTTGGCGTTGGCCCCCGGCGTGTTGAAAACGACAATGCCATGTTCCGTACACTTCGGCAGCGGAATATTGTTCACTCCGGCACCGGCACGCGCAATGGCTTTCACAGAAGCTGGCAGCTCCATGCTGTGCATATCGGCGGATCGCACCAGGATGCCATCCGGGTTCACAATTTCGGTGGCGGATTCGTAATTGTCACGGGGCAAGCGTTCCAGGCCGCACGCGGCAATCTTGTTGAGCGTCTGAATCTTGAACATCTGTGGTTCCTTACAAAGTCATGATGGGAATTCGTTCGGGACATGCCGCAACAGCATATCCGGCAATTCGTCTGCTACGCCCGCTTCAGGCAGAATCCAGCCATTGTACGGCCTTGTACGTTTCCCGTCTTCAACACCAATGCCTGGGGATGGTTTGGGTCAACGTTTTCAGGTTGTGGACCACAATTTGCTGCGTAAAGGGCGCAATGCCCTTGGGGTCAAAACGTGTGCGATACCTCAGTTTCCCGCTTGTTTCGAGTCGTTCGGCGACTGCTGTGGAATCATGGAGACAGCGAATCGGGTCACCCAGCAGCTCGAAGATTCCCATGGGTGACAACCGGCTTGCTGGGTGAGGTGGGGTGCTTCCTCCCGATTTGTTCCGTGGGGCGTCAATACCACAAGAGGCATGCCCTGATAGCCATAGCGAACCCGACCCAGTTATCCGCATCACTGATGCCCTGCGGATATGGATCGCCCTCTGTGCTCTCTCCGTGCAACCATGTTGACGGTGTGGTATCCAGATCATGCCAGGCGCTCTCAACATGTACATTAGCCCTGGTGTGATGGGTCCGAATGACATAGGCCGGTGGTATTCCTGAACAAGATAGCCTGTGTGTAGCGTGCGGCCATTCCGCCAGGGATATATATGTACGGTACCGAACAGGATACGGGTGCCAGTGTGTGCATACTCAACCGCCCCGACTGCGATTTCCCAAGCGCGTCTCCTATATGTCTATCCCATTCTGGTCATTGTTTCTGGGTGTTTTGATGATCACCATGCTTCTGGCTGGCAAGGGGTTCTCGCGCCTGCTGCTGAGCAATGCCATGATTTATCTTGGTGTGGGTTATCTGCTCGGGCCTGGAGGGTTGGGCGTGGTGGTGCTGGACCCGATACGTCATGTCGGATTGCTGGCAGGGGCCACCCAGATTGCTGTGCTCATCTCGCTGTTTACCGTGGGGCTGAAGATGGGCAGCATTTCGCTGGATGACCGACGCTGGATTTTGCCCTTGCGGTTGGCGTTTGCAAGCATGGCGCTGACGGTCGGCTTGATTGCACTGGTCGGGGTCTTCGGAATGGGGCTCTCTTGGGGGGCCGCCATCCTGTTGGGCGGTATTCTGGCGCCCACTGACCCGGTGTTGGCTTCCGGCATACAGACTTCCGGAGGCACAGCGCCAGATCGGCTGCGTTTCAGTCTGACAGGCGAAGGCGGGTTGAATGATGTGTCTGCCTTTCCTTTTGTGCTTCTGGGGCTGGGTCTGCTGGGCAAACACGAACTTGGTGAGCACGCCCTGCATTGGCTGGCAATGGATGTTCTTTGGTCCATGGGGGCGGGCCTGTGTATCGGTGCAGCGGTGGCGACGCTGATAGGCAAGCTGGTGGTCAGGCTGCGGACGCGCTACCACTATGTGGTGGAGCTTGATGAATTCCTCTCGCTGGGGCTCATGGCAGTTGCCTATGGTGCGGCACAGATATGTCTTGCCTCCGGCTTTCTCTCTGTTTTCGCAGCTGGCCTGGCGCTGCAGCGGGTGCAGGAGCAGCCGCAACGCAAAAAGAAGCGGCTGGTCTTGCAGGTTGGTGCGGATGAGCCGCCGATGGCTTTGGTCAGCGATCCCAATTCTGCCAGCGCAGACATGTCAAAGGCTGTACAGGGTTTCAATGAGCAACTGGAAAAACTCGCCGAACTGGTGATTGTGCTGCTGGTGGGAATCATCATGCCCTACGCGATACACCAGATTCCCCGGATACACGGAATTGCGTGGTTCATTCCGCTGTTATTTCTTGGTTTGCGACCACTGGCCGTGCTGTTGGGGATGTTCGGCGAGACGAACAGGGATGGCATGGTCTGGCCACAGGTTATGATGATTTCATGGTTTGGAATTCGCGGAATCGGCTCAGTGTTTTATCTGATGTTTGCCATCTCTCACGGCATAAACGAGCTGCTGGCACAGCAGCTCGTGGCGCTGACGCTCCTGACGGTGGTGGCTTCCATTCTGGTACATGGAGTCTCGGTGCCTGTTCTTATGCGCTGGTATATGCGTCTGAAAGCGTCTGTCTAGAAGACATTGCCTTTCAATGGAAAAGCATAACTGCGAATCAGGTGGGTGCGATAGCGTACAGATCCCTTAATCCAGAGTATCCAGAATGGCGGTCATAGAGAGCGCAACCGATTGCTGTTGCGCCACTGACCCTTCCCGGAGCCCCAGGTGAATCCCATTACCCTGCTTGTTGTGGCAGCCCTTGCGGCCATTGGAGCGCTGTTGAACGTCATGGGCTATCTGCCATGGGGCATCGCCTTATGGGTGCTTGCAGCGGTGACGGCCCAATCGCTGAAGATGGCGAATACCTGGCAGAAGTTTGTGGTATTGCGCGCAGGCAAGCTGCAAGGCGTGAAGGGCCAGGGGCTGTTCTTCATCATCCCGATTGTCGACAACGTGGTGGCCGTCATTGATGAACGGATTCAGACCACCGCATTCAATGCTGAACAGGCATTGACCCGGGATACTGTTCCAGTCAATGTCGATGCCATTATTTTCTGGCATGTGCATGATGCCCAGAAAGCGGCTCTGGCCATTACCGACTATCAACTGGCTATCGACCGGGTGGCCCAGACTTCGCTGCGCGAGATGATCGGTTCATCACTGTTGGCAGCGTTGCTGTCGGACAGGCGGGTGGCTGATCAGAAACTGTGTGAAGAGATTGGCCGTAAAACCATTGAATGGGGTGTCACTGTGAGCTCTGTCGAGATTCGTGATGTGGCCATCCCGGAGGCCCTGCAGGATGCCATGTCGCGCCAGGCCCAGGCTGAGCGTGAGAAACAGGCACGCATCATTCTGGGCACGGCAGAGGCGGAAATTGCCGGGAAATTTGTTGAAGCCGCCCGGATTTACGCCCAGCAGCCTGACGCCTTGCAGTTACGGGCCATGAACATCATTTATGAAACGACCAAAGAGCGTGGCACCACGATCCTGATTCCCACATCCATGGTCGACAGCATGAATCCCTCCTCCGCAGTTGCCTTGTCCATCGCCGCCAGCCAGGCGGGGGTGGTGCCTGGCTGATATTCCGGCGCTTGCTACAGAAAACCGGAAGGAATCATCCAGAGGTGAATTCATGCCAATAGCCAAAACAGAACTGCCCTTCTGGCAAATTTCCCTGCCGGTACTGCTCGAACAGATCAAAGCCGGCACGGGTGGTTTGAGTCGCACCGAAGCGGCGGAGCGCCTCGATCTGTATGGCCCCAACCTGATTCACGGGGAGCACCGGCGGGCGCTGGTGCTGCAATTTCTCGTCAAGTTTCGCAATCCACTGGTCATCATGCTGCTCGTGGCGAGTGGCCTTTCGGCGTTCACCGGAGACGCGACGAGTTTCTTCATTATTGGCGCGATTGTGCTGATCAGCGTCAGTCTCGATTTTGTGCAGGAATATCGCGCGGGGCAGGCCGCGGAGCAATTGCGCCAATCCGTTGCGGTGCGTGCGAATGTACTGCGTGACGGGCAGCCGGATGCCGTGCTGATGGGGGAACTGGTGCCGGGCGATGTGGTTGTGTTGTGTGCAGGTGATCTGATCCCCTGCGATGGCCGGGTGTTGGAGGCACACGACTTTTTTGTCAATCAGGCGCTGCTGACCGGAGAACCCTACCCGGTGGAAAAAGTGGTTGCGGATCTGGCCGCCGATACGGCAATTCTCGCAGCGAGCAATACTGTGCTACTTGGAACTTCGGTTATCAGTGGCACCGCAAAGATCCTGATGTGCCGCTCGGGGCAGGAGACCGCACTCGGCGAGATCGCCGACACCCTGCTGGCCAAGGCGCCACCGACTGCATTCGAGAACGGGATTCACAGCTTTGGCGTTCTCATCATGCGGATGACGATCCTGCTGGTGCTGTGCGTGTTGCTGATCAACGCGTTCTATCATCGCCCCTGGCTGGAATCTTTTCTGTTTGCGATTGCGCTCGCAGTCGGGCTGACGCCCGAGCTTTTGCCCATGATTGTGTCAGTCACTCTGGCGCGGGGTGCCATGCGCATGTCGGCCGACAAGGTGATCGTCAAGCGTCTCGGATCAATTCTCAATCTGGGGAGCATGGATGTCTTCTGTACCGACAAAACCGGCACACTGACCGAAGCGCGCATAAAACTTGAGCGTCATCTCGATCCTGATGGCAGTGATAGCCAGAGGGTGCTTGAGCTGGCCTATCTGAACAGCTACTTTGAAACCGGCGTGAAAAGCCCGCTGGATGATGCCATTCTGGCGCACACCGAGATTGACACGAGTGCCTGGGTCAAAATTGACGAAGTGTCATTCGACTTCGAGCGCCGCCGGATATCGGTTTTGCTGGCGCGTAACGATGAGCGATTGCTGGTGGTGAAGGGCGCTCCGGAAGATGTTTTGCGTCTCTCTGTGAGTTATGGCGTGGCAGGTTTGGAGCTTCCGCTGGATGCTGCTGCGCGAACGCGCATCAATGCCCAGTTTGAAGCACTCAGTCGAGAAGGTTTCCGGGTGCTGGGGATTGCTTCGCGGACAGTAGCTAAAGAGCATACGCATGCGGTGGTGGGCGATGAGGCGGAGATGCTGTTTGTCGGGTTCGCGGCTTTTCTGGACCCGCCGAAAGACAGCGCCAGACTCGCGCTGTCTGGCCTTGCTGCAGATGACATCCAGATCAAGGTGATTACCGGAGACAATGAACTCGTCACCCAGCATGTCTGCCGGCAGCTTGATCTGGCCATCACCGGTGTGCTGACGGGGGCCGAGATTCAGAAGCTTGACGATGCTGCGCTTGCCATTCGGGTGGAACAGGTGAATCTGTTCTGCCGCGTGGATCCCGCGCAGAAAAACCGCATCATCCTTGCGCTCAAGCGACGTGGGCATACGGTGGGCTATCTTGGTGATGGCATCAACGATGCTCCTTCTCTACATTCTGCTGATGTCGGCATTTCTGTGATGAGTGCCGTGGATGTCGCCAAAGCCGCGGCAGACATGATCCTGCTTGAGCAGGATCTGGGCGTGCTGCATTCCGGCGTGCTGGAGGGAAGGCGCACCTTCAGCAACATCATGAAGTACATCATGATGGGCACCAGTTCGAATTTTGGAAACATGTTCAGCATGGCAGGCGCCTCTCTGTTTCTGCCATTCCTGCCGATGTTGCCGGTGCAGATCCTGCTGAACAACCTGCTCTACGATGTCTCCGAGCTGCCGATTCCACTGGACAAGGTTGATGATGAGCATCTTCGTCACCCCAGGCGCTGGGATATGCGCTACATCCGGAATTTCATGTTCATGATAGGGCCGGTGAGTTCAGTCTTCGACTTTCTCACCTTCTACGTCATGCTGAAGATATTCTCGGCGGGCGAAAGCCTGTTTCACACCGGCTGGTTTATCGAGTCGATGGCAACGCAGGTTCTGGTGATCTTTATCATCCGTACCCGCAAGAACCCCTTCAAGAGCAGCCCTCATCCTTGGCTGCTGGCTTCTTCCCTCGGCGCGGTGGCGGTTGCTGTGCTGCTCCCCTACACTTCGGCCGGAATGTATCTGGGGTTTACTGCGCCCCCGCCATTATTCTTCCTGGTGCTTGTCGCGATGCTGGTGCTGTATCTGTTGAGTGTGGAAGGCATGAAACGCTGGTTTTTCCATCGCTTTTCTGAAAATTGAGCGGAAATTGGTCATAAATGCCTGTTTTTACGCCTTAACAGGAAGGTTTTCTGCATTTTGAGTGGCACACAAAGCTGCTGTTGATACGCCCGTACTTACGGCTGCCTAGGCAGGTGAACCACGCGTACTGCCAGAGGCTACCGCTTACCCGAAGGTCTGGGAAGGCTGGAATCGCAAGGCTTGTTTGAGGCCTTCCCCCTGTAGGGGCGGAAAAAACAAACTTTATTGGGGGGACTGATCTTGAAATCCGGCAACCCCGCCACTATTATTAGCACTCGTTAGGGGTGAGTGCTAACAATGATCGCCTAGGCTGATCTCCACCCCGAATTTTGAGGGCGTCATCTGCCCGTTGTTTTATCAAACAAACCTTTAACAGGAGTGGATATGAAGATTCGTCCCCTGCACGACCGCCTGGTCATCAAGCGTATTGAAGCCGAACGCACCACCGCTTCCGGTATCGTGATTCCCGATTCCGCCGGTGAAAAGCCTGATCAGGGTGAAATTCTGGCTGTCGGCAACGGCAAGATCCTGGAAAACGGGTCTGTTCGCCCGATGGATGTCAAGGTTGGTGACCGCGTCCTGTTCGGCAAGTATGCCGGCCAGTCCGTCAAGATCGACGGCCAGGAAGTCCTGGTTGCACGCGAAGAAGACATCCTGGCTGTGATCGAAAAGTAAGCTGGCCGCCGGCCCACTTTTCACAGCCCTGAACATCAAAATTTCTGGAGTAATCAACAATGGCAGCTAAACAAGTTCTGTTCGGCGACGAAGCACGCGCCAAGATCGTTAACGGCGTCAACATCCTGGCCAATGCGGTCAAGGTCACCCTGGGCCCGAAGGGTCGCAATGTGGTGCTGGAACGCAGCTTCGGCGCTCCGACAGTGACCAAGGACGGTGTGTCCGTGGCCAAAGAAATCGAACTGAAGGACAAGTTCGAAAACATGGGCGCCCAGCTGGTCAAGGAAGTGGCTTCCAAGACCTCCGACAACGCCGGTGACGGTACCACCACCGCTACCGTGTTGGCCCAGGCCATCGTGCGCGAAGGCTTCAAGTATGTCGCCGCTGGTTTTAACCCGGCTGACCTGAAGCGCGGTATCGACAAGTCTGTGACCGCCATCGTTGCGGAAATCCGCAAGATCGCCAAGCCGACCACCACCTCCAAGGAAATCGCCCAGGTGGGTTCGATCTCCGCCAACTCCGACGAATCCATCGGCGAAATCATCGCCAAGGCCATGGACAAGGTCGGCAAGGCTGGTGTGATCACCGTTGAAGACGGCAAGAGCCTGGACAACGAACTGGATGTCGTCGAAGGCATGCAGTTTGATCGTGGCTACCTGT
>DBTS01000137.1 GCA_002307175.1 Rhodocyclaceae bacterium UBA1310
TTGTTGGTCCCGTAGGTGATGTCGCAGGCGTAGGCGGCCTGTTTTTCTTCCTGCGGCTGCTGGGAGTAGATCACCCCGACACTCAAGCCGAGGAAGCGGTAGATCCGCCCCATGCCTTCGGCGTCGCGACTGGCGAGGTAATCATTCACCGTGACCACATGGACACCCTTGCCAGACAGGGCATTCAGATAGACAGGCAGGGTCGCGGTCAGTGTTTTGCCTTCACCGGTACGCATTTCGGCAATCTTGCCGTTATGCAGCACCATGCCGCCAACCATCTGCATGTCGAAATGGCGCATGCCATACACGCGCTTGGCGGCTTCACGAACCACTGCAAAAGCTTCAGGCAGCAGATCGTCCAGCGACTCGCCCTTGGCGAGCCGCGCCTTGAATTCTTCCGTCTTGCCGCGCAACTGTTCATCGCTCAGAGCCTGGATCTGAGGCTCCAAGGCATTGATGGCACGCACTTTCAGCATGTACTGACGGACTAGCCGATCATTGCGGCTACCGAATACTTTTTTAAGCAGGCCTTGGATCATCTTGAAAATTGTGAAAACACGGCAAAACGGGCATTCTATCACGCAGCCAGATCGCGCCCTAAAATCATTGGCTACGCATAACCGGTTGTCGCCACCAATGCTTGCGGAGCGTCAAACTCCTCTCCGCACAGGTGGCAAAACTCCACACCAAGAAGCTTTTCCGATCAGTCCCGGAGCAGGCATCGGCAAACCCCGACGCGGCGCGGAAACCAAAGTTTATCGAAATAAACAGGGAATCCGAACAGTACCTGCGGCCATGTACTGACTTCGCAGTAAGATCATGAACAGCTTCGCAGAAGCTGCTCATGATCTGTAGCGAGGAGGCGTCAGTGGGCCGAAGAGCAGCGCAGAAACCGGAGTTTATTCGTATAAATGAGGATTTCGAGCAGCACATGAGGGCCGATCACGCCTTCGCAGTAAGATCATGAACAGCTTCTAAGTAAGGTCAATTCCCATGAGCACAAGCCCCCTCAGTAAATTTATGGGCAAATCCGATGCCCTGGCCCGGCTTCGGGAACATGCCAACTATCTCACCAAGCTGCAACGCAAGGTGGAAGCCTGCCTGCCGGCCAATTCACGCCCGGCAATCCACGTGGCAAACCTGCAGGAGGGGGAGCTGGTTTTGCACGTCGAATCACCGGCACTTGCCGCTCGTCTGAAACTCTCGCAGAACGGCCTGATCAACGAGTTGCAGATCGCCGGGGAACCGGTCAAGACGCTCAAGATCAAGGTTCGTACGCAGTCATTTCAGGGCAATGACCGCTACGACACCAGTGAGGTGCGCAGCATCGGCACGGGCGGCAAGGAAGCCCTGCGGATGCTGGAGGAGAATCTGGATCCGGATGATCCGCTCGCGAGTGCGCTGCGGCGCATGCTGGACCGCAGTCAGTAACACTCTGCCCGGCAGGCTTACACTGCCATCTGGAGCTGCATCGCCAGTTGCCCACGCAAAGGTTCGGGCAGCACGGCATCGTCCTCGAAAGTGACGATCTCCCAGGCTTCCTTGTCTTCCAGCAATACCCGCAGCAGCTGGTTGTTGAGCGCGTGGCCGGATTTGTGCGCGACATAGTGTGCCAGCAAGGGGTAGCGGCACAGGTACAGATCACCGACGGCGTCGAGCACCTTGTGTTTGACGAACTCATCCGCGTAGCGCAGGCCATCGGCGTTGAGCACCCGGTATTCGTCGAGCACGATGGCGTTGTCAAGACTGCCGCCCTGCGCCAGCCCCATGTTGTACATCATCTCGAGTTCCTGCACGAAGCCGAAGGTACGGGCCCGGGCAACGTCGCGCACGTAATTCTGCTTGGAAAAATCAATCGTGACCTCGGTGGCGGTGCTGTCGATGGCGGGATGATTGAAATGGATCGAGAAAGTCAGCTTGAAGCCATCATGGGGCAGCAGGCGCACAAACTTGTCGCCCTCCACGAACTCAACCGCCTTTTTGACGCGCAGAAAGCGCCGCGGGGCATCCTGCAGTTCGAACCCGGCGGAATTCAGCAAAAACACGAAAGGGGCCGCACTGCCATCGAGAATCGGGATTTCCGGTGCATCAATCTCCACGTAACAGTTATCCACGCCCAGGGCCGAGAGCGCCGACATGATGTGCTCGACCGTGCGAACCTTGGCATCGCCCTTCTGCAGACCTGAACACAGCCGCGTATCCACGACCGCGTAAGGGTCTGCCGGCATATCGACAGGAGGGTCCATATCCACGCGCCGGAACACAATGCCGGTATCCGGCGCAGCAGGGCGCAGGCACATCTCGACACGCTTGCCACCATGCAGGCCCACGCCTGTGGCACGAACCATCGTCTTAAGGGTCTTTTGCCGGATCACGAAGAATATCCTGTTGTTACGAAAAGATTTTATTCGGATGATTTTAGCACTGGCGATGCGCCCGACGAACCGTTGAACCCGGTATTCCTCGAAATACCTACCTATAATCAGAATAGCTTGTTCATTTCCGGCCTCCATGGAAGCTATCGTTTCGACCATTCGTCCTGCCGCCGTCGCCGGCCTCTTCTACCCGGACGACAGGGAGAGCCTGCGCGCCGACGTTCAGACCCTGCTGGCTGAAGCCAGCACTGGCACGGATACAGTTCCGACGAAAGCCCTGATTGCACCGCATGCCGGCTATATTTATTCCGGCCCGATCGCTGCCAGCGGATATGTTCACCTGCGTGGGCAAGGTAACAGCATCCGCCGCGTGATTCTGCTCGGCCCAAGCCACCATATGGGGTTTCGAGGCGTCGCCCTGCCCCACAGCAGTGGCTTTGCGACGCCACTCGGCGTGGTTCCCGTCGATGTGGCGGCAGTCAGGCTGATCGCGGATGCACCGGGGGTGGTTTTCGATGACCGCCCACACGCCCGCGAGCATTCGCTGGAGGTGCAACTGCCATTCCTGCAGGCCATTCTCGGCGATTTCAGCATCGTACCGCTGTGCCTCGGACAGGTAGAACCCAGTGTGGTGGGCAATCTGCTGGAAACGCTGTGGGGCGGCCCGGAAACGCTGATTGTCGCGAGTTCGGACCTGTCGCATTACCACCCTTATGCCAGCGCCCAGACTATTGATCGCCAGAGCCTGGCCCAGATCCAGTCCTTCCACGCTAATCTGCAACCACAACAGGCATGTGGATGCACCGCCATCAACGCGCTATTGCTTGCTGCCTCACAACATGGTTTGATTCCAGTCATCAGGGATGTCCGCAATTCCGGTGATACTGCCGGTGACCGCAATCGTGTGGTCGGCTATGCCGCCGTCAGTTTCCTGCCTGCAACAAACGCCCTGCATTGACCTGACTGGAGCCCATCATGCCATCGCCTCACCCGGAGCTCGGCCCCATCCTCCTTACCCACGCCAGGGCCGCAATTGCCACCCGCCTGGGATTGATCACGCCCCCGGCCCCGGAACATCCCGCCCTGCACAAGCCCGGCGCAAGCTTCGTCACCCTGATGCTGCTGGGGCAACTGCGTGGTTGCATTGGTCATCTGGACGCCACCCGCCCTCTGGGGGTGGATGTGTGGGAAAACGCCCAGGCAGCAGCTTTTCATGATCCGCGCTTCTCCCCACTGAGCACCGCGGAATGGCCCGACGTGCAGGTGGAGGTTTCGGTGCTGGGAAACAGCAGCTACGTGCATTGCCCCACGGAAGAGGATTGCCTGCGCCAGATCGTGCCATTCAGTGATGGCGTGACGCTGACGAGTGGGTCGCGCCATGCCACGTTTCTGCCGCAAGTCTGGGAACAGCTTCCCGACCCGCAGGAATTTGTCGAGCATTTGCTGCGCAAAGCCGGCCTGCCCGTGGGAGTCTGGCCCTCGGACATGCAGTTGGGCCGCTACCAGGTTGATAAGTATCAGGAAACCCACTGACACAGGCGCAATGAACACATCTGGCGGACGGCATCCGGCACGCTGGTGGCACCCACGCAATGATGGCACGATCCAGTGCGATCTGTGCCCGCGCGAATGCCGGCTGCACGAGGGGCAGCATGGGGCCTGCGTGATCCGCGAACGCTCCGGGGAAGCGCTGTTCCTGAATGCCTATGGCCGCAGTTCGGGCTTCTGCATCGACCCAATCGAGAAAAAACCGCTGAATCATTTCTTCCCGGGGAGCAGCGTGCTCTCCTTTGGCACTGCCGGCTGCAATCTGGCCTGCAAATTCTGCCAGAACTGGGATATTTCGAAGGCGCGCCATACCGCCCGGCTTGCCACAGAGGCAAGCCCGGAAGCCATCGCGCAGGCGGCATTGGCGCATGGAGCGCGTAGCGTGGCCTTCACTTACAACGACCCCGTCATTTTCGCTGAATACGCCATGGACGTTGCCGAGGCCTGCCACGCCAGCGACATTTGCACCGTGGCCGTAACCGCCGGCTACATCCAGCCGGAGCCACGCAGCGCGTTCTTCGCCTGCATGGATGCCGCCAATGTGGATTTGAAGGGTTTCTCTGACAGTTTCTACACCCACCTGTGCGGCGGGCATCTGGCGCCGGTGCTGGATACACTTGTGTGGCTCCGCCATCAGAGTTCGACCTGGCTGGAGGTCACCACCCTGCTGATCCCCGACGCCAACGACAGCACAGCCGAAATTGAGGCGCTGTGCCAATGGTTCCTGCACGAACTGGGCCCGGAAGTTCCTTTGCACTTCACCGCGTTCCACCCTTCCTATAAATTGCTTGATCGCCCTGCCACCCCTCTGGCCACCCTCTTGCGAGCCCGGCAGATAGCCCTGGCCGAAGGTCTGCTGTATGTCTATCTGGGCAATGTTCAGAGCCCGGAGGGCAGCTGTACGGATTGCCCGGTTTGCCACTCCGGCTTGATCCGCCGCGATGGCTATGCAATCCTGAGTTATCAGCTGACATCCGGGGCGTGCTGCCCCAACTGTGGCGCCCACATCGCCGGGCACTTCGCGGCGCCACAGACGACATTTGGCAACCGCCGCATGCCGGTGCAACCAGGCAGAGACCATTGAACTCCATGCATCTACGCCACTCCGATATCCGCATCCAGGCTGAACGCGTCTGGCTCGACGCGCTGCTCTCCTTCGCCCCGGACGTACGCGGGCTGATCATCTGTGCCAGCCCCTACATCGGCCACCTGCGTGACTCCCGACTGAACTACGCGGCCGGCATTCTGCGTGAGGGAAAATTCGGCACGCTGCTGGTGAGCATGCTCACGCCCTACGAGGAAAGCCGCGATCCTGACGTGCGTTACGACGTTTCACTGATCAGCAATCGGCTGCAGGCGCTGCTCACATGGATCGACCAGCAACCCGATCTGAGCGGCCTGCCCATTGGGCTGATCGCCACCCAGACGGTCGCAGGCGCGGCAATCCGGCTGCTGGCGCGCGAACCAGCCCGCATCAGCGCTCTGGTGAGTGTCTCGGGCCGGGCCGATCTGGCCGGTGCCGAACCCCTGCGGAAACTCTCCGTGCCCATCCTGATGCTGGTGCCAGGGCAGGCGCCAGAGCTGCTGGCGCCCAGCGCCCAGGCCTATAAACATATCGGCGGCCCCAAGCAATGGCATGAAATCGGCAACGCCAGCGCCCGCTTTATTGAACCCGGAATGCTCGAAACCGTGGCCGCCGAAGCCCGCGACTGGTTTATCGAACACATGCCGGAACGCCCCCCGGCCAGCCCCGAACCAGAAGCCCCTGCGCCTGCAAGCTGAAATCCCCCTTCCCCCGCCGCCAACCATGACCTAGGCTGTGGGCAGGATCGTGCGGGAGACCAAGCATGCCCGTAGCAGCCGCTTCAACACAGCTCTCCCTCTGGCCAACACTCGCTGCCAGCGTGACAGCCTTGTCTGGAAAATCCAGCCAGACTTCTGCGGCGACGGACACAAGCAGTTCCAGCAGCACGGGCACGACAAGTTCAGGCGCAACCGCCAGCACGGACAGCTCCACGCAAACCCAGGCAGAAAAGGCCAAACAGGCACTGGAAGTGGCCCAACTGAAATCCACCGACCAGCAGGTACGCTCCCACGAAGCCGCCCATCTTGCGGCGGCGGGTTCGCTTGCTTCGGGTGGCGCACAATTCACTTATGAAGCCGGCCCAGACGGTGCGCGCTACGCGGTGGCGGGTGAAGTGAACATCAGTGTGAGCGAAGGGCGCACGCCAGAGGAAACACTGCAGCGGGCCGAACAGATTCGCCGCGCACCACTGGCGCCTGCAGACCCTTCCGCCCAGGATTTATCTGTTGCCGCCATGGCTGCGGAAATGGAAGCCAAAGCCCGCCAGCAGATCGCGAGTGAACAGGTTGCAGCGTATTCCGGACAGGATCAAAGCAACGGCACACTGGTGGATACCAACGCCTGAGAAGCCCTGCTGGTTTGTAATAAAAAATCAAAGCAAGTCCAGTTGTCAGGCAATATGTGACCGATAACTCGAAACACGCTAAGCTTCAGGTTGCCCCTGTTTCCCCCTGGAGTACGCATGAATCAGAATCGCCGGCACTTTCTGGCCCAGACCACTTTCTCGCTCGCAGCAATGGCCCTCGGGGCATGCGCCAGCAATTCCCCCAGCCCGAAAAAAGACGGACCGGATGCGGTAGTTGACGGGGAATTCAATGGCAAGCCCGGTAGCACCGTAGACGGCCACCTGACTTTCAAGACCATCCAGGAAGCCCTCGATGCAGCACCGGCCTTTGGCGGTGGCTGGGAAATCCTGATACGTCGCGGGCGTTACCATGAAAAACCCACGGTTGTGGGCAATGGCGTGCGCCTGATCGGCGAAGATCGGGCCGCAACCATCATCAGCTACGATGCCTGGGCAGGGCAGCCACGCCCGGGCGGTGCTGGCAGCTGGCGTACCCCCGGCAGTGCCACCCTGACAGTCAGTGGCGCGGATTTTTTTGCGGAAAACCTGACCATCGAAAATGCTTTCGACTGGATTGCCAACGACAAGCAGGATCGTAACGGCCCGGCCTATCTGCGTGACCCGCAGGCGGTTGCCCTGTATATCAATGGCCGGGCAGACCGCACGGTACTGCGCAATGTCAGCATCGCAGCCTGCCAGGACACGCTCTTCCACGACGCCGGGCGCGCCTATTTCGACCACTGCAGCGTCAGCGGCAATGTGGACTTCATTTTTGGCTCAGGCCAGGCCTGGTTTGAAGCCTGCGAAATCATCACCCGCCCCGTCGGCCGGGTGACTTCAAAGGTGGGGTACATCACGGCAGCCAGCACCTTCGTGGGGAAGAAGTACGGTCTGGTCTTCCACCAGTGCCGTCTGACACGCGAATCTGCCACTGTACCCGCCAACAGCACGGCACTGGGCCGCCCCTGGCATCCGAGCGGCGATCCGCAAGCCGTGGGCGCCGCCGTCTACCTTGAGTGCTGGATGGATGAACATATTGAAGCCGATGGCTGGGAATCCATGTCGAGCACCACAAAATCCGGCCAGAGAGTCACCTTTACCCCAGAAGACTCGCGCTTCTTCGAATACAAGAGCAGCGGCCCCGGGGCCAGCGTCAACGCCAGGCGACGCCAGCTCACCGACGCCCAATTTGCCGAGCACTCGCGGGACAAGGTTCTCGATGGCTGGACACCACGACTCTCCTGACATGGCGTGACACGCCACGGGCAGCGGGGAAGCATATAATCAGGCCATCACTTCAGCGCGGCCCGACATGATTCCCTGCCTGTCCAACACCCCGCTCTTCCCTCCGGTCAATCGTGCCCTGCGCGATCCTAACGGCTTGCTGGCCGCCGGAGGAAGTCTGGCCCCGGAATGGATCCTGGCCGCGTACCGGCAGGGGATTTTTCCGTGGTTTTCGGAGGGCGATCCCATCCTGTGGTGGAGCCCGGATCCTCGCATGGTGCTGGTCCCGGGAGAGGAACGGATCACTCCCTCACTACGCAAAACCCTGCGTGGCGGGCGTTTTGAAGTCCGTTGCGATACAGCTTTCGAACAGGTCATGCGGGCATGTGCCGCACCACGCACCTATGCTTCCGGCACCTGGATCGTCGAAGATATCGTCAGCGCCTACTGTGCTCTGCATGAGCTGGGGTGGGCACATAGCGTGGAGACCTGGCAGGATGGCACGCTGGTGGGCGGGCTCTACGGCATTGCCATCGGGCAGGCCTTTTTCGGGGAATCCATGTTCCATCGGGTCACCGATGCTTCGAAAGTGGCATTTGCCCACTTGGCAAGGATGCTCGGGCGCGAAAATTTCGCCATACTGGATTGCCAGATGAGCACTTCCCATCTGGCTTCACTGGGAGCCCGCGAAATGCCCCGTCAAGATTACGTGAAGGGGCTGGCAGGCTGGACGCAACAACAGACTCCGCCAGGGCGCTGGTCGCAGGACTTTGCCCGGTCGGATTGGAGTGCTTAATGTCGCGGTTTCAGGATCTGCCATTCTCGCTGCTGCAGTTTTATGCCACAGCTCCTTATGAGTGTTCCTACCTGCCAGACCGTGTGGCACGCTCACAGGTTGCCACCCCGACCCATCTGATCGACAACCTTATCTATAGTGAACTGGTCCGCAAGGGCTTTCGCCGCAGCGGCATCTACACCTATCGCCCCTGGTGCGACCAGTGCAAGGCCTGCATCCCGGTGCGCATCGCGGTGGACAAGTTTGTAACAGACCGTTCGCAGCGCAGGGCCTGGAACGCGCACTCCAACCTGAGTGCGGTAGAGCTGCCACTGAAATTCCACGAAGAGCATTACGCCCTTTACCGGCGCTATCAGAATGTGCGCCATGCCGGCGGCGGCATGGATCAGGACAATCACGACCAGTACGTCCACTTCCTGCTCGAAAGCCAGGTGGATACCCGCCTGATCGAATTCCGCGAGGGGGATGCCCTGCGCATGGTATCGATCATCGACTGTCTGGCCGACGGGCTCTCCAGTGTGTACACCTTCTATGACTCGGAAGTAGAAGGCGCCTCCTTCGGCACCTACGGCATCCTCTGGCAGATCTCTGCCTGCCGCCAGATCGGACGCCCCTATCTGTATCTGGGGTACTGGATCCGCGATTGCGCCAAAATGAATTACAAGCAGCGCTTCGCCCCGCTCGAAGGCTTTATCGACGGCCAGTGGCGCGCCATGAACAGCGCCGATTTCCGCTTTCTTGGCTGATCTCACAACATACCTGTAACGGTTGTCTGACGATTACAGGCATTCCTGTATCATTTTTATTCGGGTTTACCCCGGTAAAAACCGTTACAGATCAAATTTCTTTACGAATCCTGAAAAATTAGTACTAACCCACCTTACAACTTTCCAAGATGTAAGGCAGAATAAGAAAAATTGAAGGAGACATAAGCCATGGCTGATACACAGCCGGACAAAAAATACAGGAACGGTACGGGCAACCGTGTGGATGCTGTCTATACCGGAATCATCGAAGCAATGTCTTCCGGTGAGTATCCGGAAAGCGGACGGCTGCCCACTGAAACCGAATTGGCCCAACAATACAGCGTCTCACGCCCGACTGTGCGCGAAGCACTCTCGCGCCTGCGTCTTGACGGCCTGATTGCCTCGCGTCGTGGATCTGGCAGCTATGTGCTGCGCCGCCCCGACCGCAACATCAAGCGGTTTGCCCCGATTGAAAGCATCGCTGACGTACAACGCTGTTTTGCCTTCCGCATTGCACTGGAATCTGCCAGCGCCGGATTGGCTGCCGATCTGCGTACGCCACACGATCTTGAGAATATCAAGAGTGCGTTCGATCGCATGGAAACTGCCCGCAATGCCGACGACAATCCAGGCTTCCTGGATTACGATCTGCAGTTTCATCTTGCAGTCGCACATGCGTCACAGAATGTCTTCTTTGTCACCGCACTCGAGATGATCATTGACCAGATGCGCGTCGGGATGCGCCTGGCGTTGAATCTGTCGCTCGAACGTGAACGGGTTTGGCGCGAAATGGTCCAGGTGGAACACCGTGAGATCATGACCGCCATCGAGAATGGATCTTCGGTGGATGCCACCGAGAGCATGCGCTACCACCTGGGAAACGCGCGGCGACGACTGTTTGAAGGCCCTTCGCATATCTGAGCAGAATTCATATCTGCGTGCGAAGCGCTTATTGAGGCTATGTTTTTGTTTTGTCATGTTTGGCGTTGAGAATTCGATGCGAGACATGCAGACCCGGTAGTTTCGTGTTGTACCCACACTCTTGAGGAGAAGACTAATGAAATTCAAGCTAACGAAGATTGCTGCAGTGCTGGCCATCGTGACCGCAGCCACGTTGCCATTCTCGAGCGCCTCAGCTCGGCAATTCCGTTCGGCCGATGTGCACGCCAAGGACTACCCGACCAATATGGCCGTTGCCTATATGGGCGAACAGCTGTCCAAGGCAAGTGGCGGCAAGGACTCCATCAAGGTGTTCGGTGACTCCATGCTGGGTTCCGAAAAGGACACCGTGGAACAGGTCAAGATCGGCCAGCTGGACATGGTGCGCGTGAGCACGGCAGCCTTCCACGGCATCGTGCCGGAATCAATGATCCCGTCACTGCCCTTCCTGTTCCGCGATATCAACCACTTCCGCAAGACCATGTACGGCCCGCAGGGCGACAAGATCCTGGCTGCTTTCGACAAGGCCGGTTTCGTTGCACTCTGTATGTATGAAAGCGGTGCCCGTTCCGTGTATGCCAAGAAGCCGGTCAAGACCGTTGCCGACATGAAGGGCATGAAGATCCGCGTACAGCCTTCCGACCTGTGGGTCAGCCTGATCGGCGCCCTCGGCGCCAGCCCCACCCCAATGCCGATGGCTGAAGTGTACACGGGCCTGAAGACCGGCCTGGTTGACGCTGCAGAAAACAACTATCCGTCGTATGACGAAGCCAAGCATTATGAATCGGCTCCGGTTTATTCCGAAACGATGCATGTGATGTCGCCGGAAGTGGTGGTGTTCTCCAAGAAGGTCTGGGACACCCTGACTCCGCAGGAACAGGCTTCCCTCCGCAAGGCTGCCAAGGATTCCATCCCCTTCTATGTGAAGCTCTGGGAAGCCAAGGAAACCTCATCCAAGGCCGCCGTCATCAAGGGTGGCGCCAAGATTATTCCGGCCAGCCAGATTGATCACGCAGGTTTCGTTGCTGCCGAAAAACCGGTTTGGGACAAGTTCGCCAACACGCCTGAACTGAAGGCATTGGTGCAAGACATCGTCAATACAAAGTAAAAAGAAACAAATAAAAGCATCATGGCCCCGCTCGACATGAGCGGGGCTTTATCAGGAGTAAAACGATGCAATGGCTTACGTTTATTAATTCGTGGCTTTCAAAGATTGCCATGTGGATTGCATGCATATGCATTATCGGCCTCGTCGCTGACGTCGACTACGGCGTCATCATGCGCTACGCATTCCACCAGGCACCTCCGTTCATGGAAGAGGTCGCGCTGCTGTTGAGCATTTCGGTTGCCATGTTTGGCGCATCTGCGGGTGTTCGTGACGCCGGGCACATCGGCGTTGATTCCCTCGTGGCACTGCTTCCCCCGAAACTTAGATTCGGCATCGGCATACTGGCCGGTGCGTTGACCGCAATTTTCGCACTATGCATGCTGGTGGGTTGCCTGAAGATGTTCGTCGAAACATTCGAACACACCATTCCGACGCTTGGAATTTCAGAATCATGGCGCTACGCCACTCCGATTATCGCAGGTGTTTTGATCCCTCTCTTCTCGATCGAACATCTGATTGCCATGTTTAAGAAGGAAAAGGTGGTTTCGTCATGGCACTGACCATTCTCTGTGTAAGCTTTATCGTACTCATCTTGTTGGGGGTGCCTGTTGCATTCTCCATCGGCTTGAGTTGTCTGTTTGCGTATGGCATTGAAGGTGCAGAAACTGCTGCAAACCTCCATCAGGGTTTTAGTGACGCCGTCCTGTCCACATCCGGCGGCGCCTTCCAGACCATGATTTCGGGGATGAACATCTTTTCATTCCTAGCCATTCCATTCTTCATCTTCTCTGGTGAGTTGATGTTGCACGGTGGTATCGCCGACAAGATCGTCACCTTTGCCCGTAACCTCGTCGGTCACTGGCGTGGTGGTCTGGGTCTGGCCAACGTTGTGGCATGCACCATGTTCGGCGGCGTATCTGGCTCTCCGGTTGCTGATACTTCGGCCATGGGCGGTGTGCTGATCCCGATCATGAAGAAGGAAGGCTACAGCGCCGACTACGCGGTCAACGTCACGACGCACGCCTCACTGTCTGGCGCCCTGATGCCGACTTCGCACAACATGATCATCTATGCCTTTGCGGCCTCCACCGCAACCGGGGTGATCGGTACTGAAATCATCAAGGGTGTGTCGATTGGCGACCTGATGTTCTCCGGTCTGGTTCCCTGCTTCTGGATCATGACCTGCTGCCTTTGCGCTGCCTATTATCAGGCCGTGAAGTATGGCTTCCCGAAGAGTGCCGACGGCACGTCGATGATCAAGCCCTTCCCGGGCTGGAAGGCTGTTGGCCACTCGGCCCTGCACGCCATTCCGGGCCTGATGGTGGTTGCCATCATCCTGATCTCGGTCATGAAGGGGATCGCAACGGCAACGGAATCGGCTGCAGTCGCCGTGACGTACTCGATGATCCTGACCGGCCTGGTCTACCGCACTCTGACCAAGGAAAAGCTGCTCAAGGCACTGGCTCGCGCCAGCAAGACCACGGGCGTGATCCTGCTGCTGATCGGCGTGTCCAACATGCTGCGCTTCCAGATGACCTGGCTGGAAATCCCGGAAGCCATGGAACATGCACTACTTGCCGCAACGCATACGCCATGGCTCATGCTGCTGTACATCAACCTGATCCAGATCTTCCTGGGGATCTTCCTGGACATGGCCGCCCACATCCTGATCACGGCACCGCTGTTCCTGCCGCTGGCCATCCAGATGGGCGTCGGCCCGGTGCAGTTCGGTGTGATGCTGCTGCTCAACTGCGCACTCGGTCTGGTGCACCCGCCAGTCGGTACGGTGCAGTTCGTCGGCTGCGCCATCGGCGAAGTCTCCGTAGGCAAGGTGATGCGCACCGTCTGGCCGTACTACCTGGCCATCTGGACCGCCATCAATCTGGTGACCTACGTGCCCGGCTTCTCGACCTGGCTGCCCTCAGTCATCAACGGCCACGTTGTGCTCTGATCCGGCAACACTGCAACACTTCCAAGGCACCGCTCCAGCGGTGCCTTTTTCATTGGGGGCAGCGAAATTCAAATTCCCCTCACAAAAACCAGACAGCAAGCCACGAACACGCTAGAATCAGCTTACTGATACGCTTTGACAGCGCAGACGAATCTGGGGGCGACCTGGCTTCGACGTGGGTCAAGAAGCGACTCGGTGCATACCGAGGGCCAGTCACCTCGTAAATCAACTGGAAATTTATACTCGCCAACGACGAGCAATTCGCACTGGCCGCTTAAGGCCTAAGCCGCTGCACTGATCGGTCTCTGGGTCAGGTGGGGTAAAACCCACAGCAGTGTCATTCACAGGGACTCGTGCCGTTTCGGGTTACTTGAGACGGAGCTAAAACCAAGGTAACTCGCCCTGCGTCGGCCTGCCGATCGGCTAAGCGCAAGGTTAAATAAAAATTGATCGGCTAAGTATGTAGAGCCTGTCGTGGAAGTCTTGCGGACGGGGGTTCGATTCCCCCCGCCTCCACCAAAATAAGTTCCAAAGTAGTCTGATAAAAGCCGGAAATCCTATAAGCAGCAAGGGATTCCGGCTTTTTCTTGTCCAGCAAAGTCCAAAAAGCTCCTTTGCAATCCACCACCAAGTTGGGGTAGCTTTAACGGTAACTGCTTTTTCACGGAAGCTGTTACCCCAAGCCTCTATGGCTATCAAACAGTTTTGAACAATTTGATAGCATTTCATTGCATAGCAAATGGTTTCGAACCATTTCGTAGCATGTCAAATGCTTCAGTATCAATGCATATGCTTCCGAACTGTATGAAACCCTATGAAACGCTTTGATTTTGTTACATATCCTATGGTTTCGTACCATATCATATGCTTTGATTTGATACGCCACGAAAGCATTTGCTATTGTATGAAACACAACCGTTTGCTATCAAAGCATTTGCAAGCACATCCCATGGTTGCAAATGCTTTTTGCAACCTAGTTTGAACCTCAGCGCAGCCCCGCTGCGTAATCGCTCACGGCGTCGATTTCGGCTGTGCTCATGCGCTGCGCGATATCCGGCATCGCGCCGGTGAGATCGTTCTGGAGAGTGTCGGCCTGATAGGCGATCAGGGTGTTCTTGAGGTAGTCGGCAAACTGGCCCTGCAGGCGCGGGTAGCGTGGCGGGATACCCTGGCCGGAGGGGCCGTGGCAGCTTGCGCAGGCTGGCAATCCTTTGGCCGGGCTGCCGGCACGCCAGAGGTGCTGGCCGAGCGCGAGGGTTTCCGGGTGTTTGGATTTTTCAGGAATCAACTGCTGTTGTGAGTAGTACACCGCCAGCGCCCGGAAATCTGCGTCGTTCAGAATCCCCAGCGGCGCTTGCATGGATGTGGCGACACGTGTGGGCTGTCTGCCTGGTTGCCCCTTGAAATCTCGCAGCTGTTTGAGCAGATAGGCTTCGTGCTGCCCGGCGATCTTCGGCGTGGTTGAGAAGATGGCGTTGCCGTTTTTGTAATGGCAGCTGGCGCAGGTTGCTTCGGCAATCACCTGGGCTCGGGCCAGATCGACCTTGGGCGTCTGGCAAAATGCGGCGGTGGAGAACAGTGATACAAAAGCCAGGACAGTGGATTTCACGAGAGAGATAGTGGATTGCTGATGCCGTAATGATACCCAAGCCGGCACGGATCGTTCATGCTTTAGGTGTTTTTGTCAGCAGCCCGAACCGCCCGGCTGACGGTCATGTAGTGCACGCCGAAGAACGCTGCGATTTCAGCCATTGAGTAGGCGCCACTCGCGTAGGCTTTGGCCATGGCGGTGTTTCTGTCCGGGTATTGAGAGCCGGTGCCGGAATCCTGG
>DBTS01000149.1 GCA_002307175.1 Rhodocyclaceae bacterium UBA1310
AGGTGCTCTTGCTCAGGAAGTAGGAGCCACCGATCATCCAGCTCTTGCCGCTATTGCGCGTATCGGCCAAGTCGTTCAGGTGAGCGCGTGCGATACCGATCTGAGCTTTGGAACCGAAGTTGTAAGCCACCACCAAGTTGGTATTCTTTTCCTTAAAGATACCATTCGAGGCAAAACCGTTATCACCTGTCGCGGTGTCACCGTAGCCCTTGTAGATATTGTAGTTGAAGCCGATCTTCAGACCATCAATCGGGTGAATATTGATCGAGTGTTCCTGGAAGGTCGTACCGTTCCGAGCTGCACTCGCAACACCCTCCGCAGTATCAACACGATGCACCGTGCTCAGGGTCCAGTTCACCCACTTGCCAACCGCACCAGTTTCAGCGACCGAATACACGTCACCGGAAGCAACGCTATCGACGTCATTGGAACCGGCCTTGCGGCCGTCACCAATAACATAGTTGAACTTCAGGCGGTTCTGCACCCGGCCGGTCGTCAGAATCGGCGTGTCGTATTCGGTGTTGCGGTTGGTCAGGGACTCATGACGCTTTTCCGAGATACCGTACTTGACGATTTCCAGATCCTTGACGTTGACCATGTAAGGCTTTTCTTCATAGTCCCAATACTGTTGGCCAACCAGGTTCATCACGCCCCAACGCAGGGTGCCGAACGGCGAGCTCAGGTACAGCGCCTTCTTGTCGTTGCTGTTCAGACCGCCGGTCGTGGCAGCATTCTTGCCTTCTTCGATCGTGCCGAAGCGCAGGTCAAGGTCAACCATGGCAGACCAGCCCGGAGCCAGATCTTCCTTGGCCTGAACAGTGATACGGGAAGTCGAGGCAGAGCCGTCGCCAAGAGTTGCGGTAGTTGTCGAGCCACTGTACGTCCCGTTGGTGTTATCAACACCAGCGGTATTCTTGAACTGGTAGCCAGCGTCAAACTTGCCACCGATGACAACAGACGTGTCGGCGAAAGCAGCTCCGGACATCAGGCCAGCAACAGCCAAAGCAATGAGTGTTTTTTTCATGGAAGAATCTCCTCACAGTTAGAAGATCAGTGGCCCGGAATCTGGCTGCCGCGCTCACCTATAACACCTCTCGTGACTCGAGAAGCTTTAGCAATTTTGTCCGCGTGACCAGTAGCGCTCAATACAAAATCGTCATGTACAATGAAAAACAAACAACTACGTTGCAATATTACAACAAATCATAAATTACAAAAGCATCAAAAACACAAATACAGGGCGCAAAAAAACAGGCCCGAAGGCCTGTTTTTATTTTCGTCGCCTGCACTGCCTGACCGATGGTCTGCCGTGCAAGCAATCTCGGGGAATCAGAATTCCTTGACGAGACCGAAGGTGGTGTACTTCTGGTCAACCTTGTCGAAGCTACCCACAAAGTTGGAAGCGGTGCCATCAAAGCCACCCTTCACGCCGGTAACGTTGTGTGCGTAATCATCCTTTTCAAACGCCAGATAGGCATAGGTGCTCTTGGAGATGAAATACGTACCACCGATCTGCCAGGCCTTGCCGCTGTTGCGGTTAGTGGACAAGTCGTTCAGGTGGCTACGCGAAACACCAATCTGGACACGCTGACCAAAGTTGTAGGCCACCACAATGTTGGTGTTCTTTTCCTTGAACAAGCCGTTGTCAGAGTTCGTATCGCCAGCACCCTTGAAGACGTTGTACTGGAAGCCGATCTTCAGGCCATCGATCGGGTGGAAATTCACGTAGTTTTCGGAGAAGTGCATGCCGCCATTGCTACCCGTACTACCCGTTTCAACGTTAGCAACGCGATGGCTGGTGCTCAACTGCCAGTTAGCCCACTTGCCAACCGTACCGGTATTGGCCACCGAGTATACGTCGCCAGAGCTCTGGCTATTAATATCGTTGCTACCGGCCTTACGGCTATCGCCAAAAGCATAGGTGCCCTTCAGGCGGGTCTTGACCTGGCCCAGACTCAGCAGCGGTGTATCAAATTCCGTCGCACGGTTGGTCAGATAGGTATCGCGCTTTTCGGCCACGCCGAACTTGACGATATCCAGGTCCTTGAGGTTGACCATGTAGGGCTTTTCTTCATAGTCCCAATACTGCTCGGAAGCGATATTCATCACGCCCCAACGCAGGGTACCAAACGGCGAGATCAGGTACAGCGCCTTCTTGTCATTGCTGTTCAGACCACCGGTCGTGGCGGCGTTCTTGCCTTCTTCGATCGTGCCGAAGCGCAGGTCGAGGTCAACCATGGCAGACCAGCCCGGAGCCAGATCTTCCTTGGCCTGGACGGTGATGCGCGAGGTCTTGGCACCATCGTCGCCGAGGGTTGCCTTGGTCACGCTACCACCGCTGGTACCGTCGGCGTTATCAGCCTTGGAAACGTTGGTAAATTTGTAAGCGGCATCAAAAGAACCGCCAATGGTGACGGAAGTTTCGGCGAAAGCGGCGCTGGACATCAGGCCAGCGACGGCCAAAGCGATGAGAGTCTTCTGCATGAATATTTCCTCACAGTTGAAGATTGGGGGCGCGGCTATTCCGCCTCGCTCTCCACACACTTCCCGCAATCCGAGAAGTTTCAGCAATTCTGGCGGCCAAATTTGACACATTCAAGACAAAAGAATCAAACACTTGGGAAATAGCCTGACAACCGTTGCTGTAACGCAACACAAAACGCCATGTCATGGTTAAAAAAACACAAAACCCATAAAAAAACAGGCCCTTAGGCCTGTTTTGTTGCTTGTGAAAATATCTCTCAGACGGGCAGATCTGCCAAGTAAACAGCAGGTTCCCCTTCAAAATCAGAGGTAAACAGTACCCGCTTGTTATCCGGCGTAAAGCCGGGGTGCGGATGCGTCACCTGACGGTCGTTACGATAAACCTTCCAGGAAGAGTTGTGCTGGCAGATCTTCTTGGTGGTCTTGGCCTTTAGATCGAACAGGTACAGGAACGGATCATTCTCATGCTGGTGCGCAGCCGTATCCTGCACGTCCGGCGGCGTATCGCAGCCATCCCCGACCGCCAGCGAACCGTCATAGTTGCTGTAGAGGTGGGAGCACGGAGGCATGGTCAACAATGCTTCGTTCTTCAGCGTGACAGGATCTACCACACAGATCCAGCGGTCGGTGCTGCCCTTCTTGTACGAGACATACATGAGCTTGGAGCCATCCGGCACCCAAAATTCATGCGTGCAGGCTTCGCCGGCTTCGTGATCCTTGACCTTGCGGGGGTTGCTGCCGTCTTCATTGATCAGCCACATGCGTGAATCGACCAGATCGTGCGGACCTTCGTGGCAGAAAGCGACAGTCTTGTCATCGAACGGACGATAGATCGGGTGACCCATCCACATCTTTTCGTCGAGCAGCACTTCGCTGGTGCCCTTGGCAATATCGACAATGATGAGGCGGCAACGCGGCTTCATGTGGAACTGCTCGGCAAACTGTTCCCAGGTCGTCAGCGGCAGCAGATCACCCTCCACCACTTCAATACCGGCGAGCTTGGTGCAATCGGAGTTCGGCGCCCAAGTGCCGTAGCCCTTCCAGCCATCGGGCACGGTGTAATAGGTTTCTTCCTTCAGGGTAGCCAGATCAACCCGGCGCATTTCTTTGGCGCCCTGGCGGTAGTAGAAAGTCTTGTCGTCCGGCGACAGGAAGCAGCCGAATGTGTTGTTGCCTGCCCCTTCAGTGATCTGGGTGGCGACCTGGGTTTCCAGGTCCAACAGGAAATTGTTCCAGTTATTGTCGAACCAGCCGCCAAACATGAGCTTCTTGCCATCATTGGTGAAACACTTCTGATAGAAGTAGTTGCGATGACAGGTCACATCCGTCGGCGTGAGGCGCGTGACACGCACGCCCGTGGCAGGATCGGTGTAGTCATGAAATTTGAGCTGGAACTTGTCGCCCTTAGCCATTTTGTCTATCCCCTACGTAAACCGGCAGCCTGCGGGAATGCGCTCCCGGTGTGGAACCAGAATTCTACGGCATTTATCGGGAACATCAGCACTTTGCCACGGGCAAGATGTGAAGCTTCACATCTGCATCTTGATGCAAGGCAAGACTTGTCTGTCGTTTGACGCAACGCAAAGCCGCAAATCAGCCCGATTCGGGACAAGACAGTAAAATGCACGATCCCCAGCATGACGCCCCCTTGGGCGCTTACACAAAAATGACAAGACAAAAACCTGAACTGGTTTGTCCGGCAGGTAGCCTGCCCGCCCTCAAGGCGGCTGTCGACAATGGTGCCGATACCGTCTACATGGGTTTGAAGGACGCTACCAACGCCCGCAATTTCGCAGGCCTGAACTTCGACCAGAACTCAGCACGCGAAGGCATCCGCTACGCACATGAGCGCAAGCGCCAGGTGCTGATGGCCATCAACACCTACGCCCAGGCCGGTAGCGAAGCGCACTGGCACAAGGCTGTCGACATGGCTGCCGATTTGGGCGTAAACGCGGTGATCATGGCCGATGTCGGCCTGCTCGACTATACCGCCAAAACCCACCCGCAATTGCGCCGCCATCTCTCGGTGCAGGCATCCGCCACCAACTACGAGGCGATCAATCTGTACCGCGACCTGTTTGGCATCTCGCGTGCCGTCCTGCCGCGCGTGCTGACGCTGCCACAGGTGGAACACGTGATTGCCAACACGGATGTGGAAATTGAAGTGTTTGGCTTTGGCAGCCTCTGTGTGATGGTCGAGGGACGCTGCCTTCTCTCCAGCTACGCCACGGGAGAATCCCCCAACACAGCCGGAGTCTGCTCGCCGGCCAAGGCCGTACGCTGGGTGGAAACCCCCAAGGGCACCCAGGCCCGCCTGAGTGGCATCCTGATCGATCAGTACGCCCCCGACGAATCTGCCGGTTACCCAACCTTGTGCAAAGGGCGCTTCAATGTGGGCAAAGAAACCTATTACGCACTCGAAGAGCCGACCAGCCTTAACGTGATTGATGCTCTGCCCGATCTGTTGCGCATCGGCGTTTCCGCCATCAAGGTGGAAGGTCGCCAGCGCAGCCCTGCGTATGTTGCCGAGGTCACCAAGGTGCTGCGTGCAGCAATCGATTCAGCCCTTGCCGACCCGGCACATTTTTCGTCGAAGCCCGCCTGGAACGCTGCACTCGGCAAAGTATCGGAAGGCCAGCACGTCACACTGGGCGCTTATCTGCGCCCCTGGAAATAAGCCATGAAACTCACCCTCGGACCTCTCCTCTATTTCTGGCCGCGCGACGCCGTGCTGGCTTTTTACGCGCAGGCAGCCACCTGGGCGGTCGACACTATCCACCTCGGAGAAGTTGTGTGCAGTCGTCGCCAACAGGTACGCCTGGATGACTGGCTCGGGCTGGCGCGCGATCTGCGCAGCGCTGGCAAGGAAGTGGTGCTCTCCTGTCAGGCCCTGCTGGAATCTGAAAGCGAACTCAAGACCCTGCGCAAGATCTGTGCGAATGGTGAATTCCTCGTCGAAGCCAATGACATGGGAGCCGCTCGCCTGTTGCGTGATACGCGCTGGGTCGCTGGCCCGCATCTGAACATCTACAACCAGTCCACGCTTGAGCTGTTTGCAGGCCTGGGGGCAATGCGCTGGGTACCTCCGGTAGAAATGGATCGTACGCACCTGAAAAGCATTCTGGCAACTCAGGATGCCAAAGTAGAGACCGAAGTGTTTGCCTGGGGCCGCCTGCCGCTGGCCTTCTCGGCGCGCTGCTTTACGGCCCGCCACTTCAATCTGCGCAAGGATGACTGTCAGTTCCGCTGCCTTGAATTCCCGGACGGCCTGACACTGGATACGCGTGAAAACGAGCATTTCCTTGCCATCAATGGGATTCAGACTCAGTCTGCCGCCACCCAATCGCTGCTCGCTCATCACGCCGAATTCGACGCCATGGGTGTCACCTCGTTGCGCATCAGCCCGCAGGGCCAGAGAACAGAAGCTGTAGTGGCACAGTTCCGTGCCGCACTGGACGGCCAGACACCGGACGCACGGGAACTCGCCGCCCTGGCTCCGACGGGTCTGTGCGATGGTTACTGGCAGGGCCGCGAAGGTATCAAGCTTGGAGAACTCGAACATGCTACCCACTGAATTCAAATTTCCTGCCACACTCGCCAAAATTGGTCCCAAGCTGCCGCAGAGGCCCTGGAGTGACGCCCTTTGCGCAAGCCTCGAACTGACCCGTCTGCTGGGCCAGTTGAAAGCCGACTTCAGCTTCCTCGAAGGCCGCTCGGTGCGCATCAGCGTCAATGATATGGGGGCCAGTGCCACGCTAAAGTATGTCGGCGGGCACTTCCGCCCGGGCAATTCACGTGCGGAAGCAGACGTCAGTTTCCGTGCTGACGCAGCTGATTTTCTCAAGCTGCTGCGCCGTACGGAAGATCCGGATACGCTGTTCTTCCAACGGAAGTTACGCATCGAAGGGGATACCGAGCTGGGATTGAATCTCAAGAATCTGCTCGATTCGATTGAGCCTCCGGTCTGGTTTACCCGTCTGATGGCCTGATTCCGACGCGAATTCCCGTTCGCTCCGCGCTTCCTCTGGTGAATGCTAGAATCGCAGGCTCTTCAATGGCCTGAGTCTGCGATTCTTCCGCAATGCCGAAACTCAATGCAAAAAATGCCAAGCTCCTGCAGGAGTTATGTTCTCAGGGCATGAACCTGCTACGCACAGGGCAGGCCGAAGTCGCGGTATTTTCCTTTGAAGCAGCACTGGAAATCGCCCCGCGCGACTTTGATGTTCTCCACATGCTAGGCATTGCCTACTCAACGAGTGGCAAGCACGCGTTGGCACAAAGCACTTTGCGCCGCGCGACCGAAATCAACCCCGCTTCGGCTTCCGCCCACCTCAATTACGGTATTGCGCTGAAAAACACGGGCGAATTCGAAGAGGCGCTCAAGCACCAAAACCGAGCGGCCCGGCTTGCGCCAAATGATGCCAATGTACATTACAACCTCGGCAACACGCTCCGCGACGTGGGGCAGATTGAAGCTGCCATTCAAGCCTACCAGCGTGCCATCAGCCTAAAACCTGGGCATCAGGAAACACTCAACAATCTCTGCACGCTTCTTGAAAGAAACTCGGAATATGGAAAGGCAGCAGAATGCTGCGCCGCACTCATCGCGGCGGGAAGCAGACTACCTAACCTCCACGGTCGCCTGTTCCGGCTGCACATGCAGACTTGCAACTGGAGCTCTTATCCGGAGTGTTGCGCGAATCTACTGGTCCGAATGGAGCGTGGAGAACCAGCGGCAACCCCATTTGCGCTGATCACCACGCCGGCCAGCCCTGAACTGCTCAAACAAAGCGCAAAAGCCTATGCGGCGGAGAACTTTCCAACCCAATCCGCCCCCCTGTGGAATGGAGAGCACTACGCACATCCACGCATCCGGATCGGCTATTTTTCTTCCGATTTCTTTGGCCATGCCACGGCCTATCTGCTTGCGGAAGTGATTGAAAAACACGACCGCAGTCAATTCGAAATCCATGCTTTCTCATTTGGCTTCACACGCAATGACGATCTGAGAAAACGCCTGGAATCCGGGATTGAACACTTTGTCGATGTGAGCGACAAAAGTGATCAGGAAATTGCACAGCTGGCGCGCCAGTTGGAAATCGATATTGCAATAGACCTGAAAGGCTACACAGAATCTTCCCGCAGCGGAATTTTCGCCTATCGCCCCGCCCCCATCCAGATCAATTATCTAGGCTTCCCCGGTACCATGGGGGCTGACTTCATCGATTACATCATTGCGGATCACACGCTGATCCCCGCCGAGCTGGAAGTGGGTTTCAGCGAAAAGATACTGCGCCTGCCGGACAGCTACCAGCCTAATGATCCTCACCGCGCCGACGCGATACCCTCCCTCACCCGCCAGGCACTCGGGCTTCCGGACAAAGGCTTTGTATTCTGCAGCTTCAACAACAATTTCAAGATCACCCCCGAAATCTTCGATATCTGGATGCGCCTACTGGCCAAAGTGGAGGGGAGCGTACTCTGGCTATTCGAAGACAATGCAGAGGCCGCAAGCAATCTGCGGCGGGAGGCGACACTACGGAATATCAGCGCGGACCGACTGGTCTTCGCCCAACGCACAGATCTGGCCACGCACCTGGCCCGGCACCAGTGTGCGGATCTCTTCCTTGATACCTTTCCCTGCAATGCCCACACTACGGCTAGCGATGCCTTGCTGACGGGGCTTCCCGTTCTCACCCTCGCCGGCTCCACTTTCTCCTCGCGCGTCGCAGCGAGCCTGCTCAAGGCTGTGAATCTTGAGGAGCTGATCACGACACGTTTCGATGAATACGAAGCGCTCGCTCTTGCGCTTTCGACGGCGCCGGAAAGAATCGAAGGCATCCGCAAACGCTTAAAGGAAGGTCGGGAAAATCACCCGCTGTTTGATTCAGCCCGCTACGTCGGTAACCTGGAACATTTGCTCAAGCTGGCCCACGAACGGCAATCTGCGGGATTAGCCCCCGAGAATATCGCTGTCCCTTTCGAAAACCAATTGCCTTCGCGAATCGCGCTAACATGATTAACCCCGTGGACAAGCCATTTAACGTCACCATTCTGCAACCTGCTGGCTACATCTATTCCGCCAGCCTCGCTGAAGCGGCGGAATACATCCATCACAGCCTGCTGGCGCTAGGGCACACTTCGGCACTTACCACCAACCAGCTCGACCCTGCCCGCATCAATATCGTTTTTTGCGCCCACTTGCTCAAACCACACGAAACATCGTGGCTGCCGCCGGATTCGATCATCTTCAACAGCGAACAGCTCGACAACACCGACGGCTGGTATCTGAAAACCGGCGCGTACCAGGAAATCCTGCGCAAACATTACGTGCTGGACTACGCCTCGTGCAACCTCGCCAAAATATCGCACGAACGCAAATCATTTGTCCCGTTCGGCTTCTGTGACAAACTGATCCGCCGCAACATGAAGCGCCGCCCCGGCAACGCACTGGTGTTCTACGGCATTGTCACGCCACGCCGCGAAAAGATTATCAAGAGCATCCAATCCCACGGTGTCCCCGTCAACGTGATCACCGACACCTTCGGTTTCAAGCGGGATATCCAGATGTTCAAATCATGGGCCATCCTCAATCTTCACAATGCCGACGACACCCAGGCATTTGAACAGATTCGCTGCTTTTACCCTCTGACCAACGGCATCCCGGTTATTTCCGAGGCCAGCCCTGACGACGCCTCGCGTGCCGTATTCGAAGATTCCATCTTCTTCTTCGAACGCAACGAGCTTGCCAAGGCCTGTGCCCAATACCATAAAGTGCCAGAAAAATTTAAGTCCGCTACACAGCAGAAACTCGATGCTTACCGCAACGCCAACGCCTTGACGGCAATCGCTACGGCAATCGAAAACTATCGGAAGATGCCGGTGTCGATTTTCTGAGTCCACGGCGTTCTGGAGACAAGGGCAGCGCAAATACAAAAGGCGGAACAGGATTCCGCCTTTTTCACGTCCGGTACGCACGCGTGCGCACACGCCATTCAATCTTTCCATTTTTCGAGATAGGCCGGATATGTTTCTTTCCATGCCTTCGACAACGGGCCGCTACTGCCATGTGACACTGCCAGGGGAATCGTTCCCATGCTCACCGCCAGGCGTTCCGCCTCACGGCAGAAATCCACGTCATAGAAATGGAATTTGAACTGCGGATCGAAACGCAGGCCAGTCCTACGCAGGGTTTCAGTCTCAACCGCCAGAAACAGACCATCCATGAGCTTGCATTCGCGTCCAACCGGCCCAAAAACATCAAGACGCTCTGGTGGAAAAGCGTTCCCTTGCCCAACAGTGCCCGACAGAAAAGCATAGTCATCAAGCGTGCCTTTCAGATCCGTCACAATCCAGCCTGGCTGGTTCTTCTGCCTCCGGGTATTCCCCACCACACCAACCATACCGAAGACATTCAGCCCAGCACGAAGGACCTCACCCCAGTGGTAATCCATGAACAGCACATCGTCATGAACAAACACCAGAATACTGTCTTCATTGATAAACCGCTCGATGGCCATGTTATAGACTTCGGCCAAGCCTCTCTGATTCTCCGGAAACAAGGTCAGCTCAATTGGCGAAGCCGACACAAATGCCCTGAGCGAGAAACCCGTCAGTGATTGGGTAAGGAAGGCGTTTTGCGGCAGGCGGGTGGCACACACCACTCTAATGCTCTTTGGTTTTTCAGACATACTGACCCTATGACTTTTCCCCGCCAGCCGCAGGCTTGCTATCTGGCTGCCGACTCTCCAATATCACCGGCAAAAATCTGACCCGTGCCAGCAATCCCCCTTCTGGCGCATCCAGCAATTCAAACACGGCACCGTGCCCTTCGGCAATTTCCTTGACGATGGCAAGCCCGAGCCCGCTCCCCGAGCCACGGCTTCCCGGCAGGCGCACAAAGCGTTCCAGCACCTTGTCGCGCATCGGAGGAGGAATTCCGGGGCCATTATCCTCAACGGCAAAATAGCTGCAGCCCTCTTCCTGTCCGGTTTTCAGCGTTACCCGCCCACCGACCGGCACATACTCCAGCGCGTTATGCAGAAGATTCACCATCATTTCACGCAGCAGCAATGCCTGCCCATTCACGGGTGCCGGCTGCAACTCGAAACCCAGATCAATCTGTTTGGCGATAGCGCGTGGCACCCACTCATCCACAAGCTCAGTGGCCAAACGCACAAGATCAATGCTGATCACCGCATCTGCCGTGCTTGCGCCGGGCTCTACCCGCGCCAGCGACAATAGCTGCACAGCAAGGCGCGCAGAGCGTACAGCCGACTCATGAATCTCAGCCAGATTTTTCTGCGAGACAGGGTCCTCGGCCTCAATCTGCGCCAACTCAATGCGCGATTGCAGGCCGGCCAGCGGGGTCCGCAACTGGTGCGCGGCAGTCGCCAGAAAACGCTGCTGCACCTGCCCCGCCTCAGCCACCTGAGCCATCAAACGGTTCACTGCTTTAACGAGGGGAACCGCTTCAAGCGGTGCATTTTCAACCTTCACCGGAGAGAGGTCGCGAGAAGAGCGCCGGGCAATTTCTCGCGACAGGCGAACCAGCGGAAACAGGCCGCGGCGGATTCCGAACCACACCACACTCAGCGTTGCCATGCCGAGCAGCAGCACGGGCAACAGAGCGGAAATCATCACATCCCGGATCAGGCGATCGCGCTTATGCGTCGTCTGCGCCAGTACCACCCCGCAGTCCATGACGCCGCAGGATTTCATCAATGCGGCAGCGCGAACCCTGACCCCATCGATCTTGGTATCAAAAATATACGGCACGCCACGCACGAGTTTTTCCTTGGGCCACTCAAGCTGCAGGGTGCCGGCAAAGGGCCGCAGCTCGTCATCGAATGCGGCATACGAAACCTTATCAACCTTGTCGGCTTCCAGCAGGGCCACCGTCTGATCTGAAAGATCGAAGACAATGTCGCCCTCCTCATCCACATCGATGCGGTCCGCCAGCGCCAGCGCAACATCCGCCATGCCGCGATCCAGTTGCAGGAGCATGGGGCGGATGGCCAGCAGGTATTGCGTCAATCCGCTGAGAAACAGCAGCAGCACCAGTGTGGGCAGCAGAATCAGTGCCAGACGCCCACGCAGGCTGCCGTCAGCGAGCGCTGGAATCCGCGCCCGCATCGGAGAATTCCTCAAGCATGTAACCAAACCCGCGCACAGTACGGATGCGCAACCCGGAATCCACAAGCTTGTTGCGCAGACGGGAAACGTAGACCTCGATGGCGTTTTCGCTCACATCGCTCTCCCAGCCGGAGAGGGAGCTGACCAGGTGATCCTTGCTGACGACCTTGCCAAGGTTGCGCAGGAAATATTCCAGCAACTGCCATTCACGGGCAGGCAACTCGATTTCATGGGCGCCAACCCACGCACGCCGTGCCGATGCATCCAAGGTAAGCTTGCCAACTGTCGTTTGCGGCCCGGCAGCCTGCCCACGGGCACGCCTGACCAGCGCCTTGGCGCGCGCTACCATTTCAGGCAGGGCAAAAGGCTTGACCATATAGTCGTCGGCACCGAGATCAAGCCCATGCACCCGATCATCAATCGCTTCGCGCCCTGTCAGCACCAGCACTGGCAACCGCAGGCGAGCAGCACGCACTCTCCGCAGCACCTCGAACCCGTCTATCCCGGGCAGACCGATATCGAGCACCAGCAAATCATAATCATCGGACTGCAGCGAATTGAGCACCGGCTCTCCCCGCCCGGTCCAGTCCACCTGGGCTTCTGCCTGACTCTGCAGCGCCCGCGAAATCGTATCGGCCAGGGCCGGATCATCTTCTACCAGCATCACGCGCATACACGCCTCTTTTGGCTTCGATCAGATGCCCATTTTATTGCACACAGACTTTTCTGCACTCACTTCCTGACTGCAAAAAAAAGCCCGGCTACCGCCGGGCTTTTTCTCTGCATGAAGCAGGAATTACTTGGCAGCCGGTTCGGATTCGGCAGCAGCCTTGGCAGCCTTCTTCGGAGCCTTCTTGACAGCCTTCTTGGCAGCCTTGTGCTTGGCCGGAGCGGAAGCAGCAGCGGCGGGAGCGGAAGCATCAGCTTCAGCGGCAAAAACGGAACCGGCGGCGAAAGCGGCGATCACAGCAGCGATGATAAACTTGGTCATTTTTCACTCCTATCAATTTTGGAAAACAGGTTAGTCCTGTCTAGCCAGTCAGCAATCATTTGTCTGACCCGGTGAAAACATGTTGGCACAGCACCTGATGGATAACCTGACACCGAGCTGTCAGTTTCATGCTCGGGCACATGACAAACTGCTTGCGGGCCGATTTGTTTGCCCAGGATCAAGCGTTGGCATATCCCCAGCAGGTATTGCAGCCTGAATCAATCGGGCATGTACTCGCCCGCAGATAAAAGCCCACTAGCCGCGTGCGGCAGAAATCACACCCTGAACTTCACTGATCTGCAGGACGGCTTTCTGCACAGGCTCTGAGCCGCTGACTTCCACCGTAAAACGCATGAATGCCCGGCCAGCCTTCGAAACGGTGTTCACCCCGATGACATTGAGCTTGTCGCGCGTAAATACATCGGAAATATCCCGCAGAAGTCCGGAGCGGTCATGCGCCTCGACCACGATATCCACCGGAAAGACTTCGCCCCCACTTTTGTCGGCCACTGCGTGTGAACCCCACTCTGCCGGCACAGTACGCTCGGGGTGCTGCTGCGCGATATGTCGAAAACTTGAGCAATCGGCGCGGTGAATCGAAACCCCTCTGCCGCGCGTGACAAAGCCCTGGATCTCATCCGGCGGCACCGGCTTGCAGCAACGGGCAAGCTGGGTCAGCAGGCGCCCGACGCCCACCACCAGTACCTTGTCATCCGGCGGCGACTTGCGTGGGCGGACAATCATCTCCGGTTCTTTGGGAGCCGGGATCTCTGGCAGCACGGCAGCATGAATCTGACGGCCACTGATGTCACCACGCCCGACCGCCAGATAGAAGGACTGCGTATCCTTGAAGCCAAGCTTGGAGGCCAGATCATCCTGATTAGCCTGCGTCATGCCTCCGCGCTGCAATTCCTTGGCCACGATGGTGCGCCCGTGCGCCACCGTCTCTTCCTCTTCCTGTTGTACGAACCAGCGCCGCACCTTGGCACGCGCATTGGCAGTGACCAGATAACCGAGCTGCGGATTGAGCCAGTCTCGTGATGGGCCGCCCTGCTTGGCAGTAGTAATCTCGACACGCTGCCCGCTGACCAGTGGGGTATCCAGAGGAATCATCTGCCCATCGACCTTGGCACCACGGCAACGATGCCCCAGATCGGTGTGCAGCCGATAAGCAAAATCAATAGGCGTGGCGCCGGCGGCCAGATCGATCACGCGGCCCTGGGGCGTCACAACATAGACGGTATCGTCGAGTGCGGCTGCCTTGGTTCCCTCTTCCCAGGCGGCACCATCGGTGACTTCATCACGCCAGGACAGGAGCTGGCGCAACAGGGCAATCTTTTCATCGTACGCTGATGAACTCTCGGTTGCGCCTTCCTTGTAGCGCCAGTGGGCAGCAACCCCCATCTCGGCATGGCGATGCATGTCGTGCGTACGGATCTGCACTTCCATGGCCCGGCCATCGGGCGTGCGCACCGCTGTGTGCAGCGACTGGTAATTGTTACCCTTGGGCTTGAGAATGTAATCATCAAACTCAGAGTGAATCGGCTCCCAGATTTCATGCACGAGGCTCAGTACGGCATAGCAGTCACGCACCTCACCTACCAGCACGCGCAAAGCCCGGACGTCGTAAATCTGGTCAAAGTCCAGATTCTTCCGCCGCATCTTGTTCCAGATGCTGTAGATGTGTTTGGGGCGCCCGTAAACCTCGGCCTTCACACCGATGGCTTCAACATCGTGTTTCAGGCGCGCGATAGACGCCGCGATGAAGGCTTCTCGCTCCACCCTGCGTTCATCAAGCTGCTTGGCAATCCGCTTGTAGGTATCCGGTTCGATGAAACGGAAACCGAGATCTTCCAGCTCCCACTTGAGCTGCCAGACGCCCAGCCGGTTCGCCAGCGGCGCATACAGATCCATGCTCTCACGAGCAATATTGAGATCCGCGCATTCCTTGTGCGCCGCAAAATGCCGCAGCGTCTGCACACGGGAGGACAACCGCAGCAGTACGACGCGAATATCCTCGGCTAGCGCCAGCACCATTTTGCGCAACACTTCGGTCTGCGCCCGCAGATCAGCAGGCGTACCACTATCAGTGCGGGTGCTGATGTGCAGGCGGTTAAGGCGCCGCAAGCCTTCTACCAGCTTGAACACCAGGGGTCCGAAGCGCTCCTCGATATGCTCCTGGGCCTTATCATCGAACTCATCGATGGCAAACAGCAGGGCGGCAATACGGGCATCCAGATCAAGACGCAGCGAAACGCCGATCAGCGCCATGCCAAACGCATGCTGCCAGACGCCTTCGCCACTGCTCAGATCATGATCACCGTAGCAGCTGCGGGCCCATTCGACAGCCTGGGCAAGAGGAACCCTGGCCTCGGCCGGAAGACCGTCGGCCAACACCTCATCGACAGGGGTTTCGCCATCGGTTGTGGCGACTGAATGCAGAACTGAAACCATGCGGCAGATTATCCCACAACACGGCTTGCGAACCCGCTACCCTATGGGGAAACCTCGATTTTTTTAGGCTGCCATGCTGACAAAGCTTTTCTCTGGCCTACTTCACAAACGTCTCATAGCCACGCCATCTCCAGAATTCTGGACCGGTGTGGAGCAGTCCCTGCCGTTTCTCGGATACCTCGCAACAGAAGAAAAACAGGCATTGCGGGCCATGGCTCTGGAGTTCCTTCAGGAGAAGGTCTTTACAGGTGCCGCCGGCTTTGAGCCAGACGCCGGCGTACGCCTCTCCATCGCCTTGCAGGCCTGCCTGCCGATCCTCAAGCTGGGGTTGCGCTCCTATGCAGGTTGGTGTGGCATCGTGGTCTATCCTGGGAATTTCATCATTCCCTACGAGGAGACCGACGAACAGGGGCTGCGCCATGAATATCAGGACGAGGCTATAGGGGAAGCCTGGGATGGCGGCCCGGTCATCCTGAGCTGGTTTGACGATATAAACGAATACGAAGGTAGCAATGTCGTTATCCATGAGTTTGCACATAAGCTCGACATGCTCAATGGCGACACGGATGGATGCCCGCCACTCCACGCAGGCATGAGCAAAGCGGCCTGGAAAAGCACCATGGAGGCGGCATTTGCCGACATGGGGAAACGGCTAGACGCCGGCGAAAACACGCCGCTGGACCCTTATGCGGCAGAACATCCCGGGGAATTCTTTGCGGTCTGTGCCGAAGCTTTTTTCATCCAGCCGAAGTCATTGCACGCGGCTTACCCGGAGGTTTTCCGGCAACTCGTAGCCTTCTTTCGACAAAACCCGCTTAGACCTGCCAGTGGGATGTAAAGGCAGCAGGCACACAGAGTGCCCTGATAGCCCCCCCTCACTCAAACAGGACTTGCCCCCGGCGAGCCGGCATAGCGAAATTTGATTGGTAAAGAAGCTGTAACACTTCCTAGTCTAGAACTTCCGGAAATGTTGTCCGTACCGGACTGTTCCAGCCCTAGCAAAGGAGGCCAAACCATGTCGATTACCTGGATTATCGTTGCCAATGCCCGCCACGCCCGCATCTTCTCCCACCGCGGCCCAAACAAGGCGCTTGAGTTGGTTGAGGAAGCCACCGCCGACGAAGAAGTGACAACGACCGCCTCCACAGAGTCGACTGGCCGCGCCTCTCCACGCAGAAGACAACCCGGGCACAATGCCGCAAGAGGCTTTGCCCAACAGGTTGCCGGGCAGTTATGCAGCGAGCGAAGTAGAGGGCGCTTTGCGCGCGCCATCCTTGTCGCCCCACCCGGTTTCATGGGGCTCCTCAACGCCGAGCTGGACGCCCAGACCGCTTCTGTTGTCAGCGGACGCCTGGACAAAGACTACACACGCAGCGAAGCACGCGAACTGCAGACCCATCTGGGCAAGTGCCTGTGCGTCTGACGCCTGCTGACTGAGCATTCTCCGGCATGGCCTGGCCATGCCGGCTTCCCGCAAGACCCACCACGCTGGAATTACCCACTTTCACGCCGCGCCCGGTAGAATGATGCGTTCTAATCATTGTCACCGCTCCCATGCTCCGCTGGCTGCCTGCCCCACTCAAGACAGTATTTGCTGCGCTTGCCCTGGCCCTGAATACGCTGCTGGTGTTCGTCGCCCTCGTTCCCTTCGCGCTTCTCAAGCTGGTCATCCCCGCCAGTCCGGTTCGCCGCTTTGCCGACCGCTGCCTGACCGGCATTGCCAACACGTGGATTGTCGTCAATGACGGCTGGCAGCACGCCATCGAAAAACCCAGACTGACGATAAACGGCGCGACTGATCTGCACCCGCGTGGCTGGTATCTGGTGGGTTGCAACCATCAAAGCTGGGCTGACATCCTGGTGCTGCAGACAGTGTTCCGCGGGCAGATCCCCTTTCTGAAGTTTTTCCTCAAGCGCGAACTGATCTACGTGCCGGTCATCGGTCTGGCGTGGTGGGCACTGGATTTCCCTTTCATGCGCAGAAGCGGCAAGACGCTTTCGGCAAACGCAGCGGATATGGCCACCGCACGTAAAGCCTGTGAGAAGTTCCGGCACATTCCAACCTCGGTGATCAATTTTCTGGAAGGCACCCGCTTCACGCCGGCCAAGCACAAACAGCAACGCTCGCCCTACACCCATCTGCTCAAGCCCAAGAGCGGCGGTGCCTCGATTGCGCTGGGTACCATGGGCGAGCTGTTCGAATGTATGCTCGATGTCACGATTGTTTACCCCGACGGAGTCCCCACGTTTGGCGACGTACTGGCCGGGCGCATGGGCCGCGTGACGGTGGAAATCAACAGACTGCCAATCCCCGCAGAGTTCATTGGCGAAGCGGCCAGCCGCGATCCGCAGTACCGTTCAAAGATTCAAACCTGGCTCAATGATGTCTGGCAGCACAAGGATCAGCGCATTACCGAACTCCTCGGAAAGCACTGATCAATCATCAAGTGCCGGGGAATGCGGGTCGCACCTCAGGGCTGGCCATTCCCCCAGGATTTCATAACGCCTGCCCGCGCCATCGGGCAGGGAAGCCACCAGCCGCCATGCCTGGAGCGGCCAGACCAGTGAAGACGCCAAAGGGCTACACACTGCCCTGCTCCTGACAGAATCTTTGCCAACATTTCGCAACAGCGAAATATGTGCGGCAAATTCGCGCTCTTCCAGGGCAAACCCGGCAGCACGTAGCTGTGCATGTAAGGTGTCGATAAAAGCCAGAAAGGGCGCCGGTAACCCGGTGGGGCCGGCCCAGCAGACCCCCGAATGTTCCCAGCAACCCAGACGGTCTATCGTCAAATCAAGTGCTGGCAGGGACAAATTCGCGGCAAGGTGGCATAACTCGCCAATTCGCCGCGATTCGACATTGCCCAAAAAAGCCAGGGTGAGATGCAGCGTCTCCTCGCGCATCCGTCGCCCGACAATTGCAGCACCCAGGGCATACAATTCATGGCCCAGATCCTGCTCTGGCCACAGCGCAAAGAAACAGCGGACCTCAGACTCCATGCCTGGCGAGCAACGCCACTGCCTGGGTGGCAATACCCTCACCACGCCCCAGATGCCCGAGCTTTTCGTTGGTCTTACCCTTGACGTTAACGCACGCACCATCGATGCTCAGGTCTGCCGCAATATTCGCCACCATCTGGGCTGCATGGGGTGCAATCTTTGGTGCCTGGGCGATGATCGTGGCATCAACATTGACAACTTCCCAGCCAGCCTCACGCACTCTGCGCATTGCCTCACGCAGCAGCACACGACTGTCCGCGCCAGCAAAGGCAGGGTCGGTGTCGGGGAACAGACGCCCGATATCGCCCAGCCCCACCGCCCCCAAAATAGCGTCGGTAATGGCATGCAGCAGGGCATCGGCATCGGAATGGCCGAGCAGGCCTTTCTCGTACGCAATCTCTACTCCTCCCAGGATTAGTTTGCGCCCCTCTACCAGACGGTGAACATCCAGCCCCTGACCGATACGAAATGCAAAACTCATAATTCTCCTCGCGCCTGAAGAATCTGCGCAGCAAGCGCCAGATCACGTGGGTAAGTTACCTTGAAATTGGTCATATCCGCCGCCACGAGCCGTGGCGACAGGCCCAGCGCCTCGATGGCCCCAGCCTCGTCAGTCACGCCCGGGCAAGCCTGCAAGGCCTTGTCAAGCAGCCCATAGCGAAACATCTGGGGAGTCTGTGCCTGCCACAAACCCTCCCGCGAAATAGTCTGCGCCACCCTGCCCTGTGCATCACCGCGCTTGAGTGTATCCGCCACCGGCACAGCGAGCAGGCCGCCCACCTCATCATCCTGCAGGGTGTGAATCAGGTCCGCTACCTGAAGCTGGCTCAGGCATGGGCGTGCTGCATCATGAACGAGCACCCAGTCTTCCTGCCCAACCTGCCCACACACAGCTGCCAGTGCGTTGCTCACGCTCTGTGCCCGGGTCTCCCCCCCTACACGCAACACCTGCAGGGATTCCAGCGACTCCCAGGAAAATGTTTCCCACCACTGATCTTCGGGCGAAATCACCACAAAGACCTGCTCAATCGCGGGCGCATGACAGAGGGTGTTGAGGGTATGCCAAAGCAGCGGACGCCCCAGCAGTTCCAGATACTGCTTGGGCCGCTCGGCCCCCATCCGGCTGCCACTACCGGCAGCGGGAACAATCGCGAAGTAACGTGACATGCGGAGAATTCTATCTGGCATTTTACCTATAAAAAAGCCGGGCAAAATGCCCGGCCTTTTTTGGAAGCTTGATCCATCAATCGGCCTGTTTGCGCAGGAATGCCGGGATGTCGTAAGTGCTGATACCGTTGTCACTCATGGCTTGCACCGTGCTGCGGGTATTGCGGCGAATCACCTGCGGCATGGCCAGATCTTCGTAATCCACCTCAACCGAAGTATTGTCGGTACCCGTCTTGACCATCTGCATCACTGGCTGGCGCACCACGGCACGGCCATAGCCCAGGCCGGTTGCCAGCACAGTCACGCGCATGCGGTCTTCCATGCTGTCATCGAACACCGTGCCATAGAACACGCTGGCGTCTTCGGTGGCAAAGGCCCGCACGGTCTGCACGGCTTCGCGCACTTCGCTCATCTTCAGCGAACGGCTGGCGGTGATGTTGATCAGCACACCGCGCGCACCGGAGAGTTCGACACCTTCCAGCAGCGGGCTCGCAGCAGCCTGCTCGGCCGCGATGCGTGCCCGATCCAGCCCGGCAGCTTCGGCAGAGCCCATCATGGCGCGGCCCATCTCAGCCATCAGCGTGCGTACGTCCTGGAAGTCGACGTTCACCAGACCCGGCACATTGATGATTTCGGCGATCCCGCCAACGGCCTTGCGCAGCACATCATCAGCATGGTGGAAGCACTCTTCCATGCTGGCGTCGTCACCATAGACGTCAAAGAGCTTGTCGTTGAGCACAACGATCAGCGAGTCGACAAACTTGGAGAGTTCCTCGACGCCGCTGTCGGCCACACGCCCGCGGTTTTCGAAATCGAAAGGCTTGGTCACCACTGCTACGGTGAGGATGCCGAGTTCCTTGGCAATCTCGGCCACAACCGGTGCAGCGCCTGTGCCAGTGCCACCACCCATGCCTGCGGTGATGAACACCATGTGCGAACCCTGCAGTGAGGCGGCGATCGTATCGCGTGCCTCCAGGGCTTCGGCACGGCCGGCTTCCGGTTTGGCGCCTGCGCCAAGCCCCGACTGCCCGAGCTGAATCTTGCGGGAGGCGAGGGAACGTTTTAGCGCTTGAGCGTCGGTATTGGCACAGATGAATTCGACGCCCTGGACGCCTTCACGAATCATGTGATCCACAGCATTGCCACCGGCGCCGCCGACACCGATCACCTTGATGACGGTTCCACTCGGTTCCTTTTCGACAATTTCCATTAGATCCATATATTCCCCTTTTGCTTCCTCTTGGTGTTATTTAATACCATTAAATAACACCCTAAATATAGTATCTTAACGCAGAGTGTACTACTAAATACGCCCAGCGCACCCAATCAATTCCCAAACGGTACATGAACAGCTACAAGTCCATGACGCATCAGAAGTTTTTCTCCAGCCAAGCCTTAATGCGATCAAACGCATGCTTGATATTCCGGGTATCTCTTGCCTGTATTCCACGCCGACGCTGGGCCGCACCTTCAAGCACCAGACCCATCACATTGGCGTATTGGGGCTGACACACCACATCGGCGAGCGCGCCCTGATAATTCGGTGCACCAACCCGCACCGGCAGGTGGAAGACTTCGTCCCCCAGCTCGCAGATGCCCGCCAGCTGTGCGGTGCCGCCACAAAGCACCAGACCCGAAGAGAGCAATTCCTCGTAACCGCTACGGCGCAATTCGCGCTGCACGAACTCCAGCAACTCCTGAACACGCGGTTCAATGACCGCCGCCAGACTTTCACGGGAGAGGCTGCGCGAAGCGCGATCACCCACGCAGGGCACTTCAATGTTTTCCGACGGATCCACCATGCGCTGCATGGCGACACCGTAATCAAGCTTGATACCTTCAGCCTCAGCCGTCGGCGTACGCAGGGCCATGGCAATATCGTTGGTGATCTGATCTCCCGCAATGGGAATCACTGCCGTGTGCCGAATCGCCCCTTGCGTAAACACGGCCAGATCGGTGGTGCCACCACCGATATCCACCAGACACACACCCAGATCCTTCTCGTCTTCCGAGAGTGTCGCAAAGCTTGATGCCAACGGCTGCAGCACCAGATCAACGACTTCAAGGCCGCAACGGCGCACGCACTTCACCAGGTTTTGCGCGGCCGAAACGGCGCCAGTGATGATGTGCACCTTGACTTCGAGCTTCACGCCACTCATGCCGATCGGCTCACGCACACCATCCTGACCGTCGATGATGAATTCCTGGGTCAGAATGTGCAGAATCTGCTGGTCAGCCGGGATCGGCATGGCCCGTGCCACTTCGATCACGCGCTCCACATCCAGCGGGGTGACTTCCTTATCCTTGATGGCCACCATGCCATTAGAATTGAAGCTGCGGATGTGGCTGCCTGCAATGCCTGTGTAGACATCACGAATCTTGCAGTCGGCCATCAGTTCGACTTCCTGCACCACGCGGGAAATGGCGTCTACCGTGGCCTCGATGTTGACCACAACCCCTTTTTTCAGACCAGAAGAGGGCTGCGTGGCAAGGCCGACGACCTCCAGGCGGCCATCCGGGCGCAACTCGGCAACCATCGCCGTGACCTTCGAGGTCCCGACGTCCAGGCCGACAATCAAATCTTTATATTCCTTACTCATTGTTTGCCTTTTCGTTGTGCGCTGTCTGCCATTCGTATCGCGAACCCGCTCTGATAGCGCATGTCCGCCACCACCACAGGTCGCCCGATCTTCTGACTGGCCTCAGGCCAGAGTGCCACGAAACGTTGTAACCGCTCCTCCGGGGTGGCATCAACCTTCCTGCCCTCGCGATCACGGCTCAAATCCTTGCCCAGTTCAATCACCATGCCATCATCGAGCTTGAGCTCCCAGGCATGGCGCCCCGACAGTGTCAGAGTAACAATCTTGCGATGAATCGGCTCAAGCAGGGTGTTGAACCGCCGCATCTGTGCCAGCAAAACCGGCCCCGCTTCGGGAGGCCCGCTGAACACCGGCATGCTGTCATTGGCGGCCGCATCAAACAGCTCACCAAAACTGTTCACCAGCCGCGTATCACCGGATTCAACATTGCGCCAGTACGCCACGGCCACCTGTTCTTCCAGAGTGACTTCAATCGCCCCCGGCCACAGGCGCCGCAACTGGGCACTGCGCACCCAGGGCAGATTCTCGAAAGACTTGCGTGCGGAATCCAGATCAACGGTGAAGAAATTGCCGCGCATCGATGAATCCACCACATAGCGCAACTGCGCACTGGTGACATGCCCAAGAGGAGAAACCACCACCACTTCGCGAAGTGCAAATAACGGCAGCTTGACGACAAGCTTGAAGGCAGCCACACCAAACATGACAGATGCAACCAGGATCAGAATATTCGAGACCAGATCCATCCACTCCGGGCGATGCCAGAACCCGCGATCCGGACGACGGCGCCAGTCGGCCTCGCGCACGCGCGATGCCGGTATGGGCTTGCCGAAAGCGGGTTGCTCGGATGTCATATCAGTCCAGTTTGGCCTGTTCGAGAATAGTCAGACACAGCTGCGCAAAATCAATCCCCGCCACACGCGCCGCCATAGGTACCAGCGAATGGTTGGTCATGCCCGGTGCGGTATTCATTTCCAGGAAGCTGTAGCTGCCATCAGCGCGCAAGATCACGTCCGCACGCCCCCAGCCACGACAACCCAGCACCTGAAAGGCACGCAACGCATCGCGCTGGATTTCTCTTTCCGTGGCTTCGGCAATGCCCGCCGGGCAGTGATAGCGCACATTGTCCGTAAAGTATTTGTTCTGATAATCGTATTCACCTTGCAGGGGCTCGATCCGCACCAGAGGCAAGGGCGTATCTCCAAGCACGGCGGCAGTCATCTCCTGCCCGGCGACAAACTCTTCCGCGAAGACAAGCGGATCACGTGCAAACGCGAGCCGAAATGCGGGTTCAAGTTCTGCCAGGCTCGTGACCTTGGTCACGCCAATGGAAGAGCCTTCGCGTGCAGGTTTGACGATCAGCGGCAACCCAAGTTCCGCCGCTACGGCAGCCAAATCACTCCGTTCGTCCAGGAGACGGAACTTCGGCGTCGGCACACCCGCCGCCAACCACACGAGTTTGGTCCGCCATTTGTCCATCCCGATTGCGGAAGCCATCACGCCACTGCCGGTAAACGGAATCCCCATGGCCTGGAGCGCCCCCTGCACCGTGCCATCTTCGCCGAAGCGGCCATGCAGCATGATGAAGGCACGAGCAAACCCGGCATCGTGAAGCTCCCAGATCGCCTGCTTGGCCGGATCAAAAGCCTGCGCATCAACACCTGCGTCTTGCAGTGCGGCCAGCACCGCACCTCCGGAGAGCAGCGAAATTTCACGCTCTCCGGAATTACCGCCCATGAGCACGGCGACCTTACCGAATTTTTCTGCTGTAGTAGTCACGCAAGACTTCCTTCACCCATCATGTTTGAGAAGCAACCAACCTGGCCGGCACACCACTGATCGACCCGGCACCCATCGTCATCACGATGTCGCCGTCACGTGCCACCTCGAGAATGCGCGCCGGCATCTCTTCAATCTTTTCGACAAACACTGGCTCCACCTTGCCGGCCACCCGCAACGCACGCGCCAGTGCACGGCCATCAGCAGCCTGGATCGGGCTCTCGCCTGCGGCATAGACTTCGCCGAGCACCAGGGCATCGACCGAATTGAGAACTTTGACAAAATCCTCGAAGCAATCGCGCGTCCGGGTGTAGCGGTGTGGCTGGAAAGCCAGCACCAGTCGCTTATCCGGGAAAGCACCGCGCACAGCGGCGAGAGTGGCAGTCATCTCGACAGGGTGATGGCCGTAATCGTCGATCACGGTGCAGTGTCCGCCCGATGGCAAAGCCGCCTCTCCCCAACGCTCGAAGCGCCGCCCCACTCCACGGAACTCTTCCAGCCCACGCTGGATGGCCGTATCCGCAACCCCGAGTTCGGTCGCAACCGCAATAGCAGCCAGAGCATTGAGCACATTGTGGTGCCCCGCCAGATTCAACACGATTGGCAACACATCCCCATTGTGACGAATGCAGTCGAAGTGCATCTGCGTACCGACAGCCCGGATGTTTGCTGCGCGTACCTGCGCCGAGGCATCAACCCCATAGCGCACGATCTGCTTGGATACAAACGGCATGATCTCGCGAACATGCGGATCATCCACGCACAACACCGCCACGCCATAAAACGGGAGACGATGCAGAAAATCGACAAACGCCTGCCGCAGCTGCGCAAAGTCATGACCATAGGTATCCATATGATCACTGTCGATATTGGTCACCACAGAGATGACGGGAGACAGGAACAGGAAAGATTTGTCCGACTCATCCGCTTCGGCAACAAGGAAATCACCGCTGCCCAGCTTGGCATTCGCACTCGCCGCATTCAGGCGGCCACCGATGACGAAGGTAGGGTCCAGCCCGCCTTCGGCCAGCACGCTGGCCACCAGACTGGTCGTGGTTGTCTTGCCATGCGTGCCGGCAACTGCCACTCCTTGCTTGATGCGCATCAGCTCGGCGAGCATCTGCGCACGCGGCACCACCGGGATCATGCGTGCACGCGCTTCGATCACTTCGGGGTTATCCCCCTTGACGGCAGTGGATACGACAATAGCATCAGCTGCACCGACATTTTCTGCCGCGTGCCCGATGAACACCGTAATACCGCACGTCTCCAGGCGACGCGTCGTCGCACTGGCCGACATATCGGAGCCACTCACCTGGTATCCCAGGTTGCACAGAACCTCGGCGATGCCGCTCATGCCGGCGCCGCCGATGCCCACGAAGTGGATACGCTTGACCTTGTGTTTCATGCCCGCGCCTCGCAGGCATTTGTGATCCGTTTCATTACCCCTGCCTGTCTGCAAGTCAGAAAACCGCGCCACTGGCGCACATGCGCACTTCCACTCGCGCGGAGTGTCGCAAATTTCGCACTGAACTTCACCTCTTGACGCACTGCCAACACGGCTCTCTCCGTCGCGTACACATCATTCCAGACCGACCGCCACGACAACATGCGGTTCAACAGGGAGAAAACGCCCGCAATCACCGTTGACATATGACTGTACATAGGTCCGCCACATCTTCTGCTGCTGCCGGTTTTGCCACCGCACGTGCGGCCTGCGCCATTTTCAACAACTTTTCGCGATCCGCTGCCGCCAGCCAATCGGCCAACCACTGTGCCGTCAGATCGCGCTGCTGGATCAGTACCGCGGCATCCTGGTCAGCCAAAAACCGGGCATTCCCAGTCTGATGATCATCCACGGCAATCGGCAGTGGAATCAGGATGCTCGGTACGCCGACTGCAGCCAACTCCGCCACCGTCAGGGCGCCGGCACGGCAGATCACCAGATCGGCTTGCGCATAACGTGCGGCCATATCTTCAATGAACGGCAGCAACTCGCCTTCCACCCCCGCAGCGGCATAGGCCTCACGCAAGGTTTCAATCTGACTGGTGCCGGATTGATGCACCACCACAGGCCGGGCATCAGCAGGCAACAAAGCCAGTGCCTGCGGCACCACGCTGTTGAGCGCCTGGGCGCCAAGCGAACCACCGACCACCAGCACCCGCAAGGGCCCGCTGCGATCCTTGAAACGTTCAGCCGGTGCAGCCACTGTCGTGATCTCGGCACGTACCGGGTTGCCCACCCAGCGTCCGCGCCTCACCACTTTCGGAAAACCCGTCGCAACGATATCCGCCAACGCGGCGGCCACCTTGTTGGTCAAACCGGCCACCGAATTCTGCTCATGAACGACCAGCGGAATCCCCAGTATCGAAGCCATCACAGCTCCGGGGAAAGACACATAACCACCCATGCCAAGCACCACATCGGGCTTCACGCGACGCATTGCGACGAACGCCTGCCACAAACCGCGCGCCACATTGAAGGGCAACATCACAATCGGCTTCCAGCCTTTGCCACGCAAGGCGCCAAACTGGATCCAGGCCATCTCGTAGCCGTATTGCGGCACGATCTTGGCTTCCATGCGATCAGCATTCCCCATCCACGCAACCTGCCAACCGCGTGTCCGCAGTGCTTCAGCCACGGCAACGCCCGGGAAGATATGTCCGCCCGTGCCACCCGCCATCACGAGAATCTTGCAAGGTACTTCGTTCATGCCCCACCACTCCGGGTCACCTGCCGGTTTTCCCAATCAATCCGTAACAGGATTGCCACTGCAACGCAGTTGACCACAATCCCGGAACCACCATAACTCATGAGCGGCAAGGTCAAACCCTTGGTTGGCAATACCCCCATGTTCACACCCATGTTGATCAATGACTGGATGCCCAGCCACAACCCCACGCCCTGCGCCACCAAGCCGGAGAAATGGCGTTCAAGCTGGTGTGCCCGGCGTGCAATCGCAAACGCCCGATGGACAAGAATCGCAAACAGCAGAATCACCGCCAGCACGCCCGTAAAACCGAGCTCTTCGGCAATCACGGCCAACAGAAAATCGGTATGTGCTTCGGGCAGGTAAAAGAGCTTTTCAACGCTGGCACCCAGCCCCACGCCGGTCCATTCGCCACGCCCGAAAGCGATCAGTGCGTGGGAGAGTTGATAGCCACTGCGCAATTCGTTTTTCCACGGATCGGCAAAACCGAAGAGGCGTTCGCGCCGATACGGGGAAGACCAGATCAGGAGAACGAACCCCACCAACGCCACCACCAGCAGCAAGCCGAAAATGCGGGCATTCATTCCGCCCAGAAAGAGGATACCGAAGGCGATGCAGCTGATCACCACGAAGGCGCCGAAATCGGGTTCCCGCAGCAGCAGGGCGCCAATCAGCAGGATCATCGCGGCCATGGGCAGGAAGGCGCGCTTGAAACTCTTCATGTCGGGCAGCTTGCGCACCGTGTAATCGGCGGCGTAGAGCACCACGATCAGCTTCATCAGCTCGGAGGGCTGCAGATTGGCAAAACCCAACGACAGCCAGCGACGGGAGCCATTCACTTCCCGCCCGATATGCGGGATCAGCACGATCACCAGCAGGAACAGGCCACCCAGGGCTAGCCAGGGCGATGCCTGCTGCCATGTACGCACGGGTACCTGGAAGGCAAACGCACCGCCAATCACCCCCAGGACCAGAAAGAACAGGTGTTTCCAGAGGAAGTAACTGGCCTGAAAACCGGAAGTACGGGAGCCTTCGGCATAAGCAATCGATGAGGAATACACCATCACCAGACCGAAGATCAACAGGATCACGGCGGACCAGAACAGCAGCGGATCAAGCTCCCCCGGAGGCTTGAGCTGCCCCCCGAGACGCGCCACCCCGGCCATCTCGCGACGCCGGGAGAAGTCTTCAAGCTTGCTCAGAAAGCGGGGCATGATTTCCTGCAGGCTCATGCCTTCACTCCCGGCAGATTCAGCACTGCTTCAATGAATACTTGGGAGCGGTGGGCATAGCCCTTGAACATATCCCAGCTTGCACATGCAGGCGAGAGCAGCACGGCATCGCCACTGCGGGCCTGCTGGTTGGCAATATTCACCGCCTCATGCATATCGCCAGCGTGAATCATGACTGCGCCACTGCCTGCCGTCTGCGCTTCAATCAGCCCGGCATCACGGCCGATGAGCACGACGGCTCGGGCATGCTGACCCAAGGCTTCGCGCAGGGGTGAAAAATCCTGCCCCTTGCCATCACCACCGGCAATCAGCACCACCGGGCAGCCCAGCCCCTGCAATGCGGCCAGCGTGGCGCCAACATTCGTGCCCTTGGAATCATCGTAAAACACCACGCCATCTTCGCGTTGTGCCACGCGCTCGACACGGTGTGCCAATCCGCGGAATTCACGCGCAGCCTGCAGCAATACGTCCATCGGCAAACCGATTGCACGGCAAAGCGCCAGCGCTGCCAGCACGTTGGCAACATTGTGATTGCCTGCCAGACGCAGATCACGGGTGACCATCAAGGGCTGCGCGCCCTGCACCATCCAGCGCACACCATCAATCATGCGGGTGCCGAAATCGGCTTCCGACAGAGGCTCAGCAAGGCTGAACCGCACCTGTTGCCGGCCTCGCCGCAACATTCCAAGTGAGCACGCATCTTCCGCGTTGACCACCTGCACGCCTTCGCCTTCGAACACACAGGCTTTTTCGGCGGCATACTGCGCCAGGCTGCCATGGCGATCCAGATGATCATCCGTGACATTGAGCACGGTGGCCGCTTCGGCATTCAGTGTGCGTGTTGTCTCCATCTGGAAGCTCGACAATTCAAGCACCCAGACGTCTGGCAGCTTACCCACATCGATACGGCGCATCAGTTCATCAAGTGCTGCCGGGGAGATATTGCCGGCCACGCCGGCATCCAGCCCGCAGGCGCGCACCAGTTCGCCGGTCAGCGTGGTGGTGGTGGTTTTGCCATTCGTGCCGGTGATGGCAATCACCTTGCAACGGGCACGCTCACCACTGTGCTGCAAAGCCTGGGCAAACAACTCGATTTCGCCGGTGATCTGCAGGCCCAGTGCCCGCGCTTCATCCAGCAAAGGATGATTGATTGCGACACCGGGGCTCACTGCCACCACATCGATGCCCGCAAGCAGGGCCGGGGTAAAGGCACCACAATGAATCACCACCCCGGGGCAGGCGGTCTGCAACTGATCGCGGCCCGGAGGCGTATCGCGTGAATCCGCCACGCGCACGCTGGCACCACAGCGCACCAGCCAGCGCACCATGGCCAGCCCGGACTCTCCCAAGCCCAGCACGAGGAACGTGCGCCCGGCATAATCAGGCAGCACAAACGGCCTCAGCTGCGGGCTTTGGCCGTTCTTTTGTGCGGGTTGCGCTGAGAATGCTTGCTGCACGATATTTCCTTAACGCAATTTCAGGGTGGACAAACCAAACAGCACGAGCATCAGCGTGATGATCCAGAAGCGCACGACCACCTGGGTTTCTTTCCAGCCCCCCAGCTCATAGTGGTGATGCAGCGGCGCCATGCGGAAAATACGCTTGCCGCCAGACCACTTGAAGTAGCCCACCTGCAGCATCACGGAGAGCGTCTCGGCAACGAACAGCCCGCCCATGATGAAAAGCACAATTTCCTGACGCACAATCACCGCCACTGTGCCCAGGGCCGCGCCAAGCGCGAGGGCGCCAACGTCTCCCATGAAAACCTCGGCGGGATACACGTTGAACCACAGGAATCCAAGCCCGGCACCCGCTACAGCACCGCAGAACACAGCCATCTCACCAGCGCCAATGATGTAGGGCACGCCCAGGTAACGTGAGAAACCCATGTGGCCGGCCACGTAGGCGAAGATGGCAAGGGCTCCAGCAACCATCACGGTGGGCATGATGGCCAGCCCATCGAGCCCGTCAGTGAGATTGACCGCATGGCTCGTGCCATTGATCACAAAATATGTCAGAGCGATATATCCATAGATTCCCAGGGGATACGAAACTGCCTTGAAGAAAGGCACAATCAACCCGGTCTGGGCGGGCGTGGTTGCCGTCGTGGCAAGTACAATCGCAGCGATCAGCGCAATCGCAGAAGTCCAGAAATATTTCCAGCGGCTTGGCAAGCCCTTCGGGTCACGATGCACTACCTTGCGCCAGTCATCCACCCAGCCCACAGCACCAAAGCCAAGTGTGACGAGCAGTACGATCCAGATGTAGTGATTCGAAAGATCGCCCCATAACAGCGTGGTGATGCCAATCGCAATGAGGATCAGCGCGCCGCCCATGGTGGGGGTGCCGGTCTTGGCCAGATGCGACTGCGGACCATCCTTGCGCACAGCCTGGCCGATCTTCTTGGTCGTCAGCCAGCGGATCAGCGGGGGGCCAAAGACAAATGAGATCACCAGCGCAGTCAATGCCGCGAGCATTGTGCGCAGCGTGATGTAGCCGAACACATTGAATGCGCGAACATCCTGGCCCAGCCATAAAGCAAGTTTTAGTAGCATTGGTCTTCAGGCCTCTTCAATTCTGTTTGTGTGGCAGCTGCAGGGCATCCGCCACACGTTCCATGCGCATGAAGCGAGACCCCTTGACCAGCACGACCACATCCTCACCCAGCAAGGGCGTAAGATCGGCCACAAGGGCTTCAGGGCTTTCATAATGCACACCACCTTCGCCAAAATTCCGTGCGGCCAACCGGCTCTGTTCGCCCAGCGCAAACAAGCGGTCAATTCCTGCACTCTTGGCATAGCCACCAATTTCGTCGTGGTACTGGGCACTCATCGAGCCGATTTCACCCATGTCGCCCAAGACCAGAAATTTGCGCCCCGGCATGGCAGCGAGCACTTCAATGCCTGCCCTGACCGAATCGGGGTTCGCATTGTAAGTATCGTCCAGCAAGGTTGCACCCCTTTGAACGATTTTTCTCTGCAATCTTCCTTTGGTACCGGTAAACCCGGCCAAACCCTGCACCACGGCCTCCAGCGGCACGCCTGCAGACAAGGTGGCAGCAACAGCCCCCAGCGCGTTGCGCACGTTGTGGACGCCTGGCACCTGTAGCGTCAGCCGGGCTGCACCCTGTGGCGTGGTGAGCTTGAGCTCGGTCTGCAGACCATCGATGCTGTACTCTGCGGAGACATCCGCCGCGTGATCCAGGCCGAAACTCACACAGCGCCCGGCGCCATGATTCTCACGCCAATAACCGGCGTGACTGTCATCGGCATTGATGACGGCAGTGCCATCTGCTTCAAGCGCCCGGTAAACCTCGCCTTTTTCTACAGCGACCGCATGCAGCCCGCCCATACCCTCAAGGTGGGCACGCTGCGCATTGGTGACAATGGAGACATCCGGGCGCACCAGGCTGACCAGCCAGGCCATTTCTCCCGGATGGTTCATGCCCATTTCGATGACTGCTGCACGGTGCCCTGCATGCAGGCGGAGCAGCATCGTTGGCACGCCAATGTCATTATTCAGATTTCCCTGCGTCGCCAGCACAGCATCCGGCCCCAACCAGGCACGCAAGATCGCGGCGCACATTTCCTTGACCGTGGTCTTGCCGTTGCTACCGGTGATACCAATCACGGGAATCGCAAAGCGATTGCGCCAGTTTGCCGCCAGGCGGCCAAACCCTGTGCGCGTATCCTCAACCCTGAGCAAAGGCAATCCGGCTGGCGCAACAAGGCCCTCACGTGAATCCACCATCGCCGCCACTGCCCCCTGGGCTGCGGCCTGAGCGAGAAAATCATGGGCGTCGAAGCGCTCTCCCTTGAGGGCGATAAACAGTTTTCCGGCAAGCGACTCACGCGTATCGGTGCTGACTGCATCAATCGCGATTGCACCGGCACGGGCAACAGACAGCTGCGCTCCTGCGGCCTGTGCGGCTTCTGCAAGCGTCATCATGAACGCAACTCCTGCCGACGCTGCGAGCGGGCACCCAGTGCCGCCTTAGCATGGTCGGCATCACTGAAATGATGCTTCTGGCCTTTCACTTCCTGATAATCCTCATGTCCTTTGCCGGCGATCAGCACGACATCGTCCTGCCCGGCTTCCACGATGGCAGCCCGGATGGCTTCAGCGCGGTCTGCCAGGCACTGTGCCTGGGGAGCGCCCCTGGCGATCTGTTCAATAATTGTCTGCGGGTCTTCACTGCGCGGGTTGTCGCTGGTCACGACAACCTTGTCGGCCAGACGGACAGCCACCTCACCCATCATCGGGCGTTTCCCTGGGTCACGATCACCGCCACAGCCAAACACGCAGATCAATTTACCTCCGCGTGACGCAACGGTATGCCGCAGCGCTCGCAGAGCCTGCTCCAGGGCATCCGGCGTGTGTGCGTAATCCACAACGGCAAGCGGCTCGCCGATGCCACCAATCGTCTGCATGCGCCCCTCGGGTGGCGTCAGTTCGCGCACCGCCGCAATGGCCTGTTCGAAGCCATACCCGGATTCGAGCAACACGCCAACCACCGCAAGCAAATTGGAGACATTGAACTGACCAACCAAGCCCACCGAAAGATCGGCGGCGTGATCTTCATAGGTGATGCGAAAGCGCATCCCTGCAGCAGTGGTTTGCAGGTTCGATGCGACGATCATTACGTGGGCAGGCGCAGCATGGGCGTTATCCGGAACCAAGCTGTAACCAACCACGCGCAGCCGCCCCTCGCTGGCGAGACGACGGGCCTGCACTACACCCATCATGTCGTCGAAATTCAGGATCACCGACTTCAGGCCCGGCATGTCGAACAATGCCGCCTTCGCCGCAGCATAGGCATCCATGGTGCGGTGATAATCGAGATGATCGCGTGTGAGGTTCGTAAATACGGCGACATCCATCGCACACCCGCTCACGCGCCCCTGATCCAGGCCGATGGATGACACTTCCATCGCCACTGCCCGGGCACCTTCCGCATGAAATTTTGCGAGATCTTCCTGCAGTGAGATGGCATCTGGCGTGGTATTCACAGCAGTACTCAGATTCCCGGGAAACCCAGTTCCGAGCGTCCCGATGACGGCACATTTGCGCTCAAGATGATTGAGGGCACGCGCGATCCACTGGGAGATGGAGGTTTTGCCATTGGTGCCGGTGACACCGATCATCCACATCTTCTGCGAGGGGTGATCAAAAACTTCGTCCGCAATATCGCTAACAAGCCAGCGCAGGCGATCCACCGGCAAATTTGGCACATTCCAGGCGGAATCCCACACAAAACCTTCGCGTTCCCACAGGATGGCGGCCGCCCCGCGGGCAATCGCATCACGAATGTACTGCCGCCCGTCACTGGCATGCCCAGGGTAGGCCAGAAACACATCCCCCGGTTGCAGTTTGCGCGAGTCTGCCACCACGCGCCGCAACTCGCCGGACTGCGCGCGCAGGATTGCCATGATGGCACTGGCCAGTTCAGAGGTCACATATCCTCCCGTGGTGTTGCCGTACGCTGTGCCATCTGCATCGGCACGATCGGTGCATCAGGCTGTACACCCATGGCGCGCAGGGCGCCGGCCGCCACCTGCGAGAAAACCGGCCCGGCCACGTCGCCACCATAGTGCTGTGCCCCGGTGGGATCATCGACCGACACGGCAATCACCAGGCGCGGGTCTGAGGCCGGCACCAAACCGACAAACGAGGACAGATAGCGATTGGTATATTGGCCATTCACCAGCTTGTATGCAGTACCGGTTTTACCTGCCACACGATAGCCCGGCACCTGGGCGCGGATAGCCGTGCCGCCTGCCTGGGTGACTGTTTCCATCATCATCCGCACCTGATGCGCCACTTGCGGGCTGAAGACCTGACGCCCATGCAGCACAGGGGCATCCACCTTGGTGAGGGAGAGCGGAACCAGTTCGCCATCACGGGCAAACACGAGATATGCATGCGCCAATTGCACCAAAGTCACGGAAATTCCGTGACCGTATGCCATCGTTGCCTGTTCGATTGGGCGCCAACTCTTCCACGGACGCATTCGCCCGCCAACCTCACCCGGAAAACCGAGTTTGAGAGGCTGGCCAAAACCCAGACTGTCATAGGTTTCCCACATGTGTTGCGGTGAGAAATTCAGGGCAATCTTGGCCGCACCGATATTCGAAGACTTCTGGATCACCTGGGTCACGGTCAGGAAACCGCTATCCGCATGCGAATCGCCAATCGTGCGGCCATCAATGGTGAGATGGCCGTTGCCGATATCGACCTTGGTATCCGGATGGAATTTATTCGATTCCAGCGCCATACCGACCACAAAAGGCTTCATGACGGAGCCGGGTTCGAAACTGTCGGTAATGGCACGATTGCGGATCTGGTCACCGGTCAGCTTCTGGCGATTGTTGGGGTTATAGGTCGGATCGTTAACCAGTGCCAGCACCTCTCCGGTACGGGCATCCAGCACCACGGCAGCACCGGCCTTGGCGTGAGTGCTGGCAACAGCCTGCTTGAGGGCGCTGTAGGCGAGGAACTGGATCTTGGCATCCAGGGCGAGCTGGATATCGTGTCCATCTTGCGGAGTACGGATGGTTTGCACGTCTTCGACGATGGAACCACGGCGATCCTGAATCACACGCCGTGAGCCCGGCGCGCCCTTCAGTTCGCTCTCAAATGCCAGCTCGATACCTTCCTGCCCCTTATCATCCACATTGGTAAAACCGACAAGGTGTGCCGCCATTTCACCACTCGGATAGTAGCGACGATATTCATCCTGCGCCTGGATTCCCGGCAACTTGAGGGCCAATGCACTCTGCGCCACTTCGGGCGAAACTTCGCGGGTAAGGTATACGTAATCCTTGCTGCTATTGAGGCGACGGGTGATGTCTTCGGGTTTGACATCAATCACCCGGGAGAGCTGGGCAACTTCCGCCGGCGAAATCTTCGCCAGATCGGGAATCGCAAAAATGGATTTCACGCGGGTACTGGTCGCCAGCGTATCGCCATTGCGGTCAATCACCTTGCCACGGTTGGCGGGCAGCTCAAGCGTGCGGGCATAGCGCGACTCGCCCTTGTGCTGCAGGAAATCCTTGGCCACCCCCTGCAGATACATCGCCCGCATGACGAGCATGAATGATCCGAGCAACAGGACAATCAAAACGCAACGCGCCCGCCAGGGTGGCAGGCGCTCGGAGAGGAGCGGATTGTGATTGAACGTATATGTCTTTTTCATCTTGCCCTCTGTCCTGAGAGGTCCAGAGTGATCTGACTGGCCCGATCAGGAGCATCCATGTGCAAAGCTCCTCGCGCCAGCCTTTCAACAGTCGGCAAGGCCGCTACCGACTGCTGTTCAATATCCATGCGTATCCACTCATCCTGCAAACTGCGGGTGTGCAACTGCTCGCGCTCAATCTCGGTCACGAGCTGACGCGATTTGTGCTGGGATGTCACCACGCCCAGCGCACTGGCGATCACCAGGGCAATCAGCATCGCCGTTACTCGGACCATGCTGCCCCCTCTGCCACAAAGGGAGCCTGCGTACGCTGCGCCACACGCATGATGGCGCTACGCGAACGCGGATTGCCAGCCACTTCTTCTGCCGATGCCCGTACGGCATTACCGACAATATTCAGCGCTGGCTGCGGACGATCTGCCTCCCGAATCGGCAACCCGCGCGGTAACACGGGTGGTCTGGAATGATCTCGCATGAAGCGTTTCACAATGCGATCCTCCAGCGAGTGAAAGGCAATCACCACCAGGCGCCCATCTGCCTTCAGCCGTGCCACTGCCTGAGGCAGTATCAGCGAGAGTTCCTCGAGTTCCCGGTTGACGCAAATCCGAAGAGCCTGGAAGGTGCGCGTCGCGGGGTGCAGGCCCGGCTCGCGTGTGCGGACGGTCGCCGCCACGATCTTGGCAAGTTGTCCCGTGGTTGCAACATCGCCCCCTTGCCGAGCAACATCAATCGCCTTTGCAATCGCATAAGCAAACCGTTCTTCACCGTAGTTCCTCAGTACATTCGTTATCTCGGCCACGCTGGCGCTGGCCAACCATTCAGCAGCGCTCTCGCCGCGAGTCGGATCCATGCGCATATCCAGCGGCGCATCGAACCGGAAGCTCATCCCCCGGCTGGCGTCATCAAGTTGCGGGGATGACACGCCGAGGTCCATCAACACCCCATCCACCACCGAAACCCCCAACGCATCAAGTGCGCCGGAGAATTCTGAAAACGGTTCATGTACCAGTTGCAATCTAGCGTCTGCGATAGCCCGCCCGGCTTCGATGGCCCGCGGATCACGATCAAATGCGATCAGCCGTCCAGTCTCACCCAGCGCAGCCAGAATCTTTCTGCTATGCCCTCCCCTGCCGAAGGTGGCATCCACATAGATGCCATCGGGCTTGATCTGCAAGGCATCGACCGCCTCGTTAAGCAGGACGGTGACATGTTCGTACGTAGCGCTCACAGTTGCAGGTTTTCCAGCCCGGGTACGTTGATATTGCCCGCAAACATCTCCTTGGTGGCCTGACTCTGGAGATTCCAGGCTTCTTCCGGCCACAATTCAAAGTGGCGGCCCAGCCCCACAAGACAAACCTGTTTCTGCAAATCTGCAAACTTCCGCAATTCAGGGGCGATCAATACCCGCCCGGTTGTATCCATCTGTTCATCGCGTGCATAGCCAACGAGCAGGCGCTTCAAGGCAGCTGCCGTGCGGTCAAGGGCCGGAACGTTTTCAACCTGTTTGCACATCTCATCCCATTCCGGAAGGGGGTACACCAGCAGGCAGCCATGGGGATGAGCCGTCAACACGAGGTCTCCGCCGCACTGGGCCATGAGTGCATCGCGATAGCGCGCAGGAATGGCCATGCGCCCTTTCGCATCAAGACTCAGCGAAGTCGTTCCTCGAAATTGCATGACACCCCTTGGCTTAGGCATGTGACTGAAAGTTGGGAGCACACGCCACTCCAACCCCAACCACCCCACTTTCTACCCTATTTTCCCTCTTTGGCCCACTTTTCTCCACTTTAGTTGGAAAGACATACCCGGTCAAGCATTGCCTGACAAGCCGCTAAAACCACCCGAAAACGCCTTAAAAACGGGGTTTTTGAGCAATTTGACGAAAGCAATAGACGCAGGCCGACCACCTGCAAGGCACACAAGCCACAGCAGGCGCGATGTCGGCTTTTCAGATCAAGGAATTACCCTTGGGGCTGGGAAGTAAAAGGAAGAAATTCGGGGCCCAAGAAATCACTGCAACAGGCGGAGATGCCTCGAAAAGACATTCCTTTGCACGGGTATACCCCAGGACGGATCAGCACCGAGCGTGAGCAGCCGGTTTCCCGATAGATTGGGACACTGACTGCAGGGCTTTATAAACCCCAGGCTTGAGAAATCGGGACAAGCTTAAACAACACCACTTGACCACGCGTCAAACCAGGTCCGCAGATGGGCGGCAGAATAGGTCTGCAAGGATTTACGCAGCAATGCATATTCATTCAGGCATTCCGCATCGGAAAGCTGCCCGCTTCCGAGGCGATACCGCAACCAAAGCAAGCCCATGCCCAGCAATCGGGCTTCGTTGGCAGCCTCGATACTGCCCAGTTCGCCCTTCTGGAAGGCGCTCCAGAGTGACTGGGCCGAACAGCCCGGAACTGCCAGTTGATCGGGAATTCCAGCCAGGCTGAGCATTTCCGGCAGCGGCAGGGGGATCCCTGCATGATCCAGGGCCGCGAGTTCCTCGGCAAGATTGCTTCTCGTCGCCTGGGAACGCGCAGCCAGCTGCACCAGAACGCCACGAACCTTGAGGATCTGCCATGGGCGGACACCGGTCTGGCCGAGAACCTCCCAGTCTACAAACTGGTCAACGGAGGCTGAGTAGTCGTAAAAAGCCTTGATCAGGTTTGCCTCTTCACCGGAAAAGGAACAAACCGAAAACCCCAGGGCGTCGCGACGCAGACAGGCGATGCTGACCACGCGCTGCAAATGGCACGGCAACCGGTCTCCAGCCCCGGCTGCGCGGGTGCGCTGCCAAGCATATTCTGCCACTTCATCTTCCGGCAGATCGGCCGGGAGGCCATAGAGTCTGCGCGTTCCCGAGACATCCGGAACACAGCATGGTGAAAAGATCAGAACGCGCACTCAGATCATCCTCAGGCGGGGAACACGCCGGTGGAGAGATAACGGTCACCACGATCACAAACAATGGATACGATCACAGCGTTTTCACATTCGGCGGCAAGCTTGAGCGCAACGCTCATTGCCCCTCCGGAGGAAATTCCGGCAAAGATGCCTTCTTCACGTGCCAGACGCCGCGTGACGTCTTCTGCATCTGCCTGCGAGACATTCTCGACGCGATCAATCCGTGAAGCATCAAAAATCTTCGGCAGGTAAGCTTCGGGCCACTTCCGGATACCAGGGATCTGCGAACCGGGCGCCGGCTGGCAACCCACGATCTGGATCGCCGGGTTCTGCTCCTTCAGGTAGCGCGAAAGCCCCATAACGGTGCCTGTGGTGCCCATGCTGCTGACCAGATGGGTGATACGGCCTGCTGACTGCTTCCAGATCTCCGGCCCGGTGCTTTCATAGTGAGCCAAGGGATTATCTGGATTGGAGAACTGGTCGAGCACCACGCCCTTGCCTTCACGCACCATCTGGTCGGCCACATCGCGGGCCGTCTCCATGCCGCCTTCACGTGGCGTGAGGACCAGTTCCGCGCCGTACGCCTTCATGGTCTGGCGGCGTTCAATGGTCTGATTCTCCGGCATCACCAGCACCATGCGGTATCCACGCATGGCAGCCGCCATGGCCAGCGCAATGCCGGTATTGCCACTGGTGGCTTCAATCAGGGTGTCGCCGGGCTTGATCGTGCCACGCTGCTCGGCATGCCGGATCATCGACAGGGCCGGCCGATCCTTCACGGACCCTGCCGGATTATTACCTTCGAGCTTGGCCAATACGATGTTGTGACGCTGCACTGCAACCGCCCCCGGCAGGCGCTTGAGTTGCACAAGAGGAGTGCTCCCGACGTAATCGTCGAGACTGGGAAACTGCAGAGGTGCTGACATTTGAAGAAAAACTCATCGCAATGGATGGATCTTCAATGATACCGGAGCCGGAGCAGCTCGGCTCAACTGACAGCAAAATCGCAAAAATTCGGGTTCAGACGGAGAGCCCGGAAGTGCCCGGCCGACCCATACGCTATCGCCGTGACAAGCACCTGGGCACGGCGTCTGCGCAGTACAGGCTTCAAGCCTCCTCAGGCGCCGCTACGCGGCAACAGAGCTGCCAGCTCACGCGATTGCGTCTGCAAATCCGCCATGTGCGTCGCCAGCGCAGAGAGATGATCAGCCATCATTCCCATGATGCAGGCAGCGGCCTTGTCCGGTGTGCCGGCTTCAACCCGTGAATGATCAACCATGGTCTGCAGCACTTCCAGTTCGCCACGCAGGCGGGGAGGAGCACTCGCGATAAATTCCGCCAACAGGGTGCTGCGGGCTGCGAAAAATGCTGCCGGGTCTTTTTCAGCCAATGTACGCCACTGGTCGAAGTCAAATTCAAAGTCAAACTGCGCCACGCCAAACCCCTACGACTAAAGTTAAAAACTGAAACCTACCTCATGTTATGCAAGAAGCGGACCCCTCACAAGATGGCAATACAACACAAGGCGGCAGTTTTTGGCAGGCAGGCCAACCTTTCATTCCCGCCCGGCGGCACAGACCACATCTCGGCAAGTCGTCAGATGACATCTGCCGACAAGGGTGTCTCTCCACGGAGATCTGTTTGGCCGACCAACGGCAGTTTTCGCTCTGACTGGCGCACTGAAGATGATTTGGAGATTTGCCCCGGAATGGAGCAAAAAATGTCCGGCAAACGTTCCGGAGTGCCGGTTTCAGACAATAAAAAGGACAGGAACGTATCCTGCCCTTGAACTATCTGATCCGCAGTGCTGCAGATCAAGCGGCTGCTGCTATCTGCCCCTCAAGCAGAAGCTGGGCACGCGTTGCGACGCGTTGTTCACCCATTCCCGTCAGCAGCTCCTTCATGTCAAGAATCAACACAATCTGACCATTCGACAAGGTTGTGACACCCGCCACGCCCTTGGGCCGAAAATCGTCGAGCGACTTGATCACAGCGTCTTCACGACCGGCAAAGGAATCGATGGCAAGAATGAAACTCTGCTCGGCAGACTGCATGAGTACGCCGTACTCCGGCACCCTCACCTGCTGCCATCCCAACAGGGACGCCAGGGTGACAAGTGGCAGAACTTCGCCGCGCACCACCATCGTAGCGCGTCCGCCCAACTCCTGAACTTCCTTGGGATCAATGGGCAGGATTTCACGCACCATCGAGAGCGGTACTGCGAACGGCTGATCTTCCAGGCAGACGAGCAGCACTGGCAGGATCGCCAGTGTCAGCGGCA
>DBTS01000028.1 GCA_002307175.1 Rhodocyclaceae bacterium UBA1310
CCCACACAAAAGTCTGAAGGACCAAGATACTTACCGCCCCAACGCGGGTTATTAAAAACAAGATAATTGGAGTAGCCCGCGAGCACATTCGGGTCCAGCCGCACGGCACTCTGTAATATCTGGTACTGCACATCGTGCCAACCCTTGCCGCAGAGTCGACGCGCGGTTTCACGCACGATTTCGAGGAGGTTGCAGACAGGCTTCGCTACCTTGCCGGCCGGATCAAACTCAAACGGGCCGCCGTAAGCCTGCACACTCATCAGGCTCACCAGGCTTGGAAGCGGTTTCGCGCTGAATTCCAGGCTATGGTTGAGGGCAGCATCAGCCTGCTCGGCATACTTTGCGGAGGCTTCCCGTGCTTCGTGCGCAAGACCACGCGCATTCATGGCCAATTCGAGATACTCGCGCCCCAATGCATACCAGGCGGCATACGATTTTGGAGAAGCCTGGACCCATGCCTGCAACTGGGGAATATCGGCCTCGCCGCCAAGCAGCGGGGCAAAGCTCGCCATCTGATCGACAAATTCATCGCCCGTGATCCGTTTGGCGGAATAGTCGAGCATGAGCTGGACGGCCTCGCGGTCCAGCGTCTCGTACCGGGCCAGCCCGAGATAGACCGAATGGCGAGTACGCAAGGCAGCAAGCCTTTCAGCCTCTAGCTCTTCCGGGAATCTCGCAGGTTCGCTGCGTGCATCAGTGGCGTGCGGCGGCGTATATCCACGCGACTCGGCACTTGCTGTATGAACAAGGGGGAAACAGGCACATGCGGCACAAAGAGCTGCAAGCAGAGGCAGGCGCAGGATTCGCATCGCAGGATCCTTTCCGGATCAGCCATGAATCGGGTGGAATATGCCAAAACTCTATTCCTGCCCTTTCCCCTGTTCTGGATAACGACGACGAGAGCGAGACTTCACCGGCTGACCGGTGAGAATGTGGTGGCTTTTTTGCAACAAACCGGCATGCAATGACGCACAAGAAGCCAGTAAGCGATTGAATTAAAACGATATACAACTCAAAGCCATTGACTAAACCAGCGATAGGCATCATCAAGACGCCTGCGTACCCCTGATGTGTACACCCGACGTGGTTCAGCCGCCCGCAATTCCCCGATACGCTCCTGGATGGCATCGCGCCACGGTTCGGCCGCATCACGCCGGCCAAGCTCCCGCTCAGCCTGACGCAAATCATCAAGGCCAAATTGCTCCAGCCGGGAGCGGTCACCCGTTTTCACGAATTGCTGGGCTGCCACCACCACCAGCCAGGCCTGTTCATCTAACTTAGACATCAAAGTTCCTTGGAGCCTGTTCCCAATTCTCTCGCAAAGTCGTGATTAAGGCTCATGCACTGCCCAAAAAACCAACTCATTCGTGCGAATCACAGCGCGCCAAGCGCACGCCCCAATCGCTTTCCCGTTACTTCCCACTTACTTCCCGATTCCCGCTCCGTACATGCTGCCGCAGCTCACGTGCCGGCACACCACTGCGCTCTGTCCCCTGAAACACCGCCAGCCTCGGCAACACAAAGCCAGTCGGAAAAATTCAGGCACAAGACGCTCGTGGCAATAAGCCCTGCATTCACCCGCCTTGACAGGAGTTTCTGGGCCTGCGCAGTCACGGGCTCCCCACTGACAGGCAGCAGCACAACAAGCGGTCACCGCATGGATTCACTCAAGCCACAAAAGTGCAAACGCCACGCAGCATCGGCTAATACAGGCCCAACAGCGGCATCAAGCACAATGCCTGCCAGCGGCATACTTCGAAAGCTTACACCCGTATTAGGGTTATCGGCTATGGATCCAGGGGGAAACGCCCGTCTGTCGGCGGTTTACAGGCCGGGAATGGCGAAAGCCTCCACCTCCGGAGGGCGGAGTGGCGGAAATGATGGGGCAAAAGGACAGACTCAGGCAGGGAGACCCAGGCTCAGTCGTCGAGACTCAGATCTTCGGCAAAGCGGTGATTCGGCTCAATTGCTGCGAGAGGCATATCCAGATACGTTGCCGTAATCTGCAATATCCGCTGGAGCACATCTTCACGCTTCCAGTCGTCGGGAGTGGAAACACTCACATAGGGCACCAGTGCACCCACAGTGGAAAGTCCTTCGGGGATCTGGTCGCCGATGCGGTTGGCCACGAATGTTGCGGCCACCCACAGCGCAAACAGCACCAGAACGATTGCCCAGGAAGGCGCACCCAGTGCGTAAGCCAGCAGGCCGCCAAGCAAAGGGATACCCCCCATCAGCAGATAGGCGATACTTTTACGGCAGCGCAGACCGGGCAGATGCGTGGCTTCAATAGCTTGCTTGAGTTCCGACCATTGCTGGCGCTGATTGCCCGTCAGAAATTCAGCGATTGGGGTGTCCGGGTACACATCACGACGATGCGCGCCAAACTGCCGAACCAGAACGGCGCGCAGGCGATGAAAACCTTCCAGAGACAGATTGCCTGCTTCCAGGCCGTCGATACTCGACAGGCGTGCAAACACATAGTCGCCCAGCAGAGCTGGCGTAACGAGCTTGGCCACATCCGCATCGTCGACGCAGATGCCGAATTCTTCTTCGATGGCCTGTACGAGTTGCACACCTTCATGACCCACAGTCAGATATTCCCAATTCTATTTCGTCAACCAAACCAAACACTTGTCTGCAACAAGCTATTCGCCGCCGAACTGCTGCCGCGAGCGTACTGCTGAAGAATCGCGCCACCACCGCGTCCAGCCCTTCAAATCAACCATTTTGGCGATACGTTCGGCACTGGCACGGCTGGTCACAAGATGACAGGCCAACATCACTGCCACAGGAAATGCGGCCAACCAGGTGATATTTCCAGTCAACAAACTGCCCGAAAGGGCAATTAAGCCACCAAAGCACACCGGTAACACGAAATGCCACACATTGTTGCAATTAGTTCGGGAGTTCAACCTGCGCATCCCGCTATTTGGCACAGCCTTAATTTCGGTGCTCAGGTACATGCTAGGGAATTCATCCGGGGAATAAAAGGAATTCATTCACGGTCTCCTCTCTGTTGTATGGCGCCGCGTAATGCGGTTCGCTCGATGACTGCTACTGCAACGTGATAACCCAGGCTACAGCACGACTGGACAGGATCTTTCCATGCGTGACACTGCACGCATTTTCGTTGTGTTTTGGCGCCTGCCGTGGCGCACAAATCATTCTGACTTGTCGGGCAGGACATCAAATCATGACAAAAACAGGTGCCGCTATATCCCCAAAAAACAACCACTCCTTCATTTCGGCGCTTCGCCCAGCGTAGTGTGCTCAACCAGCTCTGCTTCAATGAACCCGGCAATCAGGGCTCTCCAGACACGTTCGACGACGCTGGCGTCAGCGCCAAACTCCTCCGCCAAAGCCCGTACTTTCACGACCACCTGCTCAACACGTTGTGGCGCCTTGACGTCGTCAGACGTCTTCTTGAAACGAGCGGCCTGTTTCACAAACCTCCCGCGCTCGGCGATCAATGCAACCATCTCGTGGTCGATGCGATCTATATGGGCGCGAACTTCTTGAAGTGCTTCACAGACAATCGGTTTCATCGAGCTGATATACCAAAAACATTCCGCCAGAAAATACAAAGACCGTCAGGCTGCAAGCCCCTGCTCCGCCAGCTCTTCAGGCTTCCAGAGGCAGGCCTGGGCAGAAGCATCCCTTGATACCATCACGAACGGCGCACACCAGTCAACGAGGATGAGACCAATGCTCGAATTCAGGGTTGCAAAGGCGGCAGACAGCACCGATTTGTCTGCTCCAGATGCCAGATGAACCCCGAGCATCTGTATGCCAAAATCATTCTGATAACCATAGAGTCTGACATCTCCACCGAGCGCCAGGGAAAATCCATTCTTCACCCTACCCTGTATGCGTGAGCCAGAAAACAGCAAGGGAGCTGGCTGCGCTGACACTCCAAACTGAGCCTCAAGCCAGCCTAACGCACCATCGCCAGAGATTACGGGCACGCGCGCCAATTGGCGGATATAGGCTTCGCGCCAACCTGAATCGGTACGTTGCTCCTGCTCAAAATGAACATATTCCGTAAGAATATGTCTGACATGTTCGAGTTGCGAAGCCGGCAGGAATTCCGCCTGGCTCCATTCGTCTTCGTGAAACTGAAAGACGTCTGACGACATGGGTGACACGACAGGCTCCAGCTCTGCCACATCATTGGAAAGCGTCGGAATTGAAAAAACGCCGGCATCAGACTCAAATACCGGTTCAATGCGTTCCTGCCTCACGACAGACCCCTGCCGCACAAAAAGGGAAGTCAACAATTTCTTCATGCTGCACGCTGGCGCTTTGTTTGCGTCCTAAGTTAGTTGCGGGAAACGCATCGCTGCTACAAATTTTCCTGGGTATTCAGTTTTCATGCCTGCCGTACACCGGCAGACTTGTCAGCCAGAGTGCCCAGGCTCTTTGTAGTCAGACTCCTGTGTCGCAGGATAGTTCTACCACTCATACCTTGCCGTGCAGCGGCTGTCGCTGCCAGAAGACAATGTAACAATGTCTTGCAATTGCCCCCTGCACAGAAAAAACAACGCAGACACAGCTCAAAACTCAACAGGGCACTCTGCTTTCAGCAGAGATAAGATGCAGGAGAGTCAGGCATTTGGTAAGCAGGACGAAGCGGTTGGCCGACCAGCGATCCTCGTTGCCGGCTGACAGGTGCCTTTCTCTGGCGTGGCGGCAGCAGATAGCCCGAAAGTACGAAGCAAGCAAGACTCGCAATGCTCAGGATTTCAAACAATGGACGAGCCCCGATCAAAGACATCACAGTAAGACCAGGAGCAGGTTCTCAGAAGCTGTTCATGATCTTACTGCGAAGGCGTGATTGGGCCTCATGCGCTGCTCGAAATCCTCATTTATACGAATAAACTCCGGTTTCTGCGCTGCTATTCAGCCCACTGACGCCTTCTCGCCACAGATCGTTTAACGCTT
>DBTS01000079.1 GCA_002307175.1 Rhodocyclaceae bacterium UBA1310
ACTGCGCGTATAAATGAGGATTTCGAGCAGCCTATGGGTCAATGAGGAGGCCCAATCACGCCTTCGCAGTAAGATCATGAACAGCTTCTTAGGCAAACCCTCCATTGGTGCGGATCACCTGGGCATTCACCCAGGCGCCATCGGGCCCGGCGAGGAAGGATACGGCGGCGGCAATTTCCTCAGGTGTGCCGATGCGCTCCAGCGGCGCGATGCGGGCGATCTGGGCAACCTGCTCTTCGCTCTTGCCTTTGAAGAAGAGATCGGTTGCCACCGGCCCCGGTGCGATCGCATTCACGGTGATGCCGCGCCCACGCAACTCGTTCGCCAGCACCGGCACGAGACCTTCGACGCCGGCCTTGCTGGCGATATACGGGCCGTAGCCGGGAAAGGATTTGGCAATCACGCTGGTAGACAGGGCAATGATGCGCCCACCCTCGCCCAGCACTTCGGCGGCCTTGGCGAAAACCAGGAAGGTGCCGCGCAGATTGGTGGCAATCGTCTGATCAAAAGCCGCAATGCTGTTGCTCTCGATGCGCACCATGGGCATCACCCCGGCGCTGTTGACAACGACGTCGATGTCGCCAAAAGCCTCCTGCGTAGCGGTGAAGATCTGCTGTACATCCTCTTCACGCGCAACATCACCCTGCAGCGCAATGGCGCGCCCGCCAGCAGCGGTAATGGTGGAGACGACCTGCTGGGCTGCTGCGGCATCACTGACGTAATTCACGCTGACGGCAAAACCATCCGCCGCAAGACGCAAGGCAATGGCACGGCCGATGCCGCGTGAGCCGCCAGTGACGATGGCGGCACGAAGGGAAGTCTGGGTCATGGGGAAACTCCTATCGGTGCAGAGGGTTCAGGAATGCATCCCACATTCTGCAGTTTTCCCGGCAAAGATACATCCTGTACCGCCACTCACCTGGACAGCTTATTCCCCCTCCGCACCCGCCTCAGCCCTCTCCTCACTTTTGCTCAAGCACACTCAAATCGTGCTTGTGCGCACCGATCCGGTGGCGCACGGCATTGGCAATACTATCCACATAGGTGAACACCACCGGCACAAAGAGCAGGCTCAACGCCGTGGAGGTGATCAGGCCACCAATCACGGCTACCGCCATGGGCTGACGGAAGCTTGAATCCCCGCCCAGCCCGAGGGCAATCGGCGCCATGCCGGCAATCATCGCAACGGTGGTCATCACGATCGGGCGGGCACGCTTGTGGCAGGCATCAATCAGGGCTTCGCGAATTGGCAAGCCACGTTCGCGAATGCCCATCACAGCGTACTCAACGAGCAGGATGGAGTTTTTGGTGACAATCCCCATCAGCATCACCAGCCCGATCATCGAGGGCAGGCTCAGCGTGCCACTTGTCATCAGCATGGCAACAAAGGCGCCTCCCAGAGAGAGCGGCACAGCCGAGAGAATCGTGAAGGGTTGGAAGAAATCGTGGAACAGCAGCACCAGCACGCAGTACACACACATCAGGCCGATCAGGATGGCCATGCCGAAGCCACCGAGGAGTTCCACCATCATTTCGGCATCCCCTGCTTCGACAATCTGCACGCTTGCCGGAAGATGCTGCAGGGAAGGCAATGCCTTGACGGCATTCAGCGCCGGCCCCAGCGGCTGGCCACCCAGATCGGCATTCAGGGTGACGTAGCGGCGGCGATCCTGCCGGTTGATCTGTGAGGGGCCACTCTCGAAACTCAGCTCGGCAACGCTGGAAAGCGGCACCAGCCCCTGATTGGAATGCACACGCAGCCCTTTGATGGCTTCGAGATCACGCCGGACATCCGCCGGCACGCTGACGAGAATATCCACCTGCCGGCTATCCAGATTGAGTTTGGCAAGCTGGGAATCGAAATCGCCATTGGTTGCTACGCGCACCGTTTCACCGATTTCTGCAGTGCTCACGCCAAGATCGGCAGCACGCTGGCGATCCGGCCGCACCACGAGTTCCTCGCGCTCGAGACTGGCGGTGGAGCTGACATTCTGCAGGCCGGGCACCTGGCGTATTTCGTTGACGGCCTGGGCCGCTGCGTCGCGCAGCGCACTGATGTCGTCACTGGCCAGCACGAGTTGCAATTTCTCGCCATTGCCCCCGACGCCCATCGAAAAGCGCGCCCCCGGCACCACGCGCAGCACCTGCCGCGCCGCATTGTTGATCTCCGTCACCGTAGGCCGGCTGCCAACCGGCGCAAAGACCAGTGTCAGTGTGGCCTTGCGGATCTCGCCGTTGCCACTGCCATCACCCACGCGGGTAAATACATGCTCCACCCCCTTGAGATTGCGAACCTGCGCCAGAGACTGGTTCGCCACCTCGGTGGCCGTTGCCAGCGTTGTGCCCGGTGGCAGTTCGATATTGACGTTGCTGTAGCCAAAATCACCCGCCGGGATGAAGCTCATCTTGAGCAGGGGGATCAGCGCGATGGATACGGCAAACACCAGCAGCGCAGCGATCAGGGTTTTCACGCGGTGCTGCAGGCACCACGCCACCCAGCGCAGATAGTGGCGCATGACCCAGGAGTCCCCCGTGACCACATGGGGTTTGACATCGCCCAGGCAATACGCCGCCAGCATCGGTGTGAGGATGCGTGCCACAAGCAATGAGGAGAGCACAGCGACCACCGCAGTCCAGCCAAACTGCTGAAAGAATCGCCCGGCAATGCCGTCCATCAGGGCCGTCGGCAAAAACACTACGACCAGCGTCATGGTGGTGGCCACCACCGCCAGGGCAATTTCACTCACGGCCTCTCCCGCCGCCTGGATGGCAGATTTTCCCATCAGACGGTGGCGCTCGACGTTCTCGATCTCGACAATCGCATCGTCGACCAAAATCCCGATGATCACCGACATCGACAGCAGGGTGAGCCCGTTGAGCGTGTAGCCCACCCAGTGCATCACCGCAAACGCCGGCAGGATAGACAGCGGCAGCGCGGAAGCGGAAATCAGGGTGGCGCGCCAGTTGCGCAGGAAGATCCAGACCACGATCACCGCCAGCAATGCGCCTTCGTAGAGCATGCGCATCGATTCGGAATAGGTTCTGCGGGATTCCTGCACAGAGCCGGCAATAGGCGTAAATGAGAGACCCGCGTGAGCGGCAGAAAGCTTCTCCAGAGCGGCAACCACTCCTTTCGCGACCCGGTCTTCATCCGCCCCCTTGGCACGGAAGATATCGAATCCAATGGCCGGTTTGCCATCGAGCTGGGCAAGCTGGGTGCGCCGCGCCACGGCATCGCTCACGGTTGCCACCTGATCAAGGCGCACACGGCGGCCATCGCTGAGCACCAGTGGCAATTCGCGCAGTTCCTCGGCCCGCTGCACGGTGGCAATCACACGCATGGCCTGCTGGGCCGAACCAAGCTCGGCGCGCCCGCCGGAGGACTGCTGTTGTACCGAGCGCAGCGCACGTGAAACGTCGTCTGCCGTCACGCCAAGCGCATTCATGCGTGCCGGATCGACGAGCACCTGCACCTGGCGCTGCCCACCACCAATGCGCTCAAGCTTGCCGACCCCTGGCACACGCTGCACCACCTTGCTGATCGTATCATCCACGAACCAGGAGAGAGCCTCCTCATTCATGCCTGTGGACGCCACTGCGTACTGCACCACCGATTCGCCAGCAATCCGCGTGGCACTGACAGATGGCTCCTGCAGATCGGTGGGCAGATCGGCACGTACGCGGTCCACCGCATCCTTCGTCTCGATCAGGGCATCGGAAAGCGATTTTTCGAGAACGAATTCAATCGTTGTGGTGACCTGCCCGTCGGTGATACGGGAATAGATGTGCTTGACGCCCGAAATAGTCGCCACTGAATTCTCCACCTTGCGGGCGACTTCCGTTTCGAGCTGCGGCGGCGCCGCGCCCGGCTGGGAGAGCGAGATAGTGACAATCGGCAGCTCGATATCGGGCATGCTCGCAATCGGCAGCGCGCGAAACCCGATGATGCCGGCCACGGTCAGCAGCACAAACAGCAGGATTGCCGGTGCGGGATTGCGGATCGACCATGTCGCGAAGTTCATGGCATCACTCCTTCGTTCCGCTCACGACGTGAACATTGTCGCCATCATTGAGGAATCCCGCGCCACGTGCCACAACGCGGTCTCCCGCGGCAAGCCCGCTGAGAATCTCCACGTCATTGCCCTGCCGCCGCCCGGTGCTGACCAGTTGCTGCTGCACCCGTCCATCGCCACCGAGGCGGAACACATAGCTGCGCCCGTCGCGCAGCACCAGACTTGCCCCTGGCACCGTCAGCGCGGGCGTGCGGGCGAGTTCGACAGACCCGGCCACATACATCCCGGCACGCACCCCGGAGACATCATCAAGATCGGCGTACACGACACCCAAACGCGTCTTTCCATCCACACTCGGCGCAATCTGGCGAATCTTCCCTGTCACGGTGGCACCACTCGGCAGCCTCAGGCGGACTGGCATTCCGGCGGCAATGCGCACAAGCTGCTCAGCGGCGAATTCACCGCGCCATTCGAGACGCCCTTTGCGGATGAGCCGGAAGAGTTCCTGGCCGTTGCTCGATACAGCACCCAGAGTGGCCGAACTGGAACTGATCAGGCCATCGTCCGGCGCCACAACATCGGCATACTCGATCTGGAGTTGCGTGCTGCGCAGCTGGGCCTTGGCGATTTGTGCCTGGGTCTGATACTGGAGCAGATCCTGCGTGCTCATCGAGCCGGTATCCTTGAGCAGGCTGGCACGCTGCCAGTTGGCTTCGGCCTGTTCGGCGGAAGCGGCAAGGCGTGCCTGATCGGCCTTGAGCAACTCAGCATCATAGCGTGCCAGAATCTGCCCGCGCCGCACCCTGTCCCCCACGTTGGCGCGCACTTCGGCAAGGCGCAGACCGCTTACCTGGGCCCCGATCACCGCCTCCTGCCAGGGCTGCACGGCGCCACTGGTTTCGATGACAGCAGGCCACTGCACCTGTGCCACGCTGGTAGAGGTCACCGTCATCGCTTCCACAGTCTTCTTCGCCTGGGGTGCGGAAGCCTGGGCCGCCCCCCGCGGCAACATCACTGACACTGAAATAACGCCAAGGGCACAGACAGCCGTCAGGCCAAGCAGAATGATTTTTTTATTCATGACCGGGAAACCTTTGATGCCGGAAGAATTGCCAAGAAACGGGCTAACAGCGGAATAAGCTGCAGAATCTGTCTTACTCGTATCACTCATGATGCGGCTCCTGCGCTGCCACCGACGCTCCACTGGCTTTCATCAGTGCCACCCAGGCCCGCAGCTGATCACGCCGGGCTGTCAGCGCCATCTGCTGCGCGCTGAGCGCCTGACGCCGGGTGTCCTCGAAATCAATTTGATTACTGGCGCCCACCCGCAACTGGGCTTGTGCCGCCCTCAGCTGGATCCTTGCAGCAGCGAGAGCATCCTCGGCAGCATGGCGCGATGTTATAGCCGCCTCTTCAGCCGCCAGGGCATTCTCGACATCCTGCACCGTATTGCGCAGTGTGCCTTGCAGGCTGGCCAGCGCCTGGTCATAACGGGCCTGTGCCGCAGAAACCCGGGCAGCACCCGCGCCACCATCAAACACAGTCACACCAAGGCTGGGGCCGACGGACCAGGTCAGATAATGCAGGGATGTGCCGAGTGCGCTGATCCACTCATCAGTGAGCGCAGCAGCCAGATCCAGGCGCGGCAGGCGCTCGGCCCGCGCCACACCGATGTCGGCCCAGGCAGCCTGCACATCCTTCATCGCACCAAGCATGGCCGGATGCTCTGCAAGCACCGTTGCCGGCAACTTTGGAGCAACCGCCGGAGCCTGCGGCAACCACACTTCTGGCATGCCAAACTCATCGCCCAGGGGAGCGTCGGGAGATGCAGTCAACTGGCGCACCGTGGCGATATCCTGCCCACTCAGCGCCACCAGCGCATTCGTGTATTGCGCGCACGCCTGCTGCTGGGCCGCCAGCGTCGTCTGCGCACTGGCTACAGATGTCTGCAGACTCGCCAGCTCGGCAGCAGTGGCAAAGCCGGCCCTCTGGCGCAACGTGGTGAGCTGCAGCGTTTGTGAGCGTGATTCACGATCCGTGTCGGCAATCTTCACCAGCCCCTGACAAGCACGCAGGGCAATCACCGTATCGGCAATATTGGATGCGAGCGTCAGGCGTGCGGCCCTGGCATCAGCCGTACGCGCATCAAGCCGGCTGCGGGCTGCCGCCACATTCTCGCGCACCCGCCCGAACAGATCGATTTCCCACGACAGACTGGGACTGACAGTCGCTGCGCTATACAGCTCAGTAAGCTTGCCATTGGCGCTGGTGGTGTTTGCCTGCTGCCCACGGACGTAAGCAGCAGAAGCCATGATTTGCGGATAGCGGTCAGCCCGGCTCACCCCAAGATTCGCTTCGGCTTCTGCCACCCGTGCCACTGCCTGCGCAATGCTCGGGCTGTTTTGCTGGGAGCTCCCGACCAGCGTATCGATAGCCGGATCACCCAAGGCTCGCCACCAATCCTCCTGCACAGAGGCCTTCTCTGGCGGTGGCGCTTCCGCCGACCACGAAGGCGGCGCGGACAGCACGGGCTGACGGTATGGCCCTTGCAGACTGCACCCTGCCACCGCAACAGCCACCAGCAATACGAGACACGGGAACAGAGGCGAAACAGGAAACTCGCCACTCCCATTCGAGGAACGATCTGACCGTTTATGCTTCATTTTTTAACGAAACCGCTTAGTTTCGTTATAATTACCAGAAAGCAATTTGAATGGCAAGTAAAACGAAACCAAGCGGTATCGTTAAAAGGATTTATGCGTACAAAGACCAATGCTCGCCGAGATGCAATCCTCGCCGTCGCCAAGCAGGTTTTCGAGGAATATGGCTTCGACAATTCCAGCATGGCACTCATCGCGGAGCGTCTTGGCAGCTCGAAAGCCACACTCTATCGCTACTTCGTGACCAAGGAAGCTCTCTTCATGGAACTGGTTCGCGACTATGCCAGTGCCACGGGCGGCAAACTCATGGGCCTGCTATGTGGCCCGGCGGCCATGGATGGCGAACACCCCTTGCCCACGGAAGCCATGCAGGCGCTAAGCTCGCTGAACCCGGATGGCGACGTCGAGGCCACACTAAACCGTTTTGCCACGGAAATCATTGGCAAGTTCTATACCCCCGAAAGCTACGCCGGCACACGCATGATCATTGCAGCAGCCTCAGCCAACCCGGAAATCGGGCGCGTGTTCTACACAAACAGCCACGTGCTGGGCATGCGGTTTGTAGAAGACTATTTCACACAACTGGTTGCCGCCGGCAAACTGCGCCCCTGTGACACCAAACTTGCGGCCAACCAGTTCCGTGGTCTGCTTGAGGCAGAATTCAACGTCGAAGGACTCTTCAATGTGCTGGAGCGAATGACTGAAGCACAGGTCAAGGGCATCGTGGCACGCGGCGTGGATGCCTTCATGCGTATCTACCGCCCGCAGAACAGCTAAGAAGCTGTTCATGATCTTACTGCGAAGGCGTGATCGGGCCGACTTATTGGGCTCATAGGCGGCTCGAAATCCTCATTTATACGAATAAACTCCGGTTTCTGCGCTTCCCCACGGTTTGCTTTGCACA
>DBTS01000005.1 GCA_002307175.1 Rhodocyclaceae bacterium UBA1310
AGACGAAATTTCGGGGGAAGCTCAAATATCACGTGGTGTTCATTCCCAAATGCCGCAGAAAAATGCTGTACGAGACGTTGCGACCGCACCTTGGCGAAGTGTTTCGTAGGCTGGCGCAGCAAAAGGAAAGTCAGATACTGGAAGGGCATCTGATGGCTGATCATGTGCATATGTTGATAGCCATTCCGCCGAAGTACGCAGTGTCGCAAGTGGTAGGGTATATCAAGGGTAAGAGCGCAATCCATCTGGCGCGTGTGTATGCAGAGCGGCGTCGGAATTTTGTTGGGCAGAGCTTCTGGGCTCGTGGGTACTTCGTATCAACGGTGGGGCGGGATGAAGAAGTGATACGGCGTTACATCCGAGATCAGGAAAAGGAGGATGAACGTCTGGATCAGCTCAATCTTGGTTAGGGGCGGGCGCCTTTAGGCGGCGCCATAGAAGGGGCCGCGTACGCGACCCCTATTAGCCGCTTTGAGCGGCTCACAAAATGAAGGCCCCCGGCTTTGCCGGGGGATTGTTACTTGCCTATGCATTGGTGAAGTGCGTGCCGGGTTTATTTGCGTTGCTTGTTCCCGTGGCACTGATGCGGATGCTGGTCGGGCACTGGATCGTTGTACTGCTGTTGTTCTTCGTGATTACATTACCCGTGGCCCTTCTGGTTGATGCGCTGCTGTATCGGCTGTTTGGCGCCACACCGGGCAAGGCATTGCTCGGGATCGTGGTGCGTTCGGCAGACGGGACTCCACTCGGGGCACAGCAGTATCTGCGGCGCAACGTGTCGGTTTGGTGGCGTGGGCTTGGCTGTGGGGTTCCGCTGGTCGACTTTGTGCTCCTGGTATTGGGCGGCGGCGATTCATGGGCGGACGGGATATTCCCCGAGGGAACTGCGGAGGGAGTCGATTCCCAGATCAAGGCGACAAGCCGGATCAATCCGGCCACACAAAAGAGTGTGATGCTGGCACCGGGCTGGATCAGCCAATCATTCTGTGAATGCCAATGGGCAGCTGATCTACCAGTTTCTTAACCCTGCCGAATCCGTTACGGTGCTGACGAACCGGAAAGAGATTCTGCAGTATGCGCTATCCCAGTATGTCGCCTTGCTTGAGGCATCCAGTCGTGCAGGTGGCCTGAAGATTCAGGGCAAGGGGCAGTTGGCAATCAGGATGGGGCTCCACCTGGGATGATGATGCCTAACTGGCGGCTCGCCCCAAGGTGCGATTCATGTCCGCATTGTGCAGAAGGGCGATGCCTTCTAGCGCATGACGCTGGAGCAGCAAAAGCCTGCGCCTGCTGCCGCTAGGTCTGGCCAGCAACTGATGGATGCTCTGGGCACGACATTCTGTTCGCTGTTTCGCTATCGCGCGCTGGGCGGCGCGGCAAGGGCTGCCCGGTGTATCAGTCTCGATGCTCGAAAACCTGCCCGCATTCAAGGCACAGATATGAATTTTTCCAGCGCCGGTAGGCATCGGGGTACGCGGTGCGGTTATGTACGCTGTTGGCGGCTAGCGCTGCCAGCGTACCGACGAGGAAAAGCCCGGCCAGCGCGGTGCCTATCCAGCCTAGTCGTCCTGAGAGGCAGAGCAGGATTGCTACGGCGACAAACCCCAGGATCGGGGTGAGCGGTGAGCGCATGCGTGGTGGCGAGGCGAGCCGGGCTGCCGTGCCGGCAGCGGCGTAAGCTGGCGCTGCCGGCGCCTGCACAAGGCCTGTCAGCAGGTGGCGTGCGGCATGCCGCTGGCCCCGGCGGTAAACGTTTGAGGCCAGCTGCACTCTGGCGGAACCACATTTTTCACATTGCATGACCGATCCTGTGGTGACGCTGGAATGATGTGTGGGTGGCGGATTATACACTTGGTATCGCCTGGGAGGCCCCAAAGAATATTTCCCGCGGATGACGGAGATGTGATTGTGTGGGGAATCTTGTTGCTGGCGGGCTCACGATGGGTCGAGCTACGGAACCACGATGCAGTTTCCCTGTCTGTACTACGTCCGGTGCTGTCGTCGGATGGTTGTGGCGGTGCGGTTCTCGTGCGGGTGCCGACGCGTCGTGACCGTTGCCTGGAAAGTCTCAAGAATGTTGCAAGTGCCTGGATTAGATAGATTTTTGCCCCGACTCCTGATTCTCGCCGCCGTGCTGGTGGCTTCCCCAGCGACCTGGGCTAACGAAGCGCCACGGGTTCGCGCCGGCACCGATGCCGGGATACTGAGTGGTGTACGCGAAGGCGGGCTGGATGTGTATCGCGGGATTCCGTTTGCGGCTGCACCGGTGAATGAGTTGCGCTGGCGCGCCCCGCAGCCGGTTAAAGCCTGGACTGGCGAGCGCGATGCCAGCCAGTTCGCCGCAGATTGCGCGCAGAAACCCATGCTGGGGGATGTTGCACCGCCTGGGGTGGAACCCGCCGAAGATTGTCTCTATCTCAATGTGTGGGCGCCGCATGGGGCCAGGGCTTTGCCTGTGATGGTGTGGATCTATGGCGGCGGCTTTGTCAATGGTGGTGCCTCACCGAAGATCTATGATGGTGCCGCGCTGGCCCGGCGTGGTGTGGTGCTGGTGAGTTTCAACTATCGCGTGGGGCGCTTTGGTTTCTTCGCGCATCCGGCGCTGAGTGCCGAGGCCGCTGCCAATGGTGAGCCTACTGGCAACTTTGCGATCATGGATCAGCTTGCCGCGTTGCGCTGGGTGCAGCGCAATATCGAGCGCTTTGGCGGCGATCCGCATCGTGTGACGATTTTTGGCGAGTCGGCAGGCGGCGCCTCGGTACTCGCGCTGCTGACCACCCCATTGTCGGATGGCCTGTTTGGCCGCGCCATCGTGCAGTCGGGTGGCGGGCGGGGCTCTCTGATCGGGCCACAGCGCGAAATTGGCGGGCGTGTGCATGGCATTCCTTCGGGGGAAGAAGTCGGCCTGGCGTTTGCCCGTGCCCACGATATTGAAGGCAATGATGCCTCCGCTCTGGCAAAACTGCGTAGCTTGCCCGCCGATGAGGTCGTCGGCAGCCTCAATATGGCTAGCATTTTTGATCCTACCTACGTCGGCGGCCCTTTGCGTGACGGGCGCGTGGTGCTTGGCTCTGCCGATGAGCTTATCCGCCAGGGCATGTTCCGCCATGTGCCGTTGATGATTGGTGCCACTAGCGCCGATCTAGGTTTTGCGCGCTGGCAGAGCAAGGATGCCCTGTTTGCGATTTTCGGCGCCAACGCTGCTGCTGCGCGGGAAGCTTACGACCCTTCCGATTCGCGCACGCTGGCCGCAGTGACCACCTCCGTGGCCGGAGACTTCATGATGGGCGAGCCCGCGCGTTATGTGGCTGGCCTGTGGCATGCAGCCGGGCTGCCAGTATGGCAATACCGTTTCTCCTATGTTGGCAGCGAGGCGCAGATTCTCGGCCAGGGTCGCCTTGAAGGTGCGCCACATGCCAGCGAACTCCCATATCTCTTCGGTACGCTCGATGCGCGATATGCCCGCGTCAGTGAAACAGACCGGCATATCTCCGAAGCGATGGGAGACTACTGGGTGAGTTTCGCCAAAGGTGAAACCCCCACAAGCCGCCAGGGCCCGAAATGGCCTGCGGATTCGGCCACGGCTGAGAGCCTGTTCGATTTCACGCCGTCGGGCAACGTCATCGTCGGCCCCGATCCGCACAGCAGCCGGCTTGATCTCATCGAGACGCTACGCGCCGGTAGCTGAGCAACGTATTGCGGTGAGCGACGAGGCTTCACTGCGATCAATGGCGCACGCAAAAGCCGGAGGTTGACCAGCTCACCGTGAGGGAGAACACCACACTGTGGTGTCTCAATGCATGCAGCAGAATCAGGTCAGCATGGCTCTGGTACTCCCATGCTGATCTCGCTGTCGATGCAGGCTTGATTCCCACCATAGCCTGCGAAGAAATATCGAGGCCCGCATGGGAAGGTGAATATCCCGGCGCAATGCTTGGGCTTGCCAGTGAAAATAATACAAGGGAGTTGCAAGGCCGCGAGGCTTTTTTGCCCTCGAAACGGAAGTCTCGGGGGCTTTTTTCTGCCTATTTAAAAATTGTAAAGATCGGCTTCTAGTGCGGATTTCCGTTAAAAGCCAATGTATCAGCCGCTGTGATACCGATAACTTTTTCTTGACGAAGACATGAAATATTTACTAATCTCAGTTGGCAGTTACCGGTAACAATCTTCACAAAAGTATCAAAACCAGAATATTTACAAGTTACAGGAGACAAAACATGCATATTTCGTTCAAGCGGTGCCTCGCACCGTGTCTGGTCTCGGCCATGCTGTTCTGCGGCGTCGATGCACGCGCTGCCGATACAGGTGGTTTCTCCACCACCACCGGGGGCGACAGCTATACTGCCACCACAGTGACCACGCTGGCACAGCTCAAGGCTGCAGTGGCGGCAGGCTCGCATCACATCATCGTGAGCGGCACGATTTACGGCGGCTCCACGCTCACCACGCTGACGTTCTCTTCGACCTCCAACAACAACACCACCATCGAAGGCGCTTCGGGCGGCGCCGCTGTGCTCGAAAACATTCAGCTGAAGTTCGATGGTGAGCTGCTCAGCACGGGCACCAACATCGAGAACATCAAGATCTCGAACATCACCTTCTATGGCAGCATCACGGATCTGCAGGCACTACCCACGCAGGTCTACGGCTCTTCAGATTCTACAAAGACCGTTGGCATCAACTATGAAGGCATTTCGCTGCGTCGTGTCAGCAATGCGCTCATCACGCACTGTACGATATACGACACCAGCGATGATCTGATGAGCGTGACGTTGTCATCAGATTACGTCACCCTGTCCTATAACCACTTCTATTTCAGCAGCAGCTGGTTGAACATGAGCCCGGACCCCGTATGGAGCTGGGTAGGCACCTACACCGATCTCGCGGGTGAACGTCTGGCGATGGTGATCGGAGCGAATTCTGCCGACTCTTATACTGCCACCAGCAAGCTGCATGTCACGCTCCATCACAACTGGTTCGGTCCCTACATGCGTGGACGCCCGCTGTTCCGTGGCTGGGTGCATCTGTACAACAACTATTTTGACAATACCGGCGCACCAAGTGGCACCAAGACGGCCAGCGATGGCAACAGCTACCCGAAGCAGCAGTATGAAGCCCTGCAGGTCAACCCGGGCAGCGTGGTGGTCTCGGAATCGAACTACTTCTACTACACCAACAACAGTAACGTGATTGGTACGGATTCCAGTGGCTACAGCTACAAGTTCTACGAACGCAACAACACCTACAGCAACACCACCGGCACCTCTGTAACGGGCACCACCTTCACAACCTCGCCCGTGAGCTACACCTACACCCTGACCAGCACATCGCTTGTACCGAGCACGGTGCAGTCCAACGCCGGGCCGAAGTAAGTACCTATTCCCTCAAGCAAGTGTGAAGTCGAAAGACTTGTGTCCCGCCCCTGCCGTTCCGATGGCAGGGGCTTTTTTTCGTCCTTCAGTCTTTGCGTGGCGGGGAGAGTGAGGCGGCAACGGAGGTCGTGGCTTGCCCCACCATCGGCCGGCGAGCCGCTTCGGGCGCCCGTGACGGGTTTATGGCGAATGGGTCCCTGATAATGCGTGGAAAGGAACCAGGATGTGTTCCGCACGGTCAGGGAGCTGGTATGAAACGGATTGTATTGGGCAGCGTGCTGCTTGGCACACTTGTGCTGGCGGCATGTGGTGGGGGTGGTGGCGGCAGTAGTAGCGATGGGGGGAATTCCGCCTCGGCGGCGTCTTCGCAAGGGACTTCTGCTGGCAGTGCGACGTCGTCAGCTTCATCGGCATCGTCGGCCAGTGTTTCATCCGCCGGGAGTGCTTCGTCTGCAGCATCCAGCGCTGCAGCAAGCAGTGCCGCTTCCTCTCAGGCCAGCTCAGTTGCCAGCTCAGTTGCCAGTTCGGCTGGCAGTTCCGCCTCTACGGCCTGCAGCGGCAGCTTCATGGGCAAAACGAGCCTGCTGATCGGCGCGCAGATGGAAGACAGCACGGCCGCGGCTGCGCCGTATGATGTGCGCTACCGTTATCTCGCGGGTGGCATCCGTGCCGCCAATTCCTGCACCAGTTCCTGCGACGGCAGCTGTGGACAGTGGTGGGGCTGCTGGCAGGATACCAGCAAGGCACCAGGCCAATATGTGCTGAGCCATCTCTCGACGACTGCCGCCGCCACCTGGAATGGTGTAAGCCGCCCCCAGATTGCCGCGATTACCTATTACGAACTGCTCACGTCTTCCGGCACCTCGGAGGGCGCTACCGAAGTGGCCGCCATCAACGATGCCACTTTCCTCAAACGTTATTTCGATGATTGGCGTTTCCTCTTGCAGACCATTGGCAGCCAGCAGGCCATGTTGCACATCGAGCCGGATTTCTGGGGCTTTGTGCGGCAAGTGAACAGTAACCCCGCCAGCGTGCCGGCGGCGGTGACCACTGCCAACGCCACCGACTGCTCCGCTCAGGCGAATACCGCCGCGGGCTTCGCCAGGTGCATGATCGCGATGGTGCGCAAGTATGCGCCCAATGCCAAAGTGGGCCTGCACGCCTCGCCGTGGAACTACACGCAGAGTGGTGATGCGGCGGCTGTTGGCACGTTCATGAGCGCGCTCGGGGCAGGGGATGGAGATTTCGTCGTGACCGACCCTTCTGATCGTGATGCCGGCTACTACGACACCCTTGGCCAGAACCGCTGGTGGACCGACACGAGCGCTGCAGCCTACTTGGCCTGGAGCAAGACCCTCGCACAGAGCGTAGGCAAGCCGACAGTGATGTGGCAGATCCCGCTGGGCAACTCGGCGCAGACCAACATCACCAATCACTGGAAAGACAATCGCGTCGAATGGCTTTTCGCGCATCTCTCCGATGTCAGCCAGGCCAAAGTGGCAGCACTGCTCTTCGGTGCCGGCCAAAGCGACCAGACCACACCGGAAACGGATGGCGGCCTGCTCAGCAGCAAGACAATCAGCTATCGCAGTGGGAGTGGCACGGCGCTGTGTCAGTGAGGAGAAGCAAGCCATCAGCAGAGACGCCCGGGATAGCCGGGCGTTTTTTGATGCAGGCTCTGCCCGTGGGAGCAATTTTCAGCGATTGCGCTGTATATGTAAAATCTGTTAAAGACACCGATTCGTCGCGGGGTTGTCAGCCAAGGCTGCCGGATAACGCTCACGGGTCTACACATGACAGGGTTTGCATGAACGATACGGCAGCGCGTTTTCTTGCGTGTTATGCGCAGGGGCAGGAAATCGAGGGTGGTTGGCAGTTTGCCAGGGCCTTGCAGCAGGCGAGGCTGGATGGCTCGGCGGAGAGCCTCAGGCGCGTTGATGCGCTGCTGATCCAGATCCGGCAGAAGTTCGCGCCCGTGGAGGCGGATTTTCTAGCCAGGCCGGCCGGGGTGAATTTCTGCTATCTGCTGGCGTTCTATCTGGGCAGTTACGTCGCCAAAAGCACCGGCAAAAGCATTGACTGGCATGCCTATCCGCAGGTGCTGGAAGTACTGCCCGCGGATTATGGTCTGCCGGAAGCGTTTTTTTCACAGGTTTGCGGCATCGTTGGCGGCATGCTGTTCCTGCCGCTGGGCTGGATTGGTGACAGGCTTTTCAGCGCTGATTCGCCACTTGCCTGTGCCGACTATATGGCCAACTTCATTGCCAGGATCGAGGCGCGCAGCCAGCGCAGCGAGGATGAGTGGTGCGAGGATTACCTGAGCCGCTTTTTTGAAGACCGCCACGTGGAGGGCGGGCTGGTGTTCCGGGAAGAGATCAAGGCGGCGCAGCTTGATTATTCGCTGCAAAGCCTCTCCCGCCTGGATGGTTTGCTCAGGCGCTGGCGGGAGACGCAGGGGCTTGATTACGAGCGCTTCGTCAATCAGCGGGAATCAGCCAATACCCTCTTGCTGCTCGCGTATTACTTTGGCACCTGCGTGGCGCGTGCCGGCAATGTCTCCCTGCATTGGATGGGTTTCGACGAGGCGCGCGAAGCTGTGCCGGAGCTTGGGCAGCAGTATGAAACTACGGTGGCGTGTGTGTTGGGCGGGCGCATTTATTTCCCGCTGGGTGTGCTGACGGAGCTGTTGTTTGCACCAACCCCCGGGAGGGCGTTACGCGCCTACGCAGACGAAATCCTGGCGGGTGCACAGCCGGATTTTGTAGCCTTGCCTCGACCCGGCGAGCAGGCGGAGGCAAACGCTGCCGTTTTGCCAAGGCCATGGAGAGAGGCTGTTGAGGCGCTGGGTTTTCTGGCTGCGTATTCGGTCTATATCGTGGCCGATGGTGGCATCAATCTGGGGCCGGTGCTGCTCAAGCCCGAGCCTGGTGGAAAGCGCACGCTCGTCCAGCTGATGGGAGATACGGCCGAGGCCGGTGTGCAGCGCGGCATGGATGCGCTGGAAGCCAATCCGGAGCATGCACCCTTCCTGGTGCTGGCGTTTGAAGGCAGGGTGAGCATGCCCGGTGCCGCAGGGCGCACAAGCGATGCGTACGTGCTGGAGGCGCGCTGCTATGGCGAGCCGGCCTTCGCCCTGAGGATCGTTTTGCCCTTTTCAGCCGCCGGTGAGACGCAGCGCTTTGCAGTGGATGAGCCCATGCTGCTGGGGCAACTGGAAGCTTCGGTCCTGGCGGGCGTACAGCATTGCCTCTACCGGGGAATCGACGGGTTCAAGGCTGATGGTTTTTCCTGGGAGGGAGTGAGGCGCCCGGCGCCAGGTTCAGGACCGGCAGCCCAGGCTTACGTTCAATCCCAGGCATTGACGCCGGAAGAATCCGATGCCTTCATGGCGCTGTTCACGGCTGCAGAATCGGGTAATGCGGAAGCGCAGGTGGGCTTGGCGATGCGCTATCAGGAAGGCCACGGCGCGCCACAGAACTATGCTGAATGCGTGAAGTGGTACACGCGCGCCGCCGCGCAGGGCAACGCTATTGCGATCAACAATCTGGCTGACAAGTACGAGAACGGTCTGGGCGTGCCGCAGGATCTCGCCAAGGCTCTGGACCTTTATCTGCAGGCGGCAGACCTCAATGTGCTGGCGGCATGGTACAGCCTCGGCAACATGTATTTCGAAGGTCGTGGGGTGGCCCGTGATCTGGATGCAGCAATCAAGTGGATGAAGCTCGCCGCTCCCCATGATTTTCTGGATGCGGCGGAGCGCCTTGCTCTATTTGAGCAAGAAGCTGCCAGCGGCGCAATCGAACATGGCCGACGCGTATTGGAAAAGGCGGCAGGGCTGGATGCTGCAACGCTCCACGAGTGCGCCTCGGAACTCTATCAGCCGGAGTTTCCGGAAACCATGCCGGTGGCTTTTGAACTCTACCTGCAGGCTGCGAAGAAAGGCCATGCTGAAGCGCAGCATCAGGTGGGCTTCCGCTATCACCGTGGGCTGGGGGTGGAGGCCGATGCCGTGATGGCCCTGATGTGGTACGAGCTGTCGGCAGACCAGGGCAATCAGTATTCGCTGGAGCGGCTGGGTGAGCTGTATGAAGCCGGAGAACTCGTGCAGAAGAATCCGGAGCGTGCGTTTGCCTACTACCTGAAGGCGGCCAATCAGAATGCGATAACCGTGTTCTACAAACTCGCCTGCATGTACCGCGATGGGCGGGGTACCTCTGTTAATCCAAAAGAGGCACTGCGCTGGATGGAACTCTCCGCCAAATACTGGATGCTGGAAAATCCTGACGAGCTGCTTGCCTTGCGTGAGGTCGTGCAAACCAACGCATCCGTCAGCAAGAAGAAGCCGTTCTGGCGGTTTTGATTTATCCCGACTGCTGTACGAGCGATCCGACAGCGCCCGGTTGATCCGGGCGTTTTTGCGTGTGGTGGTGTGAGTGGTGGTGTATTCCTACAGCCTGCCGGGTGGTTTTTTACCTGCGGGCTCGTGTGCAGGTACGCATGCCTGCGATTTTACAGCCTTTAACGTGCCGTCATTCTGGTCAGCACACGGCAAAGTGCGGAGAATAACGGACCTCACCCGCACAGCAACCGATCTTGTGCGAGGCAGGGGTAAAGGAGAACACTGAACATGCATAAGAATCTGAAAATGGCCGTTGCGGCATCTGTGTTGATGTTTGCGGGCCTGGCTGCCCAGGCGGCTGAAACCGGCGGGTTTGCCACCACCACGGGGGGCGATGACAAGAAGGCCGTGGTCGTCTCCACGCTCAGCGAGCTTAAAGATGCCGTGGATTCCGGCAAGCATCACATCGTGGTGCGTGGGCACATCTATGGGGGGCCGCAGCTCACCACGCTGAATTTCAACACCACCGACTGGAATAACACCACCATTGAGGGCGAGACCGGTGGCAAGGCTGCGCTGGAAAACATCCAGCTCAAGTTCAATGCCGAGAAGCTGCCTGCGGGCACCTATATCGAGAACATCAAGGTGGCGAACCTCACCTTGTTTGGTCGCATCACCGATCTGCAGGCCATGCCGCAACAGGTGTTCGGCACCGACGCCAAGGATGGCATCAATTATCTTGGCGTCTCATTGCGTCGCATCAACAACGTGCTCATCACGCACTGCGCGATCTATGACACGAGCGATGATCTGATGAGTGCCACACAGGCTTCCGATAATATAACTTTGTCATACAATCATTTTTACTTCACTGATGAGTGGGTGAAAATGGAGCCAGACCCCGTGTGGAACTGGGTGGGCAAATTCCAGAATCTTTCGAATGAACGCCTCACGATGGTGATCGGTATGAACCCGAAGGATTCCTTCGAGGTGACCGGCAAGCTCCACGCCACACTGCATCACAACTGGTTCGGCCCGAATCTGCGTGGCCGCCCGCTATTGCGCGGCTGGGTGCATGCCTACAGTAACTATTTCGACAATTCGACTACGCCCAAGGGCAAGCGCCCGGCTGCGGATGGCAATGTTTACGCCAACTCGCAGCAGTACAACGCACTGCAGATTGGCAGTGGTGGCACGATCTATTCGGAATCGAACAGCTTCTTCAAGACGAATGTGAGCCACCAGGTCGGGCTCGATAAACCCACCGACAACTACCAGTTCTTCGAGCGCGACAATGTGTATGTACAGACGACAGGTGCTTCCGCTGAGGGCAAGCCGTTTACGGCGATTGACGTGAAATATGCCTATAAGGCAACGCCTGCTGCCGAGGTGCCAGAAGCCGTCAAGGCCAGCGCCGGGCCGCAATAAGCGATAACCGGCGGTGTCAGAAGAAAGCAGCGCGGCTGTGGGTGATACCGCCGATGTGGCACGGAGCCTTGATAGGGTGGCCTGCTGAACGCTCTCTGAAATCAGCGTGCATAGCTTTGCCTGAGGTAAGGCTGTTTTTGAAGATCAAGCCCTCGCAGTTGCGAGGGTTTTTTTTGCGTTTGATGATTGATCCACATTCGATAAGACATTTCAGGTTGTCAGTCGGTCAGTTGACTTGTGTGAAACGATTGTCGTTTTTGTGGAATTTGTTAATTTTGGCACTTTAAAAATAAGGCTCGCCGCCGTTAAACACTAAGGTTACCGCAGGCGCTCCCTGGCTCTGCGGCATTTAGATGATTTTCAAAAAACAAAAAAGGAAAGCAAAATGTTACGTCTTGGAGTTTCAGCCAGAGTCACTTTAATGGCGCTGGTCTCGGTCGTTGTGCTGGCGGTGGTAGGCGGTGTCGGTTTGAAAGTCATCAGTGGCGGGGAAGAGGCCTTTCGCGATATTCACGAGAAAAGTGTGCCGGGAATTCTGGCCCTAAGCGATGCGCGAATGAGCCTGATGAAAGCGCGGGTGAATGCCTTTCAAGCGATTGTGCTCAGGGATGCGCAGCAGACCAGCGCAATCGACAATCTGAGCGCAAATGAAAAAGACGCACTGGCGCGCCTTGGCGATTATGAACGCACGACTGTCAGCGCTGAAGACCAAGCGATGCTGGAGGCTGAGCGACAGGCAATGCAGGCCTATTTTGGCGCGATCAATGAAAAAGTGATTCCGATTGCCCGTCTGGAGCTGGAGGCTCAGGCTGTGGATATCGTGGCGAAGGAGACCGGCAATCTTGGCAAGATTGCTATGGACAAGCTGGACGCGCATATGGCATTCAAGGCTCGCCGGGTGGATGGCGTAACCGGCGGCGCTGTGGCGTCGGCCGAGTTCGGGCGTAACGTGATGATCGGGGTGATGGTGGCGGGGCTGGTTGTGGTGGTGGGGCTGAGCTGGTTGATTGTGCGCGAACTGCGTCAGCGCCTCGGGCACATGGCGAGCTTCATGATAAAAGCGGCCGAATCGCTGGATTTCACCCAGCGTGGCAAGCTTGTGCGCATGGATGAATTGGGGAAGGTCGGACATGCCATGAATCTCCTGATGGATCGGCTCTCCGCAAGTTTTAAGGCAATTTCCCTGAATACCGAAGCGGTGGCTGCCGCTTCTGCGCAGCTTGCCACGAGCGCTTCACAGGTGGCGGTGGCTTCCGGGCAGCAGAGTGAGGCTTCATCGAATGTGGCAGCAACGGTGGAGGAGATGACGGTTTCGATCAACCACGTGGGCGATCGTGCGCATGAGGCGGATCGCCTCTCTGCCCAATCGGAAAGGCTTGCCAGCGAGGGCGGCGCTGTGATCCTGCAGACGGCCTCAGATATTCACGAAATTGCGGGCTCGGTGCGCCGTGCGGCAGAACTCATCGAAGATCTGGAAGCGAGCAGCAAGCAGATTTCTGGCGTGGTGGCCGTGATCAAGGAAGTGGCGGATCAGACCAATCTGCTTGCACTCAATGCGGCCATTGAAGCGGCGCGTGCGGGCGAGCAGGGAAGGGGGTTTGCGGTGGTGGCTGATGAGGTGCGCAAACTGGCCGAGCGCACCGGGCATTCCACGCAGGAGATTGCACGCACCATCGAGGCCATGAACGGCAAGGCCGAGCAGGCTGTGGTGAGCATGAATAGTGCAGTGGGTATGGTGGATGTTGGTGTTGCACGGGCGCGTGAAACCAGCGCCTCGATCCAGCAGATCAGCGCCGGCTGCCAGGAAGCGGTGGAAACCGTTGGTGAGATCAGTGAAGCCATCCGCGAGCAGGGAGCGGCCACCAACAACATCGCTGCGCAGATCGAGCGGATCGCGCAGATGTCCGAAGAAAGCAGCGCTGCTGCGGGAGAGACTTCAGACGCAGCACGCGGCCTGGATGAGCTTGCCCGCAAGATGCTGGCGGAGGTTAGCGTGTACCGCTTTGCCTGAGCATGAATAGGGCCTGAAACCGGCAATGGCCGCATCCGCCGGAGCCGGGTTTGCGGCCTGTTGTCTTCACAGAAGGCATCAGGCCCGTGCAACAATCAGGCGCCCACAAGCTTGCTGCGCCGCTCGTAGAGGCACACATCACGCCAGGCGCCATTAAGCTTGCCGAGGCGCTCGCGCAGGCCCACCTGCACGAAGTCATGCTTTTCGTGCAGACGGATGCTGGCTGTGTTTTCCGGGAAAATGCCGGAATACAGCGTCCATACACCAAGCCGTTCTGAACTGTCGATCAGGTGGCGCATCAGGGCGCTGCCAATGCCGCTCTGCTGTGCGCCGGCGGAAACATAGATGCTCACTTCCATCACGCCACGATAGACTGCGCGGCGCGAATAGGGCGACACTGCCACCCAGCCCTGCACCTTGCCGTGCCGATCCACGGCCACATAGCGCAGATCGTGTACGTGGTTGCGGCTCCAGTCCCGCCACATGGGGACTTCCTGCGTAAACGTGGCATTGCCGCTTAGCATGCCCTGCAGGTAAATCTGGCTGACAGCGGGCCAATCTTCCTCCAGCATCCCGCGAATCTTCAGCGCTTCCATTCCTAACTCCAGTCCTTCAAGGTCCGCCAATATGGGGAGCGCAGAACGATATACCTATTTTCGTATCAGGAAAACAGGAGAGATCATATTTTGGGTATATGGCTTGGGCTTTGGGGGTGGATGTTTGCGCTACCCGGCGGAGGCAGAATCAGCGCAATTCTGCTGTGCTTGGCTGGTTTTCCCTTTGCCGCGCAATACGCAAGTTTGGTGTGCCCAGAAGGTGGGCTCCGGGTGGCGTAGGTTGGGTAAGCCGAAGGCGTCACCCAATGCTGTGGAATGTCGATTTGGTGCGCTACGTGATTTTTGTAGATGTTTGCGCCCTGCGGGCGGAGGCTTGATCGGCGCGGTATGCCAATGATGTAAGGTGACAATGAGCAAAGCGAATTGTACCGAACGCGCATTCCTCACAGTGGCAAGGTGATGTGGGTTCGAAAGACGCGAAAGGAGCAATTCGCCCGTTGCTCATTGTTGGCTTCGCCACCCTTGCAAACTGGCTTAGACATAAAATGCCCATGAGGATTGGTGGGTTTGCGCGGAAACCCACCAATCCTCACGTGGAATCGATGGGGGATGGTGGGTCGTTGCTTCGCTCCAGACTCCACCCTACATGAACCACTGTTTGTGAGCTGTCGAGCAGAACCAGCCAAGCGCCGCGCAGTTGAGGATGACGGTAATCCAGAATGTGATGCGGAATGAGGTTTTGCTGGATTTGTGATGCAGCCAGCGTTGCGCGAGGATGGCGCCGGGCCAGCCGCCGGCGAGGGCGAGAAGATGCAGCGTGCTCTCCTGGGTGCGCCAGCGCCCGGCCTGCGCGGCGGATTTATCCAGGGCATAGGCGATGAGGGTGATCAGGCTCATCACGGCATAAGCTGCCGCGAGGAGGCGGGGCACTGCGCCGGTCAGTGTCGCGAGCGTGAGTGTGGCGATAAAGATGCCGCAGAGGGTGAGCGGAATACGGCTGGCTGCCCCCATGCGCACGAGTGGTACCGCATCGCCAGGGAGCGCTACTTTTTGGGCGCGGAATTGACCCTTCGTGCCATTTTGCCCCTTTGAGCCCTTTCCGTTGCGTGCCAGCTCATAAGTCACGGTTTCGCCTGGCGCAGGGCGACGCCCCCGGTTGATGAAAGCGGAGATATGTACGAACACCGCTTCGCCGCCCTGTGCGGGGGTGATGAAGCCAAAGCCTTTGTCATCCTTCCAGCTGGTGATCCGTCCGGTGTGGCGCATGGGGTGGATAGGGTATGTCAAAGGCTGCAAGTTTAGAGGATTCCGTTGGTGTGGTAAATGCCCTGGGCATTTTCAAAGGATTGTCACCTGATCAGGTCGCGCTACCGAATTCTGCGATCAGAGCGTCGATGAAGCTGCGCAGCTTGGCGGTAGGGCGGTGGTTGGCCGGGTACAGCACGTGCATGGGGCGGGCCGGGCCTTCGTAATCGGGCAGTACGCGCACGAGGCGGCCGGCCTCCATCTCGGTGGCAAGAATGTTTTCCGGCCCCAGGGTGATACCGAAACCTTCGGTGGCGGCGTGCAGGAGGGTTTTCCAGTTATCACAACGCAAGCGGCCGGAAACGCTGATCTCCTCGCTTCTGCCGTTCTGCGCGAATATCCAGCGGCAGGGGATGGCGCGCGACCAATGGCCATAGATCAGGCAATCGTGCTGTGCCAGATCGGCAGGGGTGCGCGGTGTGCCGCGCCGTTGCAGATATGCCGGTGCGGCACAGGCGATCAGGCGATAAGGGGCAAGTGGCCGGGCAATCAGCGGGGAGTCTCCGATCTCGCCGATGCGGATGAGCACATCGTAGCCATCTTCGAGTGGATCGACGAAACGGTCGCTCAGCGAAAGGTCTATCTCCACCAGCGGATTCTGGTTCAGATAGCGGGTCACAAAGGGGGCCAGGCTGAACGCGCCGAAAGTCAGGGGGCCGTTGACGCGCAGTACTCCTTTGGGCTGCAGGAGCATTTCCTGCGCCACGGCGTCGGCAGCCTCCACCTCCGCGAGTACCAGCTTGCAGCGTTCGTAGTAGGCACGGCCAACATCTGTCAGGCTCTGGCGGCGTGTGGTGCGGTTCAGCAAGGCGGTGCCAAGGCTTTGCTCCAGCCCGGCCACGTGCTTGGCCACCATTTGTGGCGAGATGTCGAGCGCCTGTGCGGCGGCGGCGAATGACCCCAGCTCAACAGATCTGGCAAACACGCCCATGCTGGCGAGTTTATCCACGATTCACTCCTATAAGTTGTGAATGAAGCAATAAAACCGATATTTATCAACTATTATCATGTTAATACACTTCAGCTGTCTTTCAAACTATCTGGAGTGCAAATCATGAAAATCGGAATCATCGGCGCAGGTGTTGTCGGGCGCACCATTGGCAAACTGGCTGTGCGTGCAGGGCATGAAGTGATGCTGAGCAATTCGCGTGGGCCCAAAACCCTGTACAGCCTGCCGCATGCCACAGGCTGCAGGGTGGGTACCGTTGAGGATGCGGTGGCGTTTGGTGACATTGTGGTGGCGGCTGTCCCGCTGAGCGCCTATCGGGCGCTGCCGGCAGCGCAACTGGCGGGAAAGGTGGTGGTGGATACCAACAACTACTATCCGGAGCGTGACGGGCAGATCGCCGAGCTTGATGAACACCGCACCACCACAAGCGAGATGGTGGCCGCGCATCTGGCGGCATCACGCGTGGTCAAGGCGTTCAATGCCGTCATAATGAATGATCTGGAAACCGATGGCCGACCGGTGGGAGACGCAGCGCGGCGGGTGCTCCCGATTGCGGGCGATGATGCCGAAGGCAAGGCAATCGTCACGCAGCTACTCGACGAGCTTGGCTTCGATACCTTTGACGCTGGCGCCTTGGCGGAAGGCCGCCGCTTCGAGCGCGGCACGCCGGCGTATTGCGTGCCGCTGGGGCGGGAGGCACTGATCAGGGCGCTGGCTGCAGCATAAGGTGCCTGCCGTATTGCGGGAGAGTGGGGCTGTGGTGGAGGTTTGCACCCCCGGACCGAGGCTGGGGCGACGCAATTGTTCGCTCCATTGCTCCCGCTGCGCGGCTTACAGCTCTGCCACACACTCCTTCATTGTAGGCTCCACGCTCATGAGGAAGCGCTTGAAGAGCCCTATCCACTGCGCGAGTGGGCCTTCTTTCAGGGATAGCAGAGCGCCGGGATGCACGAGCGTGTGCGGGCCGTGGGCGAGGATTTCGCCATCATCGGTGCTGGCATCCGCATTGAGGGCGAGCATGCCGTGACGGGGGGAGATATCAAAGGTGACTTCCACCACATCTCCCTGCGCGGACTTGAACATTGCGGCGTAGCCGCAGAGCAGCGAGGCATCCGTGGAAAAGCGCCCGATGTTGCAGATCACCTTTGGATCGCTGCCAGCGATGCGCTGCGTAAAGGCGTTAAGCAGGGGCAGGAGTGCCTGCCAGAGGTTTTCGATATTCGCTTCCATGCTGCACACTCCAGTTCAGGCTCTCAGAACGGTATCCGTCACTGATTGATTATCTTGCGGTTAAAACGCGTTGTCCGGGCAGAAGGCCGATGGCCCGCCAGCAAACCCGCTGGCAACTGGGCGCACAGTGAGCGTATTTGGTTGCAGCTTGATGAAGCTGCCCAAAGGTCAGGCGGCGCCTGGTCAGGCAGCAGATGGGCTGCTGGCGATTGATGCATTTCGAGCCGCCTGTGCCGGAGTGTGGCCTGCGCTCTGGAGGGCCGGGCAGCGCGTAGCACGGTTGGCAAAGTTGTTTGCGAGAATCGGGAGTTGTGTCTATACTCAGCTTAATCGCAGAAGGCGATCCGGCCTGCGCGATGCGGCAGGAGTTGCAAAGTCATGGACAAGTCTTCCTCTCTCAAAAAATCGCCCGCCGCCCCACGGCAGATGGTGAATGCAGGGCGTGGTGCTGCAGGCGTGAAGATTGCTGGCGAAGTGCCGGTCCGTGTGAGCCCGAAATCGAAAAAGCCGGTTGACGCCACAGCGGCTGTTGTTGCCAAAGGTGGCTCATCTGTTCATGAGGGTAGGGCAGACTATGCAGGGTTGATAAATGAAGTTACCATGCTGCGCAGTCTCTATTCAGAACTCGATGGCAAGGTTTCAGACATGCTTACCCTGATGCAGGAAGCACGCGCCCGCCAGGAAGCCACTGCACGCGCCGCCAGCCTGCAGGCGCTGGTGGATGCCGCACCGATACGCGGGCTTGATGAAATGCGCGCGCGCCTCATGCAGCGCACGGTGGATGCTGTGCTGGCGGGTACGGAATGGCTTACGGCGGCGGAAGTTGGCGCGCTGGCCGACCCCGCTGCTGCCAACCGCCACGCATATGCCTCGCGCCTCACAAAGGATGGCAAGGTGTTTGCCATTGAGCGTAGCGGTGTGAAGCACTATCCGCGCTATGCTTTCGATCCGCTGGGCAACCCCTTGCCTGCATTGCGCGAGGTGTTGCGCATCTTTGCGGGGCAGAGTGCTTTCCGCATCGCTTCGTGGTTTGAATCCACCAGTTCCACGCTGGGTGGCAGGCGCCCGCGTGAGCTGCTTGAGGCCGGCCCTGCTGCGGTGATCTCAGCCGCCCAGGCCCACACTGAAGGGCCGCTGCATGGCTAGCGAAAGCCCGCTGCATGGCTAAAACTGCAGGGGGTGCCGGGGCGCTGCCTGAGCCGCCGCCGCGCCATCCCTTCAAGCTCGAAACCCAGAAAGCCGGCCTGTGGTATCGCGTGCACCGTGGCGAATACGGCCCGGCACAGTTTAACGATACCGACAAGGGCGATGCCCGCTTCAGCCCGCTGCTGGACCCCGCCACCGGCGCCGTGATCCCCACCATCTACGCGGCGGCCACCGTGCGCGGCGCGATTGCCGAAATCCTCTTTCACGATGCCCCCATGCCCTCCACGGGCTTCATCTACGACTGGGAGCGCGACCGCACCAGCTCCCTGCATCTCTCCGCCATTCAGCTCGGCAGCCTGCGGCTGGTGAACCTCACTTCGCTTGGCCTGCGCGCCGCCGGCCTCAGCGTTGCGGATCTCTTTGGCACGGAAAAGCCGGATTACCCGCGCACCCGCCGCTGGGCCCAGGCCATCTGGCAAAGCTGCCCCACCGCCCAGGGGCTGCGCTGGATGTCGGTGCGCGACAACACCTGCGCTTCGCTGATGCTCTTTGGTGACCGCATCAACCTCGCCGCCTGCCAGGATGCCGCCAACAGCCAGCCGGTGGCAGTGTATGAGGCGGAAGTGCTGGGTGTGCTGGATGTGCTGGGGGGTGGTCTGGGGCTGGTGTGATAGGCAGGGCTTCCGCACTCGGATAGCATAGTCTGACAATACCCAGACTTGAAAGAATACCTGAGTACATTCCGCTACTTACGTGAGGCTGTTGTAAACACCTGAGAAATTAGGTCTACTTTCGTCTTTTGGGCAACAGAAATGCCTGCCAAGAAGGAACGAAGCCTGATGGACTGTCTGAGCGAAGTGGAAGATCCGCGCCGTGCAAGCAATGGCACACTGCACGACTTTCAGGAACTCCTGGTGATTGCGGTTGCCGCCATGCTCTCAGACTGCGATACGGTCGAAGATATCGCCTGCTGGGCCAAAGCCAAGGAAGGCTGGCTGCGCCGCTTTCTGGTGCTCAAGAACGGCATTGCCTCCGAAGATACGTTTCTACGGGTGTTCCGGGCGCTTGATCCCACATCCTTCGAAGCGGCCTTTCGGCGTTGGACCCAAGGCGTTGTCGGAGCATTGAAAGGCACGCTTGCCATTGATGGCAAGACAGTCTGTGGGTCGGCCACAGAACACCAAAGTCCGATTCATATGGTCAGCGCCTTTGCCACCCAGACTGGCGTCGTGCTGGGGCAGGTCAAAACTGACGACAAGAGCAACGAAATCACGGCCATTCCGGAACTGTTACAGGCGCTCCACCTCAAGGGCTTGCTGGTGAGTATCGACGCCATGGGCTGCCAGAAGCGCATTGCCGCACAGATTACCAAGAAGAAAGGCGACTACCTGCTGATGGTCAAGGGCAATCAGCCCTCGTTGCTCGCCGCTATCGAGGC
>DBTS01000112.1 GCA_002307175.1 Rhodocyclaceae bacterium UBA1310
TCGGCCCCACCGCTGCGGTACAAGTTCATCGGCAAACTGGCGGAGGGGAAGGATTACACCGTATTCCTGAGTGACGGGGACAACATGGTGGTCGCGCATCAGGGTGACACCCTGAACGATACCTATCGTGTCAAAGCGATCACCGAGAATGCGATCCAGTTCGAATACCTACCGCTTAACACTGTACAAACACTGAGTCTTCAATGAAGCGCCTGACCTTATCTGTATTTCCGTCTTCACGGCTCGCGGCCCTGCTGACCTGTTTTGTGCTTGGCGCCTGTGCAAGCAGTGCGATTGAAACCAGCAATCAGTTGATGGCACACGGACAATCTGAAGCGGCCCTGGACTCGCTGGAAAAGGAAATGCAGTTGCATCCAGACGACCAGGAATTGCGCGTGCACTATTTCAGAACCCGTGATCAGGTCATTACGCAGGCACTGAATACGGCAGATCGGGCACGCGACCAGGGACGGCTACCAGAGGCAGAAACACAGGCCAAGCTGGTGCTTAAACTGGATCGCAACAATACCCGGGCGCAAGATATTCTGAATGACCTGGCTGCCGGGAAACAGCGAACTGAGCGTCTGGCAAAAGCCCAGAAGTTGCTCAATGACAAGAACACGCAGGAAGCGGAAACCCTTGTCCGCACGGTCTTGGCGGAATCGCCGAATGATACGGCCGCGCGTGCGTTATTGCGCAAAATCGACGAACAGGTTGCTGCGAGCACGCCACTGCATGAGGACCGTGAAGTCAAAAGCCGCTTTACGACCCCCATCTCGCTGGAATTTCGGGATACCCCTTTACGCAATGTGTTTGAAGCCATGTCGCGCACGGCGGGAATCAACTTCGTCCTCGACAAGGATGTGAAGCCGGACGCCAAGGTGACCATATTTGTGCGCAATACCAGTATCGATGAAGTGATGCGCCTCATCCTCACCACCAATCAGCTGGACCGCAAGGTACTCAATGACAATTCGGTGATCATCTACCCGGCCACTACCGCCAAGCAGAAGGACTATCAGGAACTGGTCACGCGCACCTTTTACCTGACGAATACCTCGGCCAAACAGGCCCAGGCGTTGATCAAAACCGTCGTCAAAACCCGCGACACTTTCATTGATGAGGGCCTCAACCTGCTCATCATCAAGGATACGCCAGAGGCCATCCGCATGGCCGAACAGCTGGTGGCACAACTCGACATGGCCTCACCGGAAGTCATGCTCGAAGTGGAGGTGCTGGAGATCCAGCGCTCGCGTCTGCTGGATCTGGGCATCAAGTATCCGGATCAGGTGGGTTACGGCATTCTGCAGCCGACCACATCGACCACCACGACCACCACCACGGGGACCACCACCAGCACCAATCTGGGCGGACAGCTCCTCACCGGCAACATCAACCTCAAAGACGCTGGCGCCGCCGTACCTTATATCTCCAACCCTGGTGCCACGGCGAATCTGAAGGACCAGATCGGCTTTAGCAACACGCTTGCCAATCCGCGCATCCGCGTACGCAATCACGAAAAGGCAAAAATACTGATCGGGGACAAGGTGCCGGTGTTTACCACCACGTCCACAGCCAACGTGGGGGTTTCGGCATCGGTGAATTACCTGGATGTGGGCCTCAAACTCGATGTGGAGCCCTCTGTGCGCCTTGATAATGACGTTGAGATCAATGTCGGTCTGGAAGTCTCCAGCATTTCAAAGGAGGTGACCGGTCCACAAAACTCCCTTGCCTACCAGATCGGCACGCGCAACGCCTCCACCGTGCTGCGCCTGCGCGACGGAGAAACCCAGGTTCTCGCCGGCCTGATCTCCGACTCGGAGCGAAAAACCACCGTTGCCATCCCCGGATTGGGTAGCATTCCTGTGATTGGACGACTCTTCTCCGACCATAGCAATAACAAATCCAAAACTGAAATTGTGCTGCTGATCACCCCACACGTCGTCCGCAATATCGCGCCGCCACTGACCGCCCGTGCGGCGGTTCCCGCCGGGACCGATAACGCGGTGGGTGCGCCTCCACTGACAATCAGCACCACCACTGCGGGGAATGCCGTCACGGTACGCAGCAACGGCACAGGCGGTAGCACGCCCACGACGCCAGTCACCGCTCCCATGACAATTGCGCCTGTTGTACCACCTGCAACCCCAGCAGTGGGACCCGCTTCTACCGGCGCATCTGAGCCCGCAGAAACGCAACCCACAAGCCTTGCCACAAAACAGAAGAATGCACAGACTGCGACCGCCTCTCTGACGGTAAGAGCCCCACAGAACGTGCGTGCCGGCCAAACCTTTACCGTCACGGTCAGCCTGACAGCGAACGACGAGGTCCAGTCTGCAGAGGCCGCAGTCAATTGGGACTCGGCACTGTTTGAGGCGGCCAATGCAGAGACTGGAAATACCGTCAAACTCACACCATCAGGCAACTCGGCATCCGGTGAAGTCACGCTCAAAGCCAAGGCCAATGGAATTGGAGACGGCATGATCACGCTGGAGAACTCACAAATCACGCTCAAGACCGGGAGTGTTGATCAGGTCACCAAACCGAATCCTGTCACCGTCAAGGTCTCGATGTAATGCGTACGCGGGGATTCACGCTGATTGAAATTGTTGTCGTGGTTGCCATTGTGGGGATCCTCTCCTCCGTGGCATACCCGCTGGCCAACCTTGCCAATCAACGCTCACGCGAAGCCGAATTGCGCCTGGCACTACGCCAGATCCGCACAGGTATTGATGCCTACAAAGCCGCTGCAGATGCAGGCAAAATTGAAAAGACGGCTGACGATTCTGGCTTTCCTCACAAGCTGGAAGATCTCGTTAACGGGGTGGAAGACAAGACTTCGCCAGACCGCAAAATGATCTATTTCATGCGCCGCCTGCCGCGTGATCCAATGGCTGCAGACACCGTTGGCTCAGCCGCTGCCACCTGGGGAAAGCGCAGTTATGCGAGCCCTCCCGACGCGCCCCAGGAGGGTAAGGATGTGTTTGACGTTTATTCCCTCTCCGACAAGAACGGGTTGAATGGCCTGGCGTACAGGGAATGGTGAAACCAACCATGAACAGGCTCATCCGAACCATCTGGCAGCGTAAGGCACCTTTCGGTGAAGTCTGTGTGCAAAAGCGAAAGCCCTTTGGTTTCACCCTGATTGAGTTGCTGGTTGTTATGGCGGTCATCGCGCTACTGCTCTCCATCGCAGCGCCCCGCTATTTCAGCCACATCGAGCGCGCCAAAGAAAACACTTTGCGTCAGAGTCTTGCAGTGATGCGAGACGCCATCGACAAATATGAGGCGGACCGCAACAAGCTCCCCGAGAGTCTGGATGATCTCGTCCACCTTCATTATCTGCGCGCAGTTCCCAAGGATCCATTCACGAATTCGTCTGAAACCTGGCAACTCGAATCCCCTCCGGACAATTCAGACTCCAGTGGAGTCTATGACATCCACAGTGGTGCGGAAGGCCAGGCACAGGATGGAATCCCGCTGGGGGAACTGTAGATGGCGCGCCTACGGAGACGCTGGCGGCAGCACAATCAGCCTGCCGATGGCTTTACCTATCTGGTTCTTATTTTTGTGATTGCGGTGATGGGGCTTCTGCTATCCGGATATGGTCAATCCTGGAAACTTTCCGCACAGCGGGAGAAGGAAACTGAACTGTTATTCGTTGGCAGCCAGTTGAGCGCAGCCCTTGAAAGTTACCGCCGGGTGACTCAGCAGGGACAGCCTGACGCACCCGCCAACCTTGATGAGCTGGTAGAGGACAAGCGTTTCCCTTATCCGGTTCGGCATCTGCGCAAGGTGTTTCGGGACCCCATGACGGGGAAGACTGACTGGAAACTGAACATCCAGAATGGCCGGATCGTTGCCATCTCGAGCCGTTCGGAAAAAGAGGCTTTACGCGATACAAAAACCCTTCCGAAGTTTGTGAGCATCTCGAGTGACGTTGAGGAGCCTCGCTATTGCGACTGGCTGTTTACCAGGACGCTTCCTGTCAGCGTGGCCGGAAAATAGGGGATACAGGCAATTAGAGCCGGCTTATCGTAGCAGCACTGTTAGATCGCACTGTTCTGCCTGGAAATCAATGTCCTGACAAAGCCTCTTCGCCAGGATAGCCTTTCAATGCCACCGCAAGTAGATGACCAAACACCCTTTGCCTTCACGCTGGCGCAGGATACCCAATGCAAACGGGGCCCTGCCGCGATGAGCAGGTCGAATTCCCCCGGTTGTTTGATGCAGGTTTATCGATGTGGGGGTAGTTTTGGGGGTATGCAGAAAAAAACGAACGCCGGATCTGGCTCTCCAACGGAGATTGAGCGGATTATTCGGCTTCCCCCGCTCAACAAAAAATACCAACAAAAACAATATTATACGAAAAATAGCCATCAAAAGATGGCTATTTTTTGGGCTTTTCGGGGCTGTATGGTCAACATTTTTGTCAGTTTTTTGCTTGCCAAACCAATCTGACAGGCAAATTGCATATAGCGGGCTCTGGTTCGTTTTTGCATACGCTTGAGCAGCATGTGAGCGCACACTTTTTTAAACGCAACTGACACGGCTCTAGCCCGGCTGACGGCTGATTTTTTGGGCTGCATGCAGGCGCATAGAAAGCGACACAAAAAGCGGGCGGGCGTGGCGGGGGTACGACCGCGCGCCGTGATTTTTTGACGTGCTCTGCGCCCCTTGTTGGTGCACCACGGACGGAAGGCGCGAACCACCACCTATGCCGCGAGACGACCTTAGCACCGCCTAGTTGTACAGCCTGCAGACATCGAATAAAATTCGGATGTATATACAAATTTGTGCTACATTTTCTCTATGGATCGGTGTTTTGAGTGAGACTCAACCAAAGCGGACATCAACTTCCGCAAGCACGGTATCCGGTTTGAAGAGGCCGCCCGTGTCTTCGATGATCCACTGGCGGTGTCTGTCCAAGATCGTATCGAGCATGGAGAGCTCCGCTGGCAGACGTTGGGCATGGTTGGCGGCTGCTTATTGCTGCTAGTGGCACATACGGTACGCCTGGAAGATGAAGGCATTGAAGTCATCAGGATCATCAGTGCCAGGCGCGCAGACCGAAAGGAGCGGAGTCATTATGAGCATGGTTAGACATAAGCAAGGTGAGCTTCCGCAACTGACTGCGGAGCGTGTTGCAGAGCTTCAGGCGTTGGCCGATGCCCCTGACAGCACTATCGACTACAGCGACATTCCCCCGGCTGGTGACGTATTGAACGCGAAGGCAGTTTCAAGCCCGTTCTACAAGCCTGTAAAGACTCATGTATCCATGCGGATTGATGCAGACGTTCTGGCGTGGCTAAAGGCCCAGGGAAAGTATCAGACCAAGGCCAATGAAATTTTGCGGAACGCGATGATTCAATCCCTACACAACAAGGAAACAACCCGATAACGAACGATATCGTCATGGCAACGTTGCTGGGCCACCGCACAAGTTTTTGCTCGCCTGTTCATCGTGTAGGAAATCATTCCTGATTGCGAAATTTCCGACGACGTCGTAGATTGATCCTGTCCCTCTGGATAGAGGATTGAAGTCGGGTCGAGGCCATCACTTCGAACAGTCGAGTCAACCCACTTCGATGCAGAGGGACGCCTCGCCTCCTTCTACGACAAGCTGCAGCCCGGTGCTATAGTCAGGCGTTGCCAGGGGTTTACCATGGGGATGGCATCACCGGCTCAGGATGCCCATCTACAAAACCCGGCGCGCCGGACGTGCTGTCAGGAACGGGACCTGCACCTGGTGACACTCCCTGATCCAGACATCGCCTACCAGGGGCCTTCGCTTCACCGACCTTCCTCCCTTGATATTCCCATTTCCTAAACTGGGCGACATCAGCCGCAGGATCTGCTTCAGACACTGGGGCCGCTATTCTTTCGCGGTCCCCTGCGCAACCCGTGGACCTCAGTCCAATCAGCCTGGAGACTGCTGCCGGGATTGTCGCTCGCTTTCGGCGCATTGCTCAAAAAGTCTGGGATGTCGAAATGCGGCTCTCGCCGACGTTGGATGCGCTGCCGGATGATGTGCTGGCCGGCAGAAATCGCGACAACGGCGAAGAGGCAGATCCCAATGCAAAGAATGATCTTGAGCATGACAACGCCTGTGTTGTTGGTGATCAATTCTGTTCCGCAGATAACGCAAACGTGTGCGACTCTGCATGATGTGGCGGGCTGGAAAAATCGATACTTCCATGTACAAACTCCTGCCAAAAAAGCATAGCATCACAATAAGCAATTCGCATTTCTTAAAATACCAGAAATCTTGTTTTGCGTAAGAATACGCCACACACAGAAAAGCATGGAATGACTGCTCAGATGGCCGAACGATTGCTCTATGAGGGAGATAACGTCGCGATGTGTATCACTCCGCTGGTACCTCTGCATTGGGCTCGCCCCCCGGGCGTCGGCACCATGGCAATGGCTGTCATGGTCATTGCAAAGGGCCTGAAAAAGGGATGAGTGTCAGTCTGGCCGCAATACCCCTGGAACAGGCCTATCAGACATCCCAAAGCCTTCCAGAAATTTTACGAGATCTTCGGCATCCCACTACACAACAACCAAGGCCTGCATTGCGCAGGCACGGGAAATTACGCAGCATCAATTTCGCGCAGGTCTTTCATGAGTTCGGGTTTCTTGTCGAGCAGCTTCAGCAGCTTGACCAGTGCTGCTGGTGGCTTGGCCCGGCCATTCTCATAGCGCGAAAAGGCGTTGATGCCCCCGCCGAAGAGCTGTGCCGCCTCACGCTGATCGATACGCAGCTTGCGCCGCACCCGAGTAATGAAGGCGGGATCGACATAGGACGCGTTCACTTCCGCCTGGAAGTCCCGGATCGCGAACGCGTATTCATCGCCGCTTTCCCGCTCCAGAACACTTTCCCCGCAGGCCGGGCAGAAATCCCCGGTAATGTTGGGGACCGTGGTCGTGTGGCCCTTGTAGGTATAGGTCAGGTCACGCGTATCGTGGATCAGTTCGGCGCCGCCACAGACTGGACATTTCATGGCTTCTCTCCTGTTTTATAGGGGTTTGAAAGAAACGATCAGCACATCGTCAATCACGGTGAGTTTTACATACAGCTCACCAACATCTGTTTGAGCGTGATACACGTCCTGCCAGACCTTGGTGTCTGCGTTGGTGGTCATGCTCTTGTAGAAATCCTTGGTGGCCAGAGACAGCACCACCGCCGACATTGCCTCAATCCCGAAGATTCCCAGATCGGCCGCCGAGTCTGTTGCAGACTTTGTGGCGCGAACCTTGCCTTCCTGGATAAGCGCCTTGACAACGCTGAGCGGGCAATGTGGTTTGCGTTTTTCCATACTCGAAGTATTAACCTAATATGTAAAATTTACAAGGTAGCCAAAGCAGAGCCCCATGGCACACCCTCGACTTTTACCTCGGTCCCAGGTAATCCCCTCCATGCGTGGGCAAATTGATAGGCATAAACTTTCAGTGCCCTCGCCCGTAGATGGGCCGGACTCGCTCGGGCACCTCTGGTACCGGCCCCGGATACCCAGTGCGGGCGGGGGCGCCTGCGTGATTGCGTGAAACTTGGCAAAATGGCGTCTTTAGTCGCTGAATTGCCCTTCAGACGCACACGCCGAACATGTCGCCCGCAGCGATGAGCAGATCGAATTCCCCCGGATGTTTGATGCAGGTTTATCGAGGCGGGGGTAGTTTTGGGGGTATGCAGAAAAAACCGAACGCAGGATCTGGCGCTGCGACAGGGATTGAGCGGATTATTCGGTTTCCCCCGCCGTTTAGTTTTTTCTTAACCCACCGCGTGTCTGCGAGGGGTCACGCGGGTTCCTGCGAACTTCGTGACTGATCTCCTCAGAGCAGCACCTGAACAGCTATTCGGTCACATGAATGCTGTCTGGAAAACACTCTTGGCTGAACACAACACCGATAATGAGTTGCGGTCGTTTTCAGCGGTCTGGCAATCTGATTGGGACCTGGCCTGGAGGTTTAGGACATTGCGCTCAGGATACGTAATCGTCAAAAAATGGAACGACGGGCACCTACATTCTCACGGTCCGGAAAAACCTTCCAGGCGAAGTAACGGCTGACAGCAACGCCCGGCGTGCATCCATACACTTCATCTCCAGATGGCTCAGAAGACAGTCTGATTGAGGGTTCCAGTCTTCACCGGCCTCCAAGGATGGATTGCGCAATCCGGGTTGCGGCCTGCAGCAGCTTGATCTATCTTGAAACATCAAGATAGATCATGATGGTGAAAACATGAGCACTACCACTCGCGAAAAATTTTCGTCTCAAGCTGCGCCTGAAGTACTGGCAGCGCTGCGCCAGATTGCGGAAAGCCAGGGACGGCAGTTTCAGGCTGTGCTGGATGATGCGCTGCGCGACTATATCGACCGGCAGCAGAAGTATCGGCCACGCCAGCACGTGATGGAAGCTTTTGCTTCGAGCCTTGATGAATTCGACGCTCTCTACGGCGAGCTGGCCAAATAGGCCATGACTCAAGACTATCTGACGGTAGCTGATGTGCTCGGTATGCACTTGGTGCTGATCCAGCGCTATGGCGGGGCTTCAGGTGTGCGTGATCCGGGGGCACTGGAGTCCGCTCTGTTCCGGCCACAGACGGGCTATTATGAGAACATCGTGGCCGAGGCCGCCGCGCTGCTGGAAAGCCTGGCAATCAACCATCCTTTCGTGGATGGCAACAAGCGCATTGCGTTCGCTGCCACAGACGTGTTTCTGCGCATCAATGGCTGGCGTTTGCAGCGCCCGCCCATGCAGATCTACAGCGAGATGATCGGGATGTTCGAGACGGGGACCTTCGACATTGCCCACCTTGAGCCGTGGCTGCGTCAGCTGGCAAGCCACGGAATCTGATTTTTTGCGAACGGGGAAAGTATCGTGCGGATTGCAATCAAAACTTTGTTATGTGTGAGTCTGTTAGCCGGTATGTGTGTAACAACCACTTATGCTACTGACGCTTTGCCCTATAACGAGCAGGCCGATGCGCATGCCGATATCCAGCGCGCCATTGCGCAGGCAAAATCCAGCCATAAAAACGTGCTTCTGGTCTTTGGCGCTAACTGGTGCCCGGATTGCCGCGCCTTGTCTGCCCAGATGGCGGAGGGGAGTCTGGCCAGCCAGGTGAAGAAACGCTACGTTCTCGTCAAGGTGAATGTGGGGAATTGGGACCGCAATATGGATATTGCATCCGAATATGGCAATCCCCCTAAAAAGGGGATTCCGGCTGTAGCCGTGCTGGATTCACAAGGCAGACTGCTCAACGCCACCATGGCGGGGGAGCTGAGCGCCGCCCGCTCCATGAATAATGATAGCGTGCTAAAGGTGTTTGAGAAAATCGACAAACCTCAGTAATAGATTTAACTGGTGCTACTTTTTTTGGCCACTTTTCAGTTTGGAGCCCAATGATGCGTTCATGTGGCGCAAAGATTGAACCGCGAGTTGACCAGCGCCAAAAACCCAATACAGGCAGGAGCGCCTGCGGGATTGCGTGAAACATGGCAAAATATCGCCTTTAGTAGCTGTTTTGCCTTTCAGACACCCCCGATACGTGGCCTGTGGCGATGAGCGGATCGAATTTCCTCTGGGATGTTTGATGCAGGTTTATCGACGTGGGGTAAGCAGGAAATCGAATGCAGCATCTGCCTCTCTGTCCAGGATAGCGCGGATTATTCGGTTTCCCTCGCCCCACCAACAACACAAGCAGTGGATGTTTGAAAAAGCAGCCGTCGCAAGATGGCTGCTTTTTTCGCTTTGCAATTGGCAATGTTCTGATTACGCGAAATAGCTGCCGTTTTTCAAGGAATGAAAGAATGAATTGCCCATGCTGTGGAGGCCTTATGGTTTCTGCCGATACCCAGCACCCCCAGTCCAATCCCCCGGCTTCGGCCTCGCAGACAGAATATTGCCCGGCCTGCCAGCAGGACCTTCGTAAGCTCAAAGAGTCGGCCAGGATTGCAACTGCCCTGCGCGAACTTGCCGAACAGATGGAAGGCTTCGACCTTCCCTGATGCATCAGGCAACGAACAAAGAAAACCCCGGGCTTTCGGGGTTTGTCGTATGGAAGCCACAAAGCCCAACGGCATACCGATTCCGTCCAGTCTCTCCATGCCGGCAGCACCAGTTTTCGGAGCAAAGCGAACCCAGAAGAAGATCGGTGCATGAACGGTCTCTAAAAACCGGGGCTTTCAGACTTTTGTGTGAGCAATTTCTTACGCTTTAGCAGCGCCCACAAGGGGAATTCATCCGAACGGAAAAACGCTCACTGAGGAATGGTATCTCTCAGTTTGACCCACACTAAAGTCGGATGAACCAAAAACAAAACCCCCATAAATCGGGGGTTAGGCACGAACAATAGGGCAAGGTATCGGGCTTCACCCGGCGACCATCGCGGGGCGATCAGCCCAAGGGCAGCACGCTGCGGCCATAGATTTCGTTGAGCACCTGGGCGGCAGCGGCATAGACAGCCGAGGCGCCACAGATGATGCCTTCCCAGCCGGCGAGCAGCTTGATGGTCTCATTGCCGGTCGCATCACCCAGCGCGAGCAGGGCAAACAGGATGGTCAGCGAACCGAAGACAAACTGGGTGGCTCGATTGAGCTTGAGAGTGCCGACGAACAGGATTGCTGTGAAGATGCCCCACAGCACGAGGAAGGCCACCATGCTGCCTTCGCCAGCAGCCCCCATCAGCCCGGTCTTGGGCAGACAGACGATGCCCACCAGGGTCATCCAGAAAAAGCCATAGGATGTGAAGGCGACAGTACCAAAGGTATTGCCTTTCTTCCACTCCATCAGGCCGGCCAGGACTTGGGCAATCCCGCCGTAAAAGATGCCCATGGCAAGAATCATCGAACTCATTTCGACCAGGCCGGCGTTATGGATGTTCAGCAGGATTGTGGTCATACCGAACCCGAACAGGCCCAGAGGGGCGGGGTTAGCGGTGTAGTCAGCAGAATTGGCATGGCTCGCCATAAAAAACTCCGTACGGTGTGTCTGTGTATCAACAATTGGCTTCCCGACGGGAAGCGCGCGCAGATTGCCACGCCTCGGACTTCTTGGGTCAGCTTGCATCAAGCTTTTTCAAAGCTACGGGCATAATTTTTTTAATGTCAGAATAGGAAAAATTGAATGAGCGGCTTTCAAAACCCCTCTCTTCTGGCGGAGACGCCCGCCAGCATTCGTTATCCGGATGACTGGCGCACAATTTCAAGACGGCTCAAGGCCGACTCCGTACACGTTTTGTTTGGGGCATTCGTGCGCTTTCGCTGATCAACCCGAAGCGATCAATGTGGAAATACCATGCCACACTCACGCCCTCCTGTTGCGCCCTACGACAAGCTGCCACGTAGGCCCAGGCAGGCGATTTTCTGGGAAACTTCATTCCGTCAGCAGATCCAGCTTGCGCGCCAGCCATTGCGTGGTGGTGGCCTGAATCAGGATAGTCATGAGAATGGCGATGAAGGTAATGGCGCTGACCACTTCGGCCCCCG
>DBTS01000117.1 GCA_002307175.1 Rhodocyclaceae bacterium UBA1310
TGCTCCGGTAATGCTTATGGGATATTTGCTATTGTGACGGAAAATCGTTCAGTGTGCAGATTTAATCAGTGTTTCCCTAGCAGGGGGTCGGCCCCTTCGGTCCACCGGCAGGGGGGAATAAGGCAAGCTCGGCGGGATGAATAGTGGTCACGAAAATTCCGCCAGTTTTTGTGTCCTGCTGCCCATACCGCATCCGCCAGCTTGGTGCGTGGTGCGGACTGAGTGGAAGTCTTGGCCCGGCTTTTCTGCGCCCTGTGCCACCCGGTAGGTCCCAAACCAATCTGACAGGTATTTCCCTGTGGTCCCGTCCGGCAGAATCCCTGTGGCAGGGAACAGGCGGGTACGCCCCTGCTCCTTCATTGCCGCCACATAGTCCAGAAAACCCAGACGCAGCAGCTCGGGGTGAAGCATGATCTCCCGCCGCCCTGCCCGCGTCTTGGCCTTGCCTATGAGGAAACGTGCGGGAGAGGAATCCCCCGACTCGACATCCGCCACCAAGAGTCCAGCCAGCTCGCCTATACGCGCCCCAGAATAGAGAGCCAGGAGGGGCACCCAGTACGCGGCATCCATGCCCGGATCAGCCCCCTCTGGGATCGCGTAGGTAGTGAAGAGAGGGGAGGCAAAGAGGCGCACCACGTCGGCGTCTTCCCATATCTTGCGGGGTTTCTTGACCTCAAACGCTGGAGCCATTCCATAGTGACGGCATGATTCAGGAGCGTAGCCACAGCAATGAACCGGTCCTTGCCCGTTCTGGAGTTCTGATACTTCGCAGCCAGGGCGTCCGCAAACTGACGGGCGTGCTCGCGTGTAATCTGATCAATGGGGATATCCGGCCCCACCATTTGCTCGAATAGCTCGACCCCCAACAGGTTGCGCTTGATGGAATCGGGCTTGACCGGGTTACGGGCGTCCGTGCTCCAGCTCTTATGCAACCATCGCAGGGTCTTTTGGTCGCCTACCTTGAACGCGGGAGCCTCTGGGGTCGCCACGGGCTGACCTTGGTCTCTGGCCTGCAAGGCGTCTGCCGCCTCCTTCTGGGCGCGTGCCACAGCCCGGAATAGCTCCTTTGCTTCTTGCGAGTGCTCCAGCCCTTCCAGTGACACACCTAACGCCCTCGCGGCGTCCTGTGCAGCTTTCTTTGCGTCTGCAAGCTTCCCCGCTGCCAGTGCTTCCGCTGTCTGCCGGGCCTGATGCTCATTCAGCCACGCAACCCCCGCCCTTTGCTCTTGGGTCAGTCCATCTTGATCGGACGTAGGGGAAACAAAAGGCGGGCGCTCGGGCCTCGCCCCCTGGGGGATGTAAGACGGCATTGGCGTTGTCGCCACATGATGTAGCCATGCTGCCGCCACAGGGTTATAGCGCACGTCGTCATCAAGTTTCAGTGCAGTGTGCTTGATTTGCGCGACGATAGCTCCGGCCAGCTCTGGCGTGATGGACTCAATAGCTGAAGGGGCGAGGCGTAAGCGAAGCGTGGCGAAATGATCGTCCAGCTCGGCCCATAGCTTGACGCAGAGCCTCTTGGCGTCGTCCTTGTCGGATGTGCGTCTGATGAGGGGGATAGAAGTCCCGGAGGTCGCCAGGAATCTTCCGACTGAACTGGAGGACTGCGCTCTCTTTGCGGGAGATGAGTCCTAACGGTTTCTTGGGCATGTGGTCACTTTTCTTCGTCCAGAAAGGAGACGAAGTGACACGCTCGGTAACACACCCGGAAACACAAAAGGGCGCTACCTGCCTTGCAAGCCGCGCCCTTCCTGGGAATTCGAGTGGTGGAGAGAAGGAGGATCGAACTCCCGACCTTCGCATTGCGAACGCGACGCTCTCCCAGCTGAGCTATCTCCCCACGCGAGAGCGACATTCTAAAGGCTCGCGGAGCACTTGCCAAGAGCCCGAGCTGACAAGCCCTGTTTTACGGTCTGGCATGCTTTCCCGCCAGTCAGGCAGAAAATCGAAAAATATCCAGGGTTACAGCACTTTTGCCACAAAAAATGCTTGTCGCACCAGACTTCTGAAACCGGTTTTCATCTCTCTTCGCGCCGGAAGGCCCGCCTTCGGAAGTTTGCTCGGAAAAAATTTCCTCTGCGAAAATGGTATTGCATGACTGAAAAACCAGAAATACCCATTTCTGAAAAGGAGATTTAGCCTCCTGACATTCACCAAAGTTGCCTGACTTAAAAAGTGCAGTTTCCTTATTTTTTCAGAAATTTCAACCTACACGTCCACCAATCCAAAAAATATGTAAAACAACCAACCACAAATTTACATAGTTGTATTACTAATTTTATTTTCTCCTTGAATTTTCCATATGGAATTTTCAAACACCCACACCTCAGCGTGTGGCATAGAAATAAAATCTCAAACGTTGCATTCTTGCAACGCCATGCCAATAGCACTAACACAGGGCGCCAAGCCTTATTTACGAAGACTTTTCAATACGGCATGAACGAAAAATAACACCTATGACAAGTGGGGTTTACACCCTGCATGACACTCCTGATACTCTATAAAAACAGAATTCATCAAAACCATATTTTACGGGTGCATAATTCTGAAAATTTTTTATAAAAGGGCTCAAGCCCAATTCAGCAACGAAGCAGAAGGAGTGTGGCAGTGGCAACAAAATCAGTTGTAATGCGCGGGCTGGCGATTTTAATCGGCAGTACCCTGGCAATGCTGGCGCAGGGCAAGGATCTGGTGCTGGCAGAAGTTCACCCGCAGGGGCACGTCATCGTGCAATCCGAAGAACTGCTCGGCACCCGTCTGGCCGAGCTGAGTAAAAATGATGTTCGTCTGCAGCTCAAACTCAATGGCGAGTTGTGTGACGAAACACATTGCTGGGACAAGATCAAAGCCGGTTCGCTGGACATGGCCCGGGTCAATCTGGCAACGCTGGCAAAAGATCTGCCTGCCGTGAAGCTGCTCAGCCTGCCCTATCTGTTCCGCTCCCGCGAACACATGTGGCACGTGCTGGCTGGCGACTTCGGCAAGCGTATCGAGGCCGAAGCGGATAAAAATGGGGCGGTGGTACTGACCTATTATGACAGCGGCGAGCGCTCTTTCTACACTACCAAAGGCCCGATCCGCTCGGTGGCAGACTTCAATGGTCTGCGCATCCGCATCCAGGATTCCCCTGTATACAGGGAGCTGATCCAGCAGCTCGGCGGAACGCCCGTTGTCGTGCCTTATGACAAAGTAGCCGATGCCTTCAAGAGCGGGCAGATCGACGCAGCCGAGAACAATACGACTTCATACGTGTCGAGCGGGCATTACAAGTTCGCCAAGTACTACAGCCTGGATGCGCACTCTTCCGTACCCGAAGTTCTGCTGGTATCCAAGAAGGCCTGGCTGTCTCTGACTCCTGCCGAGCAGAAGGCCCTGCGTGACGCAGCTGCCGAATCTTCTGTCTATATGAAGAAGCAGTGGGCCGAGAGTGAAGTTCAGTCTCTGGCCAAGGCGAAGAAGGAAGGTGCCGTCATCACCGAAAAATCCCAGATCGCCATGGTCGGCATCGAAGGTTTTGCCGTCAAGCTTTACTCGAAGTTCATCACTGACAGCAATGATCTGAATACGGTCGTCAACATCCTGCGCACCAAATAAATCGGCGCGCAGTAGTGATTCACTCTGGCCCGGCAATGCCGGGCTTTTTTATGGCGACTCCGGGTGGCAGGCTCTCAGAGCCTGTTCCCTGCAGCTAGGCACCAGCCAGCAAGCGCTTAAGGTCGGCGGTAATACGCTCGGCAGTCTCACCGTGCCGCGCAAACAGGCGTGCCCGCCCCTGCGGATCGAAGATGAAACAGCCCGCAGTATGATCCACACTGTAGCGCCCACTGGCGATATCGCCATGCTTCTCGTAGATCACCTTGAACTCGTGCGCCACCGTGGCGATCTCGGCCTCGCTCCCGGTCAGCCCCAAAAAGGCAGGATTGAATGCACCGACATACTGCTTGAGGCGTTCTGGCGTATCCCGGTTGGGGTCCACCGTTACAAACAGTACCTGCACGCGTGACGCATCGGGGCCAAGCTGCTGCATGACCTGCATAAGCATGGCCAGGCTGGTGGGGCATACATCGGGGCAATTCGTATAGCCGAAGAAAATCACCACGGCCTTGCCCTTGAAGTCAGCCAGGCTACGCATTTGCCCATTATGGTCATGCAAATGCAGGCTCGGGCCATAACCCGCCCCTGTCACATCTGTGGTATTGAATTGCTGGCCGCAGGCCACCAGCCCCAGCACGGTGACGATCAGCAAAACCCTGTTCAGCCAGCACCGCATCTCACACCCCGCTTCCGTGGCTTAGCGCGGCCAGCAGTTTTTCATGCACGCCGCCAAAACCGCCGTTGCTCATCACCAGAATCTGGTCACCATCATGTGCCACGGCAGCCACCGCCTTAACAAGAGCCTCCAGATCATCAAAACAGCGTGCCCGCTCACCCATCGGGGCAAGTGCCGCAGCCGCATCCCAGCCCAGGTTATGGGAATAGCAGAAAACCTCATCAGCCTCACTGAGGCTGGCCGGCAACTGATCTTTCATCACTCCGAGCTTCATGGTGTTGGAGCGCGGCTCCAGCACAGCGAGAATGCGCCGCTGCCCGACCCGCTTGCGCAGCCCGGCCACTGTTGTGGCAATCGCCGTCGGGTGATGCGCAAAGTCATCATAGACTGTCACCCCACGTGCCACTCCGCGTGCCTCCAGGCGCCGCTTGACCCCTGCAAAGCGCGACAACGCCAGTGCCGCACCAGCCGGGGTGATTCCCACATGGCGGGCCGCTGCAAGTGCCGCCAGCGCATTCAGGCGGTTATGCTGACCCGCCAGGGGCAGATCGCAATGCGCCGCTTCGACACCCTTGAAACTGAAAGCCACGCGGGCCTTGCCATCATCCTCGCCCACCTGCCACTCACCCTTGCCGCCGAACCACTCCAATTCGCTCCAGCACCCCCGCGACAGAACACGCTCAAGGCTCTCTTCCGTACCGTTTGCAATAATCCGCCCCTGCTGCGGGATAGTTCTCACGAGATGATGGAATTGCGTCTCGATCGCTCCAAGATCCGGGAAGATATCGGCATGATCGAACTCAAGGTTGTTGAGAATCACGGTACGCGGCCGGTAGTGTACGAACTTGCTGCGCTTGTCGCAGAACGCCGTATCGTATTCATCAGCCTCCACAACAAAGAACGGCGTATCGGTCAGGCGTGCGGAAACCCCGAAGTTGGCAGGCACGCCGCCGATCAGGAAACCTGGATTGAGGCCTGAGTCTTCCAGAATCCAGGCGAGCAGGGATGATGTGGTGGTTTTGCCATGCGTGCCAGCCACCGCCAGCACCCATTTGCCACGCAGGATATGATCAGCCAGCCATTGTGGTCCCGAGGTATAGGGCAGGCCCGCATCCAGTATCGCTTCGAGCAGCGGATTGCCACGCGAAATGGCATTGCCGACGATGAACAGATCCGGCTTCATCGTGAGCTGATCGGCCGAATACCCTTCAACCAGCGCAATTCCCTGCTCCCTGAGCTGCGTACTCATCGGCGGGTAGACGTTGGCATCACAGCCGGTGACCGTATGGCCGGCCTGACGGGCCAGCAAGGCGATCCCTCCCATGAAGGTGCCGCAAATTCCGAGAATATGGATGTGCATGTTGAAGTATCGGACCAATCGGTGTGTAGAATGTAATTGAGGATTTTACCTCTGCAATGAGCGAGCCCGTCATGTCTGCCCGCCCCAATTCAACAGATAGTGTCATCGGCAACCTGCGCCGGAGCATTGCCGTGCAGGCTGCACGCCTGATTGCTGAAGAAGGTATCGAAGATTTTGCCTTCGCCAAACGCAAGGCAGCACGGCAGCTCGGCGTGCCCCCACGCGATCTGCCCAGCAATGCGGAAATCGAGGAAGCCCTGCAGGAACACCGCAGCCTGTTTCGCGACGAGGACGACGAAGAGCGCCTTGAACGCATGCGGGAGGCTGCCATTTTGGTCATGGAACAACTCGCCCCGCTCCGCCCCTACGTCACCGGGGTGGTGCTGACCGGTCTGGGGGATGCCTTCTCGGAAGTGGAGCTGGAAGTGTTCGCCGACAGCGCCAAGGATGTGGAGCTTTTCCTGCTCAGCAAGGGCATCCCTTACGAACATAATGAAGTTCGCCGTACCGGCCATGATGCCCCGGAAGCCATTCTGCTCTTTGAATGCGATGGCGTTCCGTTCCGCCTGTATGTATTTGATCACGTGGCAGAACGCACGCCGCGCCGCGCCCATTCCGGAGTGATTGCCGAGCGTCTGCGCCTAGACGCTTTCCGTGCCAGGATCGAACAGAGTAGTGATGCAGCTGATTAAAACCCTTGCCTCACTTGCCGTCATCGCCCTGCTCGCCCTGGGCACCGAAAAACTGGTTCACTACCTTGCGCCAGTGCCGGCGGCGCTCCCGGCAATGGCCGTGCCGGTTGACGCCGATACCGCAATCGCAGGGGTACTCAGTACAACCCTGGTCGATTCGCGGGGCACACCAAAGGCGCTCTCTCAGTGGCAGGGCCGCCCGCTTCTGATCAACTTCTGGGCCAGCTGGTGCGCTCCCTGCCTGGAAGAAATGCCGCAACTCGACGCTGTGGCACGTGAGCAACCCGCCGATGGCCTGCAAATCCTGGGCATCGCCCTTGATCGGGCTGATAATGTGGCTGACTTTGAGCGCAAACACCCCACGCACTACCCACTGCTGGTCGCCGACGAGCGTATCCGCGATATCCTGCCGGCACTCGGAAACGCCGCCCAGGGCATTCCTTTTTCTGTGCTGATCGACGCGGAAGGTCACGTCAGACACATCAGACTTGGGGTTTTGCACGCTTCTGAGCTGAAAAAGTGGCTTCAGGCAGTCAACGTCCATTCCGAACCGAATGGAGCGAAGAAGAAGTGAATTATGGACAAATTGCTGCCAATTGCGGCAAACTTGCGGCCATGAAGAAAACCACCTCTGCCAAAAGACGGCCTGCCGACTCTGCTGCGAAAGCCGAATCGGCCGCCCCGCACGCCAGAATCCTGGTGCTGCAGGGGCCGAATCTGAACATGCTGGGGGTCCGTGAGCCGAGTGTCTATGGACACACTACGCTGGCGGACATTCATCGTGCGATGGAGGACCGTGCCCACGCTGCCGGGGTACAGCTCGAATCTTTTCAGAGCAATCACGAAGGTGAGCTGATTGATCGAATCCAGGCTGCCTATACGGAAGGGATTGGTTTCATCATCATCAACCCGGCGGGCTTCGGTCACACCAGCATTGCCCTGCGTGATGCACTGGCAGGCGTGGCAATTCCGTTCGTTGAAGTACACATCTCCAACATCCACGCCCGTGAGCCGTTCCGGCATCAGACCTACCTGTCGGCAATCGCCGTCGGGGTCATTTGCGGGTTGGGTAGCGAGGGCTATCAATACGCCCTTGATTTCGCGCTGGCCAAGCTGCTGGCGCGCTGAAAAAAATAGTAGCCTTGGCGCGAAGGAGTGACTTCGCGCCCTAAATTTTTCGGAGCACGATATGGATCTCAGAAAACTCAAGAAACTCATCGATCTGGTGGAAGAGTCCGGCATTGCCGAACTGGAAGTCACCGAAGGCGAGGAAAAGGTGCGTATCGCCAAGCATGCGGCGAACGCCGCTCCCGTCAACTACATTCAGGCCCCGATGCCGCAGATGGCCGCCGCACCGGCCCCGGTTGCAGCGCCTGCAGCCGCGCCGGTTGCCAAAGAGCCTGAAGGCACCGTCATCAAGTCTCCAATGGTGGGAACCTTCTATCGTTCCTCCTCACCGGAATCCAAGCCTTACGCCGAACTCGGCGCCAGCGTTTCAGTCGGCGACACTCTGTGCCTGATCGAAGCCATGAAGCTCATGAACGAAATCGAATCTGACGTTGCCGGTGTGGTCAAGGCCGTCTACGTTGAAAACGGCCAGCCAGTCGAATTCGGCCAGCCGCTGTTTGTCATCGGTTAAGTACGGACCGGCTGCATCTGGAGCGCAGCAGACACTGCGCTATCCTTTCACCAGCCGGGGTTCCTTCTTCCCAGCTTCTCACAGGAACACCATGTTCGACAAAATCCTGATCGCAAACCGTGGCGAAATCGCGCTGCGTATCCTGCGCGCCTGCCGCGAACTGGGCATCCGCACTGTGGCTGTCCATTCGGAGGCCGACGCAGAGGCCAAGTACGTCAAGCTCGCCGATGAGTCCGTGTGTATCGGCCCGGCAGCTTCCGCCCAGTCTTACCTGAACGTCCCCCGCATCATTGCAGCTGCCGAGGTGACGGATGCCGAGGCCATTCACCCTGGCTACGGCTTTCTCTCTGAAAACGCCGACTTCGCCGAGCGTGTTGAATCCTCCGGCTTTGTTTTCATCGGCCCGCGCCCCGAGACCATCCGCTTGATGGGTGACAAGGTCTGCGCCAAGCAGGCCATGATCGAAGCCGGTGTGCCCTGCGTGCCCGGCTCGGGCGGCGCACTCCCCGATGACCCCAAGGAAATCGTCAAGATCGCCCGCCAGATCGGCTATCCGGTGATCATCAAGGCCTCCGGTGGTGGTGGTGGGCGTGGCATGCGCGTGGTGCATGCCGAAGGCGCACTCATCCAGGCCGTGACGACGACCCGTTCGGAAGCCGGTGCGGCTTTCGGGAACCCCACCGTGTACATGGAAAAGTTCCTGGAAAACCCGCGCCATATCGAAATCCAGGTACTCGCCGACCAGCATGGTCATGCCATCTATCTGGGCGAACGTGATTGCTCGATGCAGCGCCGCCACCA
>DBTS01000043.1:0-11146 GCA_002307175.1 Rhodocyclaceae bacterium UBA1310
TTCTTCTTGCCTTCACTGGCCTGATCGAAGAAACGGTAGGTCGCTTGTGTATCGGCCCACCCGCCACAGGCCGAGGGAATGCTGGCTGTGGGCTTATCGCCCAAGGTTCGGGCTACTTCGATTAACCGACGGTTCAAGCGCTTATCTCCCAGACTGGCTCCACTGAACTCTTCCTCTGCCAACGATTGCATGGCTCTTCCTGATCTTCAAAGAGCTACAGGCAAGCAACAGGTATACCAGTTCTGGGCCAAGGACTGCAATTTCTGCCTCAGAGACAGGGGTTTATGCTGAGTGAGTTGTGTGTAATCCTATGGAGTAGACCCAATTTCTCAGGTGTTTACAACAGCCTCACGTAAATATCCGAATGTACCCGGGTATTCTTTCGAGTCTGGGTATTGTCAGATTATGCTATACGGGTACTGAAGCCCTGTTTGCCGGGGGATGTTTACTTGCCATCAGCATGGTGCATGTGTAACCTTTGGTATATCCGCTATGGACCTCCTTGGCAAAACTATTAGCAATAATGTATGGGGATAATATGGAAGCTCTTGGAATTGTCGAACGTGTTCAGCTTTCCATTCAAATCGGTGAAAGTCATTACCGGGAGTTTAAAAGTGCACTAGAAGGTCCTCCATCTGACAAGAAAAGCCGGCCATTAAAGGACGTAATAGATAACATCGCAAAAACATTGGTAGCCTTCGCAAATGCAGATGGTGGCGAATTGTTAGTTGGCGTTGAAGATGATGGCGTTGTTTCAGGTCTGCCTTATAACGCAGATCAAATAGACGTGCTTAAGAACGCATACAAGACAAACGTTCACGCTGATACGCCTTTACCAACTCCAATGGTCGGTACAATTGATATCAATGGGAAAACGGTTTTATATTTTAATATTACGAAGGGTGACTCTTACGCATATCTAACCTCAGACGGGAGATGTTTAAAGCGAATGGATTTGGAGTCCGTCCCTGTTAGCTCAGAAAAAATTAAAGCTGAAAGGCTTGAAACAGAATCGAGGACTTGGGACCGCCAAGTTGAGCCAGGCTTAACTCTCGCCGACCTCAATATCGATCTAATACGTGAAATATCCACACAAATTGCCTATGGTGTTACACCAGAAAAATGTCTTCAACATCTAGGCTTGGCAGACTTCACTCCAAATGGCCTTAAGTTAAAACGGGCGGCGGCGTTGCTTTTTGCAAAAGATGTTAGAAACTATCACCCCGGATGCTCCGTCAGAATAATGACGGTTAATGGTCAAGAAAAGCGTAGTGGCGAAGCATTCAATATAGTAAAAGACGACATCGTGGCAACAAATGTTCTAAAACTTATTGAAGCGTCTTGGGATCGATTAAGTTATGCATTAACAATGCATACCGCATTAACTGAGAATGCAAAATTTCAGCAAAGTTATTTATATCCCCAAACTGCTTGTCGGGAAGCTCTTATAAACGCAATTGTCCACAGAAACTACGCCATTCAAGGCAGAGGAGTTGAAGTTAATTTATACAAAGACAGACTGGAGATAATAAGTCCAGGACGCTTGTTGTCAACAATATCCCTGTCTGACATACAAGCCCTAAAAGGCGTGCACGAATCGCGCAATCCACTTGTCGCTAAGGTATTGCGAGAAGTTGGCTATGTAAGAGAAATGGGGGAGGGTATTCGACGCATATTTGACGTGATGCGCTCAAGCTCTTTGGCAGAGCCAGAATTTCAATCTGATGACAATAATTTCACGGTCACGCTTTTCCATCGTTCAATGTATGACCCCAAGGTAAAGCTTTGGCTTAGTCAATTTGAAGAATTTAAACTCACAGAAGCTCAAACAGCCGTTTTGGCACTAGGCTGTGACAGAAACGAATTCTCTACACAGGATATTATTGAAAGACTGGGCTTGGTGGATACAGACAAAGTCCGAGAAATTATTACCCCTCTCCGGACATTGCATTTGGTTGAGAATACATTAACGGATAACCAAGCCTATGCATTCTCCAAAAAAAATCGAATTCCAAAACGCTCAGTTCCTCGTTGGAAAGTGGTTACACCCTCCTCAATTCACAATGACGCGAAATCATCGGAAAAACTTGACATTCAGGAGCCAATATCAGGGAAGCAATTTGAACTGTTTGTTGGAGGATTGCCATATAAAGCCGAATCCGGTGATGTAACACAAGCCATTAGCTGCGCTGAAATATCCGTTGAAGCTGTGGATATACCTTCTGGCGAGAAATTTGGAAACAAAAACAAGGGGTTTTGCTTTGTAACAGTAACATCAAACCTAACACTTGCAGATGTAATTTGCCGCCTCGATAAAATATTGATCATCGACAAGAAGGTTACTGTTCGGCAGAAAAAATAGAGCTGGCTCCGGTCGTTTGGACAGTTTTTCCTGACTGATAAGTGGACGCCTGCGGGTAGGCTTATCCACGGGGCCGCCGACGGCAGCTTCATTCCTGCCAGAGGAGAGCGGCCCGGTGGGAAGGCTGGGGTCAAAGGCTGGGGTCAGGTCTTGCCTTTTGCCACATCCTGCACTATCCCTATGAATATCAAAAACAAACACAGGGAGGCAAGCCATGTCCAGACCCTTACGCCTAGAGTTCGAGGGAGCTGTGTATCACATCACTTCGCGCGGGGATCGGCGTGAGGATTTCTTTGATGAGACGACCGGCTGATGTAGCTGGAGGTGCTGGCCGAGGCATTCGAGACGTTCGATGCCACGGTATTTGAGTGGTGCGTGGTGCGTGATGAGTAATCACTATCACATCGTGCTGCGCACGCGGCGGGCGAATCTCGCATGCTGCGCGACATGCTCAGACAGGAAGGGATAAGCGTCGGTCTTGATTGCGACCGGGGTGCACAGCCCCCGCCTCCTAGATTTCATGGCGTGCCAGGATGCGGCACAGGGTAGTCTCGTGTCACATCAAGCGGAGCGGTGTATTGGCTGTGCCAGAGTTGCTGGTGCAGCGCCTTGACCTGATCTGCCACATGGCTGTCACGCAGAATGATCTCGACATTCCGGGAATTGTCGAGATAGCCGCCTTCCCAGTTGCTGGAACCCACCCAGGCAATATGATCGTCAACGGCCATGATCTTGCTGTGCAGAACCCGCGCAAAAGGAATGAAGCCGCCCGGCGCCTGCGGCAGCGTCAGCACGCGCACCTGGATATTGGGCAGAACGGCCAGACTTTTGAGGTAAGGCAGCTTGGCTGGCACCAGATTCCAGTTCGCAACCAGCAGCTCCACCTTCACGCCACGCCCGGCAGCGGCGCGCAATGCCTGATCCAGAGGTCCGTAGTAGTGGTGGCTCTGATCCAGTGGGGAGTATTCCATCACGGCAATCCGGATGTTGCGCGTTGCATGCCCGAAAATATCCACCAGGGCGGCTTCTGAATCTGCCACGCCGGGCGGATTAAAGCGCGCCGGGCTTGCCACAAGCACTGCGGGCGCATCCGCGGCCGGCGGGGCAGAGCGGCCTAATGCGGTAGGCGCCAGTGCGGCCTGGCCGGCGGCGATTCGCCCGGCGTTGTCCCAGTCCAGCGTAAAGATCGCCTGGAGTTGGGCCGCCATGGTGGGATCAGCGATCCTCAAGCCTGTTTCGTCAATCTGCTCAAGCGCCCGCCAGTCAAAGTTCTGGCTGCCGGAGAAAGCCTCGCGCCGATCCACCACGAAGAATTTGGCGTGAATGATTCCACCGGTGATATCCGAATAGGCCAGCAGGCGGAACTGCAGATTTGGAATACGCCGGATACGCTCAAGTGTGGCCTCGTCTGAGAAACGCAGCCCTTTCTTTTCCATCAGAAACCGGATGCGGACGCCACGTGCAGCGGCCTGTTCAAGATGCTCCAGGACGCGATCCAGCGTGCTTCCAGTCTGGGAAATAGCATAGAACTGCTCAAAGTCTATGCTCTCCTGCGCCTGATCAATCATCTCGCACCAGACCTCGGCGGGCCCGCGCAGACCCAAATCATGCATATCGGTGGCGAGCGGGAGTGTATGAACCAGCTCGAACTTCAGGGCTGGCGCCTGCGCATGAAGCTGCGGCGCAGTCGCCATACAGGCACAGACAAAGGCAAGCATGCGGTAGAGTTTAAAAATAGGCATGTGCATTTCTACCAAAGAGACGGGCGGATTGACAGGGCATCATAGGGGCTAGCTGTGACAGCACGATTGCTGCAAGCAGACGCTGTGACGAAACCCTGCATGATGAAACCCTGAGCAAAGAAGGCCGGGGTCACCCATTAGTCACCCATTAGTCAACCTCCCTCAACAGGTTGTAAAAATCTCTGCGCCGTCAGGCGCATGCCGTTTTCTTCCATCCCTCGCACACGTCATCGAAGCACTTGGTTCTCTATTACTGGTTGCGCGCACGGCGCACCCGTCACCCATCTGGATCAAGGCAGATCACGATCCACTGTGTTGCCCCTGGCGGACTTCTCCGCCCCAGAAAACCTTCTGTACCGACCCCTCTCCAAAGGGCGCGAACCTCATTGGGTTCGCACAGGTCTGTGGCTCACGCATACTGCATGTCCAACCCTTTTGAAGGTTAGGGTCAGGTCTTGCCTTTTGCCACATCCTGTACTATCCCTATGGAAGTTCTGGGGTCAGGTCTTGCCTTTTGCCAAATCCTGTACTATCCCTATGAATATCAACAACAAACACAGGGAGACAAGCCATGTCCAGACCCTTGCGCCTGGAATTCGAGGGGGCGGTGTATCACATCACTTCGCGAGGGGATCGGCGTGAGGATATCTTCGATGATGATGACGACCGGTTGATGTGGCTGGAGGTGCTGGCCGAGGCATTGGAGACGTTCGATGCCAAGGTGTTTGCGTGGTGCCTGATGAGCAATCACTATCACATCGTGCTGCGCACGCGGCGGGCGAATCTCTCACGGCTGATGCGGCATCTCAATGGTGTCTATACCCAGCGTTACAACCGGCGCCACGGCAAGGTGGGGCATCTGTATCAGGGGCGCTTCAAGGGGATTCTGGTGCAGGAGGATGCGTATCTGCTGGAGGTATGCCGCTATGTGGATCTGAACCCGGTGCGGGCGCGCATGGTGGCACATCCGGGAGAGTGGCCGTGGAGCAGTTACGCTGCATTGACCGGAGATGTGCCGCCAGCCGCGTGGCATGATCGGGCGACCGTGCTGGCAATGGTGGCGCCAGACAAAGGAATGCGTGCCGCGCAGAATGCTTATGCCCGCTTTGTGTCGCAGGGCAGGGGGGTGAATCTGTGGCAGAGCGGGGATATGCGCGGACAGATCATTCTGGGCGATGAGCGTTTCGCCACGCAATTGCAAGCCCGCCTGGAACAGAAACCGGCTCAGGAAGTGCCAGTGCGGCAACGCCACCCGGCACGCCACGAATTGCCCTGGTATTTCGCCACAATGGAACGTGATGCTGCCATCACTGCAGCCTTTCATGAGGGCGGCTACACGCAGACGGCGATTGCGGAGATCGCGGGGCTCTCCATCTCGCGTGTGAGTCGGATTCTTGGGCGCCTGCGTGCTGAAAAGAAAAGCAACGAAGCAGCGTGAGGGGCGAATCTCAGCCTGGCCCCTGAGCTTCTTCGGCACCAGTCCGCGCTGCCTGACTGCCTGAACCTGCATTGCTGGCTTGACTTTGCATCAAAACCAGCCTGATAGTAGGGGTTTCCCCCAGCCATTCAACGCAGGAGTTTTTCATGCCCAGTACCACTGACAATCTTCATGAAGCCTTTGCCGGAGAAAGCCAGGCCAACCAGAAATATCGCGCATTCGCCAAGAAGGCTGAAAGCGATGGTTTTCCTGCTGTAGCGCGGCTTTTCCGGCTGACGGCAGAAGCCGAGCGCATCCATGCCGAAGGCCATCTGCGCGCCCTCGATGCCATTGGCTCCACCGCCGAGAATCTGGCAGATGCCATCGGCGGCGAAACGCACGAATTCAAGGATATGTACCCACCCATGCTGGAGCAGGCCGAGCAGGAAGGGCACAAGGCGCAGCGGATGTTTGCCTATGCCGTCGACGCCGAAGCCGTACACGCCAAGCTCTATGCGCTGGCACTGGAAGCCGTAAAGGCAGGCAAAGACATGACGCAGGATTTTTACCTGTGCCCGATCTGCGGCTATATCGAGATGGGGCAGCCTGCAGGCCCTTGCCCCGTGTGTGGCGCCAGGGCTGACAAGTTCATCAAGGCTGAATAGCACTCTGCGGGTGCTGCCAGGGGCCAGGCCCTGACTCACCCAAGTTTTCACATATGTCATTAGTATAAGGCATAATGCCCAATACTTACCCAAAGGGCCGATCCGGGCACCACGATGGAAGTTTTTCTGATTGCACTGCCGGGGTTTCTGTTCCACGCATATTCCACAGCACCGATGTTAATGGGCATGATCGTCGCCATCTACTGGCTGAGGGCAGGTGAGCGGAAGGTATATCTATGCAGCCTGGCGGGATCGATTGCCGGTGGCGCGGCTGCACTGATGATCCTCTGGGGAGCCTTATTCGGAGACGGTCTGGAGCATTCTTCCAGGGCAGAGGTAATCTTCGTCGTTGCACCTATCTATGCTGTGCTCCCCCAGGGTATTGCCTACGCGATCAGTGCGGCCGTTCTCAGGCGCAACCCGGAAGGAGAGGAGGTTTCCCCGCTTGCCAGAAATGCTCTGCTGATTCCGGTGATCATTCTGGCAATCATGCTGGTGGGCATGCTCAGGCTTTCCATGAAAGGCAATGACCTCGCCGTGGCGGAGCAGGCCAGAAACCCAGCCACTCTGCAGCGCATATTTGAAGCCTCCCGGGCGGGCAGGGCAGATCCGTTCGGAGTGCCACTGTTTCTGGCCCAGAACCCGAATACGCCACCCGACATCCTCACGCAGCTGGCCAGGCATGAGCATCCATCCGTCAGGGGCCATGTGGCTCAGAATCCGCAAACGCCGCTGACCGTCGTCGAAAGCCTGCGCCACGACTGCGCGGCATTCGTGCGCGAGGCTGTGCAGAACAGACTTGGTGCTGAAAAAACAGCGCTGGAGGCGCCGACAGCTCCGCACGTTTGCGGGGCATATTCTCAGCGTTAAAGCACAATCATTATCTGTGCATTTTTTTGGCAGATGTTTTGGTATATGCAATTTTATCATTTGACATATTCTTGGTTCTTCAGACTTTCGTATGGGTCAGGCATGCCTTGTCGCGCTCTCCATTGCGCAAGATACACCGCAAATGTAGGGTGCAATTCGCTGACGCGCGTTGTTGGCTGCGCCACCCGAAACGCGTGTTGGCCTGTGTTGTACTGCCATTACGCTTTTCGGCCTGCTGCAACGACCTGGCCGATACAAAAATAAACCCGAGAAAAAACAAAAAAGCAAGGCATGGCACCGTCAGCGCATCGCACAACCTGCCCAAAGGTGTAATATGGTGTTGTCTTCTTTTAAACTAGGTTGATTTCATGAAAATTCTGTTGGCGCTTTTTACAACAATAACGCTGTTGCTCGCGGGTTGCAGTTCCAAGGAAGAGGTCAAGCCGGAGGCCGTGCTGTCCGCCCTCCAGAAAGCCGGAATTCCGATTGCAAAATCAGAGATCTACACTGCCGAGACGGATACCAACAAGCAGTTGGGCCGCCCCAATCAGTACATCGCCAAGGCTAACTGGGCTGACAGTCGGCTGCAGCAGCCTGCGGGTGACATGGCTGGCGGCACGGTGGAAATTTTCAAGTCTGAAGCTGATCTGAAAGCACGCAAGGACTACGTCGATAACATCGGCAAAGCGATGCCGATGATGGCGCAATACCAATACAGCAAGGGGCTCGTGCTGATCCGGCTGGAAAAGGCCCTGACACCCGAGCAGGCTGCCGAATACGAAAAAGTGCTGAACAGCCTCTGATATCCGGAACGTTCATCACGCATCAGCGCCTCCACTGTGAGGCGCTTTTCGATTGCAGCAGATATTTTATCAATAACCAAAACAGGAATGATGTCATGAAGATATTGATGGCGGTACTGGCGGCAGGGTTTGTATGGGCTGTTGGATGCAGCGATGCCCTGGCCAGGAAAGCAGTGACGCCGGAAGTGGTGCTGGCAACGCTTGAGAAGGCGGGTATTCCGATTGGCGACAAGGAGGTCTACACCGCAGAGACTGATGTGAACAAGCTGCTGGGGCGCCCCGGGCAGTACGTTGCCAAGGCCAACTGGGCGGATAGCCGTCTGCGGCAGCCGGCGGACGACATGGCAGGGGGCTCTGTGGAAATCTTCCGTAACGAACGCGATCTGAAGGCACGCAAGACTTACGTTGAGAACATCGGCAGGGCCATGCCTTCAATGGCCCAGTATCAATATCAGAAGGGACTGGTGCTGATCCGCCTGGACAAGGCTTTGACGCCAGAACAGGCCGCTGAATACGAAAAAGCCATCAAGGCTCTTTGAGGCTGGAGAGAGGGCAGGCGACTCTGCCTGGAGCGCCTGCAACATCAGATGCATGACGTACTTGCTCTATCGAAAGGGATCAGAAGGAGGCAACATGAGATCAATCATCACCATGATGTTTTTCACGATTTTCTATATTTTCTCCTTGCCAGCAGCTTCACAAACAACCGAGCCCGGCAAATTAGTCAGATTGAGTATTGATGAACCTGCCTCTGCAAAAGCAAAGCCATTGAAAATCGATTTTACGGAAATTCAACGCGAAGCTGGTAGTTCGATTGTTGAAGTTAACTTAATTTCCGGCGCAAGCGTAGCTTCTTCAATGTTTATCCTGAAAGGAATGTGCACTGTCATGCAATCCCGATCGGAACACTTTTTCCAAAGCAAACAGATTGAAAAAAATCCAATCAGATATAGAATCACTTTCCCAAAAAAAGCATTAAATACCGAACCCCGGGACGATGCTGAAAAGATTTTTTCAGTACAGGAATGCCAGATGTTTGGGTTTTGAGCTGTTTTTTTATAAAAATAACGTCTGTCAGGCCATGAGACAGCCAAATAGGCTTGTACGACGCAAAGCCGTGCGGAAGGTGCAATCCGCTTCGCTCATTGGCACACTACGAAAAACGCGGCACTGGGTCATGCCAATGGCGTAGCTTGGGAAAGCCGCAGGTGTCTCCCAACGCTTTTCTACATGGTATCGTATCCGTTTCGAACGGAGCACGCATACTGATCTTTTCCACCCCGCAGAGACGAAAAATCCAATGCGTCGGATACGCAGCGGTCGTTTCTCAACACTTCATAATACGTCTTTAGCATTCCCTGTAGAGTGGTACGAGTGCAGCATGGGTTCCACATCGTTCGCTACGGGGTGATAAGCAAAGGCCTGCGGATTACCCACACGACAGTCTGAGGGTCCATGTTTTCAGTTCCAACCTACATCGTTCTTGATCTGCCTGCTGCGATTGGAGCAGAGGTCGTTTCGTTTCGCGCTCGTTTTGACGCATACACGGCAGCTCTGCCACCCGAAATTACTGTCGCGGGCTCGTCAGGTATCGGCACTCTTGCAGAAGGCCAAGACCCTGAATGCGTCTTTAAGGCGTTGGAGCGCATTGCCCAAGCGCACTTACCGTTTGCCAGTTCGTTCGTGTCTATCGAGCGGTTTCCCGGAACCCATATCTTTTGGCTGAAACCACGCGAGCGCAAGCCATTTGACGATCTGCAAGCTTCTCTGCTTGAGGTGGGCATCCTATTTCTTGGCAATCCATTTCCGTTTAACCCGCATTGCACCATCAGTTCGAATGATCTGCTGACTGCCGCACAGATCAATGATCTGCTCAACACGACGGTCCCAAGGCAAGAGTTTCTGCTGTCGAGGCTCTGCGTCTATCATTTGATTGATGGCCGTGCCTCTTTGTTACGGGAGTTCTCTTTCCTTGGAGGCCCTCGCAACGCGTCGCCTTTTTAGCCCCCAGGCTCAGGGGCTCCAGATCAGCTGGCGGCTCAAAGTTGGCGTTGAATTCCTTTTTCCCGCACCTTCCACGACGGACATTCATGCAGGTTTTGAAATCACGTTAAAAGAGATAAAGCCTGCGGTTTTTGTCCTGCTACGCCCTGAATCAAGCGTTTTTGGGCCTTATCCTGTCGAACTCTCGGGCCTGAAATGCTGCCCAAAGAACTGCATCGTTTTGCTGCCGACCTGAAATCGCAGCGTGCGTCTGCACGCGAATGCGCGCGAAGCGGTAGCTGCTCGGACGGCGGTTTTCTGTGCCGGAATGAATAGGATGATCAGGATAGAAAATGAATTTCGTTAAAATCGGATTTGGTGTTTGCATGGCGGCGCAGGTGCTGAGCGCTGCGGCTTCCAGTGAAATTCCCTCTGACGTGGCGCCGTGGGTGCTGTGGGGGAAAGGGGATCTGAAGGTGACTGATCTTGCCGCGGGTGAGCCCGCGAATCGCGAATGGTCGGGCTGGTGGAATGCGTGCTCTGGTGATGCACAGATCGATGTGAAAAAGCGGATCAATGGCAAGCCTTCGGCGGGCACTATGCTTGCAATCTCCTCTGAAACCCTTGCCTTCCGGGGCGACCTGGGGATTCCTGCGCAATATGAGAATGAAGCATGGGAAGAGAGGCAGTTCTATTTCATGGAGCTGGAGCGTACGCTGAATGCTGTCTTGCCGGGTGGGATGCCCACCTCAGATCAGCCGGAAATGGTCGATCAGCAGGGTGCCGAGCCGCTCAGATATAATGGCAATATCATTCTTGCGGCCTCCTGGCATGTCACCGGCAGCGTGACGCAGGATGGCGCTACGCTCAGGCTTAACCTGCACGTTGTGGCCGGAGATCAGCGTGGAAATCGCGCCGACAGCGGATTCCAGGATCTGCGTTTCGAGGGAGATCTGACGACGCTGGCATCCCGAAGTCTGGACGGACACCTGGCACTCGGCGGCTGGCGCCTTTACGGCGAGGGGCAGAAAGTGGCTGCACATGCAGTCAACACGCCTGTACCGTTCCGTACAGTAGATGATCTGAGGGCGTTCCTGAAAACCCTGCCGCAGAAACCCTCAAACCCGGCATTGTGTGCCATGCCGCACTGATCGTGTGATCCGGCACCCCAGACATCACTCCTGGCATCTGGGCGCTGCCACCCGCGCCGAGGCGCAGGTGGCAGCGGGTACGCTTAGAAGCTGTTCATGACCTTACTGCGAAGGCGTGATCGGGCCGAATGCGCTGCTCGAAATCCTCATTTA
>DBTS01000043.1:11468-30690 GCA_002307175.1 Rhodocyclaceae bacterium UBA1310
TCTCGCTACAGATCGTGAACAGCTTCTTAGATGGCGAGCGTTTCGGTGAGGTCGCCGGGGGCGGTGGCGCCGTTGGCCTTGCTGGCAGCGTTGCGTTCAGCCAAACCTTCAAGCAGCGGCAGATCATGCACGCGGGTAATGAGACGCAGGACCGAGGTGGTGTCGTAATACTCATGCGCGACATGGCCCTTCCTGGCGTGGGGGGAGATCACCAGGGCGGGGATACGCGAGCCGGGGCCCCAGCGATCACCCTTGGGCGGGGCGACGTGATCCCACCAGCCACCGTTTTCGTCGAAGGTGACGACAACAACCATATCCTTCCACTGCGGGCTCTTCTGCAGGTGGGCGATGATGTTGGCGACGTGCTGGTCACCGGAAGATACATCAGAATACCCCGCATGCATATTTAGGTTGCCCTGTGGCTTGTAGAAAGTCACGGCGGGCAGCTTGCCGGCAATGGCGTCGGCAATGAACCGGTTGGAGATCGGGCCGTCGCCCAGGCCACCATCGCGCAGATGTTCTTCACGCGCGGCAGTACCCGGCGCGAACTGCTTGAAGTAGTTGAGCGGGTTGTGGTGGTACTGGAAATTCGGCACATAGGCGCCACCGGCTCCATCCAGGGCAGCCTGCATGCCACCTGCGTACCATGCCCAGGAAACACGCTTTTCAGAGAGCAGATCGCCGATGGTTTTGTGGGTCTGCGGAGGCAGCACCTTGGCGTTGGAGATATCGGAGAGGCGTTTGTCTGCGCCTTCGGGCGCCGGGATGGTACTTGGCTGATAGGGCGGCAGCATGGTGTTGACTGCATAGCCATCGGGGGTGAGCTGGCCGGGATTGACGTATTTGGGCACGCCATCCAGGGCGGAAGCCGGGGAATCCGCTGCCACAGCGAGGCGCGTGCCCTGCGGGCCATCCTGAAGCACGGCGAAGGTATCTTTGGCCGGGCCGGTGGCGGCGTCCGGATAGTACGGGGCACGACCGGCAACGAGGAACTGGTGATTGAGGAAGGAGCCACCGAAGGCGGCCATGAAGAAGTTGTCGCACAGTGTGTAATCCTGCGCGAGCTTCCACAGGTTCAGATTCTTCGCGGTTTCGGGGTAATAGCCCATCACCAGGGCACCAGAGTCACCCCAGGCGACAAAGCCGTCATTACGCCCACCGTTGATCTGCATCTGATTCTGGTAGAAGGCATGCACCAGATCCCGCGTGATCACGGTTTCCGGGAGTGCCTTGCCTTTGTCGTCGCTGATGGCAAATGGTGCATTCGGCAGACCGGCAATGGCCTTCTGGCCGATGAGGTAGGTCTTGCCGCCGATAGTCTGTTCGAGCTGTACCAGTCCGCCCCAGATTTTTGGCAGTTCAACGAGCGGCTGACCGTTGCGATCAAGCTGGCGCGCGGCCTGTGCGGGCACTTTCGCGAGAGGAGATGCCACGCCCGGAAAGTCGCCAAAAAGGTTGTTGAACGAGCGGTTTTCCATATAGATCACCACCACATTCTTCACCTTCGACTTCAGGCGTTGGTCGAAATTGCCGGCGTGGCGTGGCGCCTCGGGCTGGCCCGGGGTTTTTGTCGCACCCTCGGCAAGCGAGGGCAGGGCGGTGGCAGCCGCTGCAGCGGCCAGCCCGCCAAGAAGCTTGCGGCGGCCCGGTTGTTCGGGCTGATCAGCAGCGGGGTCTACCGCAACGGGCGGGGTTTTCTTGTTGTCCACTTGGATTTCCTTCTCTTGAGCTGAAAGCAATTTGTATACAAACCGACCGAAATATTGCGGGCTGAATGTTTCAGAATTGCGACATAGGAAAAACCTCAACGTTTTTTTACGTGTGGCAGGTGAAACACCCCGCTCAGGTTTGGTGCGCATCCTCGCCGATGAGCAAATGGTCGGCATCCAACTGCCGGTAAGGCGGCACCTCCAGGTTCACAAGCGCCGGCATGCCTTTGTACACCCGCCCGGCCAGATCGAAGCGCGAGCCATGGCAGGGGCACAGAAAGCCGCCCGTCCACTCTTCGCCCATCCCGCTGCCTGGGCCGGTCTTGAGTTTCGGGCTGATGGCGCAGCCCATATGCGTGCACATGCCGATGCAGACAAAGAAATCCGCCCGCAGCGAGCGTGTCTCGCCCGCCGCGTAGGCAGGTTGCGCCGAATGCACCGACCGTGGGTCTTCGAGATCGGGAGTGTTCTGGCGCAGATCTGCCAGCATCTGTGGCGTGCGATGGATAATCCACACCGGCTTGCCCTGCCATTCGATCATCTCTGCCTGCCCTGGAGGTAGATCGCTCAGATCGTAGCGCACAGGCTTGCCGGCAGCCCTGGCGCGTGCTGGGTACAACAGGCCACTGAGCAGTGGCGCCATTCCCAGCATCGCCGCCAGCAGCGAACGCCGGCGCGGATCAGTGCGGCCAGCGCAGCAACCCTGCGCCAGAGTTGAATCCGCAGGCCCGGGCAGGCTGGCCTTTCTTCTTCTCGAAAACAGTTTGTGCAGCGCCATGGCAATATCCACCCGGCGTGGGGCCGGGCAACGCAATCTACGGAACCGGAGCATGCTACTCCCGTGGCTGGAAGCCTATCCCGGAAATGTTGCGGATTGGCGACACGGGGGCTCTGTGAGAGGGCAGGAAGATGTTGCCCGGCTGCACGCTGGCAGGGCTCGGTGGTCGGTTCCTGGAGTGTGCGTTGTGTGGATGGTCTGACCAACGTACTAGAACCCGAACATCATTCATTCATTTATATGTCGAAGACGTATCCAGAAAACACTGCGCATTCCGAAGCATGAGGTTTTTATTGTTCCACCGCTCCGAGGCTATGATTAGTCGAAAATCAGGCGACTCCAATGTGAGTCGCTGCTTTGTACATGGCATCATGTGCCTTCCCTGACGGGCACAGATAGCAGCAGATCGGCATGTGTCCTACCTCACCATTCAGGCCTATCCAAACAATTGATGGCGAAGTTGCAAAGTCCAACAACCATGTTCCACTGTAAAGAAGGCCTGCAGCGACTGATCGGATTTTGGCGTTGCGAGAATTTCTACCCAAAGACAGATTATCGCAGAGTGAAAAAATTGATGCTCTCGGTAACCTGCCAGAGATGAATACATAAACGGAAATTTTGCCCGCACAGCCATGGAACACCCCTACCCGAATAGCCCTATCAAGTCCTTGCTCATGGTGCTATGACTCACAACGAGAACCGCAGCAGTTCCTGCGTGTTGATCAACACACAAGGAGATGCAATCAAAAACCAAGACTGGATATCATTAGACAAGGAGCAATATCATGGCGGAACAAACTGGTGTATTGCGTTGGCAACAAGATCATTCATTGGGAATTAGCGCCGATGATTCTATAGCAGGATCAAGCATGCATCTGAAATCCATTACCGTTGACTTTGCGAAATGGGATGTGGACAAAGACAAGGGAAGCATCGCTCTGAATTATTCGGGTGATCAGCTTTATCTGACCGTTGGCAACGGAGGGGTAACGAGTTCCAGCGCTCTTACATTAACCACTTCTCCCACCTCACCGTGGGACTTCAAGACCAAACCCGGCTTCATCATGTGGAGAGGGTCGAGCCTCGTCATTGACGTTCAGGGGCGCAGCAGTACCGGCATCGTCTGGCTGTACGATTTTAACGGATCACCAGCCCAGCAGTGGGCGTTTATCCAGTATGCCAACGCTCTGGCAGAAATGGAAAGTGAAAAGGCCCATTCACACGTATAAACCAATAGCATAAATACCAGGCAGTACATACGGCGCAATCCGCAGGCACTCAATGTGCGGGCGAACTGCGCCGCATTCGGGTTGATGTATTTCATGAAAATCCCCATCGCTACGCAGAGCCCGTTAGGCAGAGCAAAGCTTATCTTCAGAGGTGGATCACACGGTCCTGTACCTGCCAGACAACACCGTTGCCGCACATCGATAAGTCTTCCCTTTACCGGCTCTTTCATAACCGTTCGATTTTATCCCCGCCAGAAGTGCCCCCTATCTTTTTGCACAAAAACGCCGCAAGGATTGAAGCAAAGCTTCATCGGTGCGGCGCAGCGTATCGAATTGATGTTAATTTCTGTTCGGGTCCATTCTTCGTCATGCTTTACCGGCAGCTTCCGGAAAGCGGCGGCGGCTGATGGTAACGCGAACGGAGAATTCCTTCTGGATAAATCAATGCATGATTGCAATCGGTGCAATTGAACTGATGTGGGGTTTGCCTGAAAGTGGTTGATATACACGAATCAGCACAGGGTGCGGTGTGGCGCTGGGAGAGAGAACTGTTGCCTTGCACAGGAAGCAGTAATTCGTCCCAGATACCACCTGTGTTGCAACCTGCAGCGGATCGTATTTCACGCCAAGCAATCCGTTGAGAGCGGAAGTGAGCACTTCTTTTTCTGCCGGGGATACATCATGGAATCCAAACCATCCACCGGGGATCGGGTGGCATTCCATCACCGGCGTGATGGCAGTTAGTTGCGCGTCACCCTTCAGCGGACGATAAATATAAATCTCCACCAGACTTGTACAGGCGCCTGGGTATACGCCAGTGGCTTCGCACAGGAAGCAGTAGTTGGTGCCCGCCACGGGCTGGGTGGCAACGGCAACGGCCACATAGTTGACGCCCATGAGCTTGCTGGTAATCGAGTGCAGTATTTCTTTTGCATCTGCGGAAATTGTGAAGTCGAATTCAGTCCATCCACCGACTACGGTTTTTGTATCCATCGCGAGTCTCCTGTCATATTGGAAATTGCAGATAAATCAGCCCGAAACGCGCAACTCTCAGCGCAGAGAAGGCTGATGCAAAAAAGCGCAAAAATTTCGCCGGAATTCGCCTTGATAAAGGCGCTTTGAATGCTGGAGCCGTGTGTGCGCACACAACGCTGATGAGGCCCCAGAATGGAATGTGGCGCTGATGTACTTCGCCTTGTTATGAGCTGCCACCGCCAGTGTAGCCAAGCACAGTACGAAACCAAGCGTCTTTTCGGGCAGCCCTTTCCGTGGCAATTACGTCGCGACAGAAAGGGGTACTGTGAGACGAAAGAGGATTGCCATCGAAACCCGACTTCTCGCGGGGGCAGTTGCTCGTCAAGGGTGAGCCTGGATCAAAGCGACGACCCATCATCAACATTACCCCAGATTCTGGTCCGGATTGATGGGTTTCTGCGCAAATCCTGATTGCATCATTGGCATATGGTGTCGGGTTTCGTAGGGTGGTGTCTGGAGCTCAGCGACGACCCACCAACGCATCTTTTTCTATACCGCACCGGCTTCACGTGTGAACAGGTGGGCTGCTGAGCCATTACATCATTGGCATACAGATCCGGTTTGCGGTGGTGGCCGATGAGGTGCGCAAGCTCTCAGAGCGCACCACGCTTGCCACACAGGAAATCAGCACGATCATCGGCAGTATCCGCAGTGGCGTGAATGAGGCGATGGGCAGTGTAAGCGCCACTATCGGCACCGTGCAGAAGTGCGTAACGCGCAGCATGGAAGCCAATGAAACAGTGGCATCGATCAATACCCACGCACACAATGCCATTAGCATTACGGAGAAAATCTCTCTGGCGCTTGCAGAGCAGCCAATGTGATCGCCTAGGAGACCAATTACTCGGCAGACCAGACCCGCCAGTCAGCGGCTTCGCTGCGTGAGCTGCCCGACACCATGCACAAGGTGGTGACCCGGTGAGCTGATGCCGTGCCTGCACCCTTTTTGGGGTGCAGGCTTTTTTCTCTGACGGCGTTTGCTCAGCGAAGTGGGCCGGCGCTACATGCCCCCTTGCAGGCGGGCATCTAAGTTCCAAGTACTGGGTTACTTGGTCACGTTGAGAAACGGAATCGGGGCGCCGGCATAGATTGCGGTGGGCAACTGACCGTTCCATTTGTCTGCCTTTGCCTTTTCCACTTCGATGCGCCGCAGTTCGAGCACATCCCGGTTTTGGGCAAGCGCGGCATTCTGCACACGCAGCGCTTCGGCCTGCGCCTTGGCAATGGCGAGGCTGGCATAGGCTTCGCCATCCGCTTCGGCCTTCTTGGCGTTGGCTTCGGCCTCGGCAATGGCTACCTTCTGTTTCTGCTCGGCTTCAACCGTCTTGAGCTTGTTTTCGGCGGCGAGCCGCAGCTGTTCCTGGGTTACCTTGTCGTTGATGGCATGCATGTAGGAATCGGAAAACGCGAAGTTGCGCATGTCGATATTGATCACCTGCGCGCCGTACAAGGCCAGTTTCATCTTGAGCGCTTCGCCGATATCAGCCGAGACCTTGGCGCGTTCTGCAATCAGATCAGGCGCCGTGTATTTTGCTGTCACCGCCTTGAAGACTTCCTGGGTTGCCGTCTGCACGTAGGATGAGAGGTCCCCGTCGTGCGAGTATTTCTCAAAGACTTCGGCTACCTTGTCGGTCGCGATGCTGTAGCGGACAGTCATGCTGACACGGACGGGCTGGGTGTCACTGGTACTGCCATCAGCTTCCTCGACATCGGCTTTCTCTGCCCGGATACTGAAGTTTGAGAGTTTCTGCCAGGGTGGCAGTATCGCCAGGCCTTCGCCCTCGATGCCAACAATCCGCCCAAACTGGGTGACCACGCCCCGGCTTCCCGTCGGGACGGAATAGAAGGGCCAGCAGATCCATACCACGACCACGCCGACAATCACCACAGGCAGGGCCGTTTTGAGAGACGAAGGTATTGCCGCCGACAACGGATTTTTCATGTAAAACCTCTTCCTTTCTCAGTCAGACAGACGGGTGCCTGAATGGTTGATCTCCGGGCCATCCTGGCCCGGCCACGGCACCGAGACACGATTGTAGCGGCAGGCAGTTACGCCTGATGTCCGCCGGTCAGCCTGAATAAGGGTTTCATAAGCCATCCTGTGGGCTGTTCAGGAAGGCGCTGACTGCCGTCTTCAACCCAGGCGCAGGGCGCGCGCAAGCGATTCTCCGGAAAAAGATGGTCGGTTTTCAAAGGAATCAAAGTTCGCCGGGCCAATTTCACGTAAACTGCCGGGTTTGCGGAAAGGCATGGATTCCATCATGGGGTCTGCGCCCTGACCGACTGTCCTGCCACCAGCCGGCCCATCAGGATGCCGGCGTCAATAAAAAGGGAGAATCCCGCATGCAAGCAAAACCTGTCCTGGATGGACAATCCTCTGGGCCGCTGTGGCGGCAAGCCATTTCCGGCGCCCAGATCCTCTTTGTGGCCTTTGGCGCACTCGTGCTGGTGCCGTTGCTCACGGGGCTTAACCCGAGCATGGCGCTGCTCGGCGCGGGGGTTGGCACACTACTGTTTCAGGCACTGACGGGCCGGAAGGTGCCGATCTTCCTGGGCTCTTCCTTCGCGTTCATTGCGCCAATCGTGTATGCCACGCAGCACTGGGGGCTGCCCGCCACGATGGGAGCACTGTCCTGCGTGAGCCTGATGTACTTCGTGTTCTCCGGTATCGTCGCAAAGAAGGGGGCAGATATTGTGCATCGCTTCATGCCTCCGGTCGTGATTGGGCCGATCATCATGGTGATTGGTCTCTCGCTCTCCGGCACGGCAGTCAACATGGCAATGGGCAAGGCAGGCACGACGATTGGCTATGGTCCGTCACTGCTGCTGGCGTTTGTATCGCTGGCTACCACGGTGCTCGTTTCGCTCTTTGCGCATCGTTTTCTGAAGTTGATCCCTATCCTGATCGGCGTGGCGACGGGTTACGTGCTGGCAGCCGTTCTGGGGTACGTTGATTTCTCGAAGATCGCGGCCGCACCGTGGTTTGCCATGCCGCACTTCCTCGCACCTGAATTCAATACCTCGGCAATCCTGTTTATGTTGCCGGTTGCCCTGGCACCAGCCATTGAGCACGTGGGCAATGTGATCGCCGTGGGCGGCCTCACCGGCAAGGATTACACCAAGGATCCCGGCCTGCATCGCACGCTGGCGGGTGACGGCCTGGGCGTGGCATTCGCCGGTCTGGTGGGCGGCCCCCCAATCACGACCTATGCCGAAGTGACCGGCGCGCTGACGCTGACGCGCAACTTCAACCCGGTGATCATGACCTGGGCCGCCGTCTTCGCTGTGGCAATGGCCTTTGTCGGCAAGTTCAACGCCATCCTGGTGTCGATTCCAACACCGGTCATGGGCGGCATCATGATTCTGCTCTTCGGTTCGATCGCGGCCATCGGCCTGAAGACGCTGATCAGTGCCAGGACCAATCTGGAAGAGCCGCGTAATCTGGTGATCGTCTCCACCGTTCTGGTGCTGGGCATCGGCTCCTTCAGCGTGGAGATTGGCAGTTTCGTGCTACAGGGCGTAAGCCTGTGCGGCGTACTGGCGATTGTGCTGAATTTGTTGCTGCCGCACAGCAAGAAGAGCTGATCCGCTGCTACTGGCATACAACAACGGCGTGCCCGCAAGCACGCCGTTTTCATTTCCAAACCCGTCAGCAGCCAGCCACAAGGCCGGTATTCATCACACCGCCCGGCGCGGCAGGTGCCTTTCGTGGATTGCGTCAGTGGGGCTTCTTGTCGGCCTTGGCTTTGAGGTCACCAACGTTGGCTTCGATTTTGCCTTCGGCGCTTTGAAGTTTTCCTCTCTGCTCAAGATTCTGGTTTCCCACAATCTTGCCCGCAGCTTCCTTGATTTTGCCCTTTACTTCGGCAAGGCGGCCTTTGGCCTGATCTTTGTTCATGGCGTACTCCGATTCTATTGGGGTTGGAGAGGCGCGAAATTCTGTCTACGCGCTCCCATCGGACAATAGGCATCGCGGCCGCATCGCTCTGTGCGCCAGCGCCCATAGTTCGACAGATATGCCTGTCTCTGAAAAATAATTTGTCCACTCGGGAGCCTGTTAAGTCCGCTGCGATCGGGAATGGAGCGTAAGTGCCAGCCTTATGCCCAGGCATTTTTCTCTCAGCGGGGAAATGCTCTGTGGTAGAGACATGGATGGTTTGAGCCAGGGCTAGGGTCAGGTGCTCTCGGGCGTTTCTCGCCGCGTGTTTGGCCCACTTCGGTCGGACCGAAATTCATCTGGCGAAAAGATCGTCTCCGCCGCAAGCCGCCTGAGGTGCGCTGCCGCACAGATAGGGTTTCAGGCTTGGAACACGCTCGGTTTTCCTTAACGAAGAGGAATAACGATCATGAAAACCGATTCCCAGCTACAGCAGGATGTGATGGCGGAACTCAAGTGGGAGCCCTCTGTGCATGCCGCTCAGATCGGCGTTGAAGTCAAGGATGGTGTGGTATCGCTGTCGGGCGAAGTTAGCAGCTATGTGGAAAAATGGAATGTCGAGAGCGCTGCACAACGGGTAAGTGGCGTGGATGCGCTGGCTGTCGAAATTACGGTCAAGCTTTCCGAGTTTGGCAAGCGGACAGATGCTGATATTGCGCGCTCGGCCGAAAGCATTCTGAGCTGGAGCAGCACGATTCCGGCTGGTGCCGTGAAGGTGCTGGTTGAAGGAGGGTGGCTGACTCTTTCCGGGGAAGTTGAATGGCAATATCAACGGCAGGATGCGGCAAAAAGTGTCCGCTATTTGTCTGGCGTTATTGGTGTCAGCAACCAGATCGCCATCAAGACAACAGTCTTACCGGCTCCGTCAGCGAGCGTGGTCAAGTCTGAAATTGAAGCTGCTCTCAAGCGCCGCGCCGTGGCTGATGCCAATTCAATTACTGTCGGCGTTGCCGCAGGTGATGTCACACTGACAGGCACCGTCCACAGCTGGGCTGAGCGTGAGCTGGCAAGGCGCTCTGCATGGGCGAGCCCAGGCGTCAACAAGGTCGTCGACAAGATGGCTATTGTGTATTGAACGGGAGCCCGTCATGACATCTGTAGACTCATTGCTGTTTATGTTTGACACGCATGCCGCTGCCGAGGAGGCAATCCGCACGCTCAGCCAATCGGGATTTCCGATGAAAAAGCTCTCTCTCGTGGGCAAGGGCTATCATAGCGAAGAACAGCCCGTTGGCTTCTACACCGTGGGAGACCGGATCAAGGTGTGGGGCGGGGCGGGTGCCTTCTGGGGCGGCGTCTGGGGATTGTTGCTGGCCCCGGCGGTTTTCGTTTTCCCGGGCGTCGGTCTCGTCGGGATGGCGGGCCCTTTTGTGGCGACGCTGATCAGCGCGCTTGAAGGTGCTGTCGTTGTGGGCGGCTTGTCAGCGCTTGGCGCCGCACTCACCCAGATTGGCGTACCGAAGGATCAGGTGGTCAAATACGAAGCCGCTTTGAAGATGGATAAATACCTTCTCGTTGTACATGGCAGTGCCGAAGAGCAAGCCAGAGCCCGCGATGTACTGGCAGATGCCAAGACAACGGTAGCCTAGCGCCGGTCAGAGTCAGCGTGAGTCGGGAGCAGGGCGCCAGGAAGCAGGGGGCGCCACTCATCGTACTTGCGCTGCCTGGGACTTCTCCAGCACAGGCGCAATCTGACGCTTTTCAATCTGTCTTGGTGTCGGCCTGTTCGTCAGATCTTTCCGCCTGAAGCAGGCGCGTGCGCAATTCTTCCATTTCTTCCTTCAATGCATCAAGGTTGGCCGCCTGCTGTGTGAGCAACTCCCGGCTCTGGGTGATCTCCGCTGTCAGCCCCAGCAGTTCCCGGGTGCGCCCCTCTACCTGGTCCACGGCAGCTTGTCGCGCCTTGTCGTGGGTCACAACCGTTACGCGGAGAGTCGTCAGCTCGGTGAGCAGCTGTTCCCGCTCAGCGTTCCACTGCAAGCGATTGCTGGTCAGCGCCTCACGCTCGGTTTTCACCTCCTGGCGTGCCTGATCAACCTGCATCATGATGCGGGCCCGCTCTTCACTCGCGAGCCGTTCTTGCCGGTCCAAAGCTTCCTGGTGAGAGGCGAGGGCGGTGTTCAGTTGCGCCTGGTGGCGCTCGGCAATCACGGCACGTTCGGCGCGGGACGCTTCCCGGTCGCGCTCGTGCGCCATCTTTTCTTCTTCAAGCTGGCGTTGGTCTGCATCAATCTGTGCGTGGGCATGCTCAAGCTGAGCAGAGAGTTCCTCACGCTGGGCCTCGGCCGTTGCCAGCAGTTGCCGGGTCTCCGCAAGCCGGGCTTCGCCGGCCTGCAATGCATTGGTCAGCTGATCCCGCTCCAGCGCTATCTGATCGCGGGCACCTTCGGCACGCTCAAGCGCACGTAGCGCATCTGCCGTTTCCTTGCGCGCCTGCTCAACGGCCAGGGCAGCCTCTGCTTCGCGTTGATCCACGGCTGCGAGACGCCCGGCGTAGGCTGCGTCAGCAAGCTTGCACGAGACTTCCACCAGCTCGACGAGTGCCTTGTCGAGCACCGCCACGTATTCCTCGTCTATCCCTTCGACTTTGCGTATCGGCGCGTCCATGGCAGTGCTCATGTCACGCCGGAACTGCGTCACAAAGCCCTGAACCACCGAATTCGAGCCTTTGCGCCCGAGATATTCCGGGGTGGCCAGCAACTCCTGCACGGCAGGGCGGCTCGGTGTTGCCCCCCGGTCCAGCAAAGCAAGGCAGGCCTTACGCACCAGTTCATAGCTTACTGCTGTCTCACGCGCCATCACACACCTCCACGAAGCATTACAGCACGCAGGAGCGCGCCCAAGGAAAACGCGACTTATTTTACATCTGATGATCAATTATATGGCGGGCTTTGTCCGGAAACCGGTATTTTCTGTCTGCTTTATAATATAAATTGGAGATACGGCGAATAATCTCCAATCTGCTATGCTGTGAATCAAGTTACCCCAAAACCGCTCACAGAGAGCCACGCATGCCCGAATCCGAGCTAACAACAGAAACCCAGGTACTGCCGCTGATAGTTGCCCATCCACGCTTTACGCTGCCTGCAGCGTTGAATGGCTGTGACGGCTATTTGCGGCGGCGTGAAGGCCTGCGCCTGATGGCGGCGGATAACGACTACGATGCGGTTACGCAGTGGCTCTCGCGCTATACGGACTCGCCGCGCACACTGCACAGCTACCGCGGCCACATCGAGCGCTTGCTGCTCTGGGCAACGAATGTCCGCGGAAAACCCTTGTCGTCGCTGCTGCTGGAGGATTACCAGGCGTACCGCGAATGGCTGAAAGCGCCGCCGGCAGACTGGGTCATGGAAGGCGCACGGAGACCCCGGATTCACCCAGAATGGCGACCGCTGGCAGGGCCGCTAAGCGCCACCAGCCTCACGCAAACTTTCCGGATCATCGGCGCATGCCTTTCCTGGCTGGAGAAAAAGCGCTATCTCGCAGACAATCCACTCGCTGGCGAGCAGATTGCCGGCCCATCCCAGCGGCGCATGGATCGCACCCATCGTTACATCCACGACGATGACTGGGCCGTGCTGCAGGGCTTTGTAGCCTCACTGCCAGCAGAAAGCGCACGCGAAAAGGCCCACCAAGCTCGCCTGCGCTGGATCGCACACTGCGCCTTTCTGACAGGCCTGCGCATCTCCGAACTGGCTCAGGCCAAGATGGGAGACATCGAATACCGCCGCCGGGGTAGCCACGAATCCTGGTGGATCGAAGTCCGCGGCAAAGGCGACAAGCAAAGACTCGTCCCGCTATCTGACGATTTTCTGGAAGAACTGCGCGCCTATAGGGAACACCTGGGGCTCTCACCAAGGCCCGTGCGTGGCGAATCACAACCCTTGATCAGCCACCTGGGCAATGCCGCGACGCCTATCAAGGTGCAGCGTTTGCACGGACTGATAAAGTACCTGTTCGAGCAAACCGCCGATGTGCTTGACCGTGAAGGCGAAACAAATCGGGCCAGCGCCGTGCGTCAGGCCAGCATGCACTGGCTGCGCCACACCTTTGCCAAGAACGCGCTGGAAGCCATGACACCGGTCGAAGTGCAGAAGATGATGGGCCACGCCGATCTGACCACGCTATCCATCTACGCAGACGCGGAGGACGAGCGCCTGTACGACCACGCCCGACACAGCATCAAAAAGAACCGTGAGCGCTAGATGCAAAAGTGGCGGAAAGTCTTGGTGCAGCAAGGTCTGGGGGCGTATTCATGCTCAAATTGTGATCAAAGGCAGAGGGTTACCTGCAGCCTGCGCCTCCTCTTCCAGAGTACATGCAATTGACGATAATTTTTATTATGTCAACTTGATGGGAAAGCAATTGGTGCCCTATGGCCATCATTCGGGCTATGGCTGCTCTTTAGTTGAAAGCAGCCATAGGGTCAGCGGAACAAACCTTACGTTGATGTGTGCAACGACACGTGCCGGGAGTCTCGTCAAAAATCCACTGGCCGCCACTTGAGCAGACGCTTTTCCATTGCGGTAAGCAGGTAGCTGGCCAAGAGTGCCACGACGGCGAGAACGATCATGGCCGCGAACACACCACTGGCGTTGAAAGCGCCCTGTGCTGTGGAGATCAGCAGGCCAATGCCCTCCTTGGCACCAAGGAATTCACCCACCACGGCGCCGACCAGGGCAAAACCGAAGCTCACGTGCAAGCTCGCCAGAATCCAGGACATGGCCGACGGGATCACCACGAAAATCGTCAGTTGACTCGGCGAGGCGCCAAGTATCTGGGCGTTGGCGATCATGTACTTGTCGGCCTCACGCACGCCCTGGAAGGCATTGCCGAACACGACAAAGAACACCATCACCACAGCGAGCGCCACCTTGGAGGCCATCCCCAGGCCCAGCGCGATGACGAAGATGGAGCCCAGCACCACGCGCGGGATCGAGTTGGCGATCTGGATGTAGAGGCTGAACACATCGGCGAGCAGCTTGTTGCGGCCAAGCACGATGCCGCACAGAATCCCGGCCACCGAGCCGATGAGGAACCCCAGCACGGTCTCTTCAAGCGTAACGGCAACCTGCCGCCACAAGGAACCCTGGGCGGTGCCATCGCGCATCCATTCGACGAGCTGCCCCCAGATCGCCGAAGGCTGGGAGTAAAAGAAGGGGTCAATCCATTTGGCGCGCGCGGCAATTTCCCAGCCTCCCAGCACGATGGCCAGCACGACGATGCGCAGCACGATGATCATGTTCTTGCGCCGCTGGATGCGGGCGCGGGCAGTTTCGGATTCGCGCGCCAGCGCTTCGTCGCTGAGCACGGCAGGCAATGTATGGTCGGTCATGAAAGTACTCCCGGAATTCTTAATATCGCCTGCACGGTTCAACCGCGCAGGCTTGGCGTGGCATCAGGCCAGCACGGCTTCCTCGCGCAGGTCGGCCCAGATGCGGCGTGACAGCTCGATGAAGTGCTCGTTGTAGCGCACCTCTGACATCACGCGCGGGCGCGGCAAGTCGATGTCATACACACGCTTGAGCGTGCCAGGGCGTGCGGACAGCACAAACACACGATCCGCAAGCGCGATCGCTTCTTCCAGATCGTGCGTGACGAACACCACTGAGCCGCCCGTGCCCGACCAGAGTTGCAGCAGTTCGTCCTGCATGAGCGTGCGCGTCTGCATGTCCAGCGCCGAGAATGGCTCGTCCATCAGCAGGATTTCCGGCTTGTTGATGAAGGTTTGCGCAAGCGCCACGCGCTTGCGCATCCCCCCCGAGAGCTGATGCGGATAGTGGTTGCCAAACTTGCCAAGGCCAACACGCTGAACCCAGTCCGCAGCCTGCTCTATGGCGAGCTTTCTCGACGCACCACGGAACTGCGGTCCGGCCGCCACGTTTTGCAGCACCGTGCGCCACGGGAATACGGCATCGGCCTGGAACACAAAGCCAATGCGCGGATCAATCTCCGTAACCTGCTGCCCCATCACGCGCACTTCTCCCACCGTGGGCTTGAGCAAACCGGTCGCCATGTTCAGCGTGGTCGATTTACCGCAACCCGTGGGGCCGACGATGGCAACAAACTCGCCCCGCGCCACGGACATGCTGAAGTTGCGCAGCGCGACAGTGGCGTTGCCTTTCGCATCAATGAAGCGCAGCGAGACGTTGCTGAATTCGATTGCGGGCGTCGGGCTCATTTCGCTGCCTTCGGTGCAGCGGCAGCCGACACGAACGCATTCGTGTAGGTCCTGGTGAGGTCGATGTTCTTGCTTTTCACTTGTGGCTTGTAAGCCGACAGCACTTGCAACACGGTCTCCGGACCGCCTGCAGGCATCTTTCCATCTTCTGTGAACATCGGCAGGGAAGCAGCCAGAGCCTGTACATAGAGCGCCTTGTCGCCGCCGTAGTAATCCTTCGGCATCAGCTCGGCGATCTGCTCGGCCGTATGCGTGTGGATGTAGGTCATGGTGCGGGCGAAGGCTCGGGCAAGCTTGGTGGCTTCCGCTTTGTGGGCATTCGCCCAGGCGTTTTCGACATAGAGGCTGGCCGCCGGATAGATGCCGCCAAGGGCGGCACGCGTGCCCTGCTCCGTCCGCAGATCCACGAGCACTTTGGCCTCGCCACGCTTGATCATGGCCGACACGGTCGGCTCGGTCGTCATGCCAGCCTGGATGCGATCCTGCTTCATGGCAGCGATGAAGGTATCACCTGCACCAACCGGCAGCACCGAGTAATCCTTGGAGGCCACGCCCTGGCGATCCGCCAGATAACGCGTGAGGAATTCAGTCGAGGAGCCCAGCCCTGTCACGCCAAGCGTCTTGCCCTTGGCATCGGCCATGCTCTTGAAGGTCGGCGCGGCTTGCGTCGACACCAGTTCGACTTCACCGGGCACCTTGCAGAACACGGCAATGGCTTCGATCTCCTTGCCCTTGCTCTGCAGGTCGATCGTATGATCATAGAAACCCACCACGCCTTGCACCGCACCAGCAATCAGCTGGTTCTCGGCATCCACGCCAGCCGGCTGCGACTGCAGCTCCACGGTCAGCCCTTCGTCCTTGAAGTAACCCAGCGTTTCGGTGAGCTTGGCCGGCAGGTAGATGATCTTGTTGATGCCGCCAACCATGATGATGATAGGGTCTGCAGCCTGGGCAACGGTAGCTGCGCTGGCAAGGACGGCGCACACGGCGCTGGTGATTAGATAACGTTGAAGGATTCGCATGGGCATTGGTCTCCTGTGGGGCGCCGTAACAGCGCGAATGTCCGTAGCTGGATCGCTGCGGAATCTTGTGATTGCACATGTAGTCTAGAAATGCCAACCTTTCACTCAGCTTTCAGGCCGGGCAACAGCGCCTAGTGAATTTCCCTAAGTGGCGAAAATCACGGCAAGGCGCACGCTTGCGCCACCCTCTGGTTTACGGTTTCCGCCCATGGAGCAAAGCGAGTCGTCATGAGAATTCTGCTGGTCGAGGACAGCACGGAGTTGGCGCGGTGGCTCGTAAGCCTATTACGCGAACAGGGCTTTGATGTTGATCACGTAGCCGATGGTGCAGTGGCCGACACGCTGCTGCACCAGACCCACTTCGAAGCGGTGTTGCTGGACCTCAACATTCCCGGGCTGACCGGCAAGGGCGTGCTGCGGCGGCTGCGCGAGCGCGGCAACGACGTTCCGTTAATCGTGCTGACGGCGTCTGCGGCACTCGACCAGAAAGTACAAAGTCTGGAGATTGGTGCGGACGACTACGTCGTCAAACCCGTGGAAAGCCGCGAACTGGTGGCGCGTATCAAGGCCGTCGTGCGCCGTCGGCTCCCCGGGAAATCCAACTCTATCGTGTGCGGCGATCTTCACTATGATCTCAATACCCACCAATTCACGCTGACTGGCGAATCACTGGCGCTACCGCCACGCGAACGCGCATTACTCGAAGCGATGATGCTGAAGGCCGGCCGCACGGTATCCAAGCAGGCCCTGCTGGATAGCCTCTTCGGCATGGACGGCGAACAGGCCAGCGCAGATGCCATTGATCTGTACATCCACCGATTGCGCCGCAAGCTTGAACACAGCCAGGCCACCATCACCACGCTGCGCGGCGTGGGCTATCTGCTGCGTCCCCGCGAATGATCACGCCGAATGCCCTGTCGAGCCTGCGCATCAGGCTCGCAACCTGGCTCCTGCTGCCGCTCTGCACAGTCGTACTGGTATGCGGCTACCTGAGCTGGCAGCATGCCGCCGAGGTGTCCGACTACGTGCAGGACCGCGACCTGCTTGCCTCGGCCAAGGTATTGGCCGACCGCCTGATCTGGGAAGACGACAACGTACGCGCCAGCGTGCCGCCTTCCGCCCTCAGCCTGTTCATGTCACCCGAGCATGACCAGGTTTTCCTGCGAGTGGTCGATCAGGATGGGCACTTGCTGGCTGGCGCGCCAGATTTCCCGCCTCCCCAAAAACAGGCGCTGACTGGCAACGATCATGCACAGTGGTATGACATGACAGTACGCGGCCAGCGCATGCGCGCAGTCATGACACGGCGCCCCATGTACGACAACGGGCAAAATCATGGCATAGAAATTTATGTTGGCAAGACAACGCACAGCCGCGACAGCATGCTGCTCTCTCTCTGGCTGCCAACGGTCATCTACCTTCTGATCGCCGTAGCATTTGCCGTGGCGCTCACGGTGCTGGCACTCACGCGCGAGTTGCGTCCCCTCACGCGGCTCAATCGCCAACTGGCCGAGTGCGCCTCGCCGCACAGCGAAGAGTTCACCATCGATACGCGCAGCCTGCATAGTGAACTGCGCCCCGTCGTCGATACCGTCAATGATTTCGCACGCCGCCTACGCGCCTTCAGCCGGGCACAACAGCGCTTCATCGCGGATGCGGCCCACCAGTTGCGCACTCCGCTGGCGCTGCAATCGTCGCAACTGGAGTTCGCACGCCTGGCGCGCGAGAGCGGAGATGCCGACGACCTGGACGCCGTGTGGCGTGCGCTGAAGCAAAGCAACCGCCAGCTTATCGACGTTACCAACAAACTGCTGCTGCTCGCCCAGGCCGAAAACAGCCGCGAAGCAACAACCCTGACCGCCGTTCCACTTGCCGAGTGTACCTTGCGGACCGTCGAGCATATGGCCGCTTTAGCCGATCTGCGCCATATCGATCTAGGCATGAGTCTCCCGCCCTCGGACCAACCCGTGCTGGTAAACGCCGAACCTGCGCTGCTCGACGCCCTGATCTCCAATCTCGTGGACAACGCCCTGCGCTACACCCCCACGGGCGGACGCGTCACAGTCGGCATCTCATGCAGTGACACGCTGGTGGAACTGCGTGTGGACGACAACGGCCCCGGCATTCCTGCTGAAGCCCGCGAACGCGTTTTCGAACGCTTCTATCGCCTCTCTTCGGACAGCGCGGGCACTGGGCTGGGACTCGCCATCGTGCGTGAAATCGCGTTGACGCTGGGGGCTGAAGTCAGCCTAGAAAGCAATCCGGATGAGTCCAGTGGTTTACGCGTACAAATAAACTTTCCTGCAATAAGATGAAAACCTTCCAAATTCATTACGAATAATTCGCCCACATGGCAGCCGCCTCAGCCTTCATGCACTCAACCAGTGACGGCGACTGTTCGACGATCGCATGCGAACAGTAGCCCCGCAAGATCCTCTGTGATAAGGATGTCGACAATAATGCGGCGCCAGCCATCCGCCAGTATTTCTGCCGCACCCTGCATGCCGCAAAGCGGGCTTTCAATGAGATTCACCGACGCGATCTCATCAACCCGAAAAACCATGCGGATCATTTCAGACTGAATCTCGCCACCCGGGTTGCTGAACCAGCCTTTGGCATTTTTTTCCGCCAGCGACAGGTCTGGTCGCCCACTTGCAGTCTTTGCTGCCTGAATCTTCGCCGCCGTAATGCGATGCAGTGCATACCAGCGCTCTCCAGAGGCGTTCCCTGATTTCTCGTCTATTTTCAGCGCCACAAGATAGAGCAGATCATTCTTCATCATCAGCCCAAGCGGCCAGATCAGGCGCTTTTCCGGCTGTGCATCCGCACAGCTCTGGTAACTGTTTCAGCAGTGAGGTTTCCCGTTTGAGTGCCTCGTAGACCTGCTCCTGAACAAGCTTGATGATTTTGAGGATAACCTGCACTAAAGTCAGAAGAATCAAAAAATATCTGTCCGAGGCGTTGACATCAACGCCTACATTAAAACCCTGCATATTTCCCAGGCTTTGCCAACCGCCCAACCTGCAATTTGTCAGTTTCATCAATCCATTCCGTGTAAATTACGTTTAACTGTTGTTCCATAAGGGCTTACCCCATATACTTAGCCCAATGGATATGCCTAGTTCTTGTGCATAGCCTGACCGGTCAGATAACAGTTTCAGATAAGACACAAGATGTTCATGAACAGGGACGGCAGCGAGCTGCGCAGGTCACAAATGAATCTGTTGCAGTATGAAGATGGCGGTTCATTCTTAAGTGCCGGGTGTTCTTGGCGTCCACGCCCTTTTTTCTCCGAACCATCCCGCACCCGACTGTTGCGCCCCCGCCATCG
>DBTS01000016.1 GCA_002307175.1 Rhodocyclaceae bacterium UBA1310
CGCGCTGCACAAACTCCGTCGTGGCCGCCTTTTTTGAGCTGTCGAATAGTGGCTGTGTCACCTCCACCAGTGCATGCACTTCGCTTTCGGTGGTGTACTGTGGGTGTGGATCAGTGGCGGCTGCATGGGCTTCGACCTGGGCTTTCAGGTAGCCGGTGCGGTTGGCAAGCTGGCGCGTGGGCACGTTGTCGATGCCGTCCGGGCCACCGACCACGGGATCTTGTGTTTCCCACTGATAGACGCCCTCTTCCCATTTCCCGGTTTCGGTAAGGTATGCCATTGCTGTTACTCCTGAATATTGACGAACCCACGCGTGTAGCTGCCGTCGCGGATGGCAAAACGGTTATGCAGGAGCGAAGCCTGCACATAGTCGAAGCCTGCGAGGTGGCAGCAGTTGCGCGCCACGGCCACCACGCTGGCCTTGAGCTCTTTGGCCTGGCTCACGGTAATGGGGTGTTTGAGGATGATCTTGTAGATGGCCCAGGCACCATTGCGCTCGACCACTTCGGCATCGGGCTGGCCGCGTGCCGCGAGCGCCTGTTTGATGGCGGCCACGGTGCCTTTCAGGCGGTGGATGGCCCGGCTGGTTTTGATAACAGCGCGCTGGCGCTCTTCGGACCATTCCGGGTTCCAGTCATCCACGGATTCCGCCCAGGCGAGCCAGGGCAGCAGCGCTGCCGGGCAGGTGTCGGCATTCCACAGCGTGGGCACGTAGCCCGATGGCGTGACAAAGCCCGAGGCGGCAATGCGCCGTTCCAGCACTGTGGCGTTAGGCGGCAGGAGGCTTGGCGCTTTGTTCGTGCTCATGCGCTGACCTCTGCCACGCTGACGGTGATGCCGCTGCAGTAGGTGGATTGCTGCGCACTGCAGGTGATGTCGGCAGCCGGGGAATTGACCACGATCTTCTGCACGCCCGAGGCATTGGCGGCGGCGATGATGCCTGATACCGATACGCTCTTCTTGAGCTTGTGGCGGGCTGCTGCATAGGCGGCCAGGGCGGTTTGTGCAGCGCTCTGGCTTACCGATTCGCCGGCTTCGGGGTAGAGCGTGACATCGATGCTGTAGTGCTGTACCTGGGCGGGCACCACCAGCACCTCTTCGCACAGCGGGCGCACGGTGTCACCGGAGAGCGCGGCCAGCACGGTGGCGAGCAGTGCCGCGTCCGGCGTGCCATCACCTTCGGTGGAGAGGATCGCCACGCGGCTGGTGCCCGGCTGTGGGCTATCGCACTTGGCATCGGCCACCGTGCCGGCGGCACTCTTGGCCAGCCACTCATACGCGGCAGCAGGCCCGGCCACGGAATAGCTTTCCACCTTGTCGGCCAAGCGCTGGCGGTAGTCGTCGTCGGTCTCATACACGGCAGCCACGGGCGGCACTGCTGTGGTATCGGCGGGGGTCACCACCAGGCGCGCTTCCTGATAGTAAGTGGCGCCGATGTGATCCAGATCGGCATCCGTGGCATACGCCAGCATCAGGGCGCGGGCTTCGTCGTTGTAGCGGGCGCGCAGGATGATTTCGCGATAGCAGGATTCCTGCAGGATGCGCACGATGGGTTCGGATTCAAGCTCCAGCGTGGCGGCAATGGTGGCCTGTTGATCCGTGGGATAGAGCGCCACCAGGGCGGCCTTGCGCTCCTCGAGTAAAGATTCATAGTCCAGCGTTTCGATAACGTCTGGCGCATCCAGTGCGGTGAGATCGATGCTCATGCCGTGCCCCCAAGGGATAGCGGGATTTGAAGGGTGATATCGGTGCCTGAATCCACCACAGTGGCTTCCATCTCGATGGTGAGCGTGGTGGGCGCCGCGGCGTCCTGGTTGAGCTTCAGGGTTTTAAGGGCAATGCGTGTTTCCCAGCGCAGGATGGCTTGGGCGCAGGCGGCCACGGCCTGCAGGATGCCCACGTCGTTCAGGGGCTGATCCACCAGATCGGGCAGCAGGCTGCCAAACTCGCGGCGCTCCACGCAGGAACCAATGGGGGTGGTGAGAATCCGGCGGATGCTCATGCGGATGTGATCGAGGCCCGTGAGCGTCAGCCCGGTATCGGGGTCCATGCCAAGGGCTGCGATGCTCATTGTGCCGCCCCCGTGGTACCGCCACCCGTGCCGTGCTCGGCATGTGTGTGGCCCTGCAGACTGATTGATCCGGCTTTCACATCACCGCTGGCCGTAATGGCGCCGCTGGTGTTGATGCCGCCCTGGGTCTGGGTGATCGGGCCGCTGATCACGGTGCCTGCACCAGCCCCCGAACCGGCAGAGCCTGAGAGGCCAGACAGGTAGGTCAGCAGCTTGGTGATGGTGCCCGTGCCCTTGACGAGCAGATTGCCGTCGATGGTCACATTCCCGGTGATCTCAGTTTCCGGCACATCCACGGTCACCTTCTGGGAAGCCTGCACCAGGGCAGTCTTGATGCCGGTGGCTTCCAATGCGCCACTGGCGTGGTTGTAGCGGATGCGGGCGCCGTCCGGGTAGAGCGTGACGTGTGTGTCAGCCGATGAATCCGGCGCGGGAATGTCGTCAGAGTTGAGCGCACCGAGCACGATGCCGGTGGCAGGTTCGCCCGAGGGGCACAGCAGCACCACCTGTTCGCCCACGGTCGGCGGGTTCCAGGTACGCGTGTCGCCGGCACGGCATTCAAGCCAGGGCAGCCAGTGGGTGGTGAGTCCGCCAGTATCCACGCGCACGCGTGGCGCTGACAGATCCACTTCGGCAACGGTACCGAGGCGGATCAGGCTTTCTAGGCGGCGGGAAAGGTCGGCAAGGAGAGAAGTGGCATCCATTGAGAAAGGATGCCGGATCTTCTTACATCTATCTTTATGTGGATGTTGTAAATTCTAGAATCGACAGCCGAAGACTCATAAGTCTATTCCAGGGTCTTCGTGGTCGGATTCCGAAACAGCTCGGCACTCCCGCTAGGCTTAAAGGCTACTGTAATGGTGTTTCCGGCTTGTTTTTGAACGCTCCCAGAAGCACCTAGAGAAAAAATGACAAATTTTAGAGACCCAGAAGCACTACCTGAATTGGTTACTGCAAATCCAAAAGTAAATGTACTATTTTCCGTTTTCGACGGGTCAGTTGCTTGTAATGACAAACAATTATCGCTTAGATCGCTCGCCTCAAGAAGCTCTCCGCGTAACTTTTGAAGCGTTGCTGCTATTGGATATATCTTTCCATCTATCTCTCCCATAGCCCCCTTCGTCTCGGAGATACGTGGATATAGATTGAACGTCAATACCTGAGTTCCTTTTGTGCTTCTGGCAACGCTAGCACTTGGCCCAAATGTAAGGTCTCCTACAGGGAGTGTGGCTCCCGCGCTGCCCGTCACGGAGTAATCGATTTGAGTTGTTAATGACACTTTAATGCTTTGAATATCAAAGTCTATCTTCCCTCTGCAGGTATTAGCTTTTGGTTCCTCACCCTTAACCGCTACTGCGAATTCCTGATATTTCGCCACATCATTCTTAATGACTGTTACAACGCGAGATATACTGGTGGGGTCCCCTTCGTTGACTGGAAGGGTAGCATTGCATCCACATAAAGAAAAAACGGTTAAGCACAGAAGTAAGCGCATGGTAAAGGTCCTTTCAGAGAGGAAGAAAACAGCAACAGTGCCTTTTATACCTTAGCTTGTATTTGTTTTTTTTCAATGAAAAAGCATAGTTATTTTCAATATAATTTATTACCATATATTTATATATGTTTGCATTTTTTAATAATTATTAAGCTCTTAAAGGTGACATGACAAATGTTTTTCCAAGGTCGGAGTACTAAACACAAGCAGCTCAAAATGTCTTTTAGGTATGAGAAAGACGCTCCATCATCGCCTGCTCCACCATTTCGATTTCTAGGTCAGTAAACCCCAGTAGCTGGCGTTCCGGATACTTCACGGTCAGCGCTCCAATACGGTCCCGCAGGCCAAACTGGTGGATGCGGGCAATGCGCTGGGCCTGTGCGGTGAATGTGACGGTGGCGGCTTCGGGCGTGGCCTCGGTTTTGAGGTACTTGGCCGTGCGCAGCTTGGCAAACATCGTGCGGCGCACGGAGCCCTTCTTCTTTCTCAGGCGCGGTTTGCGCGGCTCGTAGGCCGAGCCATCCGGGTTCTGCTGCGCGGCGATGCGCTTGGCCTGGGATTCGCGCAGGCGGCGGGCGATGTCCTTTGTCAGTGCTCGGCGCTCGGAGGGTTCCAACGTGGCAATCAGCGCCGAGAGGCGGGCCTCGATGGCGTCAGCCATTGGTGGGGGCCTTCATGTAGTCGGCGGCGAGTTCTTCCATGTCCTGCGGCGGCCACGCGACAGGTAGGCCGTTGATAAGGATTTCGCTAAACACGCTGGCGTCTGGTGTCAGATCCGGCATCGTGGGTTCTGCCTTGTGCGTGGCGGTGATGCGGCCATCGGCATCTTGCGTGAGCACCACGGATTCGGAGAGCGGCAGCTTGATGGCGATATCGTACGTGGCATCGCTGAGTACTTCGACTTCGAAACTGATCTCCCGAGTTCGACAGTTCGGAGC
>DBTS01000090.1:0-18193 GCA_002307175.1 Rhodocyclaceae bacterium UBA1310
GCTACAGATCGTGAACAGCTTCTTATTGATATCATGGTTTTTATGGTCATTGAAAGGCGTTCTGCGAGTCGGGTTCACTGCCTGCGATAGTTCCTCCTCTGCGTAATTTGCTGGCATCCGGTATTTGGACGACAAGGCTTCGTTGGTGCGCTAACGAACACATCCTGTTACACCAGCCCCCCCTGTGATAGGCAGCATGGCTGCAAAGACCCCGAAAGGGCATGTACACAGGTACATGCGGAATGCTTTGTGCCGCCATCAGGACTCCTTTGAAGTTGGCTTGCTGCCAGCGATCAATCCTATGTACTCCACCGTACGGACCTTGCCGAAGTTTGCAATTAAGTTCGTCAGACGGAAGGGATTCTTTCTCAGAGATAGCCTGCCCAGATCATCATTTCAGGATAATTTTCTCATTGCCAAAATTTATATGCCAAATGAAAACCGTGGTGCAGTGTCATGAATGGTGCCACCACGGTGCTTCTCATTGATGATGATCCCGCTGGTTCAAAATTGATCCAGGAGACTCTTGCTGCCATTGCAGATGGACAGTTTGGTGTGGTGCTGGTGACCTGCTTTGCCGATGCGATTGAATGCCTCAATAGAGAGCGCGCTGAAGTCATTCTGCTAGGGATATTTCCTGATGAGCATGGTGTTGATGCCTTCGGGCAGGTGTTGCACGCTGCGCCCGATTCCCTGATTCTGGTACTCGGCGCTACAACGTATGAAGAAACTGCCCGATGGCTGCCAAGCGTGCTGCGTCATGTTGCCGGGCGAAAAAGCGCACACGCCATGCTGTACGATAGCGAAGCGCGTTTCCGGGCGATCTGTGACGCCTCACCGCTAGGCATCTTTGTCTCGGATCCACAGGATCGCTGTATCTATACAAACGCCGCGTATCACGAGATCGCCGGGCTCACTCGCGAGCAGATACTGGGGACCAACTGGAGTTCGGCAATACACCCCGAAGACCGGCAGCAGGTACTTCGGGAATGGCGCAATGCCACGCCGGGGCACGCATCGTTTCATGCCGAGGTGCGCTTTCTGCGAACTGACGGCAGTATTGTATGGGTGCGCCTTAATGTTGCTGCGATGCCTGACACGACAACTTCGTACAGTCACGTCCAGACCGTTGAGAACATCACTGCACGCAAGGCAATTGAGTTTCAGTTGCAAATGTCAGAAGACGCCCTTTTTGCAGAGAAGGAGCGCGCCGAGGTCACACTCAATTCCATAGGCGATGCTGTGCTGAGCACTGATCTGCAGTGCAACGTAAGCTATATGAATATGGTGGCGGAGGCGATGACCGGCTGGGGCTATAAAGAAGCCTTGGGGCGACCACTGACCGAAGTGTTCCGGATCATTGACGGTGTGACACGGCAGGCCGTTGATAGTCCGGCCCGGCGTGCCATTGATGAGAACAGGACGGTAGGGCTGACTTCTGATTGTGTGCTGGTGCGCCGCGATGGCCTGGAGTCGCCAATCGAGGATTCTACCGCACCGATACACGGCCGCGACGGGCGGGCTGTTGGTGCGGTGATCGTTTTTCACGACGTTAGCGCATCGCGCAGCATGGCGCAGAAGATGTTTCATCTGGCCCAGCACGATTTCCTCACTGGCTTGCCTAATCGGGTGTTGCTGGCAGAACGACTGTCTCAGGCTATCAGACTGGCTAATCGCCACCACAAACAGGTCGCGCTGCTATTCCTGGATATCGACTATTTCAAACACATCAATGATTCGCTGGGACACGCTGTTGGCGACAAATTGCTGCAATCTGTCGGAGAGCGTCTGAAAGCCTGCATGCGTTCCACCGATACGGTCTGCCGCCAGGGCGGAGACGAATTCGTGGTGCTGCTGGGCGAGATTGATCAGCCGCAGGATGCGGCGCACGTTGCCGAAACTTTGCGCGCCAGGCTGTCTCTGCCGCATGCAATAGGCGGACATGAGCTGCATGTCACTTTGAGCATAGGCATCAGTGTCTATCCTGACGACGGCAGTGAGGTGGATGTCCTGATGCAGAATGCGGATACTGCGATGTATCACGCCAAGGCTGGCGGGCGGAATAGCTATCAGTTTTTCACGGCCGATATGAATATCCGCGCGGTGCAACGCCTGTTTGTTGAAAGCAGCCTGCGTCGTGCGCTCAAGCAGAAGGAGTTCGTGCTCCATTATCAGCCCAAGATTGATCTTGGTTCGGGCTTGATGATCGGTGCCGAAGCACTCATTCGCTGGCAGGATCCGCACCTCGGACTTATTCCTCCCGAACAGTTTGTGCCCATGGCAGAGGAGTGTGGCCTCATCGTTCCGATAGGCCGATGGGTGATTCGTGAGGCCTGCAGGCAGATTCAGGCATGGATAGAGGCGGGCCTGCACGTGGTGCCCGTATCGGTGAATATTTCAGCGGTGGAGTTCAGGCGTGAGGATTTTCTTGCAGACGTAGCCTTGATCCTGAAAGAGACCGGCGTGGCGCCACGCTACATTGAACTTGAATTGACCGAAAGCATTCTCATGCAGGATACGGAATCTTCTGCCTCAGTGCTTGTTGCCATCAAAGCCATGGGCATGCATCTGGCGATAGACGATTTCGGAACCGGATATTCGAGCCTGAGCTATCTGAAGCGGTTTCCGATTGATGCGCTCAAGATTGATCAATCCTTTGTGCGTGATATCACGACGAACGCGGACGATGCGACGATTGTCAACGCCGTCATCGGCATGGGCAAAAATCTCAAGCAGCGGGTGATTGCCGAGGGAGTGGAAACTGCTGAACAGCTGGCCCTGTTGCAGCTACAGCAGTGCGATGAAGGGCAGGGATTCCTGTTCAGCCCACCTTTGGGTGCTGATGACTTTGCGGAATGGCTCACTGCAGACCGATGCAAGATTCCTTTGTGTTTTCCCTTGTGTTGATGCCCCGATTGGATGGAACCGGTTAATGCCCCGTCTCTTGATGCAGACCCGCGCCTTGCCGGGGCCCATAAGCGCCCCGGCAAGGTGTGTCAGTGCATGTCCAGCATATTGGGCAGCCACAGGCTCAGCGGCGGGTAGTAAGTCACGAGCAGCAGGAACAGTACCATCGTGAGCAGCCAGGGCCAGACGGCCTTGGTCAGTTCGGTGATGCCCATCTCCGTGATGCCGGAGGCTACGTACAGATTCAGCCCCACGGGTGGATGGCACATGCCGACTTCCATGTTCACCGTCATCAGGATACCAAAGTGTACCGGGTTGATGCCCAGCTTGACGGCCACAGGGAAGAGAATCGGGGCCATGATCAGCACGATGGAGGAGGGCTCCATCACGTTGCCGGCGATCAGCAGGAGGATGTTGACGGCGAGCAGGAAGGCCACCGGGCCGAGGCCTTGCGAGAGCAGCCAGTCAGCCAGATGCTGCGGGATATTCTGGTCCGTCATGATGAACGAGAACATCACGGCATTCGTAATGATGTAGAGCAGCATCGCGCTCATGTTGGCCGAGTCCAGCAGCACCCGCGGTACATCGCGCATGCGCAGATCCTTGTACACGAACACGGCCACGATAAAGGCATACACTGCACTCATCGCAGCGGCTTCTGTCGGCGTGAAGATACCGGTGTAGATGCCCCCCATCACCACCACGATCAGCAACAGGCCCCAGATGCCGTTCCAGTAGGCACGCCACACTTCCAGCGATTCCCACAGCAGTTCAAAGCGGAAGGTGGGCGAGATGCGTGTATAGCTGCCGCAGGCCTGGATGATGGTAAGCCACACCAGCATGATCGCCACCGGAATGAAGCTGGCGTACACGGGCGAAGCCACCGCGAAGGATTCCACCAGCAGCAGGCTCACATACATCGGCAGGCCGATCACGATGAGGCCGATGTAGACGATGCGCGTAACCCATTTGTTGCGGGTGGTCCACGGTGAGAGCGCAAGCCAGCCTGCCCCGGCGAGGAAATACGCAAAGCCCGGATTCGGGATTACGTTGGCCAGCGCACTGCCGATGATCCACGGCGGCACGACGGTGAACACCAGTGCATAGAAACCGCCGAAGAGTCCGCCAATGGTGGCCTGCAGGCTGCTGCGATCCGGGAACAGCATCACGCGGGGGTAGCCACCGCGCCGTGCGCGGTACCAGGAGGTGAACCCGAGCAGAAACGCCAGTACCAGCCCGGGGATAACGCCTGCCATGAACAGCGTGCCGACCGAAGCATTCGTGGCCACCGAATACATCACCATCACGATCGAGGGTGGGATCAGGATGCCCAGTGCGCCGGAAGTGGTGATGATGCCGGCACCAAAGCGCTTCGGGAACCCGGCCTTGACCATCGCGGGCAGCAGGATCGAGCCGATGGCCACCACGGTGGCCGGGCTGGAACCCGAGACAGCAGCAAACAGCGCGCAGGCCAGCACACCGGCAAGGCCGAGACCGCCATGCCAGTGGCCCACCAGCGAGGTGGCAAAGTTGATCATGCGTTTGGCCACGCCGCCGTGTGTGAGGAAATTGCCCGCAAGAATGAAGAACGGGATGGCCATGATCTCGAACTTCTCGATACCGGTGAAAAGTTTCAGCGCCACCGATTCGATAGGCACATTGGTCATCGTAAACAGGAAAGTGAGTACTGTCAGGCCCAGTGCGATGGAGATCGGCATGCCGGTCAGCATGAGCACGATGAGCAGGCCAAAGATCACGAGTGCGCTCATTTTGCGGCCCCCTGTTCGGCGCCCGCCGGGGCGGTTTCGTCAATGCCTTCCACATGCGCGTGGTTATGCTTGGGCAACACTCCGGTGCGGGCGAAGATCCACGCCACCTGCAGGAAGCGGAAGCACATCAGGCTGGAGCCCAGCGGGATCACCAGATACACGGCCCAGGTAGGCCATTCCAGATCGGGCGTGGTGGGGCCTTCTGGCACAAACACGGTACTCCCGATCCACTGGTTGAACACATAGTGCAGGCCATTGCCCCACACCATGCGGGCGCCCAGAATCGCCACGAGGCTGGTAAACAGTGCGCCGGCAAACAGCCCGAAGAGCACGATGCGGCGGCGGTTGTGTTCGTTGAGCTGGTTGACCACCACATCCACCCCAACGTGGATGCCGGTACGCACGCCATAGGCGGCACCGAACTTGGCCATCCAGATAAACAGGATGATGGTCAGCTCCTGCGCCCAGCCCAGGTTGATGGTCAGCAGCCAGTCCTGCAGGTAGGGGATTTCCAGGCCGGCCAGATAGCGATGGACCACGGAGACAAAGATGATCAGCGTGGCAGCCGCCATCAGTGTCGAAATCAACCACTCTTCGAGGTGGTCAAGTAGCTTCATTTGCAGCGCTCCTCACGATACCGTGCAGTCCGGTTGGCGTGGTGGGCAAACGGCGCGCCGTGTATGGGCGCGCCGAAGTGCCGATGCGGTTCCGGATGCAGGTGCCGATGCTGTGTCGGAAGATTCACAGGCAACAACCAGGGAGAAAACCGCTGATCCGCATTCGGCTCAGGCGGTTTTCTCCATTTTCGCAATCCAGGCCCGCCTAGAGCTTGTTCGGATCGAAGCCGGTTTCCTTGTAAACGCTCTTGATCAGATCGGCGCCGATGCGCGATTCCATTTCCTTGTGCACCTTGACCAGAGCCTTCTTCAACTCGTTGCGCTGGGCCGGGGTGGGCACGATGATCTGTGTCTTGCCCGAAGCCTTCACGGCTTCCATGGCGTCTGCGTTTTCCTTCTGTGCAATGGCGTTGGCGTAGCGTGTGGCTTCATCCATTGCAGTGGTGAGGAGTTTGCGCTGGTCTGGAGTGAGGCCGTCCCAGAACTGCTTGTTGATGATCACCGCGTAGCCCAGATAGCCGTGATGGGATTGCAGCACGAATTTCTGCACTTCATGCATTTTCTGTGTGTAAAAATTCGAAGGCGGGTTTTCCGTGCCATCCACCACGCCGGTCTGCAGTGCCTGATAGACTTCCGAGAAAGCCATCACCTGAGGAATCACGCCGAGCGCACGCATTTGTGCGTCGAGCACTTTGGAAGACTGGATGCGCATCTTCAGGCCCTTGAAGTCTGCCGGCGTGCGCAGCGCCTTGTTTGCCGAAAAATCCTTGAAGCCGTTGTCCCAGTAAGCCAGCCCGACAATGCCCTTGGGTTCGAGCTTCTTGAACAGCGTGGCACCCAGGGGACCGTTGGTGACGCGGTGCAGTGCCGAATAGTCGTCAAAGATGAAGGGCAGGTCAAAAAGTTCGAATTCCTTCACGCCGAGCGGGCCAAACTTTGCCAGTGAGGGCGCGAGCATCTGCACCGAGCCCATCTGGATGGCATTCATTTCCTCGCCATCCTTGTAGAGCTGGCTGTTCGGGTACACCTCCACGCGCAGCTTGCCTCCGGCACGTTCATTGACGAGCTTGGCAAACATGTCGGCAGCCTTGCCTTTGGGGGTGTCGCGAGCCACAACATGGCTGAACTTGATGACAACGGGGCCGGCATCGGCAGCGAAAGCCAGGGGGCTTGCGGCCAGACACAGCAATCCGATCAGGACGCTACGACGGATGTTCATGATTTACTTCTCCTCTGTGGGTTTGGCTATGCGTAACTTATTTTTGCAATTTTGGGCGCCTGTCCATGATCGTACTGCGAAGGCGTGAGCGGATCTGGGGTACTGCACTTCAATCCACTTACGACAGCTGTTACAGATCGTGAACCGGCGCCTGCGAATGCATTTTGTATGTGCTCCCCTGGTTTCCAAGGTGCAGTAATGCCAGCAACTGGGGCGGAGTCAGCTTTTGCGGCAGCGCTTCCCCTGTGCAGGCATGCAAGCCCTGAACTGGTTTGAAGCGTAGCCGCGCAATCCACTGTTGTCACGGTGAATATGGAGCCTCCGGCCCCTTGCAGTGCAGCATATAGCCTGATGCTGCATCACAACATGCAGGGGGATTCTCGGGTCTGCACGGTGGCTTGCAAATAGGTTATTTCCCTAGCGTGCAGGAGAGGGATGCAAGAAGGCTGAGAGAGAGCAGGCGGGAGGAACGGGGGTCTGGATCGGGGAGCAGCAGAGCGTGGGCAGAGCATGCCCTGAGGGGGATGGTCTCCTCAGGGCTGTATGCCCGCGTCTTGGTCCGGGCAGGTGGGCTGCCCAGGGAGTCATTTGTGTTCGGGAAGTCGCCTGAATCAGGCGTCGTTCTTCATGCCCAGACCCAGATCGTAGAGCGTGTTCTTGGGGACCCCGGTGATTTCTGAAGCCAGGCGGGCGGCCTTTTTCAGGGGTAGTTCTTCGAGCAGCAGGGCGAGGATTTTTTGCGCCTCGGCGCTGATTTCGGATGCCTTTGGTGTCGGGCCGATGAGCAGCACGAATTCACCGCGCTGGCGGTTGGGGTCTTCCTTGAGCCAGTCCATGGCCTGCGCCAATGGCATGCGGGCGATCTGTTCGAAGAGTTTGGTCAGCTCGCGGGCGAACACGATTTCGCGCTCCGGCTCGAAGCCAGCCTGGAGATCCTCCACGCATTCCAGAATCCGGTGCGGGGCTTCGTAGAACACCAGAATGGATTCCTCAATGCCGCGCAGCGCTTCGAGTGCACTTTTGCGGGCACTTGTCTTGGTGGGCAGAAAGCCCACGAAATGGAAGTGCGGGGCGGTGAGCCCGGAAGCCGACAGCGCCGTGATAGCCGCACAGGGGCCGGGAATCGGTAGCACCGGGAAGCCAGCCTCCTGCACACGGGCCACCAGACGGGCGCCGGGGTCGGAAATGGCGGGCGTACCGGCGTCGGTGATCAGGGCCACATGCTGCCCGGCGCCGAGCATCTCGATGATGCGCGTGGCGCCTTCCTGCTCATTGTGTTCGTGCAGCGCCAGCAGATGCGCACTGATGCCGTGCGCCTCCAGCAGCCGCTGGCTGTGCCGCGTGTCTTCGGCGGCAATGGTGTTCGCAGCGCGCAACACTTCGAGTGCGCGCATGGAAATATCCTTCCGGTTTCCCAAGGGCGTGGCCACCACGTACAATGCAGGTGACATGTAAAGCGGGTTTTCTTCAGACAAGAGGATAGCCATGGGTTCTTGGAGCGTCAGGGTCCGGAAATTTATCGATTGTCTGCTGTGCCGAAGCGGGCCGCAAGGTTTTTCATTGCGGGGCGGGCGTGGCGCACAGGCTGAGGATCTTGCCGAACGCTTTCTGCTTCGGCGCGGGGTGCGGATTCTGGCACGGAATGCCCGCTTTCGGGGCGGTGAGCTGGATCTGATAGCGCTGCACGAGGGCTGCGTGCTGTTTGTCGAGGTTCGCCTGCGTCAGCGCCAGGATTATGGCGGGGCCGGTGCCAGTATCACGCCTGCAAAGCAGCGCCGGCTGATTCTTGCCGCACGATGCTGGCTCGCGGGGGAGGGCGGGGACTACCGGCGGCGCCCCTGCCGGTTTGATGCGATTTTGCTCAAAGGCCTGGATATGGCGGATATCGAGTGGCTTCCGGGGGTGTTTGATGCGGGTCGGCTTTAAAGGGCAGCATAGGCTGTGGATGATTGGCCTGTGTCTGGTGACTCAGGTTTGGGCGGCAGAGCCCAGGCTCCTCATCCAGCGCGCCCAGATCGCCGGCTTTGCCTACCATGAGGGGGCCCGGCTATGGCCGCAACTGCATGAGGGAGATGCCGTGCAATTGGTGCTTGAAGGTGGTAATCCTCACGATCCGCAGGCCGTAAGAGTTGATTTTGCCAGCCCCGGGCAGGAAGGCGGCACCCTGGGCTATCTGGCGCGTACCGAAAATGGTGCGATTGCGCGGGCACTTGAGCGTGGTCAGGTGTTGCAGGCGCGCATCAGCCATCTGCGGGATTCGCCTAACCCGCGCAACCGGGTAGAAGTGGAAATCTGGGCGCCAGTGTCTGCGTCAAAATGAGACTTGTATGCCATCCCTCCTGTCTTTTCGGGGTGGTTTTGCCGCAACTTGCGGCCCATGCCCTGCTCATTATTTTATGCCGAGGATCACGAACCGCTTCACGGCATTGATCTTGCGCAAAAAGTTGGCGTCCATTAACTTTGTCTATGTCGGTGTAGATGTCACAAATGGGTGGGTTCGGGTAAACTCCGATTAGCAAAGGAGGGGGTGTGTTGCGTGGCTTCCGCCTTTTTGCGTACCAAGCCCGGTTGCGGGGCTGCTTGATAAGACTGCGGTGGCTAGCTTGGTGTTTCTCCAGTGCTGGCCGATGTAGCTGGCTGCCCTGAACATCCGGAAGTTCAAGGCGGCCGTGGGAGTGGTTTCAATGGTTTTTGACCTGTCAGGGGCCAATCATTTCTGCAGGCGGGTTTTTGTTCAACATTAGGAGAATTATAGAATGAGCAATCCTTTTGATCTGTCGGGCAAGGTTGCCCTCGTCACGGGCGGTGCCCAGGGCATTGGCGCAGCAATTTCTGCCAAGCTGGCAACGGCTGGTGCTTCGGTGATCTGTGCCGACTTCGCCCCGATGGCCGATGAATCCATCGCTGCCATGGAAGCTGCAACCAAGGCGGGTGGTTCCAAGTACTGGTATCTGAAGGCCAACCTGACTGAAAAGGGTGCTCCTCAGGCAGTGATCGACGAAGCCGTCAAGCTTGCCGGCCAGGTCGATATCCTCGGTAACGTTGCCGGCACGATCCGCCGCGCTCCGTTCCTGGAACACTCCGAGGAAGACTTCGACTTCGTCATGAAGATCAACCTGTATGCTCCGATGTACCTGTCGCAGGCTTTCTGCCGTCACGTCGTCGGTCGCAATGGTACGGGCAAGATCATCAACATCTGCTCGATGCTGTCCTACCAGGGCGGCATCCTGGTGCCGGGCTATACCGCTTCCAAGCATGGTATCGCCGGTATCACCAAGCTGATCGCCAACGAAATGGGTTCCAAGGGCATCAACTGCAACGGCATCGCCCCGGGATACATCGCTACGGCCAATACCGCACCGATCCGTGCTGATGCTGTGCGTAACCAGGCCATTCTGGACCGTATCCCCGCTGGCCGCTGGGGTGCTCCGGACGATATCGCCGGTGCTGCCGTGTTCCTGGCTTCTTCCGCTTCCGACTATGTTAACGGCGCCATCGTTAACGTTGACGGCGGCTGGCAGGCCCGCTGATTACAGCCCGGTTGCCTTCGCGGCGATCGGCTGTTTCAGACCAACCCTCGCCTCTGGCGGGGGTTTTTTATGTGTACAGGGGACAATGCACTGAATTGTCGGGTGCATTTGTCTGCCCGAGTGGGATTTAATTGAACCTTCCGGGCTAAAATCGCCTCTCACGACAACAGGCTTTGTACCCAAAAGACAGCACATGACTTCCAAAGTATTCATTGACGGGCGGCATGGCACGACCGGTCTGAAGATTGATGAGCGCCTCGCCAGCCGCAGCGATCTGGAAATTCTGACAATTCCCGAAGACAAGCGGAAAGATCCGCAGGTCAAGGCTGAGTACATCAACGCTGCAGACATTGTGTTCCTGTGCCTGCCCGATGCTGCCTCACGCGAATCCGTTGCCCTGCTGGCAGCGGGTAACACGCATACCCATTTTCTCGATGCCAGCACGGCCCACCGTACCGATCCGGCCTGGGTGTATGGCCTGCCCGAGCTGCGTGGCCAGCGTGTGCGTATCCGCGCTTCGCAGCGCATTGCCGTGCCCGGCTGCCATGCCACCGGCTTCATCCTGGGGGTTGCCCCGCTGGTGGCCGCAGGCATTGTGCCGGCGGATTACCCGCTGACCTGCACCTCGCTCACCGGCTACAGCGGTGGCGGCAAAGAGATGATTGCCAGCTACGAGAGCGTGGGCGAGCTGCCGCAGAGCATGCTTTCGCCGCGTATCTACGCCCTGGGCCTGGGGCACAAGCATCTGCCAGAGATGGCCACTGTGTGCGGGCTGGCCCATCGCCCTGTGTTCTCGCCCGTCGTCGGGCCGTTCGCACAGGGCATGCTGGTTTCCGTGCCGCTGTTGCCGCGTCTGTTGCCGGGCAAGGTGACGCCAGAGTCGGTGCATGCCGCATTGGCCGGGTACTACGCGGGCGAGGCCTGTGTGAAGGTGATGCCGCTGGGTGGCACCGAAGGTGTGGATGCGGGCTTCCTGCACGCCACGGCCTGCAACGATACCAACCGTGCAGAACTGTTTGTCTTCGGCCATGCCGATCAGATCCTGCTTGTTTCGCGTTTCGACAACCTGGGCAAGGGGGCTTCGGGCGCTGCCGTGCAGTGCATGAACCTCGTGCTGGGTGCCGATGAACTGACCGGATTGCAGGTGTAAGGCATACATGGATCTGATTTCAAGAATTGCGCTGCATTTTGAGGACAGCGTGCGGGCGCAGCAGGCTTCATCCGAAGCGCTGGCGGTGCCCATCCTCGAAGCCACTGAACTGATGGTGCGTTCGCTGCTCGCCAACGGCAAGATTCTCGCCTGCGGCAACGGTGGCTCGGCTGCCGATGCACAGCATTTCGCCTCGGAACTGGTGAGCCATTTCGAACGTGAGCGCCCGGAACTGGCGGCTATGGCCCTGAGTGCCGATATGGTGGTGCTCAGTGCGGTGGCCAACGATTACGCCTGGGAGCAGGTGTTTGCCAAACAGATCCGCGCCATCGGCCAGGCCAACGACGTGCTGCTGGCGATTTCCACCAGCGGCAATTCTGCCAATGTGCTTGCGGCTGTCGAGGCGGCGCATGAACGCGATATGCGCGTCATCGCGCTTACCGGCAGCGGCGGCGGCAAGCTTGCCAGCATGCTTGCCGATGGCGATGTGCTGATCTGCGTGCCACATGATCGTACGGCGAGGATTCAGGAAATCCACATCCTCGTCATCCACTGTATCTGCGATGGGATTGATTGTCTGCTGATGGGAGAAGAATCATGAAGCACCTTGCCTCCACGCGATCTTTGATCGCCGCCCTCTGTGCTGCAGGCTTCTTGCAGGCATGTGTCCCACTCGTGGTGGCCGGCGTGGGCACCGGAGTTACCTCTACGCTGGATCGCCGCACCTATGGCGAACAGATCATCGACCGCGAGATTGAACACAAATTCAATCACGCCGTGACTGATGATCTCGACCAGAACTCTTCGGTTACCGCCACTGCCTTCCACCGTTGGCTGCTGCTTACCGGGCAGGCCATTGATCCGGGGCGGCGCGACCAGCTCGAACAGATCGCCCGGGGCACCCCGAACGTCAATCAGGTGTTCAATGAGGTGACCATTGGCTATCCGGCTTCATTCAGCAGCCATAGCAGTGATTCGTTCATCACCTCCAAGGTCAAGACCCGCCTGTTCGATTCCCCCTACCTCTCCGGGCATCACGTCAAGGTGATCACCGAATCCAGGGTGGTCTATCTGATGGGTGAGTTGACCGATGGCGAGGCCAGAGTGGCCGTGGATGTGGCACGCAACACTTCGGGTGTAGAAAAGGTGGTCAGCGTCTTCGAGATCATTTCCGAAGAAAAGGCCCAGCAGCTCAATGCCTCCACGCAGAAGCGTGCCGACCCGCCGCCAGCCAGCGGCACTCCGCAGAGCAGCACCCAGAATATCGCACCGCAGAGTACCAGCACCTCGCAGGGCAGTGGTCTCCAGTCTGGCAGTGGTACGCCGGCCACGATTACGACCAACTGAAACCGGACTGTCGGCGACAGAGATAGTTGTTGACGTGAAAACGCCCCCGATCCGGCAGCGGACAGGGTGCGTTTCTGTTTCGGCGGACTATGCGCGGGGCAGGCTCAGGCTCAGCACCCTGCCGCGCCCGTGTGGTGAGCGCAGGGCAAGCTCGCCCTGGGTAAGGGTACTCAGGCGTTGCGCGAGCACCAGTCCAAGGCCGCGATCCGTGTAGTTCTGGCCAAAGATCGAACCCGGTGTGAATGCCATCGCCAGCTGCTCCGGCGCAATGCCTTGACCACTGGCCCATACTTCGATGACTACACGGGCGCCGCGTTGCCGGCAGCCCAGCACCACGCCGCCTTCCCGGGTGGCGTGCAGGGCATGCGCCAGCAGGTTTGAGATGATGCGCGCGAGTACGTCGGGGTCTGCCAGCACCTTGCAGCGTGTGCCGACATAGCGCAGGTGCAGTCCCGCATCCTGGGCGTCATCCAGATGCAGCGCGAGCTGTTGTTCAAAGATCTCCTGCAACGCCACGGGCACGGGTGCGCAAGGCATGCGGCCCGCCTGCACCTTGGCAATTGCGAACACTGCTTCCATCTGCGCAGAGAGTTGATGGATGCCTGTTTCTATGCCTGCCACGAGCTTGCGGGAAGAATCCGTCAGCGGGTGGGCCGAGAGCGTGGCCGCAAACATCGCAATGGCCTGTGTCGGCTGGCGCAGATCATGCCCCATGGAAGAAAGAAAGGCGCTTTCCTCTATCAGCCGGCTGGCCACAGGATCAGCTTCCATATTCGCCGTATCCACTTCGCGCCTGAAGGCTTCCAGCAGAAACCAGATGGCTGCCAGAATCAGGCACTGGGCTGCACACCACAACAGACTACGCAGGCCAAACCCATCCGAAAACATCGCACCCAGGCTGACGACAATGCCTGTGAGCAGTGCGATGCGGATGGATGTCAGATGTCCGGCTGCCGGTGAGGCCTGTTTGCTACGCTCAGGCATCTTCCGGTGGCATGGAAAGATTCAGGGTCTGCCCGACAAGGATAGCTTGCGAACGTGTATTCACTCCCAGAACGTGGTACACCGAGGTCAGGTGCATCTTGACGGTGCGTTCCGAAAGATCCAGGCGCTGCGCGATTTCCTTGTTCGAGAGGCCCTCCATCAGGCAGCAAAGTACGCGCTCCTGTTTCGGGCTGAGCTTGGGGCGCGGGCGGGTTTCGCCGTTTGCCGTCATGCGGCTGCGTTCGAGCTGATCGTCGTAGAAGCGGCGGCCCGAGAGCAGGGTGCGCACGCCATCCACCAGGGCTGCCGGGTCCATCGACTTGCTCAGGAAGCCATCCGCATCGGCTTCACGCGCAAGCTGGCGGTAGATTGGCGCATCCTGCCCCGAGAAGATGGCTACCGGTACGCCAGGTACTTCCCGGCGCAACAGTGACATCAGGCGCAAGCCATCACTATCGGGCAATTTCAGATCCAGCAGCACAAGATGAAAAATCTTGCCACCGCGCAGCGCCGAGACTGCGTCCTGTGCCGTAGAGGCACAGATGATTTCTCCCCCGGCCATCAAAGGTTCAAGCATTGCCTTGAGTGCGTGCTGCAGCAATGCGTGATCGTCGACCAACAATATGTTGCGGGCAAAAACGTTCATACGTTGTCCCTGCTCCAAGTTATCCCATCAATTGATTGGGTATTTGTAAAGCTTATGTGAGCTTATGTGCAGTGAGGTTACCGCAATTTGGGGTAGGTGCAATACCTGCCTTACTGTAGGTGAGTACGGAAGGGTGCGAACCGGGAAACTCGTAAAACTGTGCAAAGGCCGATGGGCTGGTCGATTCAGCGTGTGTGACGGGTGCCACAAAGGCAGACCTGCCCTTTCGGGTTTATGCCCCAAAACGTTGCGCAAATGGCTCACATGCTCAGTTTTGCTCCGATGATGTGCAGACCTTTGGCATTTTTGACTGTTCTCGCCGGAGCAATGACACCGGATTTTTGCGCACTCAGGTTTGTCTTGTCTGTCCGGCGTCTGCAAATAAAAAAGCGCCTGCAAGAGGCGCTTTGTGTGGCGGAAGCGGGGCAAGGAGAAGGGAAGGAGCAGCTTATTGATTGCTGCCTTCGATCAGCGCATAGGCCGAGTGGTTGTGGATGGATTCAAAGTTTTCGGATTCCACCACCCAGCGGGCCACGCGTGCGTCCGCCTTGATGCGGAGTGCTACATCGCGCACCAGATCTTCAACGAACTTCGGATTCTCGTAGGCGCGCTCTGTCACCCACTTCTCGTCGGGGCGCTTGAGCAGCCCGAATACTTCGCAAGAAGCCTCCTCTTCGGCGTAGCGTACCAGTTCCTCAATCAGCACGTCTTCAATCAGCGTGGCGCTGATGGTGATGTGCGAGCGCTGGTTGTGCGCGCCGTAGTCAGAAATCTTCTTGGAGCAGGGGCACAGGCTTGTGACAGGCACCACTACCTTCAGCAGCACTTCGATGGGCGCATCAGCCGCTTTGCTGATCACCAGCTCGGCATCAATGTCGAGCAGGCTCTCAACGCCGCTGACTGGTGCTGCCTTGCGGATGAAATAGGGGAAGCGCATCTCGATGCGGCCGGCCTGGGCTTCCAGGCGCAGGAGCATCTCGGTGAGCATCGAGCGCATGCCGCTGAGGCTTAGGGCATCACGGTCGCGTTCGAGGATTTCCACGAAACGCGACATGTGGGTGCCCTTCACTTCGGAAGGCAGGGCCACATCCATGGCCAGTGTGGCAACCGATGACTGGATGTCTCCGTTTGCCGTGCGCACGCGCAAGGGGTAGCGTAGGCCGCGTACGCCGACGCGCTGGATGGCCAACTGGCGCAAGTCCTGGGAGGACTGAACGTCAGGCAGTGAAATTTTGTCTGGTGCATTCATGGGGATATTCTCTCTCTGTTGGGGCCGGGAGTCTTTGCTCCAGTGCCATGAAGGAATCGCCTTCAGACCGTTATCACCTTAGGCTGAAATTTGATCTAGATCAACTATGAAGCGCTAAGGGTTTAACTATTGGCCGCAGCCAGAGATGTAGTCCTTTTTACAAATGCTTGGAAGCTTCCCTGTGAGTCAGGGGGGAAATCTGTCGGTGGTGCCTGCCAAGCCAGGTCCGCACCCACTCGGGGTTGGTGCGTGCGTATTGGCGCAGCGCCCAGCCCATTGCCTTGCGTACAAAAAAATCCGGATGTTCAAGATTCGCGCAGAGAACCTCATCAAGCCGCTGTACATCAGTGGCGGCGCCATAGTGTAACTGATGCAGGATGGCCACCCGGCGCAGCCACAGATCTTCATGCTCCGCGTAAGCGTGCATCACAGGCAGCAGGGCGGGGCTGCGGCCCAGCAGATCGCCGTAGACACGGGCCGCCAGCGGATCAACCGTGTCCCACCAGGATTTTGTGCGGATCAGGCGGGCGATGCGCCCCTCGTGCGCCGCATCGATCCGGCTGGCGTGCTTCACGAGCAGATCGGCAGCAGTGTACTGGCATTCACGCTCCTCAAAGCTCCACAGGGTTTCGGCCATCTCCAGCAACCAGTCCGGGTCTGGCGAGCGTCCCACGCAGGCGGTCAGTGGCTTGAGTCTTGCGCGGCGCTCGGGCGTGGGGATTCCGAAGAAGGAAAACTTGCCTTTCATGTAGGCAGTCATGGCCACGGCGCGTTGTGGATTGGCTGTCTGCCGCAGGCTTTCGCGCAATTCCTGTGCGAATACATCGGCATCTTTTTGCATAGTGGTGTCTTTGCTGTAAAATTGGTCCTGTCGGTGATCCCGGCAAATCAGTACGTCTTCAGGGCGGGGTGTAATTCCCCACCGGCGGTAAAGTTGTCTACATACAACATCAGCCCGCGAGCGCCTGCTTTGAGCAGGGTCAGCAGATCCGGTGAGATTCCGGGGCCGACAGTTAAAGTCTGGATAAGAGAAGATGTGCCAGCTCACGCGGGCCCTGCGCCGGTTACCTCCGACGCGGGCTCCCCGCGTATCCTGACCTGCCTTTGCCCTGAAACGTTTTTCGCCACTTTTATTATGCGAGAGCGTTTCGAATGAACTCAATTCTTCAATCCAAAAATTCTTCCCTGACTCCCGAAGTCCCCTTTGCCACGCGCCTTGAGCGTGCGCTTGCCGATCTGCGTGCTGGCCGCCCGGTGATTCTCACCGATGATCACGACCGCGAGGACGAAGCCGACCTGATTCTTGCCGCTGAGAAGCTTACGCCTGAAACCATGGCCATGCTGATCCGCGACTGCAGCGGCATCGTCTGCCTGTGCCTGCCGCCCGAGCAGATCGCCGCCCTCAATCTCGCCCAGATGGTCAGCAGCAACGAAAGCCGCTACGGCACCGCTTTCACCGTGACTATCGAAGCCCGAGAAGGTGTCAGCACCGGCGTGTCGGCGCAGGATCGCACCACCACGATTCTCGCCGCGCTCAGCGGCAAGGCCGATGCCATCGTCAGTCCTGGTCATGTCTTCCCCTTGCGCGCCCGTGCCGGTGGCGTGCTGGAGCGGCGTGGCCACACAGAAGGCTCCGTTGATCTGGCGCGTCTGGCTGGCCTCAAGCCTGCCGGCGTGCTCTGCGAGCTGACCAATCCGGATGGCAGCATGACGCGTGGCGAAGAACTCGTGCGCTACGCGCAGCGCAATGGTCTTGTCATGCTTTCGATTGCCGAACTGGCAGATCACCTGCAGGCCACCCGCAAGGCGGCCTGAGCGGCTTATCCGGGAAACTGCTTGCATCTTGCCGCGAGATGTCGTGAGCAGGGCTCATGTCCTGGGCCCTGCTGACGGCCTCTCGCTATGGGTGATGGAGAAGCTCTCCGTTGGGGTTTTCCTCCTTAATCACCGGGCCGTTGTCAAAAGACCGCCGGCGCATGGGGAAGCACCAGTGCCCCAGAAGCAGTTCCGCAGCCACCCGCAATTTGTCGCCCCAGCCCAGAGGCTCCTGCCAGGCACTAGCGTCTTCCGCAGGGGTCTGCAGAATGCCCAGCAGTACGAAGGCTTCATGTGCCTGGGGTGCCACCACCATGATTCTCTGGTCGTTGAACAGATGCATGGACATGCCCGGATAGAGGCTGCCGAAGCCACGATTGAGCACGAAATAGCATATCTCGTGAGCTTCAAGCAGGCTTATCATCACGGCCAGTTCAGATGCCGTCTGAGGATGTGCAACAGGCAGGAATTCCACTATGCCTCCGTTTTATCAGGCGCCGAACCGCCGCCTGAAAATGGAATGGCGGAATAGTTTCGCCTGCGCAATAGGGTGGGGAATGGCTGTACCACAGCCCGTCAGGATCTGTGATACAGCCTTTTTCACTTACGCAGCTACTTGCGGAAGCATCGACAGCGCCAGTCCGAGCTCGCGCTCGTCATAACCCTGGTCGCCAAGCCGGCCATCAAAATACGCCTGATACGCGCTCATGTCCATATGTCCATGTCCTGAGAGGCAGAACAGAATGGTTTCCGCCCGCCCTTCGCGCTTGCAGCGCAGAGCCTCCTCAATGGCACCACGAATAGCGTGGGTCGATTCCGGTGCCGGTACGATGCCTTCGCTGCGCGCAAACTGTACGCCCGCCTCGAAGCACGCGCTCTGCTGGTAGGCCTGGGCTTCGAGCAGACCCAGGTGCGCGATATGGCTGATCAGGGGTGCCATGCCGTGATAGCGCAGGCCGC
>DBTS01000090.1:18449-41110 GCA_002307175.1 Rhodocyclaceae bacterium UBA1310
CCGTGATAGCGCAGGCCGCCGGCATGGAAACCGGGTGGTGTGAAGGTGGAGCCTAGTGTGTGCATCTTCATGAGCGGCGTCATGTGCGCCGTGTCGCCAAAATCGTAGGCGAATTTGCCACGCGTGAGGCTTGGGCAGGCTGCCGGCTCCACTGCCACGAAGCGGCGCCTGCCATGCTCACCGCGCAATTGCTGGCCCAGAAACGGAAAGGCCAGCCCCGCAAAGTTTGAGCCACCTCCGGTACAGCCGATGATCACGTCGGGGTCGGCGTCGGCCATCTCCATCTGCAGGATCGCCTCCTGGCCCACAATGGTCTGGTGCAGCAACACATGGTTGAGCACCGAGCCCAGCGCATATTTGGTCTGCTTGTCACCCGCAGCGACTTCTACCGCCTCCGAGATCGCCAAGCCGAGCGACCCCATGTAGGCCGGGTTTTCTGCGAGCACAGCGCGCCCGGCAGCCGTTGTGGGCGAGGGCGAGGGGATGCAGCGGGCGCCCCAGGTTTCCATCATGGCGCGGCGGTAAGGCTTCTGGTCGTAGGAAACGCGTACCTGATACACCGTCACGTCGATACCGAACAGGCTGCCCGCAAACGCCAGTGAGGAACCCCACTGGCCGGCACCGGTCTCGGTGGTAAGTTTCCGGATACCTTCCTGGGCGTTGTACCACGCCTGGGGTACGGCGGAGTTCGGTTTGTGGCTGCCGGCTGGGGAAACACCTTCGTACTTGAAGAAGATCTTTGCCGGTGTACCCAGCGCCTGCTCCAGCCTGCGCGCGCGGTAAAGCGGGCTGGGGCGCCACATGCGAAACACTTCGCGCACGGGTGCGGGGATGTCGATATAGCGCTCCTGCGACATTTCCTGCGCGATGATGGCCTTGCAGAACAGAGGCTCAAAATCGTCCGCACTTGCCGGCTGGCCGGTGCCCGGGTGCAGCGGCGGGGCCATTGGCACCGGCAGGTCAGCAGCAATGTTGTACCAGTGCCCCGGCAGACGGGCCTCTTCCAGCAGATAACGGTTACGGTCAGGCATCAGGATTCTCCTACGGTTGAAAATTCACTGAAGCTGTTCATGATCTTGTTGCGAAGGCGTGATCAGGCCTCATGCGCTGCTCTTCAGCCCGCTGACGTCTTCTCGCTACAGATCGTGAACAGCTCTACAGAAGGCAAAGACGCCTCCTGTGGACAGGAGAAAGCCATGGTCATATAAAAGCCGCCCACGGGACCCTTCAAGCAGAAAGCGTCATGACAATGCAATCTTACCTTGCCGGTACGCTGGTGCGTGGGGCTTTTACTGCACAAAACGAGCGGTGATCAAAACGCGCCTTGCTGAAAGTTTTTTGGCACGGTTCGTGTGTTGGGTTTGTTATCTATGCATCAGATGTGTGCATAAGAAATTTTTAACGTGCGCGAATTTGGAGGTTAATGCACCCAAATCGTGCTTTTCTGGATATTGATTCCCAAATGAAGTGCATAACACTTTCGGCATACTAAATTAAGCTTATGATTTGCAAGGATATAAATAATGGCCTGTTTTGTGCTTAAAGCTCCGCCATTGTGCAAATGGAGTCCAATATGGAGCAGCTGAAAACGTCGGCAGACGTATTGTTCATTCTTTTAGGCGCCATCATGGTGCTGGCAATGCATGCCGGTTTTGCGTTTCTGGAGTTGGGAACGGTACGGCGCAAAAACCAGGTTAATGCTCTGGTCAAAATTCTGGCCGATTTCTGTGTGTCGACCATTGCTTATTTCTTCATCGGGTACGGTGTAGCGTATGGCGTGCACTTCTTCAGTAGCGCCTCCACGCTGGCTGTTGCCAGTGGCTATGGGTTGGTCAAGTTCTTCTTCCTGCTGACCTTTGCCGCCGCCATTCCCGCCATCATTTCCGGCGGTATTGCCGAGCGTGCGCGCTTTTCGCCGCAGATGGCAGCCACTTTCGCACTGGTTGGCCTGGTCTACCCCTTCTTTGAAGGCATCGCCTGGAACGACAACTTCGGCATACAGCCGTGGGTCGAACATGTCTTTGGCTACAAGTTCCATGACTTCGCCGGCAGCGTCGTTGTTCACGCTGTTGGCGGCTGGATCGGCCTTGTCGCAGTACTCCTGCTCGGTGCCCGCACAGGCCGCTACCGCAAGGATGGCGCCATGTCCGCACACCCGCCCTCAAGCATTCCTTTCCTTGCCCTGGGCGCCTGGATTCTCACCGTTGGTTGGTTCGGTTTCAACGTGATGAGCGCGCAGACGCTTGATAAGGTCACCGGTCTCGTCGCCGTGAACTCCCTGATGGCCCTGGTTGGCGGCACGCTCGCTGCGCTGGCTGCCGGCAAGAACGACCCCGGCTTCGTCCATAACGGCCCGCTCGCCGGGCTGGTGGCTGTCTGTGCCGGCTCCGATATCATGCACCCGCTCGGTGCACTCGTCGTCGGCGGTGTCGCCGGTGCACTGTTTGTCTACATGTTCACGCTGGTGCAAAACCGTCTGAAGATCGATGACGTCCTCGGCGTCTGGCCGCTGCACGGCATGTGTGGCGCCTGGGGGGGCATTGCTGCCGGCATCTTCGGCCAGACAGCACTCGGCGGTATGGGCGGCGTCAGCTTCTGGGCCCAGGTCCTCGGAACCCTCGGCGGTATTGTCGTCGCTCTGGTCGGCGGCGGCATCGTCTACGGCATTCTCAAGAAGACCGTTGGCATTCGCCTAGATGCAGAAGAAGAATTCAATGGCGCTGACATCAGCATCCACAAGATCGGCACCGCTTCTTCCGACGCGGAAGGGCCGTGGTGACCCATCCTAATTTTGCGCGCAGATTGATCGCTGCAACAGACGCCCGATGAACCTCGTCGGGCGTTTTCATGTTCAGCGCTAAATGCGGTCTTTGCTGGTTGTAGATCTTTACCGATTCATCGACCATTTTCCGAGCTTGTTTCAGGTTCGCTGGGCGGTGTAACAGCAACTCGTTTTTCAGAATACCATTGACTCTCTCTGCCAGTGCATTCTGGTTGTAGTCATAGCCGTCGGTCATTGAACAGCGAGCGCCGTGTTGTGTGTGCAGTTTCTGATATTCCTCCGAGCATTACTGGATGCCCCGGTCTGAGTGGTGAATCAATTCCTGCGTGGTCTGGCGTGCCTTGAGCGCCATTTTGAATGGCTTGGCTCACCTGCCGCGCATGCAGTGAATCGTGGGTGTTACAAAAACCATCGAGGGTGATGGTCCGCATAGAACCGCCACCGTCAATCAGCGCTGCATTACCTTCAACTTCGGGTCCGCGACGTTTCCAGCTCGTGTTTCGCCGGATCAGCTCGAACAATTGCGTCGCGGTGACCGATGGAAATATCTTGCCGAATGCGGCAGACTTGATGAAGTGGCGGATGCCTGTCTCTTTGGCCAGGCTCTCGAACCCGGTTCGCGGAATCAGCCTGAGTATTTGGCTAAACATGCTGCATGATGCTTTCACGTTGGGTCTCCTTCGGCTCGGGGTAGATGAGTTTGCTCGCTCGTCATACCATACTCCGTTGGATGATCCAAAGTCATAACCTGTTTTGGATATGAGTGATTGTCAATGTCACGTGGCGTGGGTGTCGAAGTGCTGATTCCGGATGTTGTCCAGAAGACTTCCCTGTTTTTCTGGACAAGCAGTTGATTCCGCTGAATTTGTGAGCGCCGCTCGCGCAAGCGCCGTGTTTCCGCCAAGATAGCTTGTAAGGGAGAGACCTTTCCGCATTTATTCTCAATTCTCTTGATGAGTCTATTGGCGAGTATCCACCTCCGTATCTTCTGAAGATTACCGCAGCGCCTGTATGCCCCATCTGGTTTGCGAAGTAGCCCGATTGGTCTAGAGATGAAAGCGCGCAGCCGCTTCATGCAGTTCCCGGGCAAGTCCGTTGAGGTTGCGCACCTGATCGTAGGCTTGATGCACAGAAGCGTCGGATTCCTCGGCCATCTGCGCAATAGCTTCAATGTTGTCTGCGATGGCGTTGGCTGCCTGACTCTGTTCAGCCGATGCATCTGCCACGCTCTGGATCATCCTGACGCTGGAATGCGTGCCGTCCAATATTTCCCTCAGTGAATCGGCTGCTTTCTCTGTGAGGTCGACACCTGCCTGAATCTGCAAGCTGACCACATCCATCTGTGTGGCAGCGCGGTTGGTATCTTCTCGTACTGCACGGATGGTCTTCATAATGTTTTCGGTGGCGGCAGCAGTTCGCTCGGCAAGCTTGCGTACTTCATCCGCCACTACCGCAAAACCTCGACCTTGTTCGCCGGCGCGGGCGGCTTCAATATTGGCATTCAGCGCGAGAAGGTTGGTCTGCTCGGCGATCTCCTTGATGGCCGTGCTCATGCTGTCAATCTCGCGGGAACGGTCTACGAGTCCTCTGACAATACCTGTGGCCGCGTGCACGTTTGTGGAGATGTTGCGGATTTCACTGGCAGCTTCCCTGGCACGGCTTTCACCGTCGGCTGACAGCGTAGCCGCCGCAGTCGCGTTGCGCATGGTGCTTTGTGCGCTCTCGGAAATGTGTGCGACGCTGACCGTCATCTCTTCGACGGCTGCCGCAGTCGAGCTAGTGGATTCGGAACTGCTGCGGGAACTCTGCCGAACCTGCTCCATCTGCTGGCTTAGCGTGCCGGTCGCAGTTTCCAGGCGCACGGAGGCATCACCGAAATGTTCCACCATCTCGCGCAGGTTCTGCTGCATCGTATGCATTGCCCCCAATAGGCTGTCAGTCCTGCCGCGTACTTCGATGGGGGTAGCCAAATTTCCATCGGCGATATTCTTGGCAATCCTTGCAGCGTATTGTGGCTCGCCACCAAGCTGATTGAGAATCCGGCGAGCCAGACCAAAACCAAAGAAGGCGAGAACAGCCAGAAGAACAATGCCGATGCTCAGGAAACGCAACGCGCTGCGCCAGAATGCGGTATCCACATCATCGACGAATGAGCCTGATATGATGATCCAGCCCCACGGTTCGAAGCGTGAGAAGCTGTTGAGCTTGGGGAGTTTCGGTGCGTCAGGCGGAGAACCAGGGCGTGCCGACAGCACGGTCATGTAGCCGAAGCGGTTCTGGCTGGACAGATAGGCATCATAGGCTTCGGAAGTCGGGTGCCCGTCAGCCTGTTTGCCATTGTCTTTTTTCCCCAGAATACTCGGATTTGGCGAGATATTCTGGATGCCTTCGTAGGTTCGGGAACTGATGTAATCACTGCCACTGTACATGGCAGTGAGCACCTCGGCCGTGCGTTGCTGTGCTTCCGCCTGACTCATCGTGCCTTTAGTCTCCAGCGCATGGAAATGCTCTGCGACCTTGACTGCCAGACCAACAACCTTTTCGTTGGCCGCCTGATGTTGTGCAAGCATGGTGGTACGCTGCCGCTCTAGTGACACACCGACGATGGCAAGCATGGCGAGTATGCAGGCGCCGATCAGCAGCCCGATTTGCGTGCGTAAAGACATAATGGATGACCCTTTGTGTTTTTTCTTGGCGATGCCGCGCGGGGTGTGACCCCTCCCGGCTTATAGCCAGTGGCGTATTGGCGCGATGGAGGCGTCTTCCCGGCTCTGCCGCGATACCGTGACCGGTGTACGCGTGCAGGCCGGTTTTCAAGCGAAACTCAGAATTCCTTGACGAGCCCGATACGCGTGAGGCGCATGTCCTGCTTGGTCCAGGTCCCCATGAATCCGGAGTTTGTGCCCGTGTACTTGACGGAAGATCCGCTGGCGTCGTTGCGATCGAAATCGTCCTTCTCATAGGCGGCAAAGACGTACACGCTCTTGGAGAGGTTGTACGAGGCCCCGAACATCCAGCTCTTGCCGCTGTTGCGGCTGTCGCCAAGGTCGTTCAAGTGGGCGCGGGCAGCGCCGATCTGCAGGCGGTCGTTCCAGTTGTAGGCAATCAGGAAGTTAGTGTTCTTTTCCTTGAAGATGCCGTTTGATCCGGTAGAGGCCGCATCGCCGAAGCCCTTGTAGATGTTGTAGTTGGCGGCGATCTTGAGGTGTGGGATGGGATAGATGTTTACGTAATGCTCGGCATAGTGCAGCCCGTTGCGTGAATACGGATCGGCGCCTTGGACCGTAGTGCGCTTGTGGACGCGGGAGAATCCCCAGTTCATCCATTTGCCGATCTGGCCTGTCTGCGAAATAGCCATTGCGTCGCCCGACGTGGTGCTGTCGACATCGCTGCTGCCGGATTTGCGATTATCGCCCATGGCGTAGGAGCCCTTGATGCGGGCCTTGACGTCACCCACCTGGAGGATCGGGGAGTCGTATTCTGTCACGCGGCTGGTCAGGGCATCCCCACGTTTCTGGGAGAGCCCGTACTTGACGATTTCCAGATCCTTGAGCAGGTTCATGTCGGCACGTTCTTCATAGTCCCAGTATTGGTGGTTGACCATGTTCATCACGCCCCAGCGCAGGGTGCCGTAGGGCGATACGAGGTAGAGGGCCTTGCGGTCATTGCTGTTGAGGCCCCCCGTGGTGGTGGCATTCTTGCCTTCCTCAATGGTGCCGAAGCGCAGATCCAGTTCGACGATTGCCGACCATCCCGGGGCCAGCGTCTCGGTGGCACGCATGAGGATCGCCGAGGTGGAGGCCGAGCCGTCCCCCATCGTTTCCTGAGTGGTACCGCCGGCGCTGGTGCCATTGGCATTGTCCGGCTTGCCGTAATGAATGAACTGGTAGCCCATATCGTAACGGCCACCGATCCAGAACGATGATTCCGCGCTGGCATAGCCGGAGGCGAGTGCTGCGATGGCGAGGGCGATTGCTTGTTTCTGCATGGTTTTCTCCTGAGTGTGTAGATGTTCCGGAAACTATTTTTATGGTATTTGAATATTCTGGAGGCGCAGCAGGTTCCGGCATGCTGCGCCAACTGGGGGCAAATCAAAGGTGGCCGCTTGTGGCCGAATTTGGCGGCCACAAGCTGTCAGGCGGTTCAGGCTGGTTTGACGGTCAGTCGGCGCCAACCACCGCAGACCAGATCGGTCAGTGGTGTGGCGTCGTTGATACGAACCTCACGGGCTTCACTGACAGGCAGCAGCAGTTCTATAGTCTCCGGCACGGACTTCCATTCACCGCTGCGCAGCAGCGAAATGTCGAGCAGCGTCAGTGAAGACGTGGCGCTGATCTTCCAGAGTCCGTAGTGGCCTTCGCGATAGGCTTCGGAAGCACCGTCGTCCTCGAAGGTTTCCTCGCTGAAGCCACCCTCGCCATGCACCGGGAAAAGGGCGAAGCCACGTTTGTCAGCAGGCTTCGAGAAGTGCTGCTCGGCCAGATTGAGCGGAATCACACAGCCTTCGCGGGCGAGCAGCGGCGGGTTCTGCCACGTGGCAGGCAGGTTGATGTCCTGACCGCCCGCATAGAAATTGCCTTGCCAGTAGTCATACCAGCCACTGCCTGCCGGCAGGTGTACCGGGCGGACTTGCTGACCTTCCTCGACGACTGACGCCACCAGAAGGTTGGCGCCGAGCAGCATGTCGTCATTTTCCTCAAAGCACCGTGGATCGTTCGGGAAGTCGTGATAGGTCGGGCGCAGCATTGGCTCGTACTGCGTATGTGAGCGCCACTGCAGGTTGTAGAAATACGGCACAAGACGGTAACGCAGACGGATCAGTTCGCGGATATACGGGGTGATTTCCGGGAACATCCAGGGTTCGTTGACGGTGTGATCCTCGTTCCAGGAGTGGATTGAGAAACGTGGCAGGAAGACACCGTGCTGCACCCAGCGCAGGAACAGCTCCGGTGTGGGTGCGGGGCCCCAGAAACCGCCGATGTCATGGCCGACGTTGGAAACGCCGGACATGGCGAGGCCATTGGCCATCTTGATGTTGTAGCGCAGTGTTTTCCAGGAGGTGTAGTTGTCGCCCGACCATGTCTGCGCATAGCGCTGCATGCCGGAAGCGCCCGAGCGGGTGACGAGGAAGGGGCGGTTTTCCGGATCGTGCTCGCGCTGGGCTTCTCGCGAGGCCTGGATCATCAGCAGGGTATGCAGCGGTTTGGCGGCGCAGGCCTGATGCGGATGACCGAAACCGGCAACAGTGGCACGGCTGGAGAAAATTTCGAATTCGTTGTTGTCGTTCCAGGTGGCGGCAATCCCGTATTCGAGCAGTGCGCCCTTTACGCAATTCTTCCACCATTCACGCGTGGCCGGATTGGTGAAATCCAGATAGGCGCCGGTTTCATCCCAGAACTGGATTGCCAGCGGGGTTCCATCGGCATCCTTGACGAAAAGGCCAAGTCTTTCAGCCTCTGCAAAGCGCGGGTGGTCACGCAGCAGGCAGGGTTTGATGTTGGCGATGAGTTTCACGCCATGGTCGAGATAATGCTTGATGAAGGCTTTGGGATCGGGGAACTTGTTGAGATCCCAATTGAAGACATAACGCTTCGGGCCAATTGAGGTATAACCAGATGACAAATGGAAAGAGTCACAAAGCATGTCGTGCTTGCCACAGCCATCCAGGAATTCGTTCATGCGTTCCTGGGCGTTTGGGGCGTCGGTATAGGTCATCGTCGAACCCGAATAGCCGATGCTCCAGCGTGGCATGAAAGCCGGGCGGCCGGTCAGCCACGTATAGGCGCGCGTTACATCGCGCGGGGCATCGCCGGCAATGAAGTAGTAGTCCAGATCACCATGATCGGCCACAAAATAGCGGTAATCGCGGTGGTAGCCGGTAAGTTCCTGGCCCATGTCGAAACTGCAATCCGAGAGGGTGTCGTAGAAGAGGCCGTAGGCCACCTTCGCATCCGCGTGCCAGGTGATGTAGAAGGGAATGTGTTTGTAGAGCGGATCACTGGTCTCGGCATCGTAGCCCATCGTGTCCTGTGTGCACATACGGATGCGGCGGCCCTTGCGGTTGGCGTTGCCGGTACGTTCGCCGAATCCGAAGTACATGTCGTCCGCATCGCGGCCCAGGTAGTGGTAGACCTTTTCGTCCCACCACTCGAAGTTGTAGGCCTGCGTGGCTCGGTCTGCCATGGCGGTCTGCCAGACTCCGTTCTGGAAGGTCTCCCAGATGCATTGCAGGCCTGTGAGCTTAATGCTTAGGCGTATGCGGGATGTGGCGATGACGAGGCAACCCTCATCCCGCGAAAGTTGATAATCCGGCAGGCTGAAACCGGATAGATCAAAACGGTCACGCCCCTCGTGGGCGACATCTTCCTGCCCGGGGGCAATCGCCCAGGTGCGCGGAAAATTGATCCGGCCACCAGGCAGCACCATCACGCGGATGATGTGTTCTTCCAGCACGAAAATGTGGGCGACATGACCTTCGCCGCTGCGCAATGTGAGTTTTCCCGGGGTCTGTTCAACGAGGCTGAACACGGGCGGATGCTGCATGGAACTCATGGGGTACTCCTTTGAAACCTGGTGATACGAAATTTGGGGGAATCGTGGTGTTGCCGGCAACCCGGCAGGAGCCGGGCTACCTCACATGTTTTTTATTGCTGGTGCAGGTGTGCGGGCTGGCGGTTACGCAGCAGCGTCACAACAATGATTGCGCCGATCAGGTCAAAGACCGTCAGGCAGGCAAACAGCGGGGTGTAGCCAATGCTGGTGGCCAGGGCGCCGACAACCAGCGAAAAAGATAGACCACCGATCCACGAGACCATGCCGGTGAGACCATTGGCGGTGGCGACTTCATGGGGGCGGAATACGTCGGCGGAAAGAGTGTTGATCAGTGCCGAGATCATCTGGTGGGCGAAACCACCGACGCAGAACAGCGCAATGGCCGTGTAGGGGCTGGCTGCCAGGCCGATACAGCCCGGGCCGATCATGCACACTGCGCCGAAGACGATGCCGACGATGCGGGAATTGATGAGCTGCATGTTGAAGTGCTTCATCAGGAACGGCGACAGATAGCCTCCGAGCACGCCGCCAAGGTCGGCCGCAAGGAAGGGCATCCAGGCAAAGATGGCGATCTGCTTGAGGTCCATGTGGCGTTCGGTGGCCAGATACAGCGGGATCCAGAAGCTGAAGGTCTGCCACGCCGGCTCGGCGAGGAAACGGGGTAGGGCGATGGCCCAAAAATCGCGGGAACAGATGATTTCGCGCACTGCCGGCTTTGCCTGCACACCCGGTTCGGGCTGTCCATCAAGGATGTAGGCGCGTTCCTCGTCACTCAGGGCAGGATGTTTCTTGGGCGATTCGTAGCAGAAATAGAACAGAACCGCCCAGATCAGCCCAAGCCCTCCGGTGATGATGAAGGCCAGCTGCCAGGAATGCGTGGTTGCGACGAAAATCACCAGCGGCGGCGCAAGCAGGGCCCCCAGGGAGGTGCCGGCATTGAACCAGCCTACGGCCACAGAGCGTTCCTTGGCCGGGAACCATTCACCCACGGCTTTGATCCCGGCGGGCACACCGGCCGCCTCGGATAGGCCGAGCAGGCCACGGAAGAAAGCCAGCCCGCCCCAACTGGTGGCGCCAGCATGCAGCATGTTAGATACAGACCACGCCACGGCGAATAACGCAAAGCCGAGCTTCAGCCCAAGGAAATCCAGGATGTAGCCGGCGATCGGCTGCATGATGGTGTAGGCTATCTGGAACGCAGCGACTACGTAGGAATACTCCTGGGTGGTGAAATCCAGTACGACCTTCAACTGCGGCGCCAGGACCGACAGCGAACTGCGGGCCAGATAGTTGATGATGGTGCCCAGGCAGATCAACACCACGATCCACCAGCGCAAGCCTTTGATTTTTTTCATTGGAACTCCTCCTGAGATAACGACATGTACTGCAATCGTTGGCCTCTGTTCCGATCGGCTCGCGCGCGCCGTGGTCCATGGCAACGCCCCGGAGGCTAAATTCCACAGCGCCTGCAAACAACGCAAATCGCTGTAAGAAAATAATTGCTTATGGCTAAAGTAAATTTCCTGATGGGAAAAGTCCTTATTTTTCAAATAGCAAATTTCGTGTAAAAATTTACACAAGAAATTCGACTCTTTTGCATACCTATGGCCGCCAAGCTAAAACTTGCAGAAATTGCCCGCCGCACGGGTCTTTCGATCGGTACGGTTTCCCGCGTGCTGGCAGGTAAAGCCAACACGAGTGCACACGCCAAGCAACTGGTGCTGGAATGTGCGAGGGACGAAGGAGTGTTGGAGAATATCGCGACAAGCCGCGTGCTCTTCAATCAGGTACTGATATTCGCACCAGCCAGGGCCTATGACGCGCGTGCTGACGTTTTCTACTACCATGTGGTGCAGGGACTGAAAGACGCTTTCAGGCCGCACGACACACATCTGAGCTTCTGTTCATTGGAAGAGCGGGATAGTGATGCACAGCTATTCCTTAAATGTCTAGCTGACCCGGCAGTAGATGCCACTATCATATTGGGTAACGATGATCCCAAGATCCACGAACTGGCTAATGATCTGGGCAAGCCCACAGTTCTCATCAATTGCCAGGATCGGGCCGGCAAACTCGATTCAGTGATGCCGGACCACCGCCAGATCGGCGAGATCACGGCCGACCAACTGCTTGCACTCGGACATCGTAATATCCTGACGATGATCTGCCTGCGGCGGTCTACGATGGAGCGCCGCCTGGGTGGTGTGCGCGATGCATATTCAGCATTCAACCTGCGCTACGATGAAGGCCGTTCGCTGATCACTACCTCCGGCTTCTCGGCAGAGGAAGCGGAACAGGCGCTGGACCTTTTCTTTCAGACGCGAGGAGCAGACGAGATCCCAACGGCCATTATCGCTTCTGGCAATCTGATGGTTGAGGGTGTTGCGCGGGCTCTGCAAAAACGCAATCTGCGCGTAGCAGAAGATGTCTCGATCATCAGCATTGATGGATTGGCGCAGTCCGTTGTCGACGGCTTTGCGCTGTGCCATTGCCACGTGCCACGCGAGGAACTGGCGCGAGAGGCATTGGTACTCCTGCAGCGCAGGGTTGCGCATCATGACGCGCCCGTCTGCAACGTACTGGTCTGTGGTCGGCTGGAGTCTGGAAACTCAGCAGTACGTTTTGCCGGTAACAAGCCCAGGCCCGCTGTGGCGACTCATAGCCACAGCCTGTTTTATGGCAGGTGAAGTGGGATGGTGTATGCCCGTTGAGCAGGTTCCGGGGACGAAGGAACTTGGAGTTGGTGACTTCCTGAGCAGCACGTGTGGGGAGTCAATCCCCGTTCTGGTGCAAGCAGGCCGTCTTGCCCTGGCTCTTTGGTGTCCGGGGTTTGCGCCATTACGCGTATCCCAATGATTTTTCAGGCCCGGTGCAGATTATGCTTGGCAGCGCCTCTGGACAGATAATCGCAGCCATTCCAGATCAGAACAGGCGTGCCGGAAAATCTCTTCCTGGGGCAGGAACCTTATTGCCCGTGCTGTGTCTGGGAGTAGATGCGTGCCGTACGGGGAGGGCTCATACCCTGTCTGCCGCAGATATGACCCCTTGTCCGTCGATAGTGTCCTGATGTGAATCACAGATGCCGCGTACGCGGTCGGAGCCGATACTTCATGCCATTCCCCACCCCCCTTACGCGTACTGCAGCAGCCATGCTGTTTGCTGGCGCGCTGCCCATGCCTTTTGCGTTTGCCGCGGCGGAGTCTACCGACAACGGCTACAACCTGCCGCCCAAGGAAATTCTTGATGTGATGCGCGCACCCAGCCTGCCGGTGCCCAGTGTGAGCCCTACGCGCGAGAAGATGCTGCTTGTCTCCTGGCAGGAATATCCTTCTCTGGAGCGCGTTGCCACGCCCATCGTGAAACTCGCCGGTGTGCGCATCGAGGTGAAGAACCACAGCAAGCACGACACGCCCGGAGGCTATGGCATCACGCCGTGTGCCACGAGCTACCAGATGGTGACGATTGCCAGCGGTCAGCAGAGCGCCGTGGCACTTCCCCCCAATGCCTGCCCGGGGGCGCCAGTATGGTCGGCAGACGGCAAGCACTTCGCCTTTACCAATACGGTGGCGGATGCGGTTCAGCTGTGGGTGGGAGACGCTGCCACCGGCAAGCTCCGCCAGATCCGCGGTGCCCGGCTCAACCCGGCGTTTGGCGACGAATTGCAGTGGATGAGTGATCAGACACTGCTGGTGAAGTTGCTGCCCAAGGGGCAGGGCCAGCCGCTAGCCGCGGCAGCCACGCCGGTAGGCCCCAGCATCCAGGAAACCGATGGCAGCAAGGGCCAGAGCAGCACTTACGAAAACCGTGACACGCTCAGCAACACGCACGACGAAGACCTCTTCGACTACTACGCTGCCAGCCAGATCGCCCTGGTCGATGTCGGCACGCTCGCCATTACACCGCTTGGCAAGGTGGCGAACTACCTGACGGTTGATTCCGCACCAGATGGCAGACACATTCTGGTGTCGGCCATGCACAAGCCATATTCCTACGTCACCACCTTTGAGCGCTTCCCCAGGGAAGTGGAAGTGTGGGATGTTGTCGGTCGCGGCAGCCTATCCACGCATACCCTGGCCTCCCTGCCGCTGGCCGATCGGGTGCCTATCCAGGGCGTGCCCACGGGCCCGCGTGACTTCGCCTGGCGCCAGAACGAGCCCGCTACGCTGATCTGGGCCGAAGCCCTTGACGGTGGCGACTGGAAGACAAAGGTTCCTGCGCGCGACAAGGTGCTCATGCAGCGCGCACCGTTTGCAGTGGCTCCGACCGAAATCCTGCGCACCGAGCAACGCTTTGGCGGCTTCCTGTGGGGCGAACGCAAGGATTTCGCCCTGATGAGCGAACTCGATGAGAACCGCCACTGGCAGCGCACCTTCATTGTCAATGTCGATGCGGCGCAGGAGAAGCCACGCCTGCTGTGGGATCTCTCCTACGACGAGAAGTATGCTGCTCCCGGCAGCCCCGTGCTGCGCCGCCTCTCCAATGGTGCTGTCGTCATCCGCCAGGAAGGTGATGCCATCTACCTCTCCGGTAAAGGCGCATCGCCGGCCGGTGATCGCCCCTTCCTCGACAGGCTCAATCTCACCACGCTCAAGAGCGAGCGCCTGTTCCGCAGTGGCAAGGATGCCTACGACATTTTCCTGGCCTTCACCGGTGCTGATGCAAAGACCTTCCTTACCTGGCACCAGTCACCCCTCGACCCGCCCAATGCCTTTGTGCGCAATCTCGGCCAGCCTGTCGCAGCTGAGGCTGGCGAGCCTGCGTATGCCTCCACCGCTACTGCGCTGACGCATATCCCGGACCCCGCTCCGGCTGTGCGCGCCATCAAGAAGCAACTCGTCAAATACAAGCGTGCCGACGGGCTCGACCTCTCTTTTACCTTGTACACCCCGCCGGGCTATAAGGCCGGTACCCGCGTGCCTGCGATTCTGTGCGCCTACCCGCTGGACTATGCCGATGCCGCCTCGGCAGGGCAGGTGAGTGGTTCCGAGCAGACCTTCACGCGCCTGCGTCAGTACCGCCTTCTGCTTCTCGCGGGTTACGCTATTATCGACAACGCCTCTTTCCCCATCGTGGGCGATCCGAAAACAGCCTATGACACCTATATGGATCAGCTTGTGGCCGATGCGAAGGCCGCTGTCGATGAAGCCGTCAAACTCGGCGTGGTTGATCCCGACCGCGTAGGTGTCACCGGCCATAGTCACGGCGCGCTGATGACTGCCAACCTCGTGGCGCATACCAAGCTCTTCCGTGCCGGTGTGGCCACCAGCGGTTCCTTCAACAAGACCCTTACGCCCTTTGGTTTCCAGAGCGAGCGCCGCTCAGTCTGGGAAGCCCCGGAGGTGTACCAGAAAGTCTCCCCGTTCTTCTATGCTGACAAGTTTCAGGCACCACTCCTGATTGTGCATGGTGCTGACGATGCCAATCCCGGCACCACGCCCCTGCAGGCTACCAAGCTCTACGAAGCTATTCGTGGCAATGGCGGCACTGCGCGTCTGGTGATGTTGCCGCATGAGCCGCACTGGTACACCGCGCGCGAATCGAACGAACAGCTGATTTACGAAATGGTCCGCTGGTTCGACAAGTACGTGAAAAACGTAGCTCCGCGCAATCCATAAGAGACTCTGCCGCAGTAAGGGCAGGCCATGCAAAACAGTCCCGCATCGGCGGGACTGCCGGCCAGCATAATTCAGATTTCCTCAGTCGTTTGTGCTCAGGGCCAGAGGGGCCTTGATCAAAGCCTGGCGTGGCTGGTAGAGGGAGCCTTGTGGTGGAAAGGGTTACACGAAAGCGCCGCGGAGAAAGGTCTGCCGCTGTTTGTGAGGACAGTATGCGAGCTATTACGCCCTGAGATGCGACACCAGAGATGATAAGGAGCGGAGCGCTTATCAGGCAGCTCCGCTCCCGATGAGTTGATGCGTTCAGGGTAAGGGCGTGAAGTTCTTCAGCGCGCTCAGGGGTTGGACTTTTTCTTCACGCACCATCTTGTATTCGGTATTGGGGCCAAGCCACTTGGCCCACAGGCGGTCAATCTCGCCGCTCTTTTCGAGTGCGTAAAGTGCTTCGTTTATCTTGGCAAGCAGTGCCGGCTCGTCTTTCTTCATACCAATGCCAACAGGTTGCAGGGCCATCGGATCGTTGATCATTCTCAGCTCAACGCCAGCGGTCTTAGATTGGTGCACGAGCTTGGTGATGGTCATGGTATTGGCGACGACGCCAACCGATTTGTTCTGCTGAACAGCCATGTAGGCCGAGCCGGTATCCTGAAAGGTCACGGCTTCAGATCCGTTGAGCTTGATCGATTGCTCGGAAGTGGACCCCTTGGTTGAACTCAGGCGCTTGCCCTTGAAATCGGCCTTGGTGGTACCTGGTTCCGAGGCACGGACTGCGAGCATTTCCTTGGCGATGTAGTAGGGGTCGCTGTACTGGATCTGCTCTCCACGGGCAACGGTGTAGGCCAGATTGGCGATGGTGATATCGACCCGCCCAAGTTTCACTTCAGGGACGCGCGCTTCGACAGACAGCGGCGTGACTTTTGGTGTCAGGCCAAGATGTTTGGCGATTGCCGTGCACATATCCACATCGAAACCCACCATCATGCGCGTTTTGGGGTCCGGGGCGGCAAATGGTGGCACATCTGCAAACGTGCCACATTTGAGTTCCTTGCTGTCGGTGATGTCTTTCCACCGATCTGCGAGCGCAACTTGTGAAATGCTACAGAACAGGGTGCCGATAACGGCATAACGAAGCAGGGATGAGTGGGCTGACATGGATGGCTCCTGAGTGCAGTTGGGGGGCGGGTATGAGTTCAGTGCATGCGTAAATCGGACAGGAAGCGCTGCGCGCGTGGGTGCTGCGGATTGTTGAAAAACGCTTCCGGAGTGCCTGTCTCGATGATGCGTCCGGCATCCATGAACCAGATCTGGTTGGCTACGTCGCGGGCAAAATTCATTTCGTGGGTGACACACATCATGGTCATGCCTTCTTTTGCCAGGCTGCGCATGACTGTCAGCACCTCGCCGACCATCTCCGGGTCGAGTGCGCTGGTGGGCTCGTCAAACAGCATCGCCGGGGGCTCCATGGCGAGGGCTCGGGCGATTGCAACGCGCTGCTGCTGACCACCGGAGAGCTGCGCCGGGTAGGAGTTGGCCCGGTTAGCCAGGCCCACCCGGTCAAGCAGCTGCTGGGCTTTGGCGCGCGCTGCGCTGCGGCTGACGCCGCGTACATGGATCGGCGAGAGCATGACGTTTTCGAGTGCCGAGAGATGCGGAAACAGATTGAAACTCTGGAATACAAAACCGATGCGGCTGCGCAGGCGATTGAGTTCCACGCTGGTGAGATGCCCATGGATATCGTAGCCATCGAAGAGCAGTTGCCCGGACTTGATTTCCTCAAGCCGGTTGACCGTGCGGATCAAGGTTGATTTGCCAGACCCGGATGGGCCGCAAACCACCACCACCTCGCCTTTTTTGACTTCGGCATTGATATCGCAGAGAGCTTGGTACTGGCCGTACCATTTGTTCACGTTCGAGAACAGGATCATGGCAGTTGCTTTGCAGTAGAGGTTGGCAAACCCGGAAGTGTGCCTGCCGGGGCGGCGCTAGCATCGGCACTGTCTGGGAGTGTTGCGCGTCCCAGGCGTTTGCGGGCGATGTGTTGTTCGACCAGACCAAACAGCTTGGTCAGCGTGAAGCACACCACAAAATAGGTCAGTGCAAGAATGAAAAAGACGTGAAATGGTTTGGTCAGCAACTGGTTGTTGATCTGGTTGGCTGCGAAGGTCAACTCAGGCACGTTGATGACATAGCCAAGGGTTGTTTCCTGCAGCGTCGATACAAACTGGCTGAGCATGCTCGGCAAGGTGTTGAATAGCGCCTGTGGCAGAATCACATGGCGCATGGCACCGAAATAACTGTGGCCCAGGGCGCGTGAAGCCTCCAGTTGCCCTTTGGGTAAAGCCAGAATCCCGGATCGAACAACCTCTGACAGGTAGGTTGCCTCGTAGACCACAAGCGTGCACAGCATCGTGGCAAAGCCCGGTACTTCGTGGCCAATCAGCGTTGGCAGCAGGAAGTAGACCCAGAGGATGATCATCAGCAGTGGCACGCCACGTACGCCATAGACCAGCATCGTGGCCGGCCATCTCAGCCAGGAGCGTTCCGATAATCTGGCGAGTGCAATGGGTACGCTCAGTGGAAATGCCAGGAGAATTCCGAGCAGGGAGAGAATAAGTGTGCAGACAATGCCGCCAAGCGGTCCGTTGGGGTACTGGCCGACCAGTAGCAGCAGCCAGTTGTCGCGTATGATCTGGATGAAATCTAGCATGGCTTATCTGGCCCCCTTGATGCTCAGGCGCTTGGTCAGCCATGCGCCGGCTGCCATGATGATGAGCGACAGGGCAAGGTACAGAATTGTGGCGATGAAGTAGGATTCAAACGCACGAAAACTCTGGCTTTCAATTTCCTTGACGGCGTGTGTCAGTTCGGCAACCCCGATGGCCATTGCCAGACTGCTGTTCTTGAACAGTGAAACGCTGTGGTTGATCAGTGCCGGCATGGCATTGCGCATTGCCTGGGGCATGATCACGTGCCGCATGCTGCCCAGGTAGCTATGGCCGAGAGCCCGCGCGGCCTCACTTTGCCCACTGGGGATGGCCCGTAGCCCGGAGCGCAGGTCTTCGCTGAAATAGGCGGCCTGGCAGAGCCCGAGTGCAATGATCGAGAATATGGCTTCGGCATTGTGAGAAGAGAGCCAGACCTGCAGTGCATCGGGAAGCAGACTGAAGATGCCGAAGTACCAGAGCATCAGCTGAACGAGGGTGGGGATGTTGCGATGGTAGGCAACATAGCCTGCCACCAGTCGCTGTGCCCAGCGCATCGGGGTGAGCCGGAAAGTCAGCAGAACCAGCGCCAGTGACATGGCGAGCATCCAGGAGCAAATGGCGACAATCAGCGTCAGCGTGATGCCCTTCACCAGTAGCGCGCTGTACTCGGCATTCGTCAGGATTGCGATCAGGTTGAAGTCGTTCATGCTCAGCATTCAGCCTATTCAGGATTGTGGCGACTGCGGCAACTCGGGGCGCATGGTGGACAAGCCACCGGGAACCTGCAGCGTCGGGGTGATTTCCATGTGCCCGATATTCACGGCCACTGGCGCGGAAATCGCGAAGGCAATGGCGTTGGCGATGTCTGTGGCCTGCGGCAGCTCGAAGCCATCGATAAAACGTGCGCGGGTTTCCGCCGATTCTCCATGTACGTGGGAGAAGATATCGGTTGCCACGCGGCCCGGACAGATTTCAGTGACTCTCACCCGTTTGCCGTAGGCGTCGATGCGCAACTGGCGCGAGAGCATGTGAATGGCAGCCTTGCTGGCGTGGTAGGTGGAGTTCCCGCCGAAGTTGTAGGCACCGGCGATGGAACTGATATTGACGATGTGGCCACGATCACGTGCAACCATCCCCGGTAGCGTCAGGCGGCACAGATGCAGGACGGCGCGCAGGTTGACGTCAAGCAGGAGGTCAATGTCGGACGCCGTGGATTTGAGGATGGACCCCGGGCGATCCACGCCGGCGTTATTGACCAGAACGTCGAAATCCACTTCAGCCACAAGTGCGGTGATGCTGGCGAGATCGGTGACATCAATGGCGTGCGGAATGCAGCCTGTTCGTTCAGCCAGCGTTTGCAGTGCATCGGCACTGCGTGCCAGCGCGTGCACCTGCAAACCCTCGGCACATAAACGTTCCACGACAGCCGCTCCGATGCCGGATGAGGCGCCTGTGACAAGAGCTGTTTTGTAATCAGAGAAAGGCATTGGGTTGTCCTGATAAAAATCTTGTGGTGTTCAGTTCAATGTAACGAACGCGAGGGGCATGCACCAAGACAGATTGGTTTTGCAGCAATAAGACTCGCTTATGTTTGCTTAGGGGCCTCGGATTCCTGCATTGAAAGCTGTTGCGACATAGGCACGACGTGACTTGCGCCCGACTCGATTTCTTGACGGATGCTGCGTGCCAGATCGACTGCACCCGGCGTATCGCCGTGCACCAGAATCGATCGGGCAGGCATCTCCAGGCGTTTTCCGCTATGGGTGAGGATGTAGCCATGATCAAGGAAACGCTTGACGCGATCGAAGACTGCCTGGGGCTCGTGAATCACTGAATCGGGCAGTCTGCGTGGCACCAGCAGGCCCTCATCATCGTAGGCACGGTCTGCAAGAAACGAGGTGGCGACGCGAAGTCCGCATTGCCCGGCAGCCTGCTCAATGGCTCGGCTGCTTGAAGAACTGATGATGAGGTGCGGATCAAAGTCTGCGACGGCGCGCAGTAAAGGGGAGGCGAGTGCTGCATCGGCCGCCACGAGATTTCCCAGCGCGCCGTGAAAACTCATGTGCGTCATCCGGTACCCTGCCGCATTGGCGATGCCTGCCAATGCGCCGAGCTGATAGGTCACGAGACTGGCCAGTTCCCCGATCTCGATCTGCATGGGTCTGCGTCCAAATCCCATGCGATCCGGAAAGCCGACATGGGCTCCGATATCGATGCCACGCAGTTTAGCCTCGCGCACGGTGCGCGTCATGATTGAGGGGTCTCCGGCATGGAAGCCGCAGGCTACGTTGGCAGAGGAGATGACGCCCAGGAGTGCTTCGTCCTCGCCCATGCGCCAGGCACCATAGCCTTCACCGAGGTCTGCATTAAGATCAATATCCATGAGGATGTCTGCCGTATCAAAGTGCTTGAAGGATGATCAGTTCATCGGCATAACCGGAAATGCCGCCATGCCTGACCAGATGTTCGATGACCACCCCGTCTGCAGGGGCTGAAAGTGGCAGCAGCAAAGCGCCGATCTGCAACAGACCGATGATCTGGCCGGTGCGGACTGTGCCGCCTGCCGGCGCCAGATCTTCACTGCGCAGAGGGTGGCGATGCAGGAAAACGCCAACGCACGGCGCCTTTGCAGCAAACGATTTGGGGGCCACAGCTTCTGCCGCCAGCAGCGCCGGGGCCGTGTCGGGGGACGTTTCTGCTTCAGGTGAAGAAGCTGAATGTGGTGCGGCGCAATCGTTTTCGGGTGGGGCACGGCGCAGGCGCAGGTGCGTCTGGGGCGTGTTGAATTCGAGTTCGCAGATGCTTGTGGGTGCAAGCCAATCGAATATTTCACTTATTTGAACAATGTCCATGTTCAGGCTCTCCCGTGTGACCACTGCTGCAGCTCGATCAGGCGACGTAACTCGTGCAGCCAATCCTGTGTCTGCGCCAGGGCGGCTACTGCTTCATCCCAGCCGACTTTGATAAAGCGGATTTGACTGCCGATCGGAGCCTGGCCGAGGCGCCACATGTCCGCTTCGATGACCGTACCGAATTTTGGATACCCCCCCGAGGGCTGCGCATCGCGCATCTGGATGATGGGTTGGCCACTGTGCGGAACCTGGATGACGCCCGGGACGATGCCGTGCGAGAGAATCTCCATGGGCACTTTCGGTATCAGTGTCGTGCCCGCCAGACGATAGCCGTAGCGGTCGCTTTGTGCGGTGATCTTCCAGGGTTCCGACCAGAATGTTGCCTGTGAATCTTCCGTGAAAGATTCATACTGGGCTGCCGGCAGAACCCGAACTGCGTTCATCCCCTCTACCTGGAGTGGCATATCGACAGCAGGGGGAACGATCCCGAAGCCGACCGCCCGCTTCCCGATTCCAGGTTCGCCGGCACGCAGGCAGTCACCTTTTCGCAACGCACGTCCCTCATGCCCGCCGAACTGGCCGCGCAACTGGGTGGAGCGGGATTCGAGCAAGTCGGGCACGTCGATTCCGCCGGCCAGTGTCAGGTAGGCACGGGAGGTCCGCAGGAGGGCAGGGGCGTCAATACTCTGTGGTGGTGCCAGATGGAGCGTCTGCCCGGCGCGGGCCTGATGCACGCTCCATGGCAGCAAGGTTTGTGCATCAAGTCTGGCGGCACAGTCAGCACCGCTCAGTGCAAAAGCGCAGTCTGCCGTGAAGCGGATCTGAAAGGGGAAAACCGGTATTTCAACGGCAGCGGCATTTTCATCATTACCCAGCATCAGATTCCCGGCACGCAAGGCGAGCGGGTCCATGGCTCCCGAGGTGCCAACCCCATAGCGGAGACTGCCGAGACGGCCCAGATCCTGTACGGTGGCGAGGGCGCTGGTGGAAAGAATCTCGATCATTGGATCACCTTTTCGACGCGAAACCGGATGGAGTCTCCGGGAAGCAGGATCGCCGGAGGCGTCTGGTGTGGGTCGAAGAACTGCATGCTGGCACTGCCGATGGTGCTCCAGCCACTCGGGCCGGCGGAGGCGGAGACTCCCGTCTGGCTACCTCCAATGGATACCGCGCCGGCTGGAATCGAGAGTACGGGAACCTTGCGACGAGGTGTCGCCAGGCGCGGATCCATCCCGCCCAGATAGCAGTATCCGGGGTGGCTGCCAAGGGCGTAGACAGGATAGGTCGGCGCGCTGTGCAAGGCGACGATGTCATCAATGCTGAGGCCTGTGTGATTGACGACATCCTGCATGTGCGGTCCACCCTCACCGCCATAGACGACCGGCAACTCAATGCAGCGGCCTTCGAGCGGCATTGGTTGGGCCTCGTTCCACGCCTGCAGCAAACGGGTGTTGAGCGTGCTCAGTACGTGGGGCAGCGTGCGGAAGGTCAGCATCAGGTTGTTCATCCCCGGCACGGCTTCGCGGATTTCCGGCCACCTCTGTGCGATACGGGCCAGAGCCCAGATACGCTGTTGCGTGACGAGATCAAGTCCGCCCGGTGCTTCGAAGAGCAGCGCGGTTGTTCCCAGCAGGCTGATGCGGGGCAAGCTCATGTTGAACTCCTGCGCGCGAGCCAGCGCTCAAGGTGGTGAATATCTACGCCGCCCGCAATGAAATCCGGATCTTCCAGCAGTTGGCGATGCAGGGGGAGGTTGGTATCAATGCCGTCGATGTGTGTTTCGGATAATGCAACCCGCATTTTTGCGAGTGCGTCTGCGCGTGATGCACCATGCACAATGAGCTTGGCCACCATCGAGTCGTAGTAAGGAGGTACAACACAGCCGGCATGGATGTGACTATCCACGCGCACGCCAAATCCGCCGGGTGCGTGCCATGTCTGGATGAGGCCCGGAGAGGGCGTGAAAGTCTCGGGGTTTTCCGCATTGATGCGGCATTCCAGTGAATGGCCGTGGCAGACGATGTCGGCCTGCGTGAGCGCGAGTTTCTCGCCACGGGCAACGCGCAGTTGTTGCTGCACGATGTCGATGCCGCTGGTCATCTCGGTAACAGGGTGCTCGACCTGGAGCCGCGTATTCATTTCGATGAAATAGAAC
>DBTS01000122.1 GCA_002307175.1 Rhodocyclaceae bacterium UBA1310
CAGGATTCCGGCACCGGCTCTCGCCGCAGGAGACCCCGTGCGCATGGCTGCACGCATCATTGAAAGTGTGGATATCGAACCCGCGCCGCTGCGCATGGTGCTTGGTTCGCAGGCGCTGCAGAGCACGCTGGACGCATTACGCAAGCGGATGGCCAACTTTGAAACGCAGACCAAACTGGCAGCCTCGACGGATTTCCCGCCGGGAGAATAATTGCCGGCTCTTTTCCGGCAAGGTTTCGGAAGTACCTTGCCGGAATACCGACTTCGGCTTACTCGATACGTCGGGTGGTATCGTCCATACCAACGCGCCCGAAAAATGGCAGGCGCAGGGCGGGACTGTTGACATCAATACCGAAATCCAGCCCCAGCAGGTTGATCTCAAACCCTTCCTGCAGACCCAGATTCACCCCGAGCAGACCGAAGAGCGAAGCCTGCACGCCCTGCCCCGATGGCGACAGCCCCAATGGCCCGGTCAGCGAACGATAGTCCTTGCCGATGGCATTGGCGGGCAGATCCAGGCCTAGATCCGGCACCTCACGCCCAATGTGCGCCAGGAAGGTGTTGCTGTTCGGGCCGGGGTAGGCGTGGTAGGTGTGTGGATAGGGATAGGTCTTGATGGCCGCTTCGATCTGGTCGATGAGCCCTTCAACATGCTTGCCACGCTGATCAACGAGCAGATGCGGGCGCGTTCCGTACCACATCCCGTCCGGAATATTGTCGTTACGATGGATGACATTGTCACCACCCCAGCCAATCACCTCGTAGCGTGTAAATTCGGTTTCCCCTGCCCGCTTGAAAATGATCCACGGATGCACGGCAAACAGCCCCCGCCAGCCGTAGGTAGGTGCAGCATAGACCTGCACGATGGCAGTATCAGCAAGTTTGGCGGGATCTGGCGCGATACCCGATGAATTCCGGGGTGCCGTACGCCAGCTGCCGGTTTCGATAGCGTCGTCTGTCAGGTAGGCACGCGCCAGACTCATGCTGAAAGAAAGGATCAGGACGCTACCGATAGCAGCTGAAATATATTTTCTGAATGACATTAAGATGCCTCCTGATGCCGCTCCGATACAAAAGAGGGTGAGCGGGAAGCATGCAATCTAACAGGCATCGGGTGCCCGAAACAGCCTCAGCCGCTTAAAGCACTTATGAGCAGAAGTTATCAATCCGGAACGGGCCACGCCCTCAACCCTGCTGCGTACTCCGCCGGCACAGAAAACAGTGGCGCGGTGCCGGGATCTCAACCTGTACGCGCCACCATGCCGTACCAGAAGCCGGATCAGCAAGCGCCACACGCTCGCCAATGCGCGGGGTACACATCGCCACGCCGTGCTGCGCAGCCAGTGCAGTCAGGCGTTCGAAGGGCTCGGTCCAGGCGTGCAGGGCCAGATCGAAGGTGCCGTTGTGAATCGGCAGGAGATGACGCGCACGCAGATCAAGATGTGCCTGCAAGGTCTGCTCGGGCTGCATGTGCACATCGGGCCAGTCATGATCGTAAGCGCCGTTTTCAATGCAGGCCACATCGAAGGGGCCGAAGCGCTCGCCAATTTCACGAAAGCCTTCAAAATAACCGCCGTCACCGCTGAAGAACAGGCGCAGTACGGGCGTGATCACCACCCACGAAGCCCATAGCGTGGCATTGTGATCCGAGAGGCCACGCCCGGAGAAATGCTGGGCCGGGGTTGCGATGAAACGCACGCTGCCGACTGCGGTTTCCTGCCACCAGTCAAGCTGGCGCACTTTCTCTGCCGGAATGCCCCAACTGATCAGGCGATCCCCCACGCCAAGCGTGGTGATGAAGTGTTGTACGCGTGGGGCCAGCGCCAGCACCGTATGGTAGTCAAGATGGTCATAGTGATCATGCGAGAGAATCACGGCCTCGATTTCCGGCAGATCCTCGCGTGCAATCGGCGGGGCATGGAAGCGCTTCGGCCCGGCAAACGGAAACGGCGAGGCACGCTGTGCAAACACCGGATCGGTGATCCAGAATTTGCCTTCCAGCTTCATAAGCAGGGTGGAATGCCCCAGGCGCCACAGGCTGCCATCCGGCGCAGCGGCCAGATCGGCAGGCGTCAGACGCAGCACCTCAAAGGGCGCACGTGGCTTGGCATCGGAAGATTTGGCCGTGAGCATCCGCCACAGCACCCGCAAACCACCGCCGGAACCCAGCATGCGGGTGGGCTGCGTATTGTGGAAGCGCCCGTCAGCATAGGTGGCACCCTGCGCGAGCTTCCAGCCCAGTGTCGGAAGCCTGTCGAAGATTGATCCGTTCAGCATGCCATACCCCGTTGATCAAAACCCATCATGCTTCGACCATATCCCACCCTGGATTGGTTCCCACTACCGTAACAAAAACATCCAGCAGCCATCAGCGGTCAATCTGCGCCTGCATCGCGTCCGAATACCGCGCACCTTCGATCTCTATGCCCCGCAGTGCCTCGGCAATGGCGACCTGATCGGTGCTGCTCAGCACGACTTCCGCAGCGCCCACATTCTCTTCCAGTCGCGCAATTTTGGTGGTGCCGGGAATCGGCACGATCCACGGCTTCTGGGCCAGCAGCCAGGCCAGGGCAATCTGCGCTCGCGTCACACCACGGGCTGCGGCAATCTCGCCAAGCACTTCGATGAGACGGTGATTGGCACGCCGCGCCTCGGGCGCAAAGCGCGGCACGGAGCTGCGGATATCGTTCGCCTCGAACTGTGTGGTCGCATCAATGGCGCCAGTAAGAAAGCCTCTGCCGAGCGGGCTGAATGGCACAAAACCGATACCCAGTTCTTCGAGCACGGGCAGGATCGCCTCTTCCGGCTCGCGCCACCACAAGGAGTATTCACTCTGCAGTACCGTCACAGGCTGCACGGCATGCGCCCGGCGGATGTTGGCCACGCTGGCCTCCGACAGGCCGAAGTGGCGCACCTTACCCTCACGGATCAGATCGCCGACGGCGCCAGCCACGTCTTCAATGGGTACCGTGGGATCAACGCGGTGCTGGTAAAAGATATCCAGCACATCAGTATTCAGTCGTTTCAGCGAGGCTTCGGCCACTTCGCGGATGTGTTCCGGGCGACTATCCAGGCCCTGACTACCGATCCCGTTTTTGTATCCGAACTTGGTGGCGATCACCACCTCGTTTCGAAAAGGGGCGAGCGCCTCGCCGAGCAATTCCTCGTTGGCAAAAGGACCATAAGCTTCGGCCGTATCGAAGAGGGTGACACCCAAGGCATGCGCACGGCGGATCAACTCAATGGCGGACGCCTTGTCGGCGGCCTTGCCATAGCCCGAACTCAGGCCCATACAACCCAGACCAAGCACCGAGACATCAGGACCACGACTACCAAGTTTGCGGCTGCGCATGTCGACTTCCCTGCTGAATTCGCGAAGCCCCGATCATACCGCGACAGCCCCCGATCCGTATCGACGACTCCCGCTTTGTTCCTTCCGTCACGCCACGTTTTATCCGCACAAAAACCCGCAGGCCAACGTGGACTCATCCACCGTTCGCACACCCGATCTGCCGTTCCGGAATCCATTCTGCCGCTCCGGATATTCCATCTCTACGCGCGTGCGGGCTCACTCACACTCCGCCTCAACCACTGCCGCCAGATGCTGGCAGAGGTCAACTACAAGGAGGATTCGAGACATGTCCGCAAACGAAAAAACCATCGATGGCAGCATTCAAAGTGCCACAATCAACCAGGGCTGGAGTGCGCATGACCGCACCTGGGTACTGGGTCTGTTCGCCACCGCGATCGGCGCCGGCACGCTGTTTTTGCCCATCAACGCAGGGCTTGGCGGTCTCTGGCCGCTGCTGGTGATGGCCGTGCTGGCCTTTCCGATGACGTATCTGGCCCATCGCGGGCTGATCCGCTTCATCCTGTCTTCCAGGAAACCGGGCAGCGACATCACCGAAGTGGTGGGCGAACATTTCGGCCCGCTCGCCGGCAAGCTCATCACCCTACTGTATTTCTTCACGATTCTGCCTATCCTGCTGCTCTACGGCGTGGGGCTCACCAACACGGTGGAAAGCTTCATGACGCACCAGTTGCACACCACTCCGCTGCCGCGCGCGCTGCTCTCCTTCGTGCTGACTGCCGCGCTACTGGGCATTGTGGCCAGCAGCGAACAGATGGTGGTGCGCGTGATGAGCTGGCTCGTGTATCCCTTCATCGCCGTGCTGATCGGCCTGGCCCTGTTCCTCGCCCCGCAGTGGAACGATGCCGTGCTGCACACTGTGCCGACAGCCAGCCAGTTCAGCATCACGCTGTGGCTGAGCATTCCGGTGCTGGTATTCTCCTTCAACCACTCGCCGGTGATCTCGCGCTTTGCCGTGGCGCAACAGCAGAAATATGGCACACAGGCCGTGAAGAAGGGGGAGAACATCGAGAAATACGCTGCCCTGATGATGGTGGTGGTGGTGATGTTCTTCGTCTTCAGCTGCGTGTTCGCTCTCTCGCCGGCCGATCTGGCTGCCGCCAAGGATCAGAACATCTCTATCCTCTCCTATCTGGGTAACAAGTTCCAGAATCCGCTGATAGCCTGGCTGGCCCCGGCAGTCGCTTTCGTGGCGATGTCCAAATCCTTCCTCGGCCACTATCTGGGCGCCCGTGAAGGCTTCAACGGGCTTATCTCGCAGCACCTTGAAAGCCGCGGCAAATCGTGCAGCCCGAAGCTGCTGAACCGCTTCAGTGCAGCGTTCATGTTCGTCATCATCTGGATCGTTGCCACGCTGAACCCGAGCATCCTCGGGATGATCGAATCGCTGTGCGGCCCGATCATCGCCGCACTTCTGTTCGTGATGCCGATGTATGCCATCCGCAAGGTTCCGGCGATGCGCAAGTATGCCGGCCGCCCCTCCAATGTACTCGTGATGTTTGTCGGCGCCGTAGCCATCTCGGCCATCTTCTATTCCCTGCTGGGCTTCTGATTTCGCCGGCAGGTTCGCCTCTCTCTCCCGACTGACGTCTGCCATCCGGCAGTCGGGAGGAGAAGCGGCAATGATCCAGAAAAACACCCAACTTGCCGCCATGGCAAGGGAGACATCATGATCAGCATGTTCCATCTCTACAAGGTCGGCATCGGCCCTTCCAGCTCCCACACGCTCGGCCCGATGAATGCTGCACGCCGCTTCATCGACGATCTGCGTGCCCAGGGTTCGCTCGCTGACACCACCTCGCTGGTGGTCGACGTATATGGCTCGCTGGCGCTGACCGGGCGTGGCCACAAGACCGATGTGGCAATCCTTCTGGGGCTGATGGGCGAGCTGCCCGACAGCGTGGACATTGATGCGATTCCGGGCCTCATCCAGAAGGTGCGCAACTCGCAGCACATCCGCCTGGGGCACGATGGCCCCGAAATTATCTTTCCGGATGCGGCCATCACCTTTCACCGCTCGAACCTCCCTCGCCATGAAAATGGCATGAGCATGAAGGCTTTTTCCGGCGAACGCCTGCTCCTCGACAAGAATTACTACTCTATCGGCGGCGGCTTCGTGATTGAGGACAGCGAGGCCGCAGGCCAGGATGAGGGCGCCAGCAAGGCGCCCTACCCCTACGCCAGTGCCGCCGAACTGCTCGCGCACTGCCGCCGCACCGGGCTGTCACTTTCCGGGCTGGTGCTTGAAAACGAGAAGTGCCTGCACAGTGCCGAGGAAATCAGCGCCTACTTCGCCAACATCTGGACGCGCATGCGCCAGTGCATGGATCGCGGCATGAAGACCGAAGGTGTGCTGCCCGGGCCATTCCGCGTGCCACGCCGGGCCGCTGCACTGCACCGCCGGCTGGCTTCCTCGGAAGCGCTCTCGCGTGATCCGATGAGCATTATCGACTGGATCAACATGTTCGCCCTGGCCGTCTCGGAAGAGAACGCGGCCGGCGGACGCGTGGTGACCGCCCCCACCAACGGCGCCTGCGGCATCGTACCGGCGGTGCTGGCCTACTACAACCACTTCATCGCCACCCTCGACGATGAAACCTGCGTGCGTTTCTTCCTGGCCTCGGCGGCGGTTGGTGCTCTGTTCAAGGTCAATGCCTCAATCTCGGGGGCCGAAGTGGGCTGCCAGGGCGAAGTCGGCGTGGCCTGCTCCATGGCTGCCGCCGGCCTGGCCGAACTGCTCGGTGCCACGCCGCAGCAGGTATGCATTGCCGCAGAAATCGCGATGGAGCACAACCTGGGCCTTACCTGCGACCCGGTGGGCGGGCAGGTGCAGATCCCCTGCATCGAACGCAACGCGATGGGCGCCGTCAAGGCCATCAACGCCGCGCGCATGGCGCTCTCACGCGTCAGCGAACCCATTGTGCCGCTGGACAAGGTGATCGAAGTGATGTTCGAAGTAGGCAAGGACATGAGCCCCAAATACCGAGAAACCTCCTGCGGCGGACTGGCGGTGAAACTGGCCGCCCCCGCTGACAATACCGAGCCGGAACCCGAGGCGATCCGCTGGGCTCCGTAAGCGGGAAGGCACAACTCCCCTCAACCTGCCAGGATGTAGCCATAGAGCGTGTACGACGCTTTGTGGTGATGCAGGCAGGATTTCCGGTCAGGCGCAATGTGCCTGACCTTTTTTTGCCGCTGGCGTCATCAGGTGCTGCCATCCGGTCAGGTTTGTCAAAGCCCTGCAACGGCATGCGACAATCCCGCACCGAAAGACAGGGCCAAGAAAGAGCGGCAGACAAAGTATCCGGCAGGTTCCACAAAAATGCCGGGGCTATTTTGTCAGATGCTCCTGGCGCGCAGCGGCGCTTTTCAGTTGGGCCCTGTTTCTCCCCACACTCTGGGGCATGGAAAGGTTCCCTGATGGATCTGCAGGCTGTGTTTCCCCTCTCTGTCGCACTTCTCCAGCAGATGTGCGTGTATCTTGCGGTGGCCTATGTGCTCAGCCGCACGCGTCTGTTCATCCCGCTCACGCGGGCCACCATCCGCTGGCCGCATCGCATTGCGTGCTATGTGATCTTCTCGGCGTTCTGCATCATGGGCACCCTGCTCGGCCTGCCCGTGGAGAGTGGCAACGCGATTGCCAACACGCCAGCCATCGGCGCCGTACTCGGCGGCCTGCTAGGCGGCCCGGTGGTGGGCCTCGCCGTCGGCCTCACGGGCGGTATTCACCGCTACCTGCTGGGCGGCATGTTCGGCCTCGCCGCCGCCGTGGACATCATTGTCCAGGGGCTCGCCGGCGGGCTCATGCACCGCTATCTGATCGGGCACGGCAAGGCCCGCCTGCTGTTCTCGCCCCTGCTCGCTGGCAGCCTCACCTTCGTGACGATCCTCATCGAACTGGGTATCGATCTGGCGCTCTCGCATCCTTTTCATGAAGCGCTCTACCTCGTCTCGCTGATTGCGCTGCCCGAACTCATCGCCAACACCGCAGGGGCGGCTATTTTCGTGGCGATCCTGCTCGACCGCCGCGACAGCATCGAGCGGCAATCCCGCAGCTTCTCGGCCAAGGCCCTGGAAATTGCCGCACACCTCGAAGGCGTGCTGCGCGAAGGCTTCGATCCGGAAAACAGCCAGCGCGTGGCGCGCATCATTCTCGACCAGACCGGCGTGGGTGCCGTCGGCATCACCGATCGCGAAAAAACATTGGCCTACATCGGCATCGGCGCCGACCATCATGTGCCCGGCCTGCCGATCCACTCTCCACACACCCTGCAGGCGATTGCCAGCAACGAGGTGATCTTCGCTGACGGCAACGAGGTGCCCTTCCAGTGCGCCATCACCATGAGCTGCAAACTCGGCTCGGCGCTGGTAATTCCGCTGGTAGGCGAAAAAGACCACGTGATCGGCACGATAGAACTCTACGAACCGAAAACGCGCATCTTCTCGACGATCAACCGCACCCTCGGTGAAGGCATCGCCAAGCTGCTCTCGGCGCAGATTCTCAGTGGCCGCTATGAGCAGCAGAAAAGCCTGCTGCTGCAGTCCGAACTCAAGCTGTTGCACGCACAGGTGAATCCGCACTTCCTCTTCAACACGCTCAACATCATCATCTCCGTAACGCATGACGACGCGGCCCGCGCCCGCGCACTGCTGACCGATCTGGCGGTATTCCTGCGCAAGAATCTGAAGCGCCCGACGGAGGATGTGACACTCTCCGACGAGATCGAGCACATCAATGCCTATCTGCGCATCGAGCTGGCGCGCTTTGCCGACCGGCTGAGCGTAGATATCGACATTCCGCCGGAGCTTATGGGCATTCACCTGCCCGCTTTCACGCTCCAACCGCTGGTGGAAAACGCCATCAAGCATGGCACCTCACGCCTCATCCGGGCCGGCTATATCGCCATCCGGGCCCGCCATGAAGACGCAGCCATCCTCCTCGAAGTGGAGGATAATGCCGGCCTCTATCAGCCCGAAGCGCACAGCGACGGGCTGGGCATGAACATCGTGGACCGCCGCATCCGTAACCGCTACGGCGAAGCCTGGGGCGTGACGATGTACTGCGAGCCGAATGTTTCCACCCTCTCCACCGTACGCCTTCCGACGGAGCCACAGAAGCCATGATCACTGCCCTGATTGTCGATGACGAGCTGCTCGCCCGGCAGGCACTGCGCCGTGCGCTGGAACCCGAGCACGACATCCAGATCCTTGGAGAATGTGGCAATGCCATCGAGGCGCTGGCGCGTATCCAGGCAGACAAGCCCGACGTGGTCTTCCTCGATATCCAGATGCCTCAGCTCACCGGCCTCGAAATGCTCGCCATGATTGATGCTGACAGCATGCCACATGTGGTGTTTCTCACCGCCTACGATGAATACGCCGTCAAGGCTTTCGAGAAGAACGCCTTCGACTATCTGCTCAAACCTGTCACTGCCGAGCGCCTCGCCCTCACCCTGCAGCGCCTGCGCGATTCAGCCGGTAGCGTGCCGCAGGACTACAGTGTGCTGCCAGAAGCGCACCGGCTGCGGCAAATCCCCTGCTTCATCCAGCACGACGTGATCTTCCTGAAGCTCGATGAAATCGAATGCGTGGAATCCCGCGCATCCGGCATCTATGTTTCGGATACGCAAGGCCAGGAACGCCCCACCGCACTGCGCCTGAATGTGCTGGAAACACGCACGCTGCTGCTGCGCTGCCACCGCCAGTTCCTCGTCAACCTTGATCAGGTGCAACGCCTGCGCTATCTCGAAGGCGGGCTGGCAGAATTCGTGATGCGCCGCGGCCGCGCAATTCCGATCAGCCGGCGCCTGCTGCCCGACATCAAGGAACGGCTCGGGATTGTATAGGTACGCAACAGGGCAGAGACGCATGCACAGATGCGTCCCCGCCCGCCAGGCCTCAGCGCCCTACGCGTGCCTGCAATGCCGCCGGGTAGCGCTCACCTACCAACTTGATTTCTCCCACGGCCCTGGCAATGTCAGCCAGATCGGCAGCGGTCAGCGTCACACTGGCACCACCGATGTTTTCTTCCAGGCGGTGCAGCTTGGTGGTGCCCGGAATCGGCGCAATCCATGGCTTCTGTGCCAGCAGCCAGGCCAGGGCGATCTGCGCATTGGCAGCACCCTTGCCCTTGGCAATATCGGCTATCACATCCACCAGCCCACGATTGGCACGGCGTGCATCTTCCGAGAAACGCGGCACGATGTTGCGGAAGTCGTTGGTGGCGAACTGCGTCTTTTCATCGATGGCACCAGTCAGGAAACCCTTGCCCAGCGGTGCGAACGGCACGAAGCCAATGCCCAGTTCCTCAAGCAACGGGATGATTTCCTTTTCCGGTTCGCGCCACCACAGCGAGTATTCGCTCTGCAATGCTGCCACCGGCTGCACGGCATGGGCGCGACGAATTGTCTCTGCCCCGGCTTCGGACATACCAAAGTGGCGCACCTTGCCTTCATTGATCAGATCGCGCACGGTGCCAGCCACATCTTCGATGGGCACATTCGGGTCAACACGGTGTTGATACAGCAGATCAATGACCCCGGTGTTGAGGCGTTTCAGGGAGCCTTCCACTGCCGCACGGATGGATGCCGGGCGACTATCCGGCTGCGCCTTCGCGTCTCCATTCGGGAAACCGAATTTGGTGGCAACCACAACCTTGTCGCGAAACGGCGCAACAGCCTCGCCGACGAGTTCCTCATTGATGAATGGCCCGTAGCACTCGGCGGAGTCAAAGAAGGTCACACCGAGTTCATAGGCGCGACGGATCAGTGCAATGCCTTCAGCCTTGTCGGTCACCGTGCCGTAACCAAAGCTCAGGCCCATGCAACCCAACCCGAGGGCCGAGACTTCCAGGCCGCTTTTACCCAATTGACGTTTCTGCATCTGCTTTCTTTTCATTGTTCCGTATCACAGCGGACAGCGCTGTTGCACTCAAATCAAATGTCGTAGTGCCGGTCGGCCAGCCACTTGATCATGGCCGGATCACGATGCGAGAAAAAGGCACTCTCGGCCTTGTCGAGCAGGCCAATGGCAGCCATATCCTCATCGCTAAGCGCAAAGTCGAAGAGACGGAAGTTCTCTTCAATGCGTTCGCGCCGCACAGATTTCGGGATCACCACCACACCACGCTGAATCAGCCAGCGCAGTGCAATCTGCGCCACCGAGCGGCCGTGCTTGCGACCCAGTTCGGTGAGCACGGAATTCGTGAAGAAATCATTGCGCCCTTCAGCAAACGGCCCCCAGGATTCAATCTGCACACCGGCTTCCTGCATGTAGGCGGCCGCATCCTTTTGCTGGCAGAAGACATGGGTTTCCACCTGATTCACGGCAGGTGCCACTTCGTTGAAGGCCATCAAATCGGCCAGCCGGTCCGGTGCAAAATTGCTTACTCCGATCGCACGGATGCGCCCTGCCTTGTAGAGTTCCTGCATCGCGCGCCAGGCACCATAAACATCACCGAAAGGTTGATGGATCAGGTACAGGTCCAGATAATCAAGACCCAGGCGCTTGAGCGAACGTTCGAAGGCGGCCAGCGTCTTCTCATAGCCCACGTCCTGCACCCACAACTTGGTCGTCACGAAGATGTCTTCACGCGCCACGCCGCTCTCGCGGATCGCACCACCCACAGCCTCTTCATTCTGATAGGCCGCAGCTGTATCAATCAGGCGATAACCCACCTCAAGCGCATCGCGCACGGCCTGGCGGCATTGCGCGGCATCCGTCATCTGATAAACACCGAAACCCAGAACCGGCATCTCGACGCCGTTGTTCAATTTTGCTGTCTGCATACTCTTTCCTTATTCCGTGTGGAGCGTTAATAGCAGCCGCGAATGGCAGCCCCTGACTGCACCCGGCCGGAGACAACACATGCCACAGACTCTTCGCTCATAAAAGCATGATAGGCCTCGAACTATCAGCAAACTAGTCACAAAACACTGGATCGAGTATCAAGATATTATTGATAGTAGAAGATCATTCTGGTGCAAAACATCGGCCCCCAAGACCAGGTATCGACATCACGATGCACGCAGTCAGAATTCAGCTATGGCTCGCCGTTTGCCCTGCAGGGGATCATCTTCACGCATTCCCTGCCTGATCCGCGAACGCTGCGAAATCATCTCCAGGGTGAAGGACAAGTGGAGCTATGGGCGTGAGGTGAAACGGGGTTTCATTTGACCACGCAAACCGCCGGACAAGGCCACTGTCGAGTCCTTCAACAGACGCTTCCGGGAAGGATGGCTGAACGCCCATTGCTTCTTGTCACGGGAAGAGGCAAAAGACAAAAGCAGGGTATGGCGGCCCTATGACAAGGACCGCCGCCATTCTGCGCAAGGCTGGATGACGTCAGCCGGATTCGGCTACCAGCGCAGAAACAAGGCTTTCCTGGAAGCCTTCAGGGAGACCTTAGAGGAGCCGGAAAATTCCAGTCAAGACTGGTACGAAAACCGATGCAAACTCAGGAATGCATAGAAGCCCACAAGTGGGGCTTGGATTTCTCAGGCGCAGGAGAACTGCCTCGCGGTGACACGGCAGTTTCTTTGTGACCCAGGCGGCTACGCTCAATGATGCGTTGCAGCAGGCAGAACAGGAACAGCAGCAGGCCAATGGCAATCCGGGTCCACCACGAGCTCAGGTTGCCATTGAAGGCAATCAAAGACTGGATGACGCCCAGAATCAGCACCCCGATCAACGTGCCAACTACGTTGCCCACGCCACCGGTGAGCAAGGTACCACCGATCACGGCTGCGGCAATGGCATCCAGTTCCATTCCCAGGGCGTGCAAACCGTAGCCCGAGAGCATGTACAGCGTCACGAGAATGCCACCAAGAGCGGAACAGAACCCGCTGAGCGTGTAGACAAGGATCTTGGTACGGGCCACGGGTAGGCCCATGAGCAACGCTGATCGCTCGTTGCCGCCAATTGCATATACGGTACGGCCAAAGCGGGTGTAGTGAGCAAGATAGATGGCGACAAGCAGGGTTCCCAATGCAACGATACCACTCAGTGAAATGAATGTTTCTGAGCCAAGCATCAGGCGGTACTCGGATAATGCGGTATAGGCTGGGTCGGTAATCGAGATCGAATCAATACTGATGACGTAGCACAGACCACGTGCCAGGAACATTCCACCCAAAGTGACGATAAAAGGCTGCATCCGGAAAACCTGGATGAGCACACCGTGCAACAATCCGAAGGCACAGCCCATCAGCAGAACGAGGGGGATAATTGCCCAGATGCTCCAGTGATGGTGTTGCACGAGTGACGCCGAGACCATGGTTGTAAGCGCCACGATTGAGCCAACGGAGAGGTCAATACCCCCTGCGACAATCACAAAGGTCATGCCGATTGCGACAACCAGTAGAAAGCCATTGTCGATAAGCAGGTTCATGAAGACCTGCGGCGAAAGGAAGGCGTCGTAAGAGACTGCCCCAAAGCCGAACAATGCCACAAACAATGTAGTGGTAACGATCAGCGGAATGCTGCGTGGATTGACATAACGCATGAGGCTCATGACTTTTCCTCAAGGTGGATGGCGGGCGTAAACAGCATGCTGCGTAGCCTTTCGGATTGAATCAGGCAGACGGTAAAGACAACAAGCGCTTTAACCACCAGATTGATTTCAGGCGGTACGCCCAGCGAGTAGATGGCATACGTCAGGGTCTGGATAATCAGGGCGCCAATCAGGGAACCGATCAGACTGAAGCGCCCCCCGTCGAGTGAGGTCCCTCCCAGGGCGACAGCAAGGATGGCATCCAGCTCCATTGCCAATCCGGCGTTGTTGCCATCTGCGCTCTTGACGTTGGATGTAATGACCAGCCCGGCGACCCCAGCGGTAACGCCGCAGAAGCCATATACCCACAGTACCAGAGCGCGGGCACTGATACCGGAGAATCGTGCTGCAGTGGGGTTCAGGCCGACGGCCTGGATGAACAACCCCAGTGAAGTTCGTTGTGTGAGGTAGAGCAGGATCAGCAATACGGCTAAAACGATATAGAGTGCAAACGGGAGGCCGAAGAGGAAGCCATTGCCAATGAAGAAAAAGGGTTCATAGTAGATGGTGACGATCTGACCCTCCGTAATCAGCTGTGCCACGCCACGGCCTGCAACCATCAGGATAAGCGTGGCGATGATGGGCTGCATGCCCGCCCCTGCCACCAGGGCGCCATTCCATAATCCGCACAGCAGGGCTACTCCGAGCGCTGCAATGATCGCCAGTGGCATGGGGAAATTGGCAACGTAGGATTGCACCCCATCCTTGATGACGAGCGTGCCGCCAATCATCACGGCCACCACTGCACCCGCAATCGCCACAGTAGCGCCTACCGACACATCAATGCCCCGTGTTGCAATCACGAGTGTCATGCCCAGTGAAACAAGCATCAGTGGGGCCGCGCGGTTCAACACATCAATGACGCTGCCATATAATGCACCGTTCCTGACTTCAATATCGAAGAAACCATGATTAAAGAAGAAGTTTGTCAGGCACAGCAGCACCAGGGTGATGCAAGGCCAGAACAGGTGATGATGAAAACAATTTTTCAGTCTCATGCCTCACTCCCGGCAATCATGCAGAATACGCTTTGCTCATCGGAACTGGCGCCATCCAGCTCCCCGATCTTCTCCCGATCGCGCAGTACCGCAATGCGGTCGCTCACGCGCAATACCTCCGACATTTCGGAAGAGATAAAAACAATAGCCAGCCCCTTGCAGCACTGCGTTTTGACCAACTCCATGATTTCCAGTTTGGCCGCCACATCGATCCCACGTGTAGGTTCATCCAGAATCAGCATTTTTGGTTCGGTTGCCAGCCAGCGCGCGAGCAGTACTTTTTGCTGATTGCCACCGGAGAGTTGCCCGATGGGCTTTTCAGCATCCGAAGTCTTGATCCCCAGTTGCCGGATGTACTCCTCTGCAATCTGGCGCTGCTTGCTGACCGGGATGAAGTGAAAGATGCCGCGACGGGCCTGCAGGGCAAGGATGATGTTTTCACGAATGCTCAACTCTGCAATGATGCCCTCGGTCTTTCTGTCTTCCGGGCAGAAAGCGAGCCCCAGGCGCACTGCCTTGCGCGGGGAGTTCAGCTTCACCGGAATACCGTTGATCTTTGTGCTGCCGCTGTCAGGATGGTCAATTCCGAACAGCAGGTGCGCCGTTTCGGTGCGCCCCGACCCCAGCAGACCGCCAAGACCGAGCACCTGACCGGAATAGACGGAAAGATCGATAGGCCGCAGCATGCCCGCCCGCCCAAGATGATTTGCCGCCAGGAATGGCTCCCCGGTCTGGGCCTTGTCTGCATGGTCTCCGGCTTGGCGCGCAAACGAGGATTCATCTACTTCGCGCCCCACCATCTTATTGATGAGTTGCATGCGGCTCAGATCCTTCGCCAGGTATTCGCCTTCAAACTCTCCATTGCGCAGCACGGTGATGCGATCCGAGATCGCATAGGTCTGATCCAGAAAGTGGGTCACGAACAGGATGGCAATGCCCTTGGCCTTGAGTCGGCGAAGCACATCGAACAGACGCTCGACTTCATCTTCATCCAGGCTGGAGGTCGGCTCATCCAGAATCAGCACCTGGGCTTCCGTACTCAATGCACGGGCAATTGCGACCATCTGCTGGATCGCAACGGGGTAACTGGACAAAGGAAGGCTGACATCAATGTCGATATTCAAGGCAGCAAGGCCTGTACGCGCCTTGCTTTGCATCGTCTTCCAGTCGATTCGTCCAAAGCGGAACGGGAATCGGCCGATAAAGATGTTTTCCGCCACAGAAAGATTGGGACAAAGATTGACTTCCTGATAGACCGTACTGATTCCCAGCTCTTGTACTTCAAACACGGAGTGAGGACGTATTGGTTTTCCTGACAGGATAATGTCGCCTGAATCGATGCTCTCTACGCCCGTAAGCACTTTGATGAGAGTCGATTTTCCTGCGCCATTTTGCCCCATCAATGCGTGAACTTCGCCTGGGAAAAGGCGTAAGCCAACGTTCTTAAGCGCCACAACGCCGGGAAAGCGCTTGTGGATGCCCTGCATTTGCAGGATTGCTTGCTGCTCAGTCATGACTACTCCGCGATAAATTCCATGCACGGCACCAGCCTGTGGTGAGTGATGGATCAGCAGAAATGCGCGTGACACGAAGCCCGACTCTGCGACGCCTGATTGGCAGGCATCGCAGCAAGTCGCAATCGAGCCGCTTTACAGCTGGCCTTACTGGAGACTAATACTTGCGGCTGGGGAATTCTTTGGCGGCTGACTCCATGGGGAAAATGCCTTCCTTGGTGTTGATCCGCTTCGGAAGTGGCTTACCCGCCTTGACCTGTTTGACAATGTCCATCAACTGCGCCCCAAGCAGCGGGTTACATTCGACAGTCACATTCATCTTGCCCGCCATCATGGCTTCAAAGGCACCCTTCACACCGTCTACCGAGACGATAATGATGTCTTTGCCCGGCTTCTTGCCAGCGGCTTCGATTGCCTGGATGGCCCCAATGGCCATATCGTCGTTGTGCGAAAACAGCACATTGATATTCGGCTCAGCCTTCAGGAAGGCTTCCATGACTTCCTTGCCCTTGGCGCGCGTGAAATCGCCTGTTTGCGAGCGAATCACCTTGAACCGGGGGTCGGCCTTGATGACCTCCAGAAAGCCCTTTTGACGTTCGATGGCAGGCGCGGAACCCACCGTGCCTTGCAACTCGACGATATTCACATCCCCCTGGCCTTTGTAGTTGTCGAGTAACCAATGGCCAGCCTTGCGCCCTTCTTCGGTGAAGTCGGAGCCAATCGTGGTGACGTACAGGGAATCATCCTTGGTTTCAATGCTGCGGTCAGTCAGCACCACAGGAATCTTGGCCGCTTTGGCCTCCTTCAGCACCGTATCCCAGCCTGTTGTGACCACAGGCGCGAAGCCAATGACATCCACTTTTTGGGCGATAAAACTGCGGATGGCCTTGATCTGGTTTTCCTGTTTCTGTTGCGCGTCGGAGAACTTCAGGTCAATCCCTGCTTCTTTCGCTGCAGACTTGATTGAAGCTGTATTCGCAGTGCGCCATTCACTTTCGGCGCCAACCTGTGCAAAACCAAAGGTCAGCTTCTTGTCTGCGGCAAATGAGGGCAATGCGACTGTACCCGCAACCAGACCAATAACAATTGCGGCGAGCAGGTTTCTTCTGGATTTCAGCATGCTGTGACTCCTCCTTGTTGATAAACATTGACCAGAAAACGGTCACTTTTTACAAGTCAAGCACACCCTGTGGAATGTTTTTTGTTACTCCATTGCATCGATGTACACGAAGCAAACCGCTGCAGTCGCATTCCTTTGGTATGTTTAACGCTTTTGTAATTATTTATGCCAGACAACTTCGACTGGTCACTGCAAACGAAGAAAGAATTCCTAACTTAGCGCTGCCTGTTCAAAGCAAAGAAGACCTCATTCCAATTTATTTCATTCTTGAATGCCGAAATATTGGTGTTTTCATTGATAAGCAAATATTCTATGCCGAACATATCAGCAAGCATCCGCAAATCCTCCGCACCCACGGCCTGGGAGTAGACGGTATGGTGCGCTCCACCGGCCAGAATCCAGGCTTCTGCTGCAGTTTTAAGGTTGGGGAGTGCTCTCCATAGAGCCCTGGCCACTGGCAATTTGGGCAGCTCGTGCGGCTGAGGCACAACATCGACTTCGTTGACGATCAGGCGAAACCGGTTTCCCATATCGATCAGACTGGCGTTGACCGCAGGGCCTGGGCGGGCTGAAAACAGCAGACGGGCGGGATCATCCTTTCCGCCAATCGAGAGTGGCTGTACATCCAGCACGGGGCGAACTTCGGCGATAGAAGGGCAAACTTCCAGCATATGCGCACCGATGACGAGGTTGTTGCCCGGCGTAAAGTCATAGGTATAGTCCTCCATGAAGGAGGTGCCACCGACCAGCCCGGCTCCCATCACCTTCACCGTGCGTAGCAGGGCAGCCGTCTTCCAGTCACCTTCTGCGCCGAAACCATAGCCTTGCTGCATCAGACGCTGTACTGCGAGGCCAGGCAATTGTTTGAGGCCGTAGAGGTTTTCAAACGTGGTGGTGAAAGCCTTGAAGCCTCCGCGATCGAGAAATTGCTTGAGGCCCAGTTCGATTCGCGCCGAATCCAGCAACTGCTGGCGCTTTTCTCCGCCTTTCTTGACGCGCTCGGTCAGCGTATAGCTCGATTCGTATTCTTCGATCAACGCGGCAATCTGTGCGTCAGTGACCGCGTCAATCACCTTGGTCAGATCACCCAGTGCATAGCCATTGACCGAATAGCCAAAACGGATCTGTGCTTCAACCTTGTCACCTTCCGTAACAGCGACTTCACGCATGTTGTCGCCGATCCGCGCAACCTTCATCACATGGCTGTCATGCAAGGCAACCGCAGTACGCATCCAGCTCCCTATCCTCGCCTGGGCCTCGCGATCCTGCCAGTGACCAACGACCACGCTGTATTGCTTGCGCAGACGCGCACCGATGAAACCAAACTCGCGCCCGCCATGGGCAGTCTGGTTCAGGTTCATAAAGTCCATATCCATGCCACCCCAGGGGATAGCCGAATTAAACTGGGTATGGAACTGCATGAAGGGTTTGTCCAGCACGGAAAGCCCGGCAATCCACATTTTGGCAGGCGAAAAAGTGTGCATCCACATCACCAGCCCCGCACAGGAGGCGGCATTATTGGCTTCGCGGCAGACCGCAAGAATTTCGTCCGGCGTCTTGACCGTGGGCTTGAGCACCAGTTTGACTGGCAGACCTGCTTCGGCATTAAGCCCGGCAACCATTTTCGAGGCATTGTCGGAAACTTCCTGCAGGGTTTTCGGACCATACAGGTGCTGACTGCCGACAACAAACCAGACTTCGAGTTGCTTGAACATATCCATGTCGATAACTCCGTTATTTTTGTCCGTAGTAGGCGCTGGCACCGTGCTTGCGCAGATAGTGCTTGTCGAGCAGATATTTCGCGATCGGATTTTGTGAATGGTTAAGGCTGACTGTTATCCACGCCATGCGTGCCACCTCCTCCAGCACAACGGCATTATGAACAGCCTCATCCGGTGATTTGCCCCACGCGAACGGGGCGTGCCCACTTGCGAGCACACCGGGCGTTGCCAATGGCGCGTGCTGGCCAATGGTTTCGATGATGACGAGCCCGGTATTCAGTTCGTAGTCGTTCTCCACCTCTTCATGCCGAAGTGCCCGGGTACAGGGGATTGGCCCATAGAAGTAATCTGCGTGGGTGGTGCCAAAGGCGGGGATTTCCCGCCCGGCCTGCGCCCAGGCAGTCGCATGGGTCGAATGTGTGTGCACGATGCCGCCAATATCCGGAAATGCGTTGTAGAGCGCAAGGTGGGTGGGCGTATCGGACGAAGGACGCAATGCGCCTTCCACCTGTTTCCCCTGCAGATTCAGGACGACGATGTCATCCATTTTCATGTGCTCGTAGCTCACGCCGCTGGGTTTGATTGCCACCAACCCGAGCTCCCTGTCGATACCGCTGACGTTGCCCCAGGTGAAGGTGACCAAACCATGGCGGGGAAGTGCCAGATTCGCCTCCAGTACCGCCTCGCGCAAAGCCTGAATGGCGTTCATGTCACTTCTCCATGGCAGGGGCGGTGTACATCGATTCCGCAGTACCTGCCCACCGCAGATAGCGTTGATAGATCGGCTCAAAGGCCGCAACGGCTTCAGGCTTCGGCGTGTAGGTGCGCTCGATGGGACTGGCCATGACAGCCTGCGCATCGGCCACATTACGGAAGACCCCTGCCGCCACTGCCGCGAAAATCGTGGCACCACGCGCACAGCACTGGTCGGACCCCACCACCGCAATCGGGCGGTTCATGATGTCGGCGCAAGCCTGCATGATGATGGGTGATTTGCGAGCGATGCCGCCCATGGCGAGGACCTCTTCCACGGGCACCTGCTGGTCGATAAAGCATTCCATGATGGCGCGGGCACCAAATGCCGTGGAGGCAATAAAGCCACCGAACAGGGTGGGTGCATCGGTACCCAGGTTCAGGTCTGTGATGACACCTTGCAGTCGCTGATTGGCATAAGGCGTACGGCGACCATTGAACCAGTCCAGCACCACCGGCAAATGGTCACAGCCGACAGCGGCGGCCCACTGCTCCGTCAGAGCGGAGAGCAGTTGCGCTTCCACTTCACGTAGTTCGCCCGCCATAGCCGGTTTGCGCTGCGCAGCGAGTTGCAGGGGCCACGCCAGCAGGCGTCCAAACCATGCGTACATGTCGCCAAACGCCGATTGCCCTGCCTCCAGGCCAATTTTGTCTGGAACTACGCTGCCATCGACCTGCCCGCAGATTCCCTCAATGGCACGCTCGCCAATCGTTGGATAATCGGCGATCAGGATGTCGCAAGTTGAAGTACCGATCACCTTGACTAACGTATTCGGGCGGGCGCCCCCGCCCACGGCGCCCATGTGGCAATCGAAAGCACCACCACTGACCATGACGTGCTCCGGCAAGTCAAGGCGTCTGGCCCATTCCGCTGTAATGCGGCCAACCGGAAAATCTGCTGTCCAGGTATCCTTGAACAGAGGATAGGGAAGCGAGGTCGTCAGGACAGGATCAAGCGCGGCAAGAAATTCACGCGGAGGCAAGCCTTCCCATTCCGGATGCCAAAGTGCCTTGTGCCCGGCTGAGCAGCGTCCGCGACGGATATCTTGCGGACGAGTGGTGCCGGAAAGAAGGGCCGGCACCCAATCGCACAACTCTATCCAGTTGCTGGCAGCCGCCCGCACCGCCTCATCGACGCGTGAGACATGCAGAATCTTGGCCCACCACCATTCTGAAGAATAAACGCCACCAGCATAACGGATATAATCCGGGAAACGCCCGCTTCGGCACAAGGCATTGATCTGCTCAGCCTCTTCGATGGCGGTGTGATCCTTCCACAGCACGAACATTGCATTGGGGTTGTTCGCGAATTCCGGGCGCAGTGCCAATACCTGACCGTCCGCATCGATGGGAGCCGGTGTCGACCCGGTAGAGTCAACCCCGATGCCGATGATGGATTCACGCCGTATCGAGCCGAGCTGCCGCACAACTTCGCGCACCGCCACTTCGGTACACTCGATATAGTCAAGCGGATGATGGCGGAACTGATTGTCCCTGGGCTGACAGTATTGCCCGGCTTGCCAGCGCGGGTAATAGGCTACATGGGTGGCAAGTTCCGCACCGTCACTGCAGCGTACCGCCAGTGCTCGCACTGAATCACTGCCGTAATCAAGTCCGACGGCGATTTCTTCGGCCACGTAGGTCTCCTCCTGGTGGTATATCGAACCCTGTACCGATCTGTTTGAAAAGTTCGTCGCCTAGGCGCCGCTCTTTCGCAATAGATCGTGTCTTGGTTTGTGTTTTTGCCTGCCCGAAAAAACAGGTTCCTCAGCTGTCTTGTTCTGCTGTGAAAGCGATTTTTGTACGGCACCGCTGCTTATTTCGGCAAAATATATGGAATTTTTGACTGTATGGGTCAGGAATTTTTGGCTAAAAATATGAATAAAATCGCTTGTACGCGCTTCTGGGCACCCACATTTGCACCAACCTGCCAAAAGACTGTCAATTTTATGGACATAACGGCTACAAGAGGTGTTCTATAGCGCATCTGTCTATTTTGGTGGATCGCGACACGCTATGATTCCAGCCGATGCCATTGACACAACATGGAAGAGATAAGCACACATGTTTGAGTCTGATCCGCACAAGCAGCTCAATCCGCTCTTGCCAGGTTATTCATTCAACCTGTATTTAGTGGCGGGGATGACCCCCATCATTGAGAACGGGCCACTGGATTTCTTCATTGACCGCCCTGGCGGCATGGAGGGATATATCGTCAATATGACGGTGCGCGGCCAAGGCAAAGTCTTCGACGGCCAGGACGCGTTTCAGGTCAATCCGGGCGATCTACTGCTGTTCTCCCCTGAAACGCCACATTATTATGGCCGCGACCCGGGCAGTCCGGACTGGTATCACCGGTGGGTATATTTCCGTCCCCGCGCGTATTGGGCCAACTGGCTGAGTTGGCCATATCAGACACGCAAAGTGGGGCGACTAAGCGTAGGGACGGGGACACTGTTTAAAGAGTTTGAAGATCTTTTTGTGCAGATTGATCAAACCCACCGGCAAGATAAATACACAGCAGAAGAGCTTGCCATCAACCTGCTTGAACGCCTGCTGATCCGCTGCTACGAAGAAATTCCTGACAATGAGCCTACGCAGGTGGATGCCCGCATCCTTGCCACCTGCCAGTTTATTGCCAAGAATCTGGCCCTGGATATTGGCCTGGACGACATTGCACGCCATATAAGCTTATCGCCCTCACGCCTGGCCCATCTTTTTCGTGAGCAGATGGGCGTGAATATTCTGCGTTGGCGCGAGGATCAGCGCATCATCCTCGCCAAACACCTGTTGCAAAATACCCATACCCCGGTCGCGCATGTTGCAGGCAAAGTTGGATATGATGATCAGCTATATTTTTCGCGTGTCTTTCGAAAACGCGTAGGCTTAAGTCCGAGGGATTTCCGTAAATCAGCCATAGAACATCATCCGTTGCTGGAGGAAGGTTTGGCATCAGAAGCAGCTTCAGACAATTTGCCTTCCTTTTCTGACAAGCTGACAGCACGGTGATATCCGTTCAGAGGGCATGTTCCGGGAGTACATAATGACAGGCACAACCGTCACGGCACCAGATGGCAAACCAGTAACTTGTCTGCGGATCGAAAATGAAGGTTTGCAACTAGAATTGATGGATTGGGGTGCAACCTGGCTGTCTTGCCTGGTGCCAATGAAGGATTCCTTACACCGTGAAGTATTGCTGGGCTGCAGGAGCCTGGAAGACTGGTTCGTGCAGAAGTCTTATCTGAATGCCACCGTTGGAAGATATGCCAACAGGATCAGGCAGGCAAGAATTTCACGCAACGGACTGGACTATGCCCTGGATGCCAACCAGGGCAAGCACCAACTGCATGGTGGTCATGGGGGATTTTCGAATCGCCGCTGGACAGTTCTTGAGGAATCTCGCGAACATGTCAGCTTCGGCATACAGTCTGCCGATGGCGACCAAGGCTTTCCGGGCAATCTTGATTTGCGCATGGTCTTTCGCGTTCTACCCGGACAGCGCATCCAGATGCAATGCACTGGAACCGTCGACGCCCCCAGCCCCGTGAGCCTGACGAATCACGCCTATTTCAACCTCAACGGGGCCAGAAGTGATATCCGCCAGCACCGCTTACAGATTTCTGCGGCACGTTACATGCCGGTGGATGCCGAATTGATTCCTCTCGATGGTCTGGCTGAAGTGGCAGGGTCCAGTTTCGATTTCTGCACACCACATAAGATCGGTGAGCGCTTTCTGGCTGACGAGCAGCAGAAGTTGGCCGGTGGGTATGACCATTCATTCCTGCTCGACGAGGCGCATATGGATAGGGTGGCTGCTGTGCTCGACGCCGAGGACGACAAACTGCAAATGCGCCTTTATACCGATTCTCCCGCAGTGCAGTTCTATAGCGGCAACTTCCTTGCGGGAACCAGCGCGCGCGAAGGCGGGCAATACGCAGCCAATGAAGGGCTATGCCTGGAGCCAGGATTCCTGCCCGACAGCCCAAACCACCCGGAATGGCCGCAACCCGATTGCTGGCTGACACCAGGGCAAACCTATCGCCAGACGATGGTTTGGGAGTTTGTGGCCAAGACATAGAATTCCGCGAGCTAGTCTCCTCACGCCAAACATCTATGCTGCAGATGCCTTGTCTGCCAGCCTGAGCAGGCCGAGTCTTTCCAGCCAGGCCACAATAGCCTTGCGCCCACGCACGGATTCAATCTCGCCAGCGTTGTCACTACGCAAGGCCAGGCCCTTGAGTATTTCAGCACCCACACACAGATCCGCAAGCTCGGTCTCGATCTTCGCCATGCCACTGCCTTCGTGGGTACAGAACGGCACGATGATCTTGCCGCGCATGGGAGACGACGGGCATCGGCAAGGTTTCCCACCAGACAGGAAAACCCAGAAAGATCACACGGTAATCTTCCATATCCCTGATCCGGGTCTGCAATTTAGGGAGAATGCCGTTCTCCAGTTCCTGCCTGGCCTGCTCCACCGTTTCCTGATAATCCAACGGATACGGCTCTGTCGTGCGAATCTCGTGCAAAGCCGCAGTCACATTCAGATGGATAATTCTGGCCATGGCTCTGGTGCTGCCGGTTCTGGAAAAATAGACAATCAGACTCCGGTTTTCGCTCATCATCATTTCACTCATCTCGTCATCCGCCGGATATTGCGCAACCAAAGGTTTTCCTCTCAGCGGGAGCAGCCGCCAGATCTGCAGCACCAGCCTCTGAAATAGCCCTCAGAGGCTCCAGTTCCAGTGGCTGATGCAGACTTTCTCAGCCAGGCTACAAACATGAGCACGGCAATCGCAGCCGACGCAATTGCTGCATAGGTTGGATTCCTGATTCCACTGCACAGCACTGTCGAAAATCCCGTGGTGGCAAGGCGCGGGCTACCGGCTCTGGATATTTCGAATGACAAACGACGGTACAGCCATGCGATCAGCCTGAAAGACAGTGCAGGCAGCAACAGACGCCAGAACAGCTCGCGCATAAACCACACTGGAGAACGCGGCTTCACCGGCGCGGCAGAGTCAAAAGCCATAGCCGGAATCTCAAGCGCTACGATAAATCCAAGACTTGCCAAGAAAAGTGAAATACCAAACCAAATCGCGGGTTGCCCCAGCAACTCGGACATCTCACTGCCTGCAACCACGACAAGAAATGCACTGGCGATGCCCGCTCCCCAAACCACCACACTGGCGCGCTTATGCTGTGCAGCCACAACCGATCCGCTAAGGATATTCGGCAAACCCGCCCACAATCCTCCAATGGAAACGGCCACCAGAACACAGGATAGAAGGCTTTCATGCCTATCCGCCAACACCACATCTGCGAGGCAGGTTATAGACAGGAGCAGCAGACTGGCAACCAGAACCAGGCGACGATCTTGCGGAAACCAGCTGCATTTCTGCAGCGCTGCAAAGACCATCGCTCCGGTCATCGCGGAGACAGGCCAAAGCATCGCACCGTGGGAAACATTCCCGAATGTCACCTGCTCCAGAACTGCAGGCAACAACAATACAGCCACGGCTCCGCCCAGGCACAGGCCTAGAAGCGTCACCACGCCCCAATCAGTTTCATCGAACAGGCCATCGTTGCCACTTGCTTCGATCAGGCATTCACTTCTCATTCCGCTTCTCTCTGTCGGGGTTGTTTTTTAATTTCAAACGCCCAGTGAATCCCGTATATATTCAGGACTGAATTGCCAATGTCATTCACACACCACTACTCCGTAGCTTTCGCCGATCCCGGCATCAGTATTCCTGGCGTGTGGGGCGGAAGAGGATTTCGTTGACATCCATATCATCGGGCTGGCTAATTGCAAATGCGGCAACCCGTGCAAACGAATCCGCTGAAATCGCATACTCTTCGTAAAAGGCACTCATGGATTGCGCGACATCGACCTCGGTGGCGCTGTTGGGCAGTTCGGTGGCAACGGCTCCCGGTGAGATGATTGTGGTACGGATGCTGTAGGCCTTCACTTCCTGGCGCAGCCCTTCGGAGAGCGCGCGCACCGCGTGCTTGGTTGCCGAGTAAACCGCCCCGCCCTTGCTGATCTTGTGACCTGCAACGGAAGACACATTGATGAAGTGGCCGGACTTCTGTTCCTTCATGTAAGGCAGCGCTGCAGCAATGCCATACAGCACGCCCTTGATATTGACGTCGACCATGCGCTCCCAGTCTTCTACCTTGCAGCGCTCCAGCGGGGAATGCGGCATCAGGCCGGCATTGTTGATCATCACGTCGATGCGGCCGAAGCCTTTCACGGCTGCATCAACCAGCGCCTGCACATCCACCTGACGTGTCACATCGGTGACCACGGCCAGCGCCTTGCCACCTCCGGTTTCGATCTCTGCAACAAGGGCCGCAATCCGATCGGCACGGCGCGCGCCTACCACAACCGTTGCACCTTCAGCGGCCAACCTGCGTGCGGTGGCTTCGCCAAGTCCGCTGCTGGCCCCGGTAATCACGACAACCTTGCCCGCGATGTTGTTGGTGCTCATGTTCGATTCCTTCGATGGATTGGGTATGAACGTACTGTAGCGGTCTATTTATCATTGAACTAGCCCTATAATCCTTGAATGACTATCAACCAATTATTGCTAGTTATATTCTCAACGAGAAAGATTCTTCATGCCTATCAACGAGTTACGTGCAATTTCCACTTTTTCCAAGGCTGTGGAGCTGGGCAGCCTGCGCAAGGCCGCGGCTGCCCAGGGGCTCACCCCGCAGGCGGCCAGTCAGGCACTCGCCCAGCTTGAGCAGCATCTGGGGGTAAGACTCCTGCATCGCACCACGCGCAACATTGCCCTGACGGATGAGGGAAGAATCTTTCTGGAGTCTGCCCAGCCAGCGCTGGCAGCACTCGAACGGGCACTGCAGCGCGTACGCACTGCCAAAGACGAAGCGGTAGGCCCGCTGCGCATCGTCGGGCCGCGCTCGACTTTCCTGCCTGTCATCGCGCCACTGCTCGAAGAGTACAGCCGGCTTTACCCGGCGGTTCAGCCAGATGTGCAACTTGATGACCGCATCGGCAACTGGGTCAGTGACCGGGTGGACGTAGGCTTCCGCATTGGTCACCAGCCGGAAGAAGGTGTCATCGCAAGGCGGCTCTTCACACTGCAGTTGGTCATCTGCGCCACACCTGCCTATCTGGCACAACATGGCGCGCCCAATAGCCTTGAGGAATTGGCAGAACACCGATGTACCGGATTCAGACATTCGCGCACAGGTCTCATCGTGCCCTGGCATGTGACGCGGGAGAAGGTGCCGGCGGAACAGGAGATTGTCGCGGCGATTACCACCAACGATGCGGATCTTGAAGTGGCCAGCGTACTCGGCAGCCTGGCCATCGGCCAACTGGCGGGCACTTCTGCCGCCCCGCTGATCCGCTCAGGCCACCTGGTGCCTCTGCTCAGCGCACACACCTCAAATTACATGAGCGTATTCATCTACTACGGTAGCCGTGCCCAGCCCTCACGCGTGCGCGCCTTCATCGAGCTGGCCGTGGAGCGCCTGACCGACAATCCGGCCTTCACCCTCAGCCACAGCGAACTCGCCGCAGCCGAGGCGGCAGGCCGCAAGGCGCTGCGCAAACGCAGCTGATCCTTGCCAGCCCAGGGACATCGAATCCGGGCGCTTGCAGCCCGGAGTTTTCATTACGCGCCGAGAAGCTGTCCACGATCTGTAGCGAGAAGGCGTCA
>DBTS01000114.1:0-26668 GCA_002307175.1 Rhodocyclaceae bacterium UBA1310
TGGTCGACGTGGCCCATGATGGTCACGACAGGCGCACGGGCTTCAGCTTCGACGTTCTTGCTGTCTTCTTCATCGACCAGGAAGGCTTCCGGATCATCCAGCTTGGCAGCCACAGCGCGGTGTCCCAGTTCCTCGACGAGAATCATCGCGGTTTCCTGGTCGAGCACCTGGTTGATGGTCACCATCTGGCCCAGCATCATCATCTTCTTGATGACTTCCGTGGCCTTCACTGCCATCTTGTGGGCAAGATCACCCACCGAGATGGTTTCGGGAATGTGCACTTCGCGCACCACGGGCTCGGTCGGAGCCTGGAACTGCGAGTGACTGCCGTCGTTGTTGTTGCCCTGACGCTGACCATGCCGGCCACCGCCCTTGCCACTGCGCCAACCGGAGGAGGCAGCATCGGCACCACGGGTCTTGAGACCACTGCCACGCTTCTTGTCGCCGCCTTCATCACGCCAACCCGGAGCCTTGGCAGGGGCCTTGGCCGGTGCCTTGGTCAGTGTGCCAGCTTTCTTCGGAGCGGCAGCATCCCCACTCTTGGTGGGTTTGTGCAGGGTGGTCTTGGCAGGCGGCGCTTCCTTGGCCCTGGCATCAGATTCAGCCTTGGCCTTGGCTTCTGCAGCCTTACGGGCAATTTCTTCTTCCACACGCTTGCGCTTGGCAATTGCCAGGGCATCGCGTTCGCGTTTGTCGGCAGCCTGGCGTTCGAGCAGCTCGCGATGACGGCGTTCGTCACGCTCACGCGGTGTTTCCACACGTGAACTTGCCGGCGCTACCTGTGCAGTCGATGTGGGGTGATGACCTGGAGCGTGACCCGCGGCATGAGCAGCAGGCTTGGCAACTGCCGGAGTCGGGGCCGGAGCGGGCTTGTGAGCCGCGGCAACAGCGGGTTTCTCGGCAGCAACAGGCTTTTCGGCCACAACCGGCTTTTCAGCAACAGCTGGCTTTTCGGCTACAACGGGCTTTTCAACGGGCTTCTCAATCACGGGCTTTTCTGCGGGTTTCTCCACCACGACCGGCGTTTCTGCAGGCGCAGCAGCTACCGGTGCCACTGGTTCAGCGGCAACGGGTTCGGGAGCCTTCGGCTCAGCCGGCTTTTCCACCACGACGGCTTCCACGACCTTTTCAGGCACAGGTTCCGGCGCGACTTTGGCTTCAGGTTCCGGTGCAGCAACAGGCTGCACGACAGGTTCAACCTTGGCCACAATAGCATCGGCCTCAGGCACTGCCACCGGAGCTTCCTTGACAGGAGCAGGAGCAGATTCAATAGCGTCGGACTGGGCCTGAACGGCCTCAGTATCCTCGGCGGACTGCGCACCCGTGGCATCGGACTCGTCACGCTTGACGAAAGTGCGCTTCTTGCGCACTTCCACCTGGATCGTGCGTGCCTTGCCCGTAGCATCGGCCGACTTGATTTCGCTCGTCTGCTTGCGAGTCAGCGTAATCTTGGACTTGCCTGCGGCATCGCCATGTGCCTTGCGGAGATACTCCAGCAAACGCGCCTTATCCTGCTCGCTGACTGATTCAGTCGCAGCAGCCTTCGCCACCCCGGCCTTCGCGAATTGCTCGAGAAGGGCCGGTACCGGCATTTTCAGTTCCGTGGCAAACTCCGCCACGCTCATTTGCGCCATCGTATGCTTTCTCCCCGCTTACTCGAACCAGTGTGCACGTGCCTTGGTAATCAGATCCTTGGCGCGAATCTCGTCAATTCCTCCGAGCTCAACCAGTTCGTCCACCGCGAGATCGGCCAGATCGTCGCGGGTTTTCACATCCGCAGCAGCCAGCTTGGCTGCCAAGGGCTTGTCCATGCCGTCGAGATTCAAAAGGTCGTCCGACACGCCTTCCAATTGTTCTTCGTTGACAATGGCTTCCGTGAGCAGCACGTTGCGCGCGCGCTGCCGCAATTCATTGACCGTCTCCTCGTCGAAGGATTCGATTTCGAGCATTTCTGCCAGCGGCACGTAAGCCACTTCCTCCAGGGAGGAGAAACCTTCTTCGATCAGGATGTTGGCCACATCTTCATCAACATCAAGCTTCTCACAGAACAGATTGCGCAGGTTCCCCTGCTCAACTTCGCTCTTCTGTTGAGCCGCTTCTTCAGTCATCAGGTTGATGCTCCAGTCGGTCAGTTCCGACGCGAGCTTGACATTCTGACCACCACGCCCGATGGCCATGGCGAGATTATTCTCGTCAACAACCACGTCCATGGTGTGAGATTCTTCATCAACCACAATGGAGCTGACTTCAGCAGGCGCCAGGGCGTTGATCACAAATTGGGCAGCTTCAGTCGACCACAGCACGATATCCACGTTTTCGCCGCCCAGCTCGTTCCGCACGGCGGTGACGCGTGAACCACGCAGACCCACGCAGGTACCGATCGGGTCGATACGCGGATCGTTCGCCTTGACAGCAATCTTGGCACGCAGACCGGGGTCACGGGCAGCCGCCTTGATTTCAAGGAGGCCATCTTCCATTTCCGGCACTTCAAGCTCAAAGAGCTTGACGATGAATTCAGGGGCGCTACGTGAAAGCACCAGTTGCGGGCCACGGGCACCGCGGTCGATACGCAGCAGATAGGCGCGCACACGGTCACCCACCCGCAGGTTTTCCTTCGGGATCTGCTGATCACGCGGCAGCACGGCTTCCAGACGCCCGACTTCAACGATGGCATTGCCACGTTCGATGCGCTTGATACTGCCGGTCACCAGATGGTCACCACGATCCAGGAAATCATTAAGGATCTGCTCGCGCTCGGCGTCGCGGATCTTCTGCAGAATCACCTGTTTGGCGGCCTGGGCACCGATACGACCAAAATCGATGGGTTCCAGAGGTTCTTCGACGAATTCACCGACCTGGATGTCCGGAAACTGGTCACGGGCATCAATGATCCCCATCTGGGCTTCATCATTCTCGACTTCGGCATCCGGCAAAACCAGCCAGCGACGGAAGGACTCGTAGTCTCCCGATTCACGGTCGATGGACACACGCACATCGGCTTCGTCATGAATCCGCTTCTTCGTGGCAGAAGCCAGTGCCATTTCCAGGGCCGTAAAGACGATCTCTTTGGCAACGTTCTTTTCACGTGCCAGCGCATCGACAAGCAGCAACACTTCGCGGCTCATTATTTCAATCCTCAGAATGCGAATTCATCAAAACTTCGGCACAAGGCGCGCCTTGTCCACTTGTTCCAGCGGCAGGACGACCTCACCCTTTTCGGTCTGCAGAACTACGCCACCATCGCGCAAGCCCCCCAGCATACCCACGAAATTACGTTGATTATTGATCGGCAAACGCATCCGGACCTGTGCCTGCTGTCCGGCAAAGCGCTCGAAATCCGCAGCTTTTTTGAGTGGCCGGTCCAGCCCCGGAGAAGAAACCTCCAGTCGGTCATAATCGAATTGCTCGACTTCAAGAACGCGCTGCAGCTGACTACTTACCGCTGCACAATCATCCACCAGGATACCGCGCTCGATATCAATGAACACACGCAACAGCCGCCCACCTGGGGACATTTCCACATCCACCAGCTCGTAGCCCATGCCATCGAGTGTTTGTCCGATTACTTTAAACAGATCCATTACGCCGCCACAAATAAAAAATGGGCGTAATGCCCATCCCGACCACCGGATCAGACGCAAAGCACCGACCCGAATCAATAAAACAGGTCGATTCTAGCATGAGGCATGGGTAACAGTAAATCTCTTCGTTGGGCGCCGGAGCCAGCCCGGGGGCGACTCCGGCAAACAACATCAAGCCTCTTCAGCTGCCGCAGCGGGTTTGGCCCGACGCGGGCCACGTGCGCGGCGACGGTGCAAGCCGGTTGCCTTGCGCGGCTCCTTGGCTGCAGCCGGTGCATTCCCGGCAGGTGCACCCGCAGCGGCAACTTCCGTCACAACAACCCCGGCAGCATCCTGCTTGCGCGGTGCAGCGGGCTTGGGGTGTGGGCGTGTGCTGCGCGGCCCCTGGCGCGGACGCCGGTCTTCCGGGCGCTGCTGGCGCTTCGGCGCAGGCTTGCCGGTGAGCAGGGCCACTTGCTCCGGCGTCATTTCTTCGTACATGCCACGCTTGAGGCGACTTGGCAGTTCGACCACACCATAGCGCACGCGCATCAGGCGGCTGACAGTGAGGCCAATCGACTCGAACATGCGGCGTACTTCACGGTTACGCCCTTCGGAAAGGGTGACGCGATACCAGTGATTGGCACCCTCACCGCCTTCGTCGGAGAGTTCGGAAAAGCGCGCCGGACCATCTTCCAGCACAATGCCTTCGGAAAGCTGCTGCTTCTGTTCTTCGGTCAGCTCGCCAAGCAGGCGCACGGCGTATACGCGTTCGATCTCGTAACGCGGATGCATCATGCGGTTAGCCAGTTCACCATCATCGGTAAACAGCAGCAGACCGGAAGTATTGAAGTCCAGACGCCCGATGGCGATCCAGCGACCACGCTGCAAGGCAGGCAGGCGATCAAACACGCTGGGGCGGCCTTCCGGATCATCCTTGGAGACGATCTCGCCTTCCGGCTTGTGGTACATCAGAACTTGCGCGCCGCGCTTTTTCTGCTCGGCCACGAATTTCAGATTCACCGGCTTGCCGTTGACCTTGACGCGGTCTCCCGGCCCGATCTTCTGGCCCAGAAAGGAAGGTTCGCCATTGACGCTGACGCGCCCGGCAACAATCCACTCTTCCAGCTCGCGGCGCGAGGCATAGCCGGCCTGCGCCAGCACTTTCTGGATACGTTCATTGGGTGCGTCGATGAGCGTGGTGCCCTTGCGGCCACTCATTTCATCTACAGCGCCCCAGCGCCCCCGGCGTGCGCCTGATCCATCGAGTTCAGGGCGGGCAGGTTTGTCCAGCACGCTCAGAAAAGCGAGCTGGCCATCGTGCTCGCCTTCGATGAAATCGGGCGAATCAAAATCAATATCCGGTACTTGGGGTTGGGGTGCTGTCGTCTGCGCCGGCCGACGTCCCGTCGGACGATTGTTCCTCGATCTGGTATTCCCGCCCTGGTTCGCCGGGCGATTCGAGTTGTTCTGTGGGCGTGGACGACGCGGCTTCTGCGGTGTCGACAAGATCCAATACTCCTTCTAGCTCGGCCAAAGGCGGCAGTTCTGTCAAACTGCGCAGACCGAGATCATCCAAGAATTTCTTCGTGGTGGCATACAGGGCCGGGCGGCCCGGAGTGTCACGGTGACCGATCGTATCGATCCAACCGCGCATCTCCAGCAGCTTCATGATCTGACTGGAGACAGTGACCCCGCGGATTTCTTCTATATCTCCACGGGTAACAGGCTGACGATACACGATGATGGCCAATGTTTCCAGCACCGCGCGCGAATATCTTGGGGCCCGCGTCTCTTTGAGACGATCCAGGTAAGGCTGATAGAGGCTGCGGGTCTGGAACCGCCACCCGCTGGCAAGCCTCACCAGCTCGGCGCTACGGCCCTCCCAGCGGGTCTGCAGGTCAGCAAGCAGGCGATTCATCAGCTCGGCACCGATATCCGGCTCAAACAGCCGTCGCAGCACCTGGGCGCTAACCGGATCAGTGGCAGACAACAGCGCCGCCTCCAGCACCTGCATCGCAAAAGTCAGATCCAGCCCGACGCTTTCTGCAGCGTCTGCGACAATCTCACTGCTTTCAGCGGACTGCGCCCCATCGGCAGGCTGCTGCGCCAAAGACTCTGCCTCCCCAGATTCGGGTGTCCCGGTTACGATACCTTCGGCAGCACCGGCTTCGGCTGCAGGCGGAGCATTCACCTCCGCCATCAGCGCGGCCCCCTGCCCGCCGGCATCGACAGCCGCCACGACTTCCTCGACAGCCTGAACGGCCTCGTCGGCTTCAGCGCTGACAGAAGCCTCGGCGGCCCGCGGTTCATGCGGCGCTGGCTCAGTCGGCATCGTTTCCGGCAACGGATTCGTTGAGTCGGACATAAATCGGTTCCATTGGCGCATTCTGAATCACCAGCGCCATCTTTTCCTTGACCAGTTCCAGTACAGCGATAAAACCCACCACCAGACTGGAAATTCCATGCGTGAATTCAAAGAGATCCTCAAAAGGAACCTCTCCCCCACCCTGCAGCCGCCTGAGGATCAGCGTCATGTGTTCGCGCACCGACAGCTCTTCGCGCTCAACCCGGTGATGCTTGTTGAGCCGGGCCCGCCGCAGCAGGGCCAGCCATGCGGTCTGCAGATCAGCCAGATTGAGATCTGGCAGGCGCTCGACGGTTTTTTCCGCCACATGTACCGTCACCCAGTCAAAATCCCGTTCAACGCGCGGCAACTGGTTCAGCATCTGGGCGCTGCGCTTCATGCGCTCATATTCAACCAGACGGCGCACCAGCTCGGCACGCGGATCTTCCCCATCATCATCCTGCACCTCACGGGGCGGGCGCGGCAAGAGCATGCGCGATTTGATATCGAGCAGGGTGGCTGCCATCAGCAGATATTCTGCAGCCAGTTCCAGGTTCGACGAGCGCATCGCTTCGACGTACGTCAGATACTGGTTGGTCAGCGGCGCCATGGGAATATCCAGGACGTTGATATTGGCGCGGCGGATCAGGTACAGCAGCAGATCAAGCGGTCCCTCGAAAGTATCGAGGAACACTTCCAGAGCATCCGGTGGAATATACAGGTCGGTGGGCATGTCGAGCAACGGCTCGCCATTGATCTTGACATGATAGCGGAGGGGAAGCTCCTGGTTTTCAGCCAGGCTGTTGGCAACCACGTCCATCACTTTCCTCCAGTCCGCAACCCGGCCAAATTAGTAGCCGGGATGGCAGACGGCGCACACCACCGTCTGGTGGCCTGCGCCGATTTTTGTTGCCGGCCTGTCATCCGCACCGTGATCAGGAGTAGGCCAGACCCATGGCCGCGCGCACGTCGCCCATGGTTTCTTCGGCCACCTTGCGTGCACGCTCGCAGCCAACCTCCACCACATCGCGGAGCAGCTTCGGATTCTGCACGTAGCGCATGGCACGCTCATGCATCGGTGCCTGTTCGGCCAGCATGGCATCGATCACCGGCTGCTTGCATTCGATGCAGCCAATCCCGGCGGAGCGGCAGCCGGCCTGCACCCATTCACGGGTTTCCGGTGTCGAATACACCTGATGGAAGTTCCACACCGGGCAGCGCGAGGGCTCGCCGGCATCGGTGCGCCGCACGCGGGCCGGATCGGTCGGCATGGTCTTGACCTTCTTGGAGAGCACTTCGGGCTCTTCACGCATCATGATGGTGTTGCCGTAGGATTTGGACATTTTCTGTCCATCCAGCCCGACCAGACGTGAGGCCTCGGTCAGCAGCGCCTGTGGTTCCCGCAGGATCTGCTTGCCGCGACCATCGAAGTAGCCCAGCAGGCGCTCGCGATCAGCCGCAGCCAGGCTCTGCGAGGAGGCAATCAGCGCCCGCCCCTCTTCAAGAGCCTCAAGATTGCCATCCTGCTGGTAGCGTGTGCGCAGATCCAGATAGGCCTTGTCACGCTTGCCACCGAGCTTCTTGAGAGCGGCCTTGGCCTTGTCCTCAAAACCCGGCTCACGCCCGTAGAAATGATTGAAGCGACGGGCCAGCTCACGCGTGAATTCGACATGGGGGATCTGGTCCTCGCCCACCGGCACATAAGAGGCGCGATAGAGCAGGATATCCGCACTCATGAGCAGCGGATAGCCGAGGAAACCGTAAGTGGTCAGATCCTTGCCGGCGAGCTTCTCCTGCTGATCCTTGTAGGTCGGCACACGTTCGAGCCACCCCAGCGGTGTCATCATCGACATCAGCAGGTGCAGTTCGGCGTGCTGCGGCACGTGGGACTGGATGAAGATCGTGGCTTTTTCGGGGTCGACACCCGCGGCAAACCAGTCGATCAACATGTCCCAGACACTGTTCTGGATAACCTGCACATCATCATAGGCGGTAGTCAGCGCGTGCCAGTCAGCCACAAAGAAGAAACAGTCCTTTTCTTCCTGCAGACGCACCCAGTTCTTGAGCGCGCCGTGGTAGTGGCCGATATGCAGGCGCCCGGTGGGACGCATGCCAGAGAGAACGCTTTCCTTTTCCATGATGAACAATCAGGCTCCAGTGAGCATTAGCAAAAGTTTGAACAGTGGGGGCAACACAAAGCCCATCACGTGATCGAGAATGTGAAAATACAGCAATGCAATCAGAATATAGAACCCATAGGGTTCAAGCCGCGACAGCAGTACTGCCTGGGGCATCGGCAGCAGGCTGACGAGAATGCGCCCCCCATCCAGGGGTGGCACGGGAACAAGGTTCAGAACCATCAGGCTCAGATTTACCAGCACCCCGTTCAGGGCCAGTTCCAGCCACAGTGATTCAGGGGACAGGAACATGCCCAGCACGCGCAGGATCACCACCCAGGCAAATGCCTGCACGAGATTGGACCCTGGCCCTGCTGCAGCCACCCATAGCATATCAGCCTTGGGCTTGCGCAAGCGCGAGAAATTCACAGGCACCGGCTTGGCCCAGCCGAACGGGGGAAAATTCACGCCGGAGAGCACGTTGAAAATCACGATCCCGCCAGGGATCAGGATCGTTCCCCACAGATCGACGTGCTTGAAGGGGTTCAGCGTGATGCGCCCCATCAGATAGGCCGTCGGATCGCCGAAGAGTTTTGCCACGTAGCCGTGGGCCGCCTCGTGCAGGGTAATGGCCAGGATCACCGGCACGGCCCACAGTGCCAGATTCAGGATGATGCTGTTGATCTCGCCCATACGTCTTTACTCCAATCCAAGCGGACCCAGGGCACCCTTGCCGGCACGCAGCAGCTCCGGGGCTCCAGAGGTCAGATCCACCACCGTGGTGGCATGCAGGCCACAGGCCCCGGCCTCAATCACAAGATCCAGCTGCTTGCCCAGACGATCGCGGATATCCTGGGCGTACACCAAAGGCTCATCCTCGCCCGGCAACAGCAGCGTGGAAGACAGCAGGGGCTCGCCCAATTCTTCCAGCAGGGCACTGACCACAGCATGATCCGGCACGCGCAGGCCGATGGTCTTGCGCTTGGGGTGCAGCACCCGGCGCGGCAGCTCGCGGGTGGCTTCCAGAATGAACGTATAAGGCCCCGGCGTGGTGGCCTTGAGAAGACGGTACTGGGTGTTATCCACCCGCGCGTAGGTGGCGATTTCAGAGAGATCGCGGCACATCAATGTGAAATGGTGGCGCTCATCAACTCCACGGATGTGGCGGATGCGATCAAGCACATCGGCGTTGCCCGTCAGCCCGACGAGCGAATAGGCGCAATCGGTCGGCAGGGCAATCAGCCCGCTGTCGCGCAGAATCTGCGCCGCCTGACGGATCAGACGGGGTTGCGGATGTTCCGGCTGGATTTCGAAGTACTGTGCCATAAGAGAAATAAATGCGCGCTGCGCCACCTGGGCGAAGGCGGAACCTTACACCAAACGCGACCAGACCGGCGTCAAATCCGGCGCCAGGATCTCGGCCCGCCCGAGATCAACCATGCTTTCCTGCGGCCCATGAAAATCCGATCCTCTGGAAGCCAGAAAACCGTAACGGCGCGCCACGCGGGCAAACTCCAGGGCACTCTCCCCGGCCTGCGAGCCCGACACCACCTCGATTGCCTCACCACCAAGATCCTTGAAAGTGTCGAACAGCCGTGTCAGCTCCGCCTTGCTCAGACGGGTACGCCCCGGATGGGCAATCACGGCAACGCCCCCGGCGGCATGAATCCAGCGCACGGCATCTTCGAGACGGGCCCATTCGTGCTCGACAAACCCCGGCTTGCCGCGCACCAGATAGTGCTCGAACACATTGGAGACATCGCGTGCGACGCGGATCTCCACCAGATACCGGGCGATATGTGCGCGCCCGACGAGTGCCGGATTACCGACGTAGCGCAGGGCGCCTTCATAGACGCCATGAATGCCGATGCGGTCGAGTGCCTCGGCCATACGCCGCGCCCGCCCGTCGCGCCCGCTGCGAACCTGCGCCAGACCGGCAGCAAGTTCCGCATTTTCCGTATCAAGACCAAGCCCCACGATATGGACGGATTGATCGCCCCAGGAAACCGAAAGCTCTGCCCCGTTAACAAACGGCAGCCCGACTGCGGCAGCGGCGGCACGGGCTTCCGCCAGCCCGCCCGTTTCGTCATGATCCGTCAGCGCCAGCAGCTCGACCTGGTTGGCGTGGGCGCGTGCGACGACCTCTGCCGGGGACAGCAGACCGTCGGAAACAGTGGAATGGCAATGCAGATCTGCGTTCACGGGGGGCTTCACGATAAAAAAACTCAGGCACATGATAACAAACGCTTGCCGGCTTCCACAGACTCGGATAAATTAGCGCCATCGTTCGGGAGAGAGCCGCTTGCGGTCGCCGAAGGCGCAACCCCCCGGGAACGCTCAGGTAAAAGGACCGGACGACGAACATTGAATCTGGAGAGTGGCGTATCGCGATATTCGATAGCGCCCACCGAAGGGGCAGTTGGCGAGACCAGAAACGGACGCAAAAACAAACGCGGATGTTGCGGTGACGCTAAAATCTCTCAGGTACCAAGGACAGATGGGGGCCAAACTCGCTATGAGTCTTGGCCCTTTTTCATTTGCCCCTGAGAGAACCATGGCCAAACAAACCCCGCTTTACGCCGAGCATGTTGCTGCCGGTGCCAAAATTGTCGATTTCGCCGGCTGGGACATGCCCATCCATTACGGTTCACAGCTCGACGAGCACAAACTGGTGCGCGCCGACGCGGGCATGTTCGATGTTTCGCACATGCTGCCCGTTGATATCGATGGTGCCGGCGCACGGGATTTCCTGCGCCATCTGGTGGCCAATGATGTCGCCAAGCTCAAGACCCCGGGCAAGGCACTTTATTCCTGCATGCTCAAGGCAGATGGCGGCATTCTCGATGATCTGATCATCTATCGCTTTGCCGATGACGATTACCGCATCGTGGTCAACGCCGGCACAGCTGACAAGGATGTGGCCTGGATGCGCGAAGTGGCCCGCAGCCTGCCCGGAGGCGGCAACGTCAACATCACGCCGCGCCGCGATCTCGCGATCATCGCCGTGCAGGGCCCCAAGGCGCAGGAAAAGGTCTGGGCCGCCCTCCCCGAAGCAGAAGCTGCCGCACGCCCGCTGCGTGCTTTCAACGCTGCACGTGTCGGCGATCTGATGGTCTGTTTCACCGGCTACACAGGGGAAGTTGGCTATGAGCTGATCTGCCCGGCGGGCCGTGTGGTGGAACTCTGGCACGCGCTGCTTGCCGCTGGCGTCAAACCCGCCGGCCTGGGCGCGCGCGATACCCTGCGTCTGGAAGCCGGCATGGCGCTCTACGGGCAGGATATGAATGAATCCATCAATCCGTATGAAGCCGGCCTTGCCTGGACGGTGGATCTCTCCGACGCTGCCCGTGACTTCATCGGCCGTGCCGCCATTACCGCACAACCTGCCGCCCGCACTTTGATCGGCCTGGTGCTAGAAGACCGTGGCGTATTGCGCGCCCACATGCCAGTATTCACCTCGCACGGAGCGGGGGAAACCACCAGCGGCAGTTTTGCACCGAGCATGAATGCCTCGATTGCTTTCGCGCGGGTGCCTGCAGGCGTTGCCGCAGGCGACAGCGTCGAGGTGGAAATCCGGGACAAGCGCCTGAAGGCCAGGGTTGTTGCCGCGCCCTTCGTACGTAACGGCCAGGTTCTTGTGTAAGAACCGGCCATCGCGCCTATTTTCAAATCATCCAGCCTACATCTGACCGGAGCACGCAATGAGCATTCCCAGCAATCTTCGCTACACCGACTCTCACGAATGGGTCCGCAAGGAACCCGACAACACGCTGAGCATCGGCATCACCGACCACGCCCAGGAAGCCCTGGGTGACATCGTCTTCCTCGATCTGCCGGAAGCCGGGCGCACCGTGAAGGCCGGCGAAATCGTCGCCGTGATCGAATCCGTCAAGGCGGCCTCGGATATCTACGCCCCGATCGCAGGCGAAATCGTCGCCTCGAATGCCGCCGCCGTAGATGCCCCGGACAGCGTCAACAACAGCCCGTACGACACCTGGCTGTTCAAGATCCAGCCCACCCGCCTAGACGACATCGACGCACTGCTCGACGCTGCCGCCTACGCCAAGGTTGCCGACGCGGATTAAGCCACCAGTCCCCCAAAGCCCAACCAGATCATGCGCCAGCGGCCACCACGCAATCCGATTGATGAACTGCTCAAGTACGCCATCGTGGCGACGAGTATGTGTCTGATCATGCTCATCGTGATGCGCGGAAAGTGGCTGATGGCGCTGCTGATTGCAATCTGGGCGGGCTTTGTGTTGCTGCGCATCAAGCGTAAATCCAAAGACCGGCAATAACACCCGCCGATCCGGGGCTGGTTAACAGCCCTGCTGCGCCCACTATCGACAGGCCAGTCACCTTTCCCGCCCTGCCCCCCCTCACCGCCTGCAGAGAAAATCATGCCCCAGTCTCTTTCCAGTCTCGAACAGAACGACGCCTTTGCCTCGCGCCACATTGGCCCGAGCGCAGAGGATCTGCCCCAGATGCTTGCCGCAATAGGCGCCGGCAGCCTGGCTGAACTCATCAACCAGACCGTTCCGGCCGCCATCCGCCTGATCTCCCCGATGAGCCTGCCCGAACCGGTTCCCGAGCATAAGGCGCTGGCCGAGCTGAAAACCATTGCCAGCCGCAACCGCATCGTGCGCTCGCTGATCGGCGCCGGTTATTACGACTGCATCACCCCGGCAGTGATCCTGCGCAACGTGCTGGAGAACCCAGGCTGGTACACCGCGTACACCCCGTACCAGGCAGAAATCGCCCAGGGGCGTCTGGAAGCGCTGCTCAACTGGCAGCAGATGGTGTGTGATCTCACCGGGCTGGGACTGGCCAACGCCTCGCTGCTTGATGAAGGCACCGCCGCCGCAGAAGCCATGACCATGGCACGCCGCGTCTCGAAATCAGCCAGCAACGTCTTCTTCATCGATGCAGCCTGTTTCCCGCAGACCATTGATGTGGTGAAAACGCGTGCCCATTACTTTGGTTATGAAATCGTTCTTGGCACCCCGGAAGAGGCTGCCGCTGCCAACGCATTCGGTGTGCTGCTGCAGTACCCGAACCTGCATGGTGAAGTGCGTGATCTGAGTGAAACCATTGCCGCCTGCAAGGCCAAAGGCGCCTGCGTGGCCGTGGCTTCGGATCTGATGGCGCTGGTACTGCTCAAGAGCCCCGGCCAGATGGGGGCGGATATCGCCCTGGGCTCGGCCCAGCGCTTTGGCGTGCCGATGGGCTTTGGTGGCCCGCACGCAGCCTTCTTTGCCACCCATGAAGCAAATGCCCGCTCTATGCCGGGCCGTATCATCGGTGTTTCCAGGGATGTGCAGGGCAAACCGGCCCTGCGCATGGCCCTGCAGACACGCGAACAGCACATCCGTCGTGAGAAGGCCAATTCCAACATCTGTACCTCACAGGTGCTGCTTGCCAACATGGCCGGCATGTATGCCGTGTATCACGGCCCCCAGGGCCTGCGCCAGATCGCCGAGCGCATCCACCGCTGTGCCGCCATTTTTGCTGCAGGCGCCACGCAGGCAGGGCTGGAGATCATCACGGGATGTTTCTTTGACACGCTGGAAATCCGCACCGGCAGCCATACCAAGGCCATCCTGAAGGCGGCCCTGGGAGCAGGCTACAATCTGCGCCACGTGGCCGACGACACGCTGGGCCTGAGCTTCGACGAAACCTCCACCCGCGAAGACATTGCCGCCCTGTTTATCGCCTTCGGCATCAGCGCCGATGTGGCCGCACTCGACAGCAAGCTGCACGACCCGCTCCCCGAATCCCTGCTGCGCACGGATGCCATCCTCACCCACCCGGTGTTCAGCAGCCACCACACCGAGCACGAGATGCTGCGCTATCTCAAGCGCCTGCAAAACCGCGATCTGGCCCTGGATCATTCCATGATCAGCCTGGGTTCGTGCACGATGAAGCTCAATGCGGCAGCCGAAATGATGCCGATCAGCTGGCCGGAATTTGCCAACATCCATCCGTTTGCCCCGCGCGATCAGGTGGAAGGCTATCTGGAAATGATTGAAACCCTGGCCTCCTACCTGCGTACAGTAACGGGCTTCCCGGCCATCTCGATGCAGCCGAACTCCGGGGCTCAGGGCGAGTACGCCGGCCTGCTGACGATACGCCGCTATCACGCCGCGCATGGTCAGGCTGATCGCAATGTGTGCCTGATCCCGAAATCAGCGCACGGCACCAACCCGGCCTCGGCACAGATGTGCGGGCTGGAAGTGGTAGTGGTGGCCTGTGATGACAACGGCAATGTGGATCTGGCCGATCTGCGCGCCCGCATTGAAGAGTACCGTGACCGGCTGGCCGTGCTGATGGTGACTTACCCCTCTACCCACGGGGTGTTCGAGGAATCCATCAAGGAAATCTGCACGCTGGTGCATGCCGCCGGCGGCCAGGTTTACATGGACGGTGCTAATCTCAACGCCCAGGTGGGCCTCACCTCGCCCGCCTTCATCGGCGCAGACGTCAGCCACATCAATCTGCACAAGACCTTCTGCATTCCCCACGGGGGTGGCGGACCGGGCATGGGCCCAATTGGTCTGGCTGCACATCTGGCACCGTTCATGGCCGACCATGTGATGGTGCCAACGGGGGCACACGATCGTGCGCACGCAGGCCAGGGCGCAGTGTCGGCCGGCCCGTTCGGCTCGGCCAGCATCCTGCCGATCTCGTGGATGTACATCCGCATGATGGGCAGCGCCGGGCTGACGCGTGCCACCTCGACAGCGATCCTGAATGCCAACTACATCGCCAGCCGTCTCAAGGATCACTACCCGGTGCTGTACACGGGCAGCCAGGGGCGTGTGGCACACGAGTGCATTCTGGATATCCGCCCGATCAAGGCCGCCTGCGGGGTGAGTGAAGTGGATATCGCCAAACGCCTGATGGACTATGGCTTCCACGCACCGACCATGAGTTTCCCGGTAGCGGGCACGATCATGGTGGAACCAACCGAATCCGAATCGCGCGCCGAACTGGATCGCTTCATCGCCGCCATGATCAGCATCCGCGAGGAAATCGGGCGTATCGAGCGCGGTGAGCTGCCGCGTGAAGACAATCCGCTGAAAAATGCGCCGCACACCCAGGCCGACGTGATCAGCCGAGAATGGGCGCATCCGTATTCACGTGATGAGGCCGTCTTCCCCCTGCCTTATGTGCGGGACAACAAGTTCTGGCCATCGGTCAACCGCATCGACGACGTCTATGGCGACCGTCACCTGTTCTGCTCCTGCCCGCCAATGGAAGCGTACTGATCAGGGGAAGGCTGCGCCGGAACACCACGGCGCAGGATTGCCTGTTTTTCCAAATGCCCGGGCCACCCCGGGCATTTTTAATGCTGCGTGGCGCGGCTGGCTTCGCGCCAGGCATGCACTGCAGCAGCAGAGTGCGCTGTCACCAGTTCCCGCACGGCTTCAGGCAATTCGCTGGTGATGCCTTCGAACAGGGATTCGGTTGTTTCGCGGGCCAAACCCTCGCTGGCCAGACCGTGCTGCAGGCAACGGATCTGGATGGTGGCAAGTGTATCGGCAATCAGGCGCCATCCCAGCGACGGCATTACCCGGTTGAGTGCCAGCAGCAAGCCGCCCAGAAGCTTGAGCAGTGTCTGGGCCTGGGTGCGCTCTTCCACCGCTATCATGCTGTGCCACAAGGCCAGATGCAGATCGCGCCGGAAAGTGATCTTGAACTCCAGGGCACAGGCTTCTTCGTCGTGGATGCGGTCGAGAAAAACCTGACAGGCGGATTCTTCGGCCAGATCCAGGCAATCACGCAAATCACCGAGCAGGCTCGACACGCCGACCAGCATATCCGCGCCAAAAGCCTGACTGTAGGCCAGCCCCCATTGGTCGAGCCCCGCCAGAATCATCGCCAGCCGGAATTCGGCAGCTTCGGGGGTTGCCATGCGCGACCATTCCCGCAGATGGTCGGCCAGACGGGCCAGGGTATCGTCCAGAGACTTGCCTTCGCCCTGCGCCACCAGACGCACTGCCGTGGCAAATGCCTCCTGCACAAGGCGTGCAGCCTGCTGCTGGGCATCCTGGGGGGCCAGATCGGCACAAGGGTCGTCGGGCAAAATTTGAGATAGGTCAGAATCCATGTCGCCAGTCAATAATTTCATCAAACCGGATATTGTGCATGAAAGCCCGCTTGAAAGGGCCCATGAGTGAATTTTTCAACAGAATGAACTTTCGGACTATTCACAGAGCATCATTTTTCGCGTATCAATGGAGACTCTGGGAATCTGTTCCATAGCGAACTGCCAAGCCCTTCCGGCGATGGGAATGCGCTCTTTCTGGGGCAACATACGCAGGATTTCAGGCCAACCGGCAAGAATATCGTATCGACGACCGATTCCACGCTTCCATCCACACAAGCCGGGGTATACCTGCGATGTTCCGTTTTCTGTTTGGTCTGGGCGTAATTTTCAGCCTGCTTGCCCTGCCCATTTCGGCGACTGCCGCCGAGAGCCCGATGCGGACTTTCCGCATTCTGCACATTATGAGTTTCAATTCGCCCTACCGTTGGACGGATGGCCAGTTTGACGGTTTCAAGGCCGGGCTGGGTGCAGATGTCAAAGTGCAGTACAAGGTGTTCCAGCTCGATACCAAACGCCAGAGTTCCATTGAGGAACAGGAGCGCAATGGGCGCAAGGCCCGCGAACTGGTGGATTCATGGAAACCGGATCTGGTGTTTACCTCGGACGACGATGCGGTGAGGCTGGTGACCAAACACTATGTAAATTCGCCGATCCCTTTCGTATTCTGCGGGGTCAATCTCTCTGCCGAAGATCATGGCGTCCAGGGCGCCTCGAATATCACCGGCGTGCTGGAACGCGAACATATTCTGGAAACGATCCACCTTATGCAGGCACTCAAGCCTGATGTAAAGCGCATCCAGGTGTTCTCGGACAACGCCAGTTACTGGCCGCAGGTGATCGGGCGCATCCGTACCATCGCCCGGGAACACAAGGAGTTCACTCTGGTGGGCGTGGACCAGCCCGTAGCCGTTGCAGATCTGCAACGGCTGGTACTGGAGAATCCAAACAAGGCAGATGCCTACATGATCCTGGGCAACTTCAATTTCAAGGATGCCAAGGGCGCAGATGTACCCTACCCGATTCTGCAGCGCTGGCTTGCCGAAAACAGCAAGGTTCCCGACATGTCTTTCTGGGATGATCGCATGCTCCACGGCACCATGGCCGGGGTCACTGTTTCGGCTTTCGAGCAGGGGCTGGCGGCAGGCAAGCGGGCGCGCGAGATTCTGGTCAATCACCGCTCACCGGCCGCATTGCCGATCACGGCCACCACCAAGGGGGTGCCCGTGATCAATCTGAAACGTGCGCGTGAGCTGGGGATCATGCCGCAGTCCACGCAATTGCTGTCCACACAGGTCGTCACCGACTACATCTGGGATAAATGATGCATCCGGCAGGTTTACGCGCAAAGATCATCCTCAGCCTTTCCGTGGTGATTCTGGTCACGGCAGCGATGATCGCGTTGTCGGCGACGCTGTTTCTGGGCTCACAGCAGATCAACACCCTGCAGTCGCGGTCTGCGGCGGTGGCGCACAGCCTCACGGTGCAACTCGAGCGCATCACCAGCCTGGGGATTTCGGTTGCCGACATTGTGGGTTTTGACGAGCAATGCCGGGAAGCCGTGCGCATGTATCCGGGGATGCGCTACACTCAGGTCGTCAATTCCGACGGCATCATCCTGTTCGACAGCCGACCAGGCTATGCCGGCAAACCACTTGCATCGAACCACCTGCTGAGCGTGCTGCATCAGGGCGCAAGTTCTCCGCAGCAAGCCATTGAAGGCGATTATGTGGTGCTGGAGCCGGTACACAGCGCCACGGGCAGGCCGACTGCCATCGTGATCGTGGCATTCCCGCGCAGTATCGTGAATGAGGCCGTGTGGCGCATGCTGCTGCAAGGGGGCGGCGTCGGGGCGGTGGTCGGAGCGCTGGGCCTCCTGGTGCTGTACGCCTTCCTGCGACATCAGGTGATCAAACCGATTTCCTCTCTGGCCAAGACCATGGCGCATCTACGCGAGAACCCAGGCGATTATTCGGTTCGCACGCAACGCTACCAGGATGACGAAATCGGTCTGCTAATCGACGGCTTCAACCAGCTCCTCGACAAGATCGAGGCGCGTGAGCATGAACTAATCGAGGCCCGCGACACCTCTGACCATGCCAACCGGATGAAATCGGATTTCCTCGCAGCCATGAGTCACGATCTGCGCACACCGATGCATGCCATTCTGAGCATGAACGAGCTGCTCCGCTCAACCAAACTCACCGAGAAGCAGGAACGCTACTCGATGAATGTGCAGAAAGCCGGCCAGTGGCTGCTCGGCATCATCAACGACATTCTGACCTTTGCCAAGATCGAGTCTGGCAAGCTGGAGCTCATCAATGGGGAGTTCGATCTGCGTCAGCTCGTGGCCGATACCGTGGCCCTGCAGGAAGATGTAGCGCGCAGCAAGAAGCTCGCGTTAAGCTGGAATGTTGCCCCCGAACTCCCCACTCGCGTGGTGGGCGATGGGCCGCGCCTGATGCAGATGCTCACCAATCTGATCAGCAATGCGCTGAAGTTCACCGAGCAGGGTAGCGTGCACGTGGAAGTGATGCAGACCCATCAATACTTCAGTTTCTCGGTGACAGATACCGGCGTGGGTATTGATCGCAGCAAGTTGCCGCTACTCTTCGAACCCTTTGTACAGGTAGCTTCGGCAGACGCGCATCGCCGCAGCGGCACGGGCCTGGGGCTCTCTATCGTCAAACAACTGGCGGAGGCCATGGGCGGCGAGGTTGGCGTCGACAGTTCCCTGCAAAGCGGCGCCACCTTCTGGTTTACTGCCCGCCTGCGCCCAGCTGATGCGCCATTGGCAGACTCGGCACCGTTCAGTTCGGCAAATGCCCCAGCGCGTCCAGAATCAGCCGTGATATGAGTTCGCCATCGGGTTCGGGAACTGCCACCGCGGCACACCCCCGGTTGCCCGTGGCAATGGTTTGTAGCCCCTGTGGCGTGCGCTGTACTTCAAATTCGCTGGCGCACAGGCGGCAGTAGACCTTGTCGCCAGCCTGATGAGTGCGAAAAACGTTGATCGTCGGCCCGCATTTCGGGCATTCCTGCACGGGTACGCCGATATCGGAGTGGCCCAGAATGTGGTTCAGATCCCCTGCACGTGCGAGGCGTACGAGACGCTCGGCAAAGTCCTGGTCAAACTGTTTGCCATACCCCGCCTCTACCACCTGCAAGGCTACCTCCAGGGGCATGGCGCGCCGCCAGGGACGTGAGCTGGTCATCGCATCGAAAGCATCGCAAACGCCCACAATCCGCGCCGGCAGGGGAATTTGCTGACCACTCAAACCATCGGGATAGCCGTTCCCGTCGAAGTGCTCGTGGTGATGGCGGATTGCTTCGGAGAGCATCTTTGCCAGGGGGTGGCCGGCCAGCAGACGCGCCCCCACTGCAGAATGTGTCTTGACGATTTCGTACTCGGATTCAATCAGGTGCTCAGGGCGCATCAGGATGGCATCCGAAATGCCCACCTTGCCCAGATCATGCAGAAACCCGGCGATGGATACCTGGGCGATGACCTCTTCGGTCTGCACACTATTCTCCGCCACCAGCCGACTGTAACGCGATACCCGCCACGCATGCCCGACCGTAAAAGGATCGCGTGCCTCGATCATCGCAGCCATCGTAAACAACCCGACAAGCTCCTGTTCCATTTGTACTCGCATCACTTCCTCCCATGACCGGAACAATCATACGCCGTTCGACAAAGCGGATCCGCCTCATGACCTACAGGTCAATGTGGCGGCGAACGCCCTCCAGCGTATCGAGTGGAGCAATGCCCCGAATCTGGTGAACATCATGAAGAATCTGTGGTAGCGAACAGGATGCACACGATGCCCAGGGGCGCAGGAAGACTGTCGCCCCAGCCTCATGCTGAATCTTCAGGGGCTGCCCTGCATCGTCAAAGAACAGCCAGTCCTCAAGATCAGCATCAATGCCCAGCAACTGCACAGCATCCACACGCGTGTCCAGCACATGCAGGCAATGCTGCGAGACCTGGAACGCAAATACGCTCATCGCTGCAGCATCTCCGTGAGTTGCGGCACGACTTCATGCAGATCGCCGACCAGGGCCAGATCGGCAAGCCGGATCAAGGGGGCTTCGGGATCCTTGTTGATCGCCACCACCAGCTTTGCTCCGCGTATCCCCGCGATATGCTGAGCGGCCCCGGAGATCCCGACTGCGATATAGATGTCGGGAGCCACGATCTTGCCAGTCTGACCGACCTGACAATCGTTCCCCACGTAATTGCTGTCGACGGCCGCCCGGGTTGCCGCAATGGCCGCCCCAAAACACGCTGCCAGAGGATCCAGCAGGCGGTGGAAGGCTTCCGCACTGCCCAGCCCCCGCCCCCCTGCCACCACCACACGCGCATTGGCCAGTTGCGGGTGGGTGGCGTCTATCCGCACGCGCTGCAACAGGCGCACCACCCCCATATCAGGCCCGGCGGAAAATGGCACGATGGGTGCCGCATTGGCGCTCTGCCCAACAGGCATAAAAGCCGAACACCTCACGGTCATTACACCCACCGGCTCTCGGCTACGCACGGTTTCAAGCAGGCTGCCGGCATAAATCGGGCGGACGAAGTGTTCCGCATCCTGAATCCCGACAATGTCGGAAACCTGTGCCACATCAAGCATGGCCGCCACACGCGGCGCGAGATTCTTGCCAAACGCAGTCGCCGGCAGCAGCACATGGCGATACGCGGCAGCCATCTGCGCCACCACCATCGCCAGATTCTCGGCAAGCAGATCCGAATAATGTACCGCATCCACCCAGCGCACGCGGGTAACCCCCTCCAGAGTGGCCGCCTCTTCGGCAACCGTGCTGCAGGAATGCCCGATCACGAGCACATCCACCTCGCCCGCCAGCCGGCTGGCAGCCCCGAGCAGCGCCCGCGTGTGCGGATGAAGGCGCTGGTTATCATGTTCCACAATCACCAGTGTGCTCATTGCAAAGCCCTCCACGCCTGCTGCAGGCGCTCTGCCAGGACTTTCACGCTCGCTAGGCGGACACCCTGCGGCCGTGTCGGAATTTCTGCCACGGAGAGTGTTTCCAGCCTGGGAGCAAGATCCACTCCCGTGCCCTCGGCAGGAATCTGCTCGATCACGGCGCGGCGCGCCTTCATGACATTTGGCAAACTCGCAAAGCGTGGTGTGTTCAGGCGCAGATCTGCGCTGATAACAGCCGGAAGACTCACCTGCACGATTTCAATCCCGGCATCGACTTCGCGTGCGACATTGGCCTGCATCCCCGTCACTTCAATTTTTGAGGCGAATGTGGCCTGCGGCCACCCGAGCATGGCGGCCAGCATCTGCGGCGTCTGCGCGGCATCATCGTCAATCGCCTGTTTGCCCATGAGAATCAGATCCGGCGCCTCGCGCAGCGCCAGCACCTTAAGCAGGCGTGCCACCGCCAGGGGTTGCAGCGGGGTCTCCGCAACAATCAGGACGGCCCGGTCGATTCCCATCGCCAGGGCAGTTCGCAGCACGTCCTGGCAGGCGGCAGACCCACACGCCACGACCACCGCTTCGTCGGCAATGCCTGCTTCACGCATGCGCACAGCCTCTTCCACGGCAATTTCATCAAATGGATTCATCGACATCTTCAAGCCCGCCGTATCTACTGCCAGTCCATCGGCAGTTGGGCGCACCTGCAGCTGATAATCCACGACGCGCTTGATTGAAACCAGTACTTTCACGACTCAATCCTCCAGACTCAAGCCCTGAGTATGCCACCACTGCCTGGCCCCCGGCACAGCGAGCGCCGGGGATATACCTGAAAGAAGGCGGATCCCCCCGCTCGTCAAACTGTTTAAAGGCCACTTCAGGTGGATTGAGCTACACTTCCCGCATGGCGATTGATTGCCAATCAGCACGCAATGTCTGCCATGCCACCTCACTTGTCTTTCTCAGCCTGCAGCACATGAACCAGCCTCCTGAACACGATCAACACCCAGCCTCCCGCCCCAGCCTGGACCGCGAAGCGTGGATCGAATTTGCCCTGCAGGTCTTGCCCGAAGAGGGTGTGGAAGGGCTTCGAATCGAAGTCCTGGCGCGTCGGCTGCATGTCACCAAAGGCAGTTTCTATTGGCACTTCAAAGACCGGCAGGCGCTCCTGAATGTTCTGATCACGCACTGGCGCGATGCGCGTGTCCGTGAAGTGGAAATGCAGGCCAGCATTCCGGCCGACCAGGCCAACACACAGATCCGCAACGTGCTTGATCAGTACGTCACGCATCCCAACCAGACCCGCATGCGCACCGAGCTGGCTATCCGGGAATGGGCCCGGCGTGACGCTTTCGTTGCCACTGCCGTGGAAGCTGTGGATCAGGCCCGCCTGGCAAATGCCACCAATCTGTTCAAACTCGCCGGCTACCCGGAAAACACGGCACAGGCCCACGCTCTGTTGTTGTTTACACACATTTTCGGGCTCTCCATGATGATGTTCGAAGACAGCATCTCGTCACGTGTGGCGCAGCATTGCACCACCATTGCCGAACTGATCGTCAGCCGGCGCGACTAAAACCCCCTTCCGAACCGGCATGACCTTCACATCCATCCATGCCTGAAATCGGATTCCGGGCTAAAATCCAGCCTCCATCAGCCTACCGGCTGGATCATCATTCCTGTGGCCATGTATTCCAAATATTCGTTGAGGTTCGTGTTCTCTTCGCTGTGCGGTGCCTGCGCCGGACTGATTGTGATTGCCCTGATCCTGCAGCACATCAAGGGAATTGAACCCTGTCCCCTGTGCATCCTGCAGCGCTATGCCTTTGTTGGTTGTGGCCTGTTTGCCCTGCTGGGGGCAGTGCATAACTCGCAGGGCTTCATGCGGCGCCTCTACGCTTTTGTAATCCTCGCCACCTCACTGGCCGGCGGCGGCGTATCCATCCGCCAGATCTGGCTGCAGCACAATCCCCCCCTGAACACGGTATGTGGGCCAGACCTGCAGTACATGATCGGGCACTTTCCGCTCTCACATGCGCTACCGATGCTGTTTCAAGGCACGGGAGACTGTTCGAAGGTGGACTGGACGCTGCTGGGACTTTCAATTGCCGAATGGGCTTTGATCGGCTTTGCCCTGATCGCGCTGATCAGCCTGTGGCAGACGCTGCGCCGCACTCCGGAACGCCGGCGCTTCAGCTAAATCCGGTACGGAAAAAACACAGGGCCAGACTATGCTGGCCCTGAATATATTGAGAAGGCAGTGCAGCTTAAAGCGATGCAGAAACCGGTCTGCGGGCAGATGCACCAGAAGCCACGGGATGCCGGTTTGCCGAGGCTTCAAGCCACTTGCGGATGCGGTTGGCGTCACCAATCCGGGTGTAATGCCCCACCGAATCAAGCAGCACAATCGCCAGCTGCTTGTTATTGAACCAGGCCTGCATCACCAGGCAGCGCCCCGATTCATTGATGAAGCCAGTCTTGGAAACATCAATCTGCCAATCCGAGCTTTTGACCAGTGCGTTCGTGTTATGGAAGGCACGGTTGCGCCCACGCCCCAGATCAACGGTGTATTCAGCCGACGTGGAGAATTCGCGGATCAGGGGGTAGTGCGCAGCGTTTGCCACCATGAGGGCAAGGTCTCGTGCGGAAGAAACATTGTTCTTGGTCAGCCCCGTACCATCGAAGAAGTGGGTTTCCTGCAAGCCCATCTGATGGGCCTTGGCATTCATGGCGGCCAGGAAGGGCTGCATCCCGCCCGGATAGTTGCGAGCCAGCGCTGCAGCGGCACGATTTTCGGAGGCCATCAGGGCCAGATGCATCAGATCTTCACGCGACAGACGCGTGCCCACCGGCAAATGCGAACTTGAGTTGCGCAGATGATCGACGTCATCCTCGGTCACTTCGATGACATCATTGAGATTCTGATGTGCATCAAGCACGACCATCATGGTCATCAGCTTGGTGATGGATGCAATCGGCTGCACCACGCTGGAGTTCTTTTGCAGCAGCACCTGCCCCGAGGCAACATCCTGCACATAGAAAGCGGACGACTGAATACGGGGGTTTCCGGCAGCATCAAGCTCCAGGGCATCTTCACTGGGTTTGCTGACAGCCTTGGTGACTTTCCTGGCCGGAGAAGCTTTGGCAACACTGGCCTTGGCGACACTCTGCGACTTGCTGGAAGCCCTTGCCTTATGCGTGGACGGGGTTTTGGCCGCGTGGGCCACAGGTGCATCCTGTTTCTTGTCGGCATCAGTCGACTTGTGGTGCGCGTGTTTCGTATGTGTCGTCTCCGAGGCAAACACCACCTGGGGAAGTGAAACACCCACCATTGCGCTCAGGATACATACAAAAATTCTTCCTGCCTGCATCGATTTCCTAGCCTTTGCTGACTGCAACAACGGGTTTGATTATAGCAATAATTGCTGAATTATTATATAGATATGAAGAACAACTAAAGCAAACCATGAAGTACATGCCTGATTTCAATCACTTACGCAGTCATCCAGAAAACTGATGGTTAAAACCTTATGGGTGACGGATTGGCGGAGGATTACCTCCTCCGCCATTCGCAGGTTTTTACTCCCGACGCTCCGTCTGACTGGCATCCACCACGGTCAATGCAGTCATGTTCACGATTCGACGCACTGTCGCGGTAGGTGTCAGGATGTGCACCGGTCGCGCCGCGCCGAGCAGAATCGGCCCTACCGTCATGCCATCCCCCGAAGCTGTCTTGAGCAAATTAAAAGCGATATTCGCCGCATCCAGATTGGGGAAAATCAACAGATTGGCGTTGTCGCGCATCCGCGCATTCGGGAATATCTGATTGCGCAGACAAGCGTCCAGCGCCGCATCACCGTGCATTTCGCCTTCTGCAGGAATATCCGGGCGCAGTTCATGCAGCATGGCCAGGGCCTGCCGCATCTTCAGCGCCGTAGGCGTATCGTCGGTACCAAAACTCGAATGCGACAACAGCGCCACTCTTGGAGACATCCCGAAGCGCTGAAGTTCTTCGGCGGCAAGGCAGGTCATCTCGAAAATCTGCTCCACGCTGGGATCGTAATTGACATAGGTATCGCACAGCGCAATCGTTCGCCCCGAGAGGGCCAGCAGATTCATGGCGTAACAGTGTTTGACACCTTCCTTGCGCCCCAGAACGGTCTCGATGAACTGCAGGTGCTGGGCACGCCTCCCGGAGGTTCCGCAAATCATTCCATCCGCCCAGCCGAACTTGAGCATTAGCGCGCCGATCAGGGTTGCACGCCGACGCACTTCGCGCCTGGCCTCCTCCACCGATACGCCATTGCGCTCCATCAGGCGGTGATAGTGCGACCACAATTCCCGATAGCGCGGATCAGAATCCTGATTGACCAGTTCGAAATCCACGCCCGGGCGGATTCTCAGGCCAAACCGTTCACAGTACATGCTGATCACATCAGGCCGACCGATCAGGATGGGTTGTGCAATCTTTTCATCGACCACGGTCTGCACTGCGCGCAGCACCCTTTCAACTTCGCCTTCAGCAAAGATGATACGGCGCGGGGAACGCTTGGCCGCAGTAAACACGGGTTTCATGATGAAGCCGGAATGCCAGACGAAATCATTGAGCTTCTGGTGATAGGCATCCCAATCTGAAATGGGCCGCGTGGCAACGCCTGACTCCATCGCTGCACGTGCTACGGCGGGGGCGATGCGCCCGATCAGGCGCGGATCGAAGGGGCGGGGGATGATGTAGTCGCGCCCAAATCCGGCAACCTGCTCTCCATATGCAGCCACCACGATATCCGACTGTTCGGCGCGCGCAAGCTCCGCAATGGCACGCACCGCAGCAAGCTTCATCGCATCAGTGATGGTGGTGGCCCCTACATCCAGTGCCCCACGGAAAATGAACGGGAAGCACAGAACGTTGTTGACCTGGTTAGGATGATCCGAGCGCCCCGTGGCAATAATCGCATCCTGACGCACCGCCTTGACGGCTTCCGGCATGATCTCCGGCACCGGGTTGGCCAAGGCCATGACCATGGGATTTGGCGCCATACGGGCGACCATCTCGGGCTTGAGCACACCGGCGGCAGACAGCCCCAGGAAAATATCGGCACCGTCAATCACCTCTCCCAGTGTTCGCGCGCTGGTCTGCTTCGCGTAACGGGCCTTGAGAGGGTCCATCTCTTCCACCCGCCCCTCATAGACAACACCCTTGATGTCTGTGACCCAGATGTTCTTTTCCGGAATGCCCAGCATCACCAGCAAATCGAGACAGGCCAGCGCCGCAGCACCTGCGCCGGAAGTCACCACTTTGACCTGGTCCAGCGGCTTGCCCAGCAGATGCAGACCATTGAGGATTGCCGCTCCGACCACAATGGCAGTGCCATGCTGGTCATCGTGAAACACGGGGATACGCATGCGCTCGCGCAGTTTGCGCTCCACGTAAAAACATTCCGGTGCCTTGATGTCTTCAAGATTGATGCCGCCGAAAGTGGGTTCCAGTGCGGCAATCACTTCGATCAGGAGATCGGGATCAGGTTGATTGATCTCGATGTCGAACACATCAATTCCTGCAAACTTCTTGAACAGAACGGCCTTGCCTTCCATCACCG
>DBTS01000114.1:26924-52923 GCA_002307175.1 Rhodocyclaceae bacterium UBA1310
TGCCTTCCATCACCGGCTTGGCGGCCAGCGGCCCGATGTTCCCAAGCCCCAGGACAGCAGTGCCGTTGGTGACGACTCCGATCAGGTTTGCACGCGCCGTGTACTCGCCTGCCGTCGCGGGGTCGGCAACAATGGCATCACACGCTGCGGCAACACCGGGGGAATAGGCCAGGGATAAATCCCGCTGATTGGCAAGAACTTTTGTCGGCACCACTTCTATCTTGCCGGGGCGCGGTAGCGCGTGATATTCGAGTGCTGCTGCACGAATGTTTTCGTCCATCGTTCATCTCTCTGTGTGTAGTCGGGCCCCTGCTTTTGGCACAGGGTTCAAGTCGTTTTATGGTTCTCTCGAAAGCAGATGCAAACACCGATGGCTCGCCCACCTGCGCAATTCGTAGCGTGATGCCTGGCCCCTTCGATTGTCACACCGGCAGCCTGAGTGGAAGGCAGGTGCTAAACTCATTCTAGTGGCTGGCAGGTGCTCCGGGCCAGCCGTGATTTGTGCCAGAACAGCATCCTTTCGGGCAATTGGGGTATGCTCCGATTCACCCCGTTTTGCCACAGGCCGGGCGCTGCGCACAGCGCAGCGGGGTTCCGGAAAGTGGCGCGCGCCGCAACAATGGCGCCCCGGGCTCCCGAATATTCGGACAACCGCCATGAACACCCCGCACAGCATGACCCCATTCTCGCCAGACAAACTCGCCAACCGTCTGCACGGCATTCCGCCGTTTCATGTCATGGAACTTCTCACCCGCGCGCAGGAACTCGCCGCGCAAGGCAAAGACATCATCCACATGGAAGTCGGCGAACCCGATTTTCCTACCCCACCGACAATCGTGGCAGCAGCCCAGACTTTCCTTGCAGGAGGCCAGGTCCGCTACACGCCTGCACTCGGCCTACCGGCCTTGCGCGAGGCGATATCTGCCTTCTATGCCAGTCATTATGATGCGCAGGTTCCGGCTGAACGCATTGCCATCACAGCAGGCGCTTCAGGCGCCCTGCTACTTGCCATTGCAGCACTCACGAATCCGGGGGACGAGTGGTTGCTGACCGACCCTGGATATCCGTGCAACCGCCAGTTCGTGCAGGCTTTCAACGGTAGCGTCAATGCCTTGCCGGTGACTGCACAGAGTGATTATCAGCCCACCCTGACGCAGATCGAACAGGCGTGGTCTGCCCGCACCAGAGGCCTGCTGGTGGCCAGCCCGGCCAATCCGACCGGCACGCTGATCGAACAGGCCGAACTGGGCCGGCTTGCCGATGTGGTGGCAGCACGCAAGGGAACCCTGATCGTCGATGAAATCTACCAGGGGCTGGTTTATGGTCAGCCACGTGAGACCGTGCTGCGCCAGCGCGACGACGTTTTTGTGGTCAACAGCTTCTCGAAGTTCTTTGGCATGACGGGCTGGAGGCTGGGTTGGCTGGTCGTTCCGGAAGGCTACACACGTGCCATCGAATTGCTCTCCCAGCACTTGTTCATCGCCGCCTCAACCCCGGCACAGCATGCTGCACTGGCCGCCTTCACGCCCGAAACGCTGGGCGTACTGGAAGAGCGCCGTGTCACCCTCGACAAGCGCCGGATTGCACTCATGGCCGGCCTGCGCAGCCTGGGCATGCGTATCGACACGGAACCCCGTGGAGCGTTTTATATTTACGCCAACATTGCCGGGTTGGCTCCCGACAGCATGCAGCTTGCACATCGACTGCTTGAGGAGGCTGGCGTAGCGACAACGCCAGGCCTCGATTTTGGCGCGTACCGTGCCACTGAGCATCTGCGGGTCGCCTACACAGCGGAAATTGACAGAATGCAGGACGCCATTGAACGCATCCGCAAAGTGCTTTGATCCGCGCAAAAAAAACCGACAGACCTGAAAAGCTATTCATGATCCTGCGGTGAAGCCTAGATCAACGCTTCATGCGCAGCGCTTCGCACTGGTCTTATCCGCAGTTTGCTTTGGCTGGGTGATGAGCGGGATGATGAAAATGCAGCAGGCTAACCGTTGCTGCCAGGTACGTGTGCGCCAGCCACAGTACCTCTGGCAGCAGGCGGCTGACCCGCGGCCAACCGGAGACGCTCGTGCTCCTGAAGCACCCGGCTGACGAAACCGACATCAGTAACCCCACTCGAACTGCCGTAGCGCTGCAAGGCCGTTTCCAGACTTGGGGAACTGGCAAGAAAAGACTTCAGGGACTGGGTACCGATCTGGATATTCCGCTCGGGATCGAATAGTGAGCTTTCTGCAGCATCGCCGGAGCCCAGGCGCTCGGAGTTGTAACGGGGAACCACCTGCATGAGCCCCTGCGCACCAAGCGCGCTTTCGGCAAACGGATTAAAGCCGGACTCAACCGAGATGACGGAAAGGATCAACAGCGGATCAACGCCATCAACCTGGGCCTCCCTCTGCACGGCACGCACCAGCCCATCTGCGACCAGGGGTGACAAGCGGTAGCGCCGGGAGATTGCCGTGGAAACCCGCTCCAGAGAAGGCTCAAGAGGCTCATGGGCACTGGTATGCAGGATGGGAAGAACCTCTTCCGCAGGTGTGCGCTGCTGCGGCATTCCCCAGGCTTTGCCGAACAGAGAGCGTGGATTGAGCCCCTGCATGCCATAACTGGCCGCCTGATAGACGCCAAACACAACAACCAGCACGCCGGACATCATCAGCGCGCCATGCGCAAAATCAAGAGCAAAGGTCAGCAGGTACCGCGCGAAGGATGACACTCCCGGAAATAACCTGTCCATGCGAGACCCCAGACTTCCCCACTCGACCTTTTCAACAGCGGAACATCAGGACTGAACCACCAGCACTGCAGCCCTGCGCAATCTTTGGCGGAAGTCTATTGATTCGGGCTTGCCCAGTCAATAAAACCCGAGCAACGCGTCTATCCATACGACATTCGCGCCACAAAAAAACCGGGGTGCCTCAGCACCCCGGTTCATACCTGTTCCAAATGCCGTATCACGGCCGGGAACCGGACGGGAAAGGCCATCCCGCACGCTGATTCAAGGATGACTTGAGGCCAGCGGCAGTCGGTGCCGATTCGGACGACAGTGCCGGCTCAGGTTCGACTTTGGGTTCAGCCACTTCAACCGGCTTGGCTTCAGCAGGCGCAGTGACCGGAGCCGTGGGAGCAACAGCCTTCACGACTTTCTTGGCAACAGTTTTACGGGCGACAACCTTCTTGACTGTGCCCTTCTTCGCCGCAGGTTTTGCCTCGGCTTTCTTTGCTACGGCCTTCTTGGCAGCGGGTTTGGCGGCAGTCTTCTTGGCTGCGGGCTTGGCGGCGGTCTTGGTTGCCGTGGTCTTGGCAACAGCCTTCTTGGCTACAACCTTGGCGGCGGCCTTGGCAACCTTCTTCGCGGCAACCTTCTTGGCTGCAGGCTTGACTGCAGTCTTGGTGGCCTTCTTGGCGGCGACCTTCACTGCGGGCTTGGCAGCAGCCTTCTTGGCAACAGCCTTAGGAGCAGCCTTGGGTGCAGCCTTCTTGGCGGCAGCTTTGGCTGCGGCCTTCTTGACTGTCGGCTTGGCGACGGCCTTGACGGCAGCCTTCTTGGCAACGGCCTTGACAGCGGCCTTCTTGGCGACCGGCTTGGCAGCAACCTTGACAGCAGCCTTCTTCACTGCGGGCTTGGCGGCCTTGACAGCAGCCTTCTTGGCGACCGGCTTGGCAGCGGCCTTGACGGCCTTCTTCACTGCGGGTTTAGCGGCGGCCTTGATGGCGGCCTTCTTCACTGCGGGCTTGGCAGCTGCCTTCGCGGCGACTTTCTTGACTGCCGGTTTGGCGGCTGCCTTCTTGGCGACGGGTTTAGCCGCAGCCTTTTTAACAGCGGGTTTGGCGGCAGCTTTTCTTGCCGCGGGTTTTGCAGTTGCCATGTTTACACCTCCTTGTTAGCACCGATCAGGTTTGCACTACATATACTCACTGCCCGCCGGAAACCGGTCGAACAATGTTTAAACCGCGCGATAACGCGGCGTCTTGAAAATCCGACCCTGAAAATGAATGCTCTTTGCATTACCCAAAAGGTCAGGGTCAAAAATGGATAACGCGCAACACCCCGGACGCAGGCACACACTCACTGAACATCCGACGCTGCGCGAATAAGAAGACTCGCACGAGCCTCGTGTGAAAGCGGCAGACTTGCCCGACCATGCGGGCAGGTTCGAAACACTTGCGGTATTTGCGTGTTGAGGCAGATATCGTCTGGGCACCGGAGTCTGTTCACTTTCATGTAATACAAGCACTACTTACCGTTTAATCCAAAACAGTTAATGAATCAAGAATTTTTTTCATGTGCTTCGCGCTACACATCTTCAAGTATGCCATATGGAATCATCTTTTTTTCCTCTCACACCCGCCAAAAAGCGCGCTAACAAAGGGTTTGCTCAAACAACAGGAAAGCTCTTCAGGCCATCAGCATACAGGTGATCGTTTGTCGGAAATTTTTGTCGATTTGTAGCATCCACACCAGCGCGCCTCCACCCCTCAAGCGCGGCATCTGATCAGAACCCACTAAATGTAGTGACTAAAAACAGGCGGCAGACTAGTCGCGGTAGCAATCAGAGAAGGGGCTAATCACCATTTTCGGCGAGCAGGGAACGGTAGCGCGGCCAGTCAAAAAATGGGCCAGGATCAGTCTTTCTCCCTGGCGCCACATCACTATGGCCGGCAATGTCGGCGAGCGGCAAAGCCTGCTGCAGTGCGTGCGTAAGCGCTGCCAGACGTTCGTACTGCACAGCTTCGAAAGGCATGCTGTCACACCCTTCAAGCTCGATGCCCACCGAAAAATCATTGCAGCGCTCACGAGCGTTCCAGCATGAAATGCCCGCGTGCCATGCCCGCTCATGCGTCGAAACGAACTGCATCAGCGCACCATCACGGCGAATGAAGAAATGCGCCGAGACGCGCAGATGCTCGATCTGCGCATAGTAGGGATGTACCTCACCACGCAAGGTATTCGTGAACAACTGCTCCACCCCGGGGCCACCGAACTCATCGGGCGGCAGACTGATGGCGTGAATCACCAGCAGGGTCGGTACTTCGCCTTCCGGGCGATGGTCAAAATTCGGCGACGGAACACTGTGCGCACCGTCCAGCCAGCCATCCTCGCGCAGATGCAAAGCCTCCATCAGGCGCTCTCTCCCGCATCGCCCTTGTCATTCTTGTCGCCCTTGAGTCCGAGGCGCTCCATGCGATAGCGCAGCGACCGAAAGGTCACGCCAAGGATGCGTGCGGCAGCGGTACGGTTCCCCCCGGTCTTGCCCAGTGCCTCGTTGATTGCCTGCCGCTCGACGCTATCGAGATAGTCCTGCAGGGCGCCGCCAAGAGCCACATCAGGGTGCTCGCCAGCGCCTTCGCAATCCTGTGGTTCGAGATGCATGTCCTCGACATCAATCTGGTCACCCAGCGACAGGGCCAGGGCGCGTTCAAGAATATTCTCCAGTTCGCGCACATTGCCCGGGAAGCCATATTCCAGCAAGGCCGCACGGGCACGCTCCGTAAGCAGTGGCACACGCATGCCAGAGTCTGCCGAGAGGCGCTGCAGAATGCTCTCCGTGAGCGGCAGAATGTCGTCGCGCCGTTCACGCAGGGCAGGCATCTTCAGCTCGATCACATTCAGCCGATAGAACAGATCCTGCCGGAAGCGACCCTGCTCGACACGCTCTCGCAAATTCTGGTGCGTCGCCGAGATGATGCGGACATCGACAGGCTGCTCCTGGGTATCGCCAATCCGCCGTACGCGCTTTTCCTGGATCGCCCGCAGCAGTTTGACCTGCATACCCAGCGGCAGATCCGCAACTTCATCGAGGAACAGCGTGCCGCCATCTGCGGCCTGAAAGAAGCCCTCCCGATCCGATTCCGCACCGGTAAACGCCCCTTTGCGATAGCCGAAGAATTCACTCTCCATGAGATTCTCCGGAATGGCACCACAGTTAACGCCGACAAAAGGTTTGTCATTGCGCTGACCGAGGCTGTGAATCAGGCGCGCCGCACGCTCCTTGCCGCTGCCCGATTCGCCGGAGATATATACGGGAGCCTGGCTGCGTGCCAGGCGCTCGATCATGGCGCGCACCTGGCCCATGGAAGCAGACTCGCCTGTGAGTTGCGCTGCGGGCTGGGCATCCTTGCCCTGATGCTTGGGAACTTCAAGAGCGGATTTCACCAAGGCACGCAACTGATCCAGCGAGACGGGCTTGGACAAATAATCAAAGGCACCCGCCTTGAGCGCAGCAACGGCATTGTCCATACTGCCATGCGCGGTGATCACTGCCACGGGCAGATCCACACAATGCTCGCTGATGAACTTGACGATTTCCAGCCCTTCACCATCACCCAGACGCATATCGGTGAGACACAGACGATAGGGACGCTCGCGAATCAGGCGCAAGGCTTCCTTGACGCTTCCCGCGATATCCACGCCCAGCCCCATACGCACCAGCGACAACTCAATGAGCTCACGGATATCCTCTTCGTCATCAATGACCAGCACATCCACGCTGCGCCCCTTGCGACGATCCTGACTCTCAGCACTCATGCAGTCCTCCTGATCAACAGATGGAACTCGGCCCCACCTGGAGCATCCATCAATGCCAGATTCGCTCCGTTGGCTTCAGCCAGCTCGCGAGCCATGAACAAACCCAATCCGGTCCCCTTGGGGTCGGAGGTGAAAAACGGTTCAAACACCTTGATGCGATCAGCCTCCGGAATGCCCGGCCCATCATCCTTCACGGTGATGAGCACATGCCGCTCATCCGGCTGGCTCACAATGAGGTGAATGCTTTCCGGCGTGCCGGAACAATACCGCCGGGCATTGCCGACAAGGTTCGAGAGAATCTGATACAGATGCACCCGGTCAAACCACCCCTGCGCGCCGTGCGCCAGCTGCAGGCTGACGAGCCGCGCAAATTCGGCTTCGTGCACCGCATACTCATCAACGAAATTCCGGCAAAACTGAGCCAGATCCAGTTGCTCGGCAGTAAGCCGATCACGCCGGCCCAGTTCCAGCACATCGCGGATCATGCGTTCGATCCGCGCAGAGTTATCGCGGATGATCCGTACCAGACGCTCCTGCACCGCTTGGCGCTTTTCCTCCAGCATCAGTTCCGCTGCATGTGACACCGCCGACAAAGGATTGCGGATCTCATGCGCCATGTTCGCCGTCAGGCGCCCCAGCGCCGCCAGTTTGATCTGCTGTACTCGCGCCTGCACCCGATCCACATCTTCAAGATAGATCAGAATATCGCCATCCCCGGTGGTTTCGCCGGGTATTTCCACACGCCTGACCGCAACAGTCTTGCCGGTCTGCGCCAGATGCACCTGCTCGGGGCCACCCTCTGTCTTGCTGAACGCAATCTGCGCAAGCTGGGGGCAACACGTGCCAGCATGCCTACCCACCGGCAGCGTGGCGCCAAACAGCTCCTCCGCACTCGGATTGGCCTGTCGAATGGATCCCTCCATCCCCAGCACCACCACACCATCCTGCATGTCTTCTATGATGCGGGCATTAACCCGCAACTGCCGCATCAGATCAAAACCACGTGCCCGGGCCAGCGCCTCGTTTGCCAGCGCCCGCCGCGAGAGCATCCGCGCCACCACCGCCACTGCAAAAAAACCCACGCAAATGATTCCCGACTGGGAAAAATCAACATGCTGATCGTCGCCCGTGAAAAAGCGGAAAGTCTGATCCATCAGCACCGCAATCGTCGCCAGGGATGCCGTACCGAGCACCATGGCGCCGTAGCCGACAAGGCCCGTTCCGGCGATAGAAGTCATCATCAGGAATGGCACACCACTGCGGAAACCGCCGCTGGCGTACATGAACAGCGCAAGCATGATGATATCCAGCGCGCTCTGCAGCCCCAGGGTACGCTCGCCGTAACGGGGGCTCCCCGCATGCAGCAGGAAAAAGGAAAACGCCAGCACCCAGTACACCACCAGAGAGAAAACGAATACTCCGGGCGCATTCTGGCCGAAATTGAAAACCCCGCCAAACAGCGCAAATGCACTGGCTACCACGATACGGTAGAGGTTGAAGTAGCGGATCGATACCGCTCTGGAGTTCCCGGCTTCTCCCGCCAGAAATGAGGTATCCATCGCTTGCTCAGGCATCCGATCTGCGCCCGCGCACATGCGCGTGCTCCTGAGAACAGTAGAACTGCTCATCAACCACAACGCCTTCGCTCTCAGGCACCAGCACACCACATTGACTGCATTCCCGCATCATTTCGCTTTTCACCTCGGACACTCCCGGCGCAGGGCGCTCGGCCCGATGTTCGCGGCTCTCCTGTGCTGCAGCCAGTGCACGACGCACATACCAGACAGCAACAAGAATCAGCAGGAACAAGAATAATTTCTGCATAACAGCTCCCAAACCTTTGCAGGCCGGCAGTTTATCGCGCATCAGCCCCAAAAGGGGCACTCCTTGCCAACATCAATGTGAATAATCCCGCGCGAAGCATCCCCACTCGGGACAAACGGACAATTTCTCCTCCACACGCAGCAGAAACCTTCATTGCCGGGACAGAATTCCACCTCTCCCCCCGACATCCTTCAAACCGCCCGAGGGCGCGAAAAACTGCGGCTCTGCAACATCAACAAGACTGCTAAAGGCATTGAAACAAACGATGAACAGACGCTGCAGCTTCACGGCATACTGAACACATCGAAAGCACCTGGAACCTGCCAAGGATCTGTGGCGAGGGGCCGTCGGCAGTGTGAAGAGCAGCGCATAACACTGATCATGGCCTCGCAATAAGAACATGGACAGGTTCTTAACAAAATGAAGAACTAGATTTCTGGTCAGGGGTAAGCAAAAACCGCCTGCAGGCAGCACCAGAATCATTTTGTTAAGCACTCCATTAGAGGATTAAATTATGCGTATTGCCGTATTTGACACCCATCCTTACGATGAACGCGCGCTGACGGAAGCCAATGTCGGCGGCTCACATGTACTCGAATTCTTCGAGGAACGTCTGCACGAAAAAACCGTGGAGCTGGCCCAGGGCTTTGATGCCGTCTGCCCCTTCGTTAACTGCCGCCTCACTGCCTCCGTGCTGCACCGGCTGGCCCAACTGGGCATCAAGCTCGTGGTGCTGCGCGCCTCCGGCTTCAATGGCATCGACATCGAAGCCGCCCAGCGTGAAGGCATCTGTGTGGCACGTGTACCGGCGTATTCTCCGGAAGCCGTTGCCGAACACGCGTTTGCCCTGCTCCTGACGCTGGTCCGCAAGACCCATCGCGCCTACAACCGGGTGCGCGAGCAAAATTTTTCTCTCGACAGCCTCGAAGGTTTTACCCTCCACGGCAAGACTTTCGGCTCACTAGGCGCTGGCCGTATCGGTCAGTGCTCGATGCGCATCGCCAAGGGCTTTGGCTGCAAGCTGCTGGCCTACGATCCCTACCAGAATCCCAAGATTGCAGAGGATGTGGGGTTTGAGTACGTGAGCCTCGAACGCCTGCTGCAAGAGGCAGATGTCATCTCCCTGCATCTGCCCCTCACCGAAGACAGTCATCACATCATTGGCCGCGAGGCGCTGGCCATGACCAAGCGTGGCGTGATCATCGTCAACACCAGCCGTGGTGGATTGGTGGACACCTCCGCACTCATCGACTCCCTCAAAACGGGTCAGGTTGGCGGCGTCGGGCTTGATGTGTACGAAATGGAGGAAGGCGTATTCTTCCACGATCTCTCGGACCGCCCCTTGCAGGACGATACCCTGGCACGCCTGATGATCTTCCCGAACGCGCTGATCACCTCTCACCAGGGTTTCCTCACCCGCGAGGCTTTGCGTGCCATCGCCATGACCACGCTGGGCAACGCCACCGCCTTCGAAGGCGGTAACCCCATCACCAATCAGGTGTTGCCAGTCTGATCTGCGTGCATCACAGCACAGCCCCTGCCGCCTGCGGGGGCTTGCCACCCTGCCCGGGGATGCGCAGTCGCTCAGGGTCGAGTGTTCCCGCATGATCGAAAGGCAAGCTGCCATAGCGCTGGATTTCGGCCTCTCCGCGAATCCGGTAATGCAGCAAACCATCCGCGTTCAGAAGTTGTGGCAGGCGCGTCACCAGGCTCAGCAGATGCGCCTTGGCATTCACCTCAACCACCCCTTCCCCGCGCGCGGGAATCATCACTGGCGTTGTCATGCGCCCGGTCGCCAGTCTGTTATCACCAACCAGCAACTCAAATGCAACAGAATTCACACCAATATCAATCCCATTGGGATTTTTTACACGAAGTTGCAACTTCACATCCTGCTGCAACAGATTGCCACCCGCCAGACGTACATCGAGCAGACTGACCTCGGGTTTTTGCCAGGTTGTTACACACGCAGCCAATAGCGCCAATGCAACACCCGCGAACCAATACCTGATGCCTCGCGTCATGCAGCCCATCTCCCTCTTGTGTGACACATGCTGTTTGAACCTCCATCCCTCACGTATGTTCCCTTCTGCAAGCTGACACGCATGGACTATCTCTCATCAGTACGGCACCATGACAGTTCGGGCAATCTACCGGGTTGGGCAGAGTTTGCAGAATAGCCTGCGTCTGACACTCACGAAAGCGCTTTCTCCGACTGGCAGACCGGTTCACATCAAGACATAATCTCATCATGGACTACCCTGCAATCATCAAGGAAATCGGACGTGGTGCCAAAGGCGCCCGATCAATGACACCTGAACAGGCACAGGAACTGTTCGGTCTGATCCTGGACGGCAAGGTGCCGGACATGGAGCTTGGCGCCATCCTCATCGCCCTGCGCATCAAGGGCGAAAGCCACGAAGAACTCAGTGGCTTCATTGCTGCCCTGAAGGCCCGGACGCGCCAGGTGACGGTGCCCGAAGGGCCACGTTGCGTCATCCTGCCGACATACAACGGGGCGCGCAAACAACCCAACCTGATGCCGCTGGTTGCCCTGCTGCTGGCACGTGAAGGAATTCCCGTGCTGATCCAGGGCCGTCACGATTTCGAAACTCGTGTCAGCCCCTTTGATCTGCTCGCTGCACTGGGAATTCAGCCAGAGCGCAGCCTGCCGGATGCTGCGGCCACACTTGCCACCCGGCGCGTCGCCTGCCTGCGCCTGGATATGCTGGCACGCGGGCTGGACTGGTTGCTGGGGTTGCGCCTCGCGCTGGGTGTGCGCAACTGCGGACATACCCTGGCCAAGTTGCTCGATCCGTGCTGTGGACATAGCGTACGCGTTGTCACGGTAACCCACCCACCCTATCTCGAATCCATGCAGGCGCTGCTTGAATCCGAGCATGCCACGGCTCTGCTGATGCGCGGAACGGAAGGTGAATCCTACGCGGCACCGAGGCGGCGCCCACGCCTGCTAGGGTTTTTCAACGGGGAAAGCCAGGAACTCTTTCCACAGTCGGAAATGGACAGTGCAGGGGTGGAAGAGCTCCCCTGCGAGATCACGGACAACGCCCTACTGATTCGCCAGATGCTGGCAGGCAAGGCGCCTGTTCCACAATCCATTCTGGATCAGGTAGCAGCGCTCAGACAGCTGGCGCTACGCTGATCGGGTATTTAAAAGCCTGCATCCAGGAAACGCTCGAACGCTCTCGCAGTCCGGGCTTTCCAGCATACACGAGCCACAAGCCATCACGCGCAAACAACAGTGCCTCCACTGACCGCAAAACGAGCCGCGGAACTGGACGCAAGCGCCGGATCCCATTTACACCGCCCTGAACCACCGTTCAGGCATGGGTCGCATGTTGCCGATTGATGTGATTGGCGAGCAGCTTGTCGGTCTTCAGAATGTGATTGATCAGCCAGTCACGCAAGAAGGTGGCAAGTTCCCCACCCACGGATTCTCCGGCAAGAAAACGGGTTCGATACACAACCACTTTGGCAATCAGTGCCTCGTGCTTGGCAAGGTGATCTGCCTGCTCGGGATAGGCAAACTTTGCCATCAGATCGGCCTCATGACCAAAGTGGAATTGCGTGTACTTCACCAATTCATCCAGCACGCTGCCGATTGCAGCCTGGGATTCACCAGAATGCATGGTCGCCAGCAGGTTATTGAATAATTCCACCAGACGTTTGTGCTGTTGATCAATCGAGTGCTCACCGACAGCCAGACTGGATGACCACTCCAGGCGCGCCGCCACGCTTCCGCCACCCGCTTTTTCAGCGGCATGCGTCGCGGAGCCGGCCAGTTTGAAATAGCGCGATAGATCAAACAGTCTGCGCGACGCCTCATCTGCCCTGGCCGCCACCCGGGAAGTCTCATCCACCATCTGCGCTGCCTGTTCCGTAATCGACAAAGACTCCCCGATAATGCCAACAACATTGGCAGCATTGGAGACCTCGCCCTTCACAATGCGCGAGAGCTCCTCCATCTTGTCATAGGATTCGACCGACGCTTCGCGAAAATCCCCCAACAGGCTGGCCACCTGTTCTGCCGAACTTACCCCTCCCTGCACCAGCGGCACCGCTGCGTTCATTTCTTCGACCACCTTCTGCACATCCGCCTGAATCGCCCCAATCACACTGGCAATATCTGAGGTCGCACGGCCTGTACGTTCGGAAAGTTTGCGCACTTCATCGGCAACCACCGCGAAACCCCGCCCCTGCTCGCCGGCACGCGCCGCTTCGATCGCTGCATTGAGCGCCAGCAGATTTGTCTGATCCGAGATTTCCTTGATCACCCCCACTGTACGCGCCACTTCCTCGGCCCGGTTCGCCAGTTTTTTCACGTCTTCAGCCGACTGTTGGATGGTTCCGGCGATCCTGTGCATGCCTTCTGCAGACTGTGTCACCAATGCCGCACCATCGGCACTGCGCGTCGAAATCTCCTGCGCCCGCTGCTCAGTCTCCACGGCCAGATCCGCCATCTGCTGAATCTGCTGCTGCATCGTGCGCACAGCGGTCAACACTTCCTCTGAAGAATTTTTCTGCAGTGACAGGCGCACTTCCATATTAGAGGCATCCGCCGTCAACACATTCATGTCGCCATGCAGTTGTTCCGCATTATCCACCACGGTGTGAACCAGCTCGGCAAGGCTGCTGCGCATGCGCCCCAGCGCGCCGATCACGCTATCCTGCCCACCCCATTGGGGCAGCACCTGCTGCACCAGATCTCCCGCAGTGATCCTTTCGGCCACCTGACGGGCATCGGCCGGCTCACCACCGAGCCTGACGAATATCCAGCGACGCAGAAAGAATGCACTGGCGGTAATCCCCGCGATGCCGAGCAATGCAATGGCCCCCACCGATAGCGCCAGGCGCCAGTAGGCTGCACGCAGATCATCGATATATACCCCGGTGCCAATCACCCAACCCCAGGGTTCGAATTTTTTGACGTAAGAGAGCTTCGGATACAACTCGGTGGTCACCCCGCCCGCTTTCAGCGGCTTGGGCCACTCATAGCGCACAAAACCATCACCGTTGCGACTGACAACATCAACCATCGTCGCAAAGAGATTTTTCCCGGAGAGATTCTGATGCTGCCCGCCGTCGCGAGCGAACTGGCTGCTTGCCTTGTTGAAGCGCTCGTCGTTGAGTTCCTTGCCATCCAGTGCGGGCACTGTCGGATGCATCACCATATGCGGATAGGGCTGGGCCAGATCATTGATCCAGACATACTCGGCACCGGAATAGCGCAGACTCTTGAGTGCCTGCCGCGCGGCTTCCTGCGCAGCCTCCCGGCTGAGCTTGCCCTGGGCTTCCTGGGCCTGATAGCTGGCAACAACACCTTGCGCCATCTCGACAACCGACACCAATTGATCCTGTTTGCCCTGCCACAGATCCCGGTCCAGAGCCACCAAAGCAACTGCCACCAGCACCACGAAGCCAAACAGCGAGACAAGTGGAGTCAGCAACAGCAGACGGCTCATTGGGCCAAATGTATTTTTTCCTTCGCGCATGAACAAAGCTCCCTCTGGCACGGCCAGACCTTGTTCATTACGGCTCAGAAGAAACCCGGATAAAGGCTTTCCTGTACCAATGGGTAGGCTGAAAACTGATTTAACAGGACACTACACTCCCCGAACAGTGCCGAATCCGGAACTTTGTGGAAATCAAGCACAAATTCGCCGCGCAGGAAAAGAGATCATGCCATTGCAGCATGACCTCAGACACAAGCAAAAGCTGTGGTAGCGCTACAGGACTGACGAAATCAGTCTGTTGTCCCGCCGGACTTGGCCCGATAAGCCGCCACGCCGGCATAGATTTCCTGGCGCGCTGCATCCGGCCCATCCCAACCATCCACCTTGACCCACTTGCCCTGCTCCAGATCCTTGTAGTGCTGGAAGAAATGCTCGATCTGGCGCAACAGCAGGTAAGGCAGATCCTGGTAGGTGTGGATATTGTCGTAGAGTGAGGTGATCTTGCTGACCGGCACAGCCAGTACCTTGGCGTCTTCGCCAGCTTCATCGACCATGCGCAGCATGCCCACCGGCCGACTCCGGATCACCACCCCCGGAATCAATGCAAACGGAGCCACCACCAGCACGTCTACCGGATCACCATCGCCAGAAATCGAATGCGGAACGTATCCATAGTTGCACGGATAGGACATCGATGTGCTCATGAACCGATCCACAAAGACCGCACCGGTATCCTTGCTGATTTCGTATTTGATCGGATCGGCGTGGGAAGGAATTTCGATGATGACGTTAACGTCATCTGGTACGTTGCCGGGGGGAACACTGTTAAAACCCATGAATTAGCCTCTCTGGAGTAAGAGCGCCTGACCAAAAGAAACCAGGCGGTTCTGGCTGGGACCACCAACAGGACTGATACGTTCCCGTACAGCGCTGCTGCGCAGGCACACCAGAATCATTTTGCGGGACGCTCTGAGTCGCCAACAACTTGTTAGTAAGCAGACCCTCGGGCCACATTGTCCTCCGATACATGCGGGCAGGCCATTAGTAGTGGCACCTATGTATTCCTATTTAACCAGCGTTACCGGTTTGTGCGCGAGTGCCACCACCCGAGCAGCCACCGATCCCAGAAGAGACTGGGTGACCGCGCCTCGCCCGTGCGTCCCCATCCACACCGCATCACACTCAAGCTCGCGCGCGGCGTGGGCAATCGTCTCTCCGGGAGAGCCTACCCGCACATGCTCCCGGGCCTCGATTCCAGCATCCCGCAGCTTCTCGATGAACGGAGACACAATGGCGTGCCCTTCCTCACGGTAATAGTTATCGACGACCTCGCGCGCCAGATGCTTGGTGGCAAAGCCAATGGGAATGGGAAGATGCACATAGAGCACCTGCACCAGCAACGTATCTTTCAGGCGGCCGGAAAACCGGATCAGCGCCTCCACGGCCCGCATGGAGTACTCCGACCCATCCACCGCCAGCAGGATGCTCATGCTGCCTGTTTCCAATTTCTCCGGCTCCTGGTTCAAATCTGCTCACGCAAAGCAGATTCTGAGGCTACATTCCCGGTGCGCAGATCACGCCTTCCCACAACGCACCGCCCAGCGCAGGCGCACGGTACAAGCCGTACGCACCAAACCCCAGCACCAGCAACCCGGCGGTCAGGCGCACCAGGCGATGGCGCGTGATCGTCCTGCAACGTACCAGCAGCATGCCAGCCAGCAGCAGATTCGGCAAAGTCCCCGCCCCAAAGGCCAGCATCAGACCCGCGCCGCGCCATGCCGAGCCACTCACCAGCGCCAGACTCAGCACACTGTAGGTCATTCCGCAGGGCAGGAAGCCCCAGAGAAACCCGACGGGCAAGGCCTGTCGCCAGCCACGCACGGGCAGAAAGGGTTTCCCCAAACCTTGCACCCTCCGCCAGAGGTGCTGCCCAAGCCCTTCAATCCAGGCCAGGGAGCGGGTCAGCCCCATCAGATAGAGGCCCATGCCCATGAGCATCAGATTGGCGAGCAGGTACATGCCCAGTTGGAGAGGCAGGAAATGGTTGAACAGCAGCGTGGCCGAGCCGATCGCCCCCGTCACCGCCCCCAGCAGCACATAGCCGCCGATCCGCCCGAGGTTGTAGGCGAGCTGACGCCCCAGGATTGGCCGACCTTTTTCGAGAGGCGAGGTCAGTGCGGTAACAATCCCGCCACACATTCCCACACAATGTACGCCGCCGAGCAGGCCGACGATGAATACAGCGAGGTAGCCTGCATCAGGCATATGTTTCCCCCAGCCCACCCAGGCAAACCGAAGAAGCCTGACCCGGAGCGGGGGTGATCATTCAGATCACCCTCGAATATCGCCGTTGCTGCTGATCCTGGTGCAGATAATGATCGAACACCATGGCAATGATACGCACCAGCATGCGCCCGGCTTCTGTGACCAGCAGGCCGTTTTCCTCAATCGTCAGCAGACCGGCCTCTTCGAGGCCACGCAGGTTATCCAGTTCGTCCACAAAATATTCCCGGAAGCGAATCCCGAAGCTCGCCTCAACGGCCGCAAACGACAGGGAAAAATGGCACATCAGGGTCTGGATGATGTGATTGCGCAACTTATCGTCATCACTGAGCACCCAGCCCCGCATCACCGGCAGATGCCCTGCGTCCAGCGCGGCATAATAGGCTTCGATATCACGCTGATTCTGGCTGAAGGTGCCACCCGCATTGCCGATGGACGACACGCCAAACGCCAGCAGATCACACTCCGCGTGCGTCGAGTAGCCCTGGAAATTGCGCTGCAGGCGCCCTTCCCGCTGTGCCACAGCAAGTTCATCGTCGGGGCGGGCAAAGTGATCCATGCCAATAAAGACGTAACCGGCATCCCCAAGCTTGCGGATTGCCAGGGAGAGAATCTGCAGTTTTTCGTCTGGCACCGGCAGATCTTCCGCATTGATACGCCGCTGCGGCATGAAACGACTGGGCAGATGTGCGTAGTTGTAGAGCGCCAGCCGATCCGGCTGCATGGCCAGCACCGTATCCAGGGTTCGCGCAAAGCGCTCGACATTCTGGTGCGGCAAGCCATAAATCAGATCAATGCTGATCGAGCGAAAGCCGTATTCACGCGCGGCATCCAGCACCAACCGGGTTTCCTCAACACTCTGAATGCGGTTAACCGCCTTCTGCACGAGCGGATCGAAATCCTGCACCCCCAGGCTCATACGGTTGAAACCTTCTTCCGCAAGCAGTGCCACCATTTCGCGGGTCACCTTGCGCGGGTCAACCTCAATCGAATATTCGCCATCCGGCTGCAACTCAAAGTGCTGGCGAATACCCTGCATGAGCGTACGGATTTCCTCCGCCGACAGGAAGGTGGGCGTGCCCCCACCCCAATGCATCTGCACCACCTTGCGGGGACTGGCAAGCGAAGCGGCCTGCATGGCCATCTCGCGCTTCAGATAATCAATGTAGCGGGCGCTCAGTGATCTATCCTTGGTAATGATCTTGTTACAGCCGCAGTAGTAGCAGATGGTGTTGCAGAACGGGATATGGAAGTACAGTGAAAGATTCTGCCCGACCGGTATGGTCGACAGATGACTGGTCAGTGCCTGCTCATCGAACCCGTCGCCAAAGCGATCCGCAGTGGGATAAGAAGTGTAGCGGGGACCGGGCACATCAAAGCGCCTGATCAGCCCGGAATCAAAGCAAATCGTTTGAGCCACGAGAGTGTTTTCCCAACTTGAGGGCGACGGTAGGTAAAGATAGTAAGCAAAAACGTTGATGTTGATCAATTCGCAGGGTAAACTCTCCCATGTGGACCTGAAAGTTACATTTCCCCTGACTACGAACAATATGCGTGTTGCCTGTTCCCAGTGCAACCTTCGTGAGCTTTGCCTCGCGGTAGGTCTCGACGATGACGATCTGCACAAGCTCGACGACCTGGTTACCAAGCGTAAGCTCAAGCGTGGCCAGCAACTTTATCGTGCTGGCGATGCCTTTGAGGCGATATACGCAATCCGGACAGGGTTTTTCAAGACGGATATCCTCACTGAGGAGGGTCTTGAGCAGGTGACCGGTTTTCAAATGGCGGGCGAAATCATCGGCATGGATGGTATCAGCAATGAACACCATGTCTGTAATGCAACAGCACTGGAAGACAGTGAAGTCTGCATCATGCCCTACGATCAGCTTGAAGACCTTTCGCGCAGCATCAAAAGCCTGCAACAGCAGTTTCACAAGATCATGAGCCGCGAGATCGTACGCGACCAGAGCCTGATGATCCTGCTCGGCTCAATGCGGGCGGAAGAGCGCATCGCGGCCTTTCTGCTGAACCTCTCGCAACGCATGCACATGCGTGGCTATTCCGCCTCGGAATTCCATTTGCGCATGACACGCGAGGAAATCGGCTCCTATCTGGGACTGAAGCTCGAAACCGTCAGCCGTGCCTTCTCGAAATTCCACGATGAAGGCCTGATCGGCGTACAGCAGAAATACATCCGCATCCTCAATGCAGACGGGCTCAGGGCCCTGCTCAATCACACGCCGAGCTGAACCAAAACCCGGCACAGCGCGTCTCCCCGAAAAGCTTCAAGCACCTGCCCTTCTCTATTGTGGTTCATCCGACTTTAGTGTGGGTTACAACTCAGGCCGACGCGCGTTTCGGGTGGCGCAGCAAACAATGAGCGTCAGCGAATTGCACCTTCCGCGTGAATTTGCGGGTGCTCACTCGTTCGGTGCAATTCACTGCGTTCATTGCACCCTACATTTTGGGCGTATCCCCTGCAGTTGAGAGCGCGACAACGCATGCCTGACCCACACGAAAGTCTGAAGAACCCCTATTGCAAGAAGCCGTAAACCTCGCAGGAAAGCGGATTACGGCCTCGCAGTAAGACCAGAAACTGGAGATCAGGGCTCCAGAACATAAGTTCCGGGGGCTGCCCCGAGTTTCTTCGGCGCAAGCTTCGCCGCATCCGGCGCCGCCTTCAACTCGCCGGCCTGTGGCTTAAGCCACGCAACCCAGTCTTCCCACCACGATCCGGGTTGCCAGGGCGTACGCGCTTCCCATTTTTCTACGGTATCCGAGCGATGTGCTTCGCTGACGCGGAATTTCCGCTTCGGCGGATTCACTACCGGATTGACGATGCCCACGATATGCCCCGAGCTGGACAGGACATTGCGCTTCGGCCCACTCGTAAAATTCATGATGCGGAAAGTCTGCTTCCAGGGGGCAATATGATCGTCCTCGGCGCTGACGGCATACAGGGGCGCCTTGATGCGATCGAGATTGATGGGCTTGTCGGCAATGGTCAGCGCGTCGGGCTGGATCAACTTGTTGTGCAGATACAGTTCGGTGAGGTACCAGATATGCATCTTGGCCGGCATGCGGGTGCAGTCCATGTTCCAGTAGAGCACATCAAACGGCAGCGGTTTTTCTCCGCACAGATAGCCGCTGGTAAAGTAGTTCCAGATCAGGCTGTTGGAGCGCAGCAGACGGAATGAAGCTGCCAGATCCTTGCCGTCGAGAAAACCCTTATCGCGCATGGAATCCGCCAGGTAGCTCACACTCCCCTCGTCGATGAAAACCTCGATATCGCCAGGCGCGGAAAAATCCGTCAGGGTGGTAAACAGCGTCCATCCGGCCACGGGCTGTGCATCTTCGGGATAGGCCTGGGCGGCCCACGCCATGTACATGCTCAGGGCGGTGCCGCCGATGCAGTAGCCAGCAGCCAGCACCTGATCCGACTTGGACAGGTTGCGTGCGCTATTTACTGCAAAATCAATGCCATCGGTGATGTAATCATCAAAGCCGACATCCCTCATGGCTTCATCCGGATTTTTCCAGCTTGTGATGTAAACATCGAAACCCTGGTCGAGCAGGAATTTCACCATGCTCTTTTTTGGGGTGAGGTCCAGCACATAGAACTTGTTGATCCACGGGGTCACGATCACGATGGGCAGAGCATGCACCTTGGGCTGCGTCGGCGTATAGCGGATCAGCTCCAGCATGCGGTTGCGTGCTGCCACGACACCGGGCGTTGTAGCGAGGTTTTCACCCACCGTGAAACTATCGGTATCGCTCATGCGGATGCTGCCGTACTCTGCATCCTCAATGAAATTCTCAAACCCCTGGGCGAGACTCTGGCCATGGGTTTCGAAAGCCTTGCGCAGAGCCTTCGGATTCCCCAGCAGGAAGTTCGTCGGTGCCACCGCATTCAGATATTGGCGCCACCAGAAAGCTGCGCGCCGCCGCTCGTTATCCGATAGTCCAGGGGTGGCATAGAGCATGTCCTGAATGTGGTGTGTGGCCAGCAGATACCACTCCTTGGCAATATCCCAGGAGGCATACTCAGTCCATGCCGAATCGGCGAAACGAGCATCGTCGGGTTGCGGTGCAACAGGATCTTCACTGGGGATACCAAGCATGCGCCGCGTCACGTGTGCATATAGCCGCAGCACATCCGTTGAATATGCCGAAACCTGCTCAAAGAGTTCCTGCGGATGCAGCCCCCACGCCAGTTGTGCATGTACCAGGGGAACGATAACCCCCAATGGATCGATCGTTGCATCCAGCTTGTCGTGAAGGCGATGAAACAGATGCTCCACTGCCGTCTGTTCTCCACCAAGAGTCACTGCATTCATTGCATCTGCTCCTTCCGGAATGGCCTAGAATGGCACCAAGACATCGCAGAAGCCCTAACAAAATGAAGTCGCAGATGTTGCACCTGGCTTGCGTACATACAGCCACCGCAGTCATAGGTACTTTCCCTAGCACCTTTCTGCTTCAATTTGGTAGAGCTTCCAGTATCCAACGTAGTCAGCGTGGGCTTAAGAAGATGTTCTGCCTGAAACCCTCCTCCGCTTGCGAAAAAAACATCCATCTTCAGGCTCAATCAACAGCGTCTGACTCAAATTTAGTGCACTGCAGCAGTAAACGACAAGGAGGAATACCATGTACTCCCATATATTGATTCCTACGGACGGTTCAGAGTTGTCAACGCAGGCGGTACAAAAGGGCGTGCAGTTGGCCAAGCACCTGAATGCAAGAATCACCTTCCTGTTCGTCAAGCCGGATTTCCCGCTTCCGATTGCAGGTGAAGGCGCCATGCTTGTCCCGGAAAGCCGCGAAGAGTTTTCGCAAGGCACCCAGGAACAGGCCCTGCGAATACTCGATGCTGCCATGGCCGTGGCCCAGCTGGAGCAGGTTCCCGCGCAGACGCGCAGCGAAACCAGTGACCAGCCCTATCAGATGATCATCGATTCGGCCCGAGCCGAAAGCTGCGATCTGATCTTCATGGCCTCGCACGGAAGGAAGGGCCTCGCCGGCATCCTGCTGGGGTCGGAAACCCAGAAAGTGCTGACGCACTGCAATATTCCGGTACTGGTTTACCGGTAAACAGTCTGCGGCTTGGCCAAACAAAAACGGCTGCCCTCACGGGCAGCCGCTTCACACACCAGATCACCGGCCAAAAAATTTTTATGGTTTAAGCGTAACGGCCTTCGCCAAGGGTAACTGTGTTTCGGAAAACAGTTGCCAGATGCCACCTTCATCCTCCAGCACGAGCTTCCATCGCCCGTTGGGCACGGCCGGATAGGTGCCGATATACTGCAGACCGCTGCGATGCAGGGGGATCACCTTGTCCAACCCGGCGCGCACAGGGTTTACCAATGCCAGGCGAATCTGTTCAGGCAACGCCAGTTCGCGTTCTGACACCAGGGTGAGCACCAGCTTGCCGCCTTCCTGCTGTTGCAGATCAGCACTCAGGCCCAGTTGCTTGGCACGCTCCTGGCGATCCAGCACCTGATTGATAGCCAGCCCCTTGGTGTAATAGTCCTCCGCCACCACACCATCGTCCGAGCGCACAGCCAGATAGAGGGTTGTGAACCCCGCCACCACGGCAGTCGCCGGCAAACTGATCAGAAACCATGGCCAGCGCTGGCGATACCATGGCTGCGGCCCATCCACCGGAATGTCACTCATATCGGCTCTCTCTGTTTTCAACGAACAAGGAAGACTGCTTTTTCGTGCAACTGCAGGTTTGCATCATCAACAGCCACCACATCAAAGTAAACTTTGTGGGTCCCCTTGCCTGCCGTATCCATTGGCACCCGAACCCGCACCGTCAGCGTCTTGTTTTCGGCCGGATTGACCTCAATCTGCGTCGGGCCATCGAGTGTAATCCCATCCAGCCCCGAGACGCTCAGACGCAATGCACGCGGCTTTTCGGCCATGTTCATGACCTTGAGCACATACACATTTTCGAGCAGCCCGCCCTCCACTTCGCGCACCAGCACGGAACGATCCTTGATCACATCCATCCGCAGGGGCTGCCGGGTAGCCAGCGCCCACACAAAGGCCACACAGATCGCACAGAGCACCGCGGTGTAGATCAGAATACGCGGCCGCAGGATATGCCGCAGAATATCCTCCCGCTTCCATTGCTTCTGCACGGCATTCTCGGTGGAATAACGGATCAGCCCGCGAGGCGACCCCACCTTGTCCATCACCTGATCGCAGGCATCAATACAGGCGGAACAGCCAATGCATTCGTATTGCAAGCCATTGCGGATATCAATCCCCGTCGGGCACACCTGCACACAGATGCCGCAATCCACGCAATCGCCGAGCTTTCCGGCTTCGGCGTTCTTGCGGTGCGCACCACGCGGCTCCCCACGCAGCTGATCGTAGGTGATCACCAGCGTATCCGGATCGAACATCACGCCCTGGAAGCGTGCGTAGGGGCACATGTATTTACACACCTGCTCACGCATCACACCGGCCATCAGATAGGTAAATCCCCCGTAAAAGACAACCCAGAAGGTTTCCCAACCGGATAGCCTGAAGCGGGCAATGTTGCCCAGCAGCTCGGAAACCGGCGTGAAGTAGCCAACAAAAGTCAGCCCGGTCCACAGTGAAATAGCCACCCACGCGGCATATTTTGCAAATTTGATACCAAACTTGCGCACGCTCGCGGAGGAAGCATCCAGCTTCATCCGCCGGGCACGATCCCCTTCAATGATCTTTTCCACCCAGATGAAGATTTCGGTATAGACCGTCTGGGGGCACGCATAGCCGCACCACAGGCGCCCGGCCACGGCAGTGAACAGGAAGAGTGAATAGGCACAGATGATCAGCAGAACGGAGAGGTAGAACACGTCCTGTGGCCAGAACACCCACCCGAAGATGTAGAACTTGCGGGTGGCCAGTTCAAAAAGAACCGCCTGCCGCCCATTCCAGGGTAGCCAGCACATCCCGTAGAAAACAATCTGGGTGATCCACACCAGCGCCCAGCGCCAATTGGCGAAATACCCACTCACTGCACGGGGATATACCTTCTGACGAATTTCATACAGCGATTCGGTACGCGCATCCTTCAGGGGCTGAATCTCCACTACTTTTGGCGAGGTGCCATTCCCCTGCCCACCGTTTGTATCACTCATACTTCATCTCCAAACGCGATCACCCTCCCGGCACGGCGGGCGGTCTCTCGCTACAGATCGTGCACAACATCCCGGTGTCGTGCCGCCTCTGCGAACCGGCCAAACCAAGCACGCGGGGGCAATGCTCCACGCAACGCCCCAAGTCCATTACGGCATCCCGTTGCGGATCATGAGCAAAGGCCCGGATACACGGGTTGGTACATGATCTTGGAACTTGTTCGTAATCTTACTGCGAGCCCGTGATCAGAGCGCATGCGGTGTGGATATAAAAAAGCGCCGGGTTCCCCCGGCGCCTGCTACATCATTTGGACGGCTGATTCTTTGACAGGCTCACCACATAGGCAGCCAACAGATGGATTTTCTCGGGGCCGAGGAAATCCTTGAACACCGGCATCTGATTCTGCCGGCCCTTGGTCACCGTCTCGATGATGGTGGCCTCGGACGAGCCCCACAGCCAGACCTTGTCGGTCAGGTTCGGAGCGCCCAGCGCCTGATTGCCCTTGCCTTCCGGCCCATGGCAGGCCACGCAGTTAGTCGCAAAGAGATCCTTGCCACGCTGGGCGCGGATGGAATCATTTGCCAGCCCCGACAGGGAGCGAACGTAATTGGCCACATCCTTCACCCCTTCCGTCCCCAGCACCGGCCCCCAGGCTGGCATCGCCCCGTTGCGCCCACCGGTAATGGTGGTCTCGATGGTTTGAGGGTCGCCACCGTAAAGCCAGTCATTGTCGGTCAGGTTAGGGAAACCCTTGTTGCCATGGGCATCCGAGCCGTGGCACTGCGCACAATAGGTGAGGAACAGACGTTGCCCCATAGCCTGGGCTTCGGGATCTGCCGCCACCGCAGCGAGATCCTGCTTGGCATACTTGGCATACAGAGGGCGGATCTGCGCATCAGTCGTCTTGACCTCATCCTGATACTGCTTCACCTCGCTCCAGCCAAAATACCCCTGATAGGCACCCAGCCCCGGGAACACCGCCAGATAGCCGACGGCGAACACCAGTGCCCCCCAAAACATGAACATCCACCAGCGCGGCAGCGGATGGTTGTATTCCTGCAGGGTTTCATCCCAGATATGTTCATGCAGGGTGACGGGGCCTTTCTCGCGGCGGGTCATGTTCGAGGCGAGAATCCATACGCAGAAGATCAGGCTCAACACCACCAGACCCAGAACGTAGTAATGCCAGGTATCGCTGACAAAATCACTCATGATCATCTTCCCTAGATAAGAGAGCGGGAATCCACGCCCGACCCGGTTTGCTCATCTTCATCCAGTGGCAACCTGGCCGCCTCCTCGAAGCCCTTGCGGGCTGCGCTGCTGTAGGCCCAATACACAATGCCCAGAAAACACAGCAGACTGACCACAGTCACTACCGAGCGCACGATATCAATGCTATCCATACCGGTCTCCCTCAGTCGTTATTCTTGATCGAGGTACCCAGACCCTGCAGGTAGGCCACCAGCGCGTCCAGCTCGGTCTTGCCCTTCACAGCTTCGGGCGCCGCCGTGATTTCAGCATCGGTGTAAGGCACGCCTACCGAACGCAGCGCCCGCATCTTGGCCTGGATATTGTCGGTCTGTGCCGGGCGATCCAGCCAGAAGAAGGCCGGCATATTCGATTCCGGCACCACGTCGCGCGGATTGAGCAGATGCGCCCGATGCCACACATCCGAATAGCGCCCGCCCACACGTGCCAGATCCGGCCCGGTGCGCTTGGAGCCCCACTGGAAGGGATGGTCATACACAAACTCGCCGGCCACAGAGTAGTGCCCATAGCGTTCGGTTTCCGCACGGAAGGGGCGAATCATCTGCGAGTGGCACAGGTAGCAGCCCTCGCGGATGTAGATATCGCGCCCGAGCAGCCGCAAAGGATCATACGGCGTCACCCCCTTGGCCGGTGTTGTGGTGCTCTTCTGGAAGAACAGTGGAACGATTTCCACCAGCCCCCCGACGGAAACGGTCAACAAGGTCGCCACAATCAGCAGGGGCAGGCTCTTTTCAACCAATTCGTTGCTCAGTTTCATGTCCTGTTCTCCCTCAGTGCGCTGCAGCCGGAGCCAGCACCGGTGCATCAACACCCTTCTGCCCGGCAATCGTCCGAATCATGTTGTAGACCATGATGAACATGCCACCCAGGTAGAGCAGCCCTCCCAGCAAACGGATCGTCCAGTACGGATAACTGGCTTTGACGCCTTCGATGAAGGCCCAGGTCAGCGTGCCGTCCGGATTCACATCGCGCCACATCAGGCCCTGCATGACCCCCGCAATCCACATCGAAGCAATGTAGAGCACGATACCAATCGTCGCGATCCAGAAGTGCCAGGTCACGAGCTTGGTTGAGTACATCTCGGTTTTGCCGTACATGCGCGGGATCAGGTAGTAAGTCGCCCCCAGCGTGACCATGCCCACCCAGCCCAGAGCCCCGGAGTGCACGTGGCCGATCGTCCAGTCGGTGTAGTGCGAGAGTGCATTCACCGTCTTGATCGACATCATCGGCCCTTCGAAGGTCGACATGCCGTAGAACGACAGGGAAGTGATGAGGAATTTCAGGATCGGGTCGGTACGCAGCTTGTCCCATGCGCCAGAGAGCGTCATGATCCCGTTGATCATGCCACCCCAGCTAGGCGCCAGCAGAATCAGCGAGAAGACCATGCCCAGGGACTGCGCCCAGTCAGGCAGTGCGGTGTAGTGCAGATGGTGCGGGCCTGCCCACATGTAAGTAAAGATCAGCGCCCAGAAGTGCACCA
>DBTS01000114.1:53228-97545 GCA_002307175.1 Rhodocyclaceae bacterium UBA1310
GCTTGGGCACGAAGTAGTACATCATCCCGAGAAAACCTGCCGTCAGGAAAAAGCCCACTGCGTTGTGGCCGTACCACCACTGCACCATGGCATCCTGCACGCCGGCATAGGCCGAGTAGGATTTCATCATCGAGTACGGCACTTCCGCCGAATTCACGATGTGCAAGAGGGCCACTGCAATAATGAAGGCACCGTAGAACCAGTTTGCCACGTAGATATGCTGCACCTGGCGTTTGGCAATCGTCCCGAAGAACACCACGGCATAGGAAACCCACACCACGGCGATCAGGATATCGATCGGCCACTCCAGCTCGGCGTATTCCTTGCCGGTGGTGTAGCCCAGCGGCAGTGTGATGGCCGCCAGCACGATGACCAGTTGCCAACCCCAGAACACGAAGGACGCCAGCTTCGGCAGGAACAGCCGGGCATGGCAAGTGCGCTGCACCACATACAGAGAAGTGCCCATCAATGCACAACCACCAAACGCAAAGATCACCGCGTTGGTGTGAAGCGGGCGCAAGCGCCCAAAATGCAGATACTCGCTCAGATTCAGTTCGGGCCAGACAAGCTGCGCGGCAATGATGACGCCGACCAGCATGCCTACGATGCCCCAAACGACTGTCATGATCGTGAATTGCCGCACGACCTGATAGTCGTAAGTCGCCTGGGTTTGCATAAGCCACCTCGTTAAATGAGAAGGAACCTCGGCGCCTGCCATGTGTCAAAGCCTGTACGACACTCGCCTGAGCAGACACAATCGCCACAATCGGCCATATTCTGGTTTTTTGCAGCAACCCATCCCCTCATGGGCAGGAGACCAATTATCGGCTGGCCTCTCTTCTCGGAATCCGATTGAAACTTGATCGGCATCAACCGAGTTTTTGCGCTAACGCAAATGCTAGCACAACCAATGTGGTCTTTAGGGGAAGTAAGGGAAAACGAGAGGCAAAAAAAAGGGTGCGGCAAGCGCACCCCCAACCCCAACAGAGAGACTTAACGGCAAGAAAGGCCTGCACAAACAGGCGTTTACTCACCGGCGCCAACGCTTACGTCGGCATGTGCTCAGTATGGCGGAATGCACAGTGCACGCCTTGACTGATATCAAGTGTCTTACACCAAAGTGCTACCCAGCCGGTTTTTGCCCCGGCGAATTGCCGTTTTCGGGCTCAGTTGGCTCGGTCGCTGGCTCGGCCACGGGTTCAACCGCAGGTTGGATTTTTGGCAAATCATCATCCATCAGAATGCGGAATCCCGGCCCTTCGAGATCATCGAACTGGCCGCCACGCACCGCCCACCACAGGATCAGGCCGATCGCCAGTACCAGCAACAGGGAAAGCGGGATAAGTATGTAGAGACTGCTTTCCATATGCGATCAGGCTCCTCGGGAAATACGCAGGGCATTCAACACCACCAGCAGGGAACTGGCCCCCATACCAATACCTGCGATCAGCGGGGTCACCCACCCGGCCATGGCCGCCGGAATCGCCAGCAGATTATAGGCAAGCGCCCAGACCAGATTCTCACGGATGATACGCTGCGTCTTGCGGGCCAGGCGCCGCCCACGCAACAGTGCCATCAGGGAATCATCGAGCAGCAGAATATCCGCCTGATGCTTGGCCAGATCAGTGCCCCCCGCCATCGCCATGGAAACATGCGCCTGCGCCAGTACCGGCGCATCATTGATGCCATCGCCCACCATGGCAATTATGGTCCCCCGTGCCGCCCCCTGTGCCTGCAGCTCGCGCACGGCAGCATGCTTGGCCTCTGGCGACAAACCCGCCCGCGCATCCTGAATCCCGAGTTCCCCGGCGACACGAGCCACAGAGGCAGCCACATCCCCGCTGAATATGCTGATTTCACACCCCTCGGCGCGCAAACCACGAACCAGAGCCAGGGCATCGGGCCGCAAGCTGTCATCCAGTTCGATCGAAGCAAGCCACCGGCCGGCCTCCCCCAGATAAACACGGGTACATGCCGAATCGGATTGCAGTGCGGCCGGCATCGGCTGATGTAGCGCCTGCGCAACATAATCCGCGCGCCCAAGCACATACGGCCGCCCATCCACCTCTCCGGCAAGCCCCTGCCCCGCCTCGACCCGCACCTTCTCGGCATGGCAGCGCTCCGGCCCGGTTCCCTGCGCAGCATCCAGCCCGGCAGCCCGCACAATCGCCCGCGCAATGGCATGCTCCGAGTACTGCTCCAGCGCAGCGGCAACCCCCAGCACCTCCTGCTGGCTCACCCCTGGCACGCATAAAACCTGCTCAACCCGCATCGCACCGGTCGTCAGCGTTCCTGTCTTGTCGAATACAAAATGGCGGGCCCGCGCCAGCGTCTCGATGGCATATCCACGCGTCACCAGCAGCCCGATCCGCGACGCCACATCGGTTGCCACCGTCAGCGCCACCGGAGTCGCCAGGGATAATGCGCAGGGGCAGCTCACCACCAGCACAGAAACCACGATCCTCAATGCCTGCGAAGCATCCGCATGCCACCAGTAGAGACCGGCAAGCACGCCCAGCCCTAGCAACACGGAAGTAAACAACGCAGCCACCCGATCCGCCTGCTCAACCACCCGTGGCCGTTCAGCCATCGCCCGTTCCATCAGGCGCCTGACCGTGGCAAGGCGGGTAGCCTCCCCCACTTTCAAGGCACGAACCTCCAATACGCCGGAACCATTCAGGCTGCCGCCAAGCACTGCATCACCAGGTCGCTTCGTCACCGGCGCGCTTTCGCCTGTCAGCCAGGCCTCGGAAACCTCGCTTGCCCCGGCGCAAACCTCGCCATCCACCACAATGGTTTCACCCGGACGCACCAGAATCCGGTCACCCACCACCAGCACATTGACCGGCACCTGCTCTTCCAGCTGCCCGTCTCCACCCAGGCGCCGTGCGAACACCGGCAAAATCCGCCCCAGCGCATCCACACCACGCGTTGCCCGCTGCCGCGCCAGCATTTCCAGATAGCGCCCGCCCAAAAGGAAGAAGACGAACATCGAGACAGAATCGAAGTACACCTGCCCGCTCTGCAGCAAAGTGGCCCAGGCACTCGCCGCAAAGGCGATGCCTATCCCCAGCGCCACCGGCACGTCCATACCCACCCGCCGCAAGCGCAGATCCCGGATCGCCCGCCGGAAGAATGGCGCGGCTGAATAGAACACCACCGGCAGGGTCAGCAACAGGCCCGCCCAGCGCATCAGCGCACGAATGCTCTCGCTCATGTCCGCCGCACTCGCCATGTATACAGGCAGGGCATACATCATCACCTGCATCATGCCCAGCCCAGCCACCAGCAGGCGCCACAGCGCATCACGCTGCTCGCGCCGCGCAACCTCCTCGGCACGCCCGGCATCGTAGGGATGCGCACGATAACCAATACCGGCCACTGCCCCGAGAATCGCCGAAAGCCTGATCACCGAATCATCCCAGCGGATGCGCGCGCGCCGGGTCGCGTAATTGACCTGCACCCCGAGCACCCCCTTCAGTTGCGCGAGATGCCGCTCATTGAGCCACACACAGGCCGCACAGGTGATACCCTCAAGAATCAGGTCAGCCTCGCGTTCATGCCCTTCAAGCGGGCGCACGAAAGCCTTCTGGAATTCGGGATGGTCAAACAGCCCCAGTTCCCAGATCTCTTCCGGCAAACCATCCCCAACTTTCTCCGGCAATGCCTCGCGGTGCCGGTAATACTCCACCAGACCCGCCCCAACAATAGCCTCGCATACCGCACGACAACCAGGGCAGCACATCGGCCTGGGCTGACCGTCCACCTGCACCAGCAGTGCCAACCCTTCAGGCACAGGCTGACCACAATGAAAGCAGACAGGCTCGGGTAGCGCGGATAGCGGTTCGGTCACAATTTGAAGACCCCACAGGAATCCCTAGATTCTATCGTGCCTTGCCAGCTTGATAAGCGCACAATCGCATCATAAAAACACGAGCGCCGATTCATTGCGAAAAGCCTGGATGCAAAAGGACAGTAGGATTAGTGGCAAAACGGATCAGCTGCAAAACAAACCCCGGGGAAATCTCCCACCGCAAAGCCACCCACAGCAAGGTGATGGCTCATCAGCACATTTGTGCAAGACAGGACTAGGCATCAGGGCCGACGGCAACCACGATGGTTTTGATGGCAGCATCCCAGCGCAAAAAGGCCACACCCGAAGGTGTGGCCTTTCGAAAAACTGGTGCTGCTGACCGGAATCGAACTGGTGACCTACTGATTACGAATCAGTTGCTCTACCAACTGAGCTACAGCAGCAAAGAAGCGGGAGTATAAGTCATGAGAGAGCAAGTTTCAAGAGCCCTCTGACGTATTTTTTTGCCCGGCACACAGCAAAACCTCACGCGGATATACTCAATTAGAGATAGCAAAACTTTCTTAAACACAAAAAAATCTGCCTTTAAACCAACAAGCTTCCATTTATCTTGCGGCGATCTCCTCTGGTCGCAATTGCATAGAAATTGGTGTTTTTATCGCTCAGGCTGAATTCATGAAAAAAGATAGCGGCTTCACCATTATCGAACTGATGGTCACCATCTCCGTGGCTGCCATTTTGGCCGCTGTGGCGATCCCGTCCATGCAGGGTCTGATTGCACACAATCAGATCACCTCCGCCAACAATGAATTGCTGAGCGCGACGATGTACGCCCGATCCGAAGCGGTCATGCGCGGCCTGCCTGTACGGGTATGCAATTCCTCGACCACCATGTCCGCCACCCCTGCATGCGCAGGGGATAGCTCTTGGGCTTCTGGCTGGATTGTATTCGTAGACGCAGACGCCAACGATAACGTTAGCTCTGGCGACACCGTTTTGCGTGTGTTTGCCAATTCATCGAATTCCATCACCATTACCCCTGCTACCGGCAATGCAAGGGGGGTAATGTATGACCGCAACGGGCGGGCGGAAGGCATATCTGCGGCTGGTGCTCACACCACAACCGGAAATAGTTTTACTACTTGCTCCAACAAAGTGTCCGACGGACGTGTCTTGTCCATCACGCTATCCGGCCGAGCATCCACGACGAAAAAAGACCCATGCTGAAAATGAAACGTAAAGCCAGTTCCAGAGGCTACAGCCTGATTGAGGTGTTAGTAGCCTGTGTCGTATTGTCTCTGAGCATTCTAGGGTTTGCCGGACTACAGATCACAGGCTTGACAAGCAATAAGGTTGCGATGTCACGCTCACAGGCTTCCATCCAGGCCTATTCGATCATCGACTCCATGCGAGCCAATCGATCCGCAGCCACGGCATATGTCCGGACAATCGGCAGCACCACTCCATCAGGCACAACCAGGGCAGATGTAGACGTCTCCACTTGGCTTGGCAACCTAAAAAAGCAGCTACCTTCAGGAGATGGGTCTATTGCCGCCGCCCTGACAGACCCATCGAACCCAACAACTTCGACGTATACGGTCACAGTAGTTGTGCAATGGACCGAAAGCCGAAGCAGTACTCCCAGTCAACTTTCAGTTAACACGCAAATATGAAAGCTTCGCCCCTCCGATATCGTCGTAAGGCACGAGGCTTTACGCTAGCCGAGTTCATGGTTGCAGTTACGATTGGCCTGATCATCCTTGCCGCGGTCAGTTCCGTCTATGTGTCTTCCGGCCAAACGTTCCGCGCCAACGACAACCTTGCCCGGGTACAGGAAAACACCCGCATCGCTTTCGATTTCATGTCGCGTGACATCCGACAGGCGGGCTATTCAGGATGTGCGCTGCAAGGAACCAGCATAAGTTTTAACAACGTCCTGAATAACTCATCAAATGTCTTGTGGGATTTTTACAACCCTGTTTACGGCTACACCGCTACGAGCAGTACTGCCTGGAATGTCACACCTGATTCGATAATTACATCCCCGTTGGGTGGGCGTGACATCCTTGTGGTGCGTAGCCTGGATGAGGGCGGCGGCTCAATCACGGCACAAGCGAGTTCTACTGCCTCACTAACAGTCGACGGACAAAGTGGCATCACCGCTGGCGACATTCTGATGGCCAGTAACTGCACCAGCACCTCGGTTTTCGAAGCCACGGCTGTTACCGCTTCGGGTGGAAGTCTGGTGATCTCCCACGCAGCAGTGGCCTCCCCCGCTCCGGGCAATTCCACGAACGATCTGTATGTAACTTTTGCAGGTGGAGACATCCGCAGGGTCAGCACCAAAATCTATTACGTGGGAACAGGAGCCAGTGGCATTCCTGCCCTGTTCGTCCGCAAGAGCACCGATACTGCCGCGCAGGAACTTGTCGAGGGAATCGACGGGATGAAAATCATGTACGGCGTTGATACAAACTCCGACGCCCAGGCTGATACATTCATGAGCGCCGCAGATGCAGAAACAGGCGGCTGGTGGTTATCAGTGGTCAGTGTGCAGATCACACTCCAGACCATCTCTTATGAAAACAACATTGCTGTCACAGCCCAAAGCAATGCACTGGGCACCTCGACTGACAAACGTCTGCATCAGCAGATGACAACGACCATCAGTCTGCGCAACAAAAACTGAGGAACATCATGCCTCCAAGAAACAACATTCTGAGCTCCCGCAAACGTACCGGACAGAAAGGTTCTGCGCTGATTATCGGCATGATCATTGTGCTGATGCTGACTTTGCTAGGCGTAACCACACTACGCACTACCGCTCTTGAAGCACGCATGGCGGGTAATGAGCGCGATACCCATGTGGGCTTCGAATCTGCAGAGGGGGCCCTACGGGAAATGGCAAGCAAAAATTTGTCGCCTCTCACCATTGACTATAGCGGAAGCCTCAGTGGCTATGGTCCGTGGAAACTGTCATACGCAGACGCTTTGAATAATCCCACGACCGAATACAACTATTGGACCTCAATTTTCGGCTGGAGCTCTGGAGGACTGGCCACTCAGGCGACTGGCTCAAAAGAAGCTGCCAGATATTTCGTTGACACGAAATCCTTCCTTTCCCCGAATAGCAACAAAAAATCTGTCCGGGTTTTCCGGATAACCGTCAATGGCGTTGGGGCATCAAGCAACGCCCGAATCATTGTGCAAGGCACGACCACACAGGAGATTAACTGACCATGCGCGCCTTCCCCTCCAAACGTACAACCATCGCGCTTGTCTGCGCAGCCGCCTTCCAGGCTCCGCAAGCGTTCGCCACAGCCCCCTCGCAGCAGCCACTCTCGTTGGGCACCAGCGCGCCGCCACTCATGATGTTGGTGATGCAGCGCGACCACAAATTGTATTTCCCCGCTTATAACGACGCCACAGATTTGGATGGCGATGGCGTACCCGATGTCGGCTATAAACCCAGCATGGTTTACCTGGGCTATTTCGATAGCAATCTGTGCTACACCTACAGCACAAGCAATACCCGGTTTGAGCCAGCGTCCAAAGCCACAAGCATGAAGTGCAGCAATGCATGGTCAGGCAATTGGCTCAATTACATGACCACTTCCCGAATGGACGCCCTGCGTCGCGTTCTGTACGGCGGCATGCGTTATTCTGACACAGCCACGGATACCGTACTGCAACGTGCCTTCATTCCTCAGGAATCTCACTCCTGGGGCAAGGAATACAACAGCACGGCCACCGATGGTTACAACATCTCCGACTACACGCCACTGTCACAGCCATCAAGTGGCAAACGGCATATTTTCGCCAACGTCACGCTGCTGGGCACTACCAACCCGCTGCTTCGCGTGCGCACAAATTCGACGGACCACTTCTACAACTGGACCTCAAAGGAACAGCCGGTCTCGGGTGACACCTGCGCAACAGGCGGAAACAATACCCACTCATGTACCGGGACTCTGACCGATTATGTGGTTCGCGTACGTGTTTGCGTATCCGGGCTGCTTGACGATGCATGTACTGCCTATCCGAACGGAGACTACAAGCCGACGGGGTTGTTGCAAAAATATGGTGCCAACGAAAGCATGCACTTTGGGCTGCTGACCGGCAGCTATTTAAAGAATCTTTCGGGCGGCGTATTGCGCAAAAATATCGGGGCTTTCACCGATGAAATTAATTCTGGAACAGGTCAGTTCCTGCTCACAGGAGATAATGATCAGGGCATCGTCAATACAGTCAATCGCCTGGCTGTCACAGGTTTTGGTCCAGGTAGCTATCAATATTCCTGTGGCTGGATCTCGACGCGTGTGGTCAACAGTGGCGAGTGTCAGATGTGGGGCAACCCCATTGGCGAAATGATGTATGAAACCGTACGTTATTTTGGCGGAGCCAGTGCAACCAGTAACTATCTGGTCACCCAAAATGCAGGGGAAGAATCAACACTTAAGCTCCCCGTTGCTACCTGGAAAGACCCGTACAAGACAGTCGCCAATGGCGGTATCGGTGAGAAAGTCTGCTCAAAACCGTTCATGATGGTCATCAGCGACATCAACCCTTCCTACGATTCCGACGAATTGCCTGGCAGCGCCTTCCAATCCTCCAGCTTCACGGGAACGCTCTCAAGCAGCGGGGGGGCTTCGCTCAATGTTTCCACCGAAGCCAGCAAAATCTGGACCTCCGAGGGGCTTGCCAGCGGCAACTATTTCATCGGTCAGTCGGGTTCCACCACCGATAATGCGCCAACAGCCAAGTCGGTAACCGGTTTCGGCAATATTCGCGGCCTCGCTCCGGAAGAACCAACAAAGCAGGGTTCATTCTATTCTGCAGCGGTAGCGGAATGGGCGCGCACCAATCAGGTGAATGCGCTGTCCACTTCCTCAAAAGTCCAGACTTTCTCAGTGGTTCTGGCCTCTCCTTTGCCACGTATCACCATCCCGATCAACGGCAAGACGATCACCATCATCCCGTTTGCCAAATCGGTCGGTGGCAGCTCTATTTCTGCCAGCAGTAGCGCTTTCCAGCCTACAGACCAGTTGGTCAACTATTACATCACGTCGATCAAAAACACCACATCATCGAATACGGATAGCACGGTGAATGGTGGTCGACCTCAATACAAATTCACGATCAATTTCGAAGATCAGGAGCAGGGCGCCGACTTCGACATGGACGCCATGGTGGACTACATCGTGGAACTGGAAGCCGACAACACCGTCTCGGTATCGCTGAATTCGAGTTACGCTGCCGGCGGCATCATCCAGCACATGGGTTATGTCGTTTCGGGCTCAACAGCGGACGGAACCTATCTGCTGGTTCGCGATTACGACACTGCGGCAGGCTCTGACGTCAACTACTATCTGGACACGCCGTACCCCCACTCAGGAACCCCACTTCCGCTGACCTCGCTTAAATATTTCTCGGCGGGAGCATCATCTGCCTCCTTCATTCCGCACGATCCGCTCTGGTATGCCGCCAAGTGGGGTGGCTACAAGGATGCAGGATCTTCCACTACTCTGAGCACAACCAGTCAGTGGGATTCGGATGGTGACGGCACACCTGACAACTATTATCTCGTCACCAACCCTGCGAAGCTGTACGATCAGCTGGACAAAGCTTTCAACGACGTGATCGGAAGAGCCTCGACTACGACAGCCCTGGCCGCAAGCAGCTCACAGCTCAACACAGGCACGAATATTTATCAGGCCACTTTCAATAGTTCGGACTGGAGCGGAGACCTGGCAGCGTATTCACTCAATACCAGCGACAGCACGGTCGGTTCCCAGGTATGGGCTGCCGCCAGCCAGATTCCTGCGGCATCAACACGCAAGGTCTATTCGTGGAAGTTGTACAAGGGCGCAGCAAGCGCATACACCGCAAGCGGTATTAACTTTGACTATGCAAGCCTGTCTGTCGATCAATTGTCATCGCTGGCCCAGGCAACCGTATTTGGAACAACATCAACTTCGATCACCCAAACCAATCAGACAAATCTGATCAACTACATCCGTGGTGATCAATCCAACGAAGGCACCAACTACCGTGTGCGCAGTTCCCTGATGGGAGACATTGTTGACTCTTCCCCGATTTACGGCGGGGGAGTCGATTTCGGGTATGACGCGCTAACACCATCTTCCTCAACTGAAACAGATACAGGTGCTTCAACGTATCTGGCTTATCTGCGAACCAAATCATCAGGGGCTCAAACCGTGTACGTCGGCGCCAACGATGGCATGCTGCACGCCGTCAATGCGACCACCGGGGCAGAGCGATTTAGTTATATCCCTAATGACGTGATTCAGAATCTAAAATATCTCGCCGCAACAGATTACAAATCCAATCATCGCTTTTTTGTTGATGGTGGGCTGGTTTATGCAGATGCCTACCTAGCTCCAGCGGGCTCCTCGACAAACGTATGGAAATCCTATCTGGTCGGTACGACGGGCGCAGGCGGTCATGCTGTTTTCGCGCTGGATGTCACGCACGCAGACAGTTTCGCAGCCTCTAATGTTGCCTGGGAATTCACAAATGGCGATCTGGGTTATACGGTGAGCAAGCCTGTGGTCGGAAAAATGCCAAATGGCCGTTGGGCAGTCATGATTGGCAACGGTCCGGAATCTTCCAGTGGTACATCGAAGCTGTTCATCATCTACCTGAACCCGACACTAAACGATACCAACGGCTGGGATGTTGGGCAGGACTACTGCGTACTGTCGACAGATACGACCACCGGTGCTGGTCTGGGCTCCCCGACTTATGCCAGAGATGCAAATGGCGTAGTGCAGTATATTTATGCCGGAGACATTCTTGGGCGCATGTGGCGATTCAACATTGGCGCAAGCACTTCATCGTGCCCCAGCACATGGACAAGCAACTTGGTATTCACCGCCATCAATTCCGACAACAAGGCGCAGCCAATTACTGCAGCGCCGGATGTTGAACCCGGCACCTCTGCTACCGGTAGCGGCAATATGGTGATCTTCGGCACAGGGCGTTACTATTTGGCGACAGATCCGACCGACACCACCGTTGAAAGCCTTTATGGCGTGCTTGATCCGCTAACAACAACCAACCCTGCATACACCCGATCAAATCTGGTTGCACAGACGGTCACGCAACAAACCACCGGGACTGTAACCAACGGCACCAGCTCCTATACCTGGACAGCCCGTGGCACCTCATCAAACGCAGTCAGCTACGCGTCCAAGAAAGGCTGGTATCTTGATCTGCTAAGCAAATCCTCGAACTCATTCGTGGCAATGGGAGAACGAGTAGTGGCGCCTCCCACAGTATCCGGCACTACGGTTCTCTTCACCACCTATATTCCTTCGACAGATGTGTGTTCGGCGGGAGGAACGAGCTGGCTCTTTGCATTGAACGCCAATACAGGTGCATCACTGACCACATCCTATTTCGATACGAACTACAGTAGCAGCTTTGACTCGTCGGACAACATTGGTGGCGCAGTACCAAGCGCGCTTCAACTGGGTAGCAACGGTAACGCATCCCTGATCATTAGTGGTGGCAACCTGCGCTACTTGGTGAATCCCGTAAATAACAACAATACTTCGGGCAGCGGCAGCTCAAGTAGCAGTGGCAGTTCAAGCGGTAGCGGCAGTTCGAGCGGCAGCGGCAGTTCTGCCGGAGCCAGCAGTTCGGCCGGAAGCAGCCAATCAAGCAACAGCAGCAAACCTTCGGGAGACGTCGATTGCTCAGATGGCAATTGCAAGCCGCTGCCCATCCCCGGCGGTCGCAAGGTTGCAGCCTGGAGGCAGATCAAGTGATCCAACACAATCAAAGAGGCTTTACGCTCATTGAGCTGATGATCGTGGTTGCAATCGTGGCAATCCTGACTGCGATCGCCTATCCTTCCTATCGCAAATATGTGATGCGTTCTAATCGCGCGGAAGCCAAGTCGATTCTGCTGGAGGATGCGCAGTACATGGAGAAGAATTTTGCTGAAGCCAATGTCTTTAACCAGACATCAACCGGCACAACAATTTCTTCTTCTTCACTGCCCTACCAACAGGCTCCGAAAACGGGTTCAGTTAATTACAACATCACCCTGTCTGCAATCACAGCCACCAGCTACACCATCCAGGCAGCTCCCACAGGAGCACAATCCGGGGATGAATGCGGAACACTCACCATCAACAATCTGGGGCAAAATAACATCAGCGGTGGATCGGCGAGTGCAACTGCAGCTGACTGCTGGAGGCGATGAACCGAAAAGGCCAGAGGTCGACTAAAACAGCCTGACCCCGAATGCCGGACATTGCTAGCGCGATGTCCGGCATTGTAATTTTTGGACGTATTCAGTTATGAAATGTCGTACAGATCGAATCTTGGCCACCGCAATTGGCTGTTCGATTGCCATTCATTTTCTGGTGGCAAGTTCGCCCTATGCATGGCGTCTGTTTGGAATCCATCCTGCTGGCAAAACCACCACGCCCCCCCCCGTCTATCCCTTAATGATCAAAAAGGGCGTAACCACGGCCTGGCTCATCCCACCCAAGAAAATTCCTCCTCCATTGCCAAAGCCGGCACCTCAGGTCGTTGAACAGAAAGACCCAATTGCCACGCCAGCAACGATGGAACCAGATGTTTATGACGCCGCCGAATTGACAGACAGTCCACAACCTGTCGGAAAAGTGACGCTAGACAATTTCCCGAACGGGGTTTCCACCCGCGGTAGTGTAGAACTCACTCTACTGATTTCCCCCGCTGGGGAGGTTCTCGACATTTCAGCAGCAAACTCCACGATGACTCACCAGGCACTAGATCTAACTCTGGATGCATTTCGCTCAACTCATTTTCGTCCGGGAACCATGAATGGCAATCCGGTCAGCAGCCGTATCAAAATCGTTGTCAATCTCGAATCTGAAGAGTAATCCCCTGCTCTGTAAATACCCCTGAGCCATTCCAGGACAACAGAGGGGTGCCCTCAAGTCGCCCCTGCCGCCATGTGGCAGCAAGCCCCCGCTATACTTGCTTGCCACTCGGGGGGATAAGGCTGCGGATATGTTTCTGCCTGCGCCAGCTTGGCTCATTCCCTCACCGATGCATTGTGCAGATCCACTCTTGTGCTGAGCGCCGGGGTCTTGCATCACCCCCTCGTCCAGCCTTTATCTGGAGAGAATGATGGCATCCGCTTCGCCCAACGTCGAAATAACAGCCCCGCTGCTTCCTGGTTTCTCTGACATTCTCTCTCCCGAAGCTTTGGCGCTGGTCGCCAAGCTGCATCGAGCCTTCGAACCCCGCCGGCACGAGCTGCTGGCCGCGCGCGCCAGCCGGCAGGCACGCATTGAGGCCGGTGAGTTGCCGGATTTTCTATCCACTACCCAGCCGATCCGCGAGAGCACCTGGCGCATCGCCCCTCTGCCCCCAGCCCTGCATTGCCGCAGAACGGAGATCACCGGGCCGGCTGAGCGCAAGATGATCATCAACGCGCTCAATTCCGGCGCGGATTCGTACATGACGGATTTCGAGGATTCGAACTCGCCTAGCTGGAACAATCAGATCCAGGGGCAGATCAACCTCTTTGATGCCGTACGCGGCACGATCAGTTATACGAATGAGGCAGGCAAGGAATACCGCCTCAACAGCAAGACAGCCGTGATGCAGGTACGCCCGCGTGGCTGGCATCTGGATGAAAAGCATGTACTGGTGGATGGGCAACGGGTGTCTGGCGGGATTTTTGATTTCGCGCTGTTTTTCTTTCACAACGCCAGGGAACAGCTCGCCCGTGGCGTTGGCCCGTATTTCTACCTGCCAAAGATGGAAAGCCATCGGGAAGCCCGTTTATGGAACGACATCTTCTGCATGGCCGAAGATGAACTGGGCCTTCCACGTGGCACGATCAAGGCCACGGTATTGATCGAAACGATCCTCGCAGCCTTTGAGATGGAAGAGATTCTTTTTGAGCTACGCGAGCACAGCGCAGGGCTGAACGCCGGGCGCTGGGATTACATCTTCTCGTGCATCAAGAAATTCCGCAGCAAACAGGGTTTCTGCCTCGCCAACCGCAGCGCCATCACCATGACTGTACCGTTCATGCGCGCCTACGCGCTGACACTGGTGAAGACCTGCCATAAACGCGGGGCCCCGGCGATTGGCGGAATGAGCGCGCTGATTCCGATCAAGAACGACGCTGAGGCCAATGAAAAAGCATTGGCCGGGGTGCGTGCGGACAAAACGCGGGATGCCAATGATGGTTTCGACGGCGGCTGGGTGGCGCACCCGGGGCTAGTGCCAATTGCTCACGAAGAGTTCGTCAAGGTGCTCGGGGATCGCCCGAACCAATGGGACAAGCAACGCGACGATGTGCATTACGCAGCCAGCGATCTGCTCGATTTCCGCCCCGAGGAGCCGATCACCGAAGCCGGCGTGCGCAACAACATCAATGTAGGCATCCACTATCTGGGTTCATGGCTTGCCGGCAATGGCTGTGTGCCGATCCATAACCTCATGGAGGATGCGGCCACCGCCGAAATCAGCCGCTCTCAAGTGTGGCAATGGGTACGTTCCCCAAAGGGCAGGCTTGAAGACGGCCGCAAGGTGGATGCTGAACTTGTACGCACCTTTATCCCCGAAGAGCTGGCGAAGGTGAAACAGACTGTCACCGCACAGGGCGAAAACGTGGCCACCTACGAACAGGCCGCCCGGATTTTTGAGGAAATGTCGCTTTCCGACAGCTTCGCAGAATTCCTTACCCTACCCCTCTACGAAGCCATGAACTGAATCAGCCGGGGGCAGGCAACATGTCTTGCCGGAACGGCAAGCTGCCCCGCCCCCCTGCGTCATCACCCAGCCAAAGGCAGAACAACAATGGCGCCAGTGTTGAGACAACGCCCCGACCGTTTACGCCAAAGACATAAGCAAAAACATTGCGTAAAAAAATGTGCCTTTTCGGGCATAAATCCCGGCGCCGATCATGACAAAAGAGTCCACCGCAATGTCATTAACGCCAGTTTTATTGAAAACTTTAGCCGCTGGTTTGTACGCACAACACCCCCTGCTGCCGAAGATAAAGGCGTGATGCGGGTCTCTGAATTAATTTCTGATTATGACTAATGCTTCCCGCCTGTACTGGCATCTTACCCTAAACATGCCGCTTAACAGACCGTAAACATCGCTAAATCGAGAAGATAAACCGTGCACATCTGCATATTTAAACCCTCGAACTATTGTTGGAATACCAAGCCAGGAAATGTGAAACGCACCTCTGCCGGATATCGCAAACCGATGGCGGCACCCGAATTCCAGGCGTGATATCTGAGATACATAAAACGTATTAACTGGAGGATTTGTCATGAGCTCGATCATTTCTGGTATGTCGCCTTCGCAGATATCTGCGCTGACCACCACGCAGATTCAAAACCTGACGACGGCCGACTTCAGGGTCATGACGACGGCGCAGATTTCACACCTGACAAGCGATCAGGTTGCCGCTATCGAGACACGCGATCTGGTGACGCTTTCCTCCACCCAGGTTGCAGCCTTCACGCCGTATCAAGTCACCAACGGGCTCACCACTTATCAGCTCTCGAACATCGGCACCGGGCAGGTGAAAGGCCTCACCTCTGCCCAGGTAGCAGCTTTTGCGACTGATCAGATCGAATCCCTGACCACTTCGAGCTTCGCCGCGATGAGCACGACGCAGGTGGTGGCCATCACGACAGCAGGCATACAGGCACTTGAGACCGGAGACATTGCGGCCATGTCGACCGCCCAGATCAAGGCGCTCAGTTCCGCCCAGGTGGCCGCACTGGAAACAGCGGATCTCGGCGCCATGGGCACTGCACAGATTGCAGCGCTCGACACGATAGACATTGCCTCGCTGAGCACGGACCAGATCGCCGCCCTCAATTCGGCTGACATTGCCGCCCTCAAGACCGGCCAGATCGCCGCCATGACCACGGCAGGCATTGCCTCCCTCAGCTCAGACCAGATCATCGCCCTCACCACAGCACAGATACAGGCCCTCAGTACCGGTGCCATCTCGGCGCTTACCACCGATCAGATCAGCAATCTCACCACAGCCAGCGTGGCTGCCTTGAAAACCAATCAGCTGGCGGTGCTCTCCACTGACGCAATCGTCGCGCTCGATTCTTCACAGGTGAAAGCGCTCACCACGGCACAGGTCAAGGCACTCAGCTCGCCCCAGGTGCTCGCAATTGAAACCGCAGACCTTGCGGCGATGACGACCGCGCAGATTGCCGCACTTGATACCGGCGACGTCGCGATCATGAGCACGGATCAGATATCCGCGCTCACCACCACACAGATCGCCGCCCTCAAGACAGGGCAAATCGCCGCATTCACCACGGCCAGCATTTCCGCACTGAATTCTGGACAAATCCAGGCTCTCACCACGGGCCAGATCCAGGCTTTCACCACGCATACGCTCGCGGCACTGGCATCTGACCAGGTGGGCTTCATCACCACCAGTGACATCGCCGCGCTTAAATCCAGCCAGATTACCGCGCTGACGACCGACAGCATCTCGGCACTGACCACCGGCCAGGCCGCCGCACTGACGACTGCGCAGATTCTCATGCTGGGTACCGCGCAAGGTGCCGCGCTCAGCACCAGCAGCCTCCAGGCCATGGGCACCACCCAGCTGGTGGCCCTGACTACCGCCAATATTGCCGCGCTCAGCAGCGAACAGCTGTCCGCACTCGCCTCCAGTGACATCGCCGCCCTCAAGACCAATCAGATTGCCGCACTGACCACCGCGAACATCGCTTCCCTGAGCACCGATCAGGTGGGCGCACTCACTTCCGCGCAGGTTCAAGCACTCGGCACGGCAAGCATCGCCGCATTGACCACCGAGCAGATCGGCAATCTCACCACCAAGGATATTGCCGCCCTCAAGACCAACCAGATCACTGCACTTTCCACCGACCTCGTTGCGGCGCTCACTTCCGGGCAGGTTTCTTCACTCACCACCGCGCAGATCAAGGCACTGTCTTCGAGCCAGATCGCCGCCATGGAAACCGAGGATCTGAATGCACTGACCTCGGCCCAGGTTGCAGCCATTACCACGGCCAACCTCAATGCCATGGGCACTGACCAGATCGCCAGCCTCGGATCGACACAAATCAAGGCATTGACCTCAACCCAAGTCTCCTCGCTGAGTACAGCACAGATCAGCGCCATTGAAACTGCCGATCTGGCAGCCATGAGTACCGGGCAGATCGCTGCGCTGACGACAGCACAGATTGCTGGTGGTTTGAGCACAGACCAGCTTCAGGCCCTGACCACCGCACAGACCATGACGCTTGGCTCAGGGCAGATTGCCGCGCTTGGCACGGCAGGCATTGCCGCACTGGGTACTGCCAATATTGCCAGCCTCAAGACCAGCCAGATCGCGGCCATCACCACCAGCCAGATCCAGAGCGGGCTCACCACCGACCAGCTGACGGCCATGACAACGACACAGTTGAATGCGCTGACCACTGCACAGATGGCATCCCTGACAACGGGCGAAATCACCGCGCTGGATTCTGCCGATATTGCCAGCCTGAAATCCACCCAGATTGCCGCACTGACCACGGCAGGCATCTCCGCGCTGACCACAGATCAGGTCTCGGCACTGACAACGGCACAGGTCCAGGCATTGGGTACTGCCAGCATTGCCGCCCTTACCACCGAGCAGATCGGCAACCTCACCACCAAGGATATTGCCGCCCTCAAGACGAACCAGCTCAATGCACTCGCCACTGATCTGGTGGCAGCCATGACATCCGACCAGATCCAGGCGCTCACCACCCTGCAGGTCAAGTCGCTGACTACAGCGCAGGTTGCAGCCATTGAAACTGCCGATCTGGCCGCACTGACTTCGAAACAGGTGGCAGCCCTGACCACTGCGGAAGTCAATGCACTGAGTACCGATCAGGTGGTCAGCCTGACCACTGACCAGACGCGCGCACTCACCAGTGCGCAGCTGGCCACGATGGCCTATACGCAGATCGCCGCAATGGAAACCGAAGATATCGCCGCCTTGAGCAGTGCGCAGGTCGCCGCGCTGACCACCGGCCAGGTATCCAGCGCACTGACGTCGGAGCAGCTCGCCGCCCTCACGACAAGCCAGGTCTCCTCGATGACCACGGCACAGATCGCGTCTCTGGGCACCGACGATATCGCCGCTCTCGAAACCGCCGATGTCGCCGCACTCACCACGAGGCAGGTCGCCGCACTGACCACGGCCCAGGTACAGCAGGGCTTGTCTACCGACCAGATCACGGCCATGGGCACCGGCCAGCTCACGGCGCTGACAACCGGAAATATTGCCGCACTCACATCGGCCCAACTGACAGTGCTGGGCACGGGCGATATCGCCGCATTGAAGACCAACCAGATCGCTGCGCTAACGACAGACAATGTCAATGCGCTAACCTCCGGCCAGGTCGCCGCGCTCACCACAGCACAGGTTCAGGCACTCGGCACCGCCAGCATTGCCGCACTGAGCACCGAACAGGTTGGCAACCTTACCACCAAGGATATTGCCGCCCTGAAGACCAACCAGATCCAGGCACTCAGCACGGAGGCAGTTGCCACTCTGAGTACGGATCAGATCACGGCACTAACCTCGGCCCAGATCGCTGTACTGGGTACGGGCCAGGCTTCGGCATTGAGTTCGGATGGCCTGCAGGCGCTCAGCTCCACCCAGATTGGCGCCTTCACGACAGCAGCACTCCGCGCCCTCAGCTCTGAACAGCTGACGGCACTCACGACCACTGAAGTCGCCGCGCTGAAGACTTCGCAGATCTCCGCGCTGACGACCGACCAGATTGCCGCGCTTGGCACTAATCAGATTGCCGCACTGACCACAGCACAGACCCAGTCCCTGGGAACGGCCAGCATTGCAGCCATCACCACGGAGCAGATCAGCAACCTGACAACGGCAAGCGTTGCCGCACTGAAGACGAACCAGCTCGCCGTCATCGGCTCGGATGCCATCGTCGCGATGACATCTGGCCAGCTGGCCGCACTCACCACGGCACAGGTCAAGGCGCTCACCACCGCGCAGGCTGCGGCTATCGAAACAGACGATCTTGCCGCCATGGGCACTACGCAGATCGCCGCCATGACCACGGCAGACGTCAATGCGCTGACAACCGACCAGATCGTGAGCCTGACGACGGCACAGTCCAGGGCACTGACTTCCTCGCAGATTGCCGCCATGTCTTACTCGCGGATTTCCGCAATGGAAACCGCCGATGTGGCAGCCCTGAGCACCAGCCAGATCGCCTCGCTGACCACAGGGCAGATCGCTAGCGCACTGACTTCGGACCAGGTGGTGGCGTTGAGCTCCACCCAGATTGCTGCGCTGACCACCGCGCAGGTCGCCAACCTGAGCACCGAAAATATCGCCGCCATCGAAACCGGCGACCTCGCAGCCCTGAGCACCAAGCAGATTGGCGTGCTGACAACCGCGCAGATCAGTCTCGGGCTCACCAGCGATCAGTTTGGCGCACTCAGTACAGCACAGCTCGCTGCCATCACCACTACCAACATTGCGGTGGCAACCACCGAGCAGCTGTCGACACTCGCCTCCTCCGATGTTGCAGCACTCACCACAGCACAGGTACAGGCACTGACCACCGAGCAGGTTGCCTCGCTGTCTTCCGACCAGCTCGGCGCCATCACCACGGCACAGATCCAGGCATTGGGAACAGCCAGTCTGGCGGCCCTGAGCTCTGATCAGATCCAGTATCTGACCACCACCGATGTCGCTGCACTCAAGACCAGCCAGCTCTCGGCTCTGGGATCGGATGCAATTGCCGCGCTGACTTCGAGCCAGGTCGCAGCCTTCACCTCTCTGCAGATCAAGGCGCTGAGCACGCAGCAGGTAGCCGCCATCGAAACCGCCGACCTTGCTGCAATGAGCACCGGGCAGATCACCGCGATGACGACAGCCGAGGTCAATGCGCTGACAACGGAACAGGTGGTAGGCCTGAGTACCGGCCAGGTTCGCTCGCTGACAAGCGCCCAGCTCGCCGCCATGGCATACACCCAGATCGCCGCCATGGAAACTGCGGACGTGGCATCGCTGACAACCTCGCAGGTTGCCGCGCTGACGACATCCCAGATTGCCAATGCGCTGACCTCTGATCAGGTGATTTCGCTGGATTCGGCACAGATCGCCGCCCTGACGACAGCCCAAGTAGCCTCGCTGACCACGGCGGATGTTGCCGCCATAGAAACCGCCGACCTCGGAGCCATGAGCACAAGGCAGATCGCCGCACTAACGACAGCCCAAGTCTCCGAAGGTTTGACGACCGATCAGATCCAGGCCCTCGGCACCGGCCAGGTCGCCTCTATCGGCACCGCCCAGATCCACGCGATGTCGACAGATCAGATCAACGCAATGACCACGAATCAGACGCAGGCACTAACCAGCAATCAGATTGCCGCAATGACAACCGACCAGATCGCAGCCCTGAATATCTGACCAGGACAAGGTTGAGATTCACCCGAAACTCCATGCAGGCACCACCTGCATGGAGTTTTTTCTATTTCGATTGCCGATATTCCCAGCCTGTTTGCGAGAGGTTCTCGTGATCTGCTGAAATGCCGGGCTTTTACTACCCTTCTGGCAGGATTCCAGGAGCGGCTGCGGCTGGTATGCTGGGCAGATTGAAGCGTCTGACCAGGGCAACGGTCTGCCAGGAATCCGCGCCTGCAAGACGCAGTACCATACATGAAGCTTGATCACGACCAGACAGCAGGCACGGTAATCAGACTTGCGACGGCACCATCGAAAAGGAAGCCCGGGAGCTCATGGACGAACACACTTTCGTTTCCTCACTGCTGCAGGCATGGAACAGGCAGCTAGCCTTTACCGATCTGCTCAATGCGGCAGCGACGCTTGAACGTGCCGGGCAACGCCAGCAGGTCGCCATTCTTTACCAGACATGGCTGGGCCGGAATCAGACTCCATACAATCATTTTGCCTGCTTCAATCTGGGCGTCACGCTGTTTGGCCTGCAGGATGTCACTGCCGCCTGTGAAGCCTACTGGCAGGCCATCCGCCTGCAGCCGAATTTTCTTCAGCCGCATTTCAACCTCGGACTTGCCCACGAACATCTCGGCCAGCTTGAAGCTGCCGAAGCCGAATGGCGCTGGATCGAGCAGCATGCACAAGCGGAAGTTGCCGAGCAGCGCGACCTGCTTCTGCTGGCCCTGAACAACCTTGGGCGCCTGCTCGAAAGCGGCAAACGGTATGCGGAAGCACTCAGCTACCTAGACCACAGCTTGGCGCTAAACCCGAATCAGCCGGATGTGCTCCACCACTGGGTTTTTCTGCGCGAGAAACAGTGCATCTGGCCGGTATACCGGGAGATCGCGGGCGTATCGCCTGAAGTCATGCGCGCCAGCACATCGGCACTTGCCATGCTGAGCCTGTCGGACGATCCGCAAGCCCAGCTCGATGCTGCGCGCAACTATGTGCGCCAAAAAGTGCGGCCCGACGTACCGGCGCTCAGCAAGGGCCACGCCTACGGGCACCGGAAGATCCGCATCGGCTACTGCTCATCGGATCTGTGCCTGCATCCGGTGGCCATGCTGACTGCCGAATTATTTGAATCGCATGATCGTGAAAATTTCGAGATTTATGCCTTCTGCTGGACCCGTGAAGATGGTTCGGCCCTGCGCCAGCGGATCGTTGCGGCAATGGATCACTTCATCCGCATCGATACACTCGACGATGAATCGGCTGCCCGCAAGATCCGCGAATACGAGATCGACGTACTCATCGACCTGCACGGCCAGACTCTCGGCGCCCGCACCAACATGCTGGCGTACCGGCCGGCACCGATTCAGATCACCTACCTCGGCCTGCCGGCCACCACCGGGCTGCCTTCCATCGATTACGTCATCGCCGACCGCTTTCTGATCCCCGAACAACTCGCGCCGCTCTACTCCGAAAAACCCATCTACATGCCAGATGTGTATCAGGTGAGCGACCGGAAACGCAGCGTTGCCCCCACGCAGCCGAGCCGTGAGGCGTGTGGCCTGCCCCCCACGGGATTTGTTTTCTGTTCGCTCAACAATAATTTCAAATACACGCCGGAAGTCTTCTCCGTCTGGCTCAACATTCTCCAGCGCGTGCCGACGAGCGTGCTCTGGCTGCTCGCGGATAACCCGTGGGCTCAGGCCAGCCTGAAGCGCGAGGCACGCACACGCGGCATCGACGAGAGCCGCCTCGTTTTCGCCACACGCGTGGCACCGGATCACTATCTGGCGCGCTACCCGGTGGCCGATCTGTTTCTCGATACCTTTCCGTTCAACGCCGGCACCACGGCCAATGACGCACTGTGGATGGGCACCCCGGTTCTCACCCTCACAGGCCGATCCTTCGCCTCGCGCATGGCCGGAGCCCTGCTGACGGCAGCCGGCCTGCCGGAACTGATCACCTATAACCTGCGGGACTATGAAGAAAAGGCTGTGGCACTAGCCAATTCACCAGAGGAATGTGCGCGCCTGAAGGCCGCACTCCAGGAGGTACGCGAGCATGGAACCCTGTTCGACACTACAAGATTCACCCGAAACCTTGAAGCAGAAATCAGCAAGCTGGTTGCAGCGCTGCCTGGCCCTGCTCAGGCATCCTGACGAAACCGGGGCAGATAACGCTGCCCCCCCGCCCGAAACGCAAACCCGGGTACGACGGATACTCATTGCCGGCTGGCGCGGCGTGAGCCATTCCCTGGCCATGGTCAATCAGCACCAGATCCTCGCCCTGGCGCGCAGAAGTGATGTGAAACTCTTTCACACCGACATGCCGTGGGCGATGGCGCACTGGAACAAGCAGGCACATAACGCCGGCTTCTCGGAGCAGGACAATGTACTGATCGAGGGCTTGCAGAGTATTGATGAGGCAGAAGTGGATTGTGTCTACCGCATCTGCTCGCCGCTCTTCCCGCCCAACCCGCAAGCCCGCAAGACGGTGAGCTTCGCGGTAACCGAACTGGGATATGAATCGGGTAGCCTGCAGAACCCCGAGATTCCACTGACCGACTTTACTCGCGGCGAAAACCTTCTGGTGACGCCAAGCCGCTGGTCACGCGACCGCCTCATCGATTTCGGCTTTGATGAAGGGCGCGTGCGCGTGGTGCGCCACGGCGTGGATCTGGCAGTCAACCGCCCAGCCTCGCAGGAAGAGCTGGCCGTGCAGCGCCAGGCACTGGGCATCCCTGACGACAGCGTGATCTTTCTGAATGTGGGCGTGCCCACCTGGAACAAGGGGATTGATCTGCTGGTGCGGGCATTTGCCACGATCTTTCGTGATCACCGCAACATCCGCCTGATCCTCAAGGATGCACGGGGCCTCTATGGATTGCCGGTGGATACGGTGCTGCAAAGCGTCAACTCTGCCTATCCGGGGCTGCTCAGTGCGGATGTGCTGAATGCCATCCACGTCATTCCCGTCAACCTCTCCCAGGCCGATCTATGCCGCATGTTTGGCTTCGTGGACTGGTATGTATCCCCCTACCGTGCAGAGGGGTTCAACCTCCCGGTGCTGGAAGCGCAGGCCTGCGGCACGCCGCTCATCGTCACCTCGGGAGGTGCCACCGACGATTTCTGCAACACCGACGCAGCCTGGAAGATCCCCGGCACCTTCCGGCGCGGCATCCTCAATGGCAAGGCCTGCTGCTGGGTAGACCCGGAGTTTGAGGCACTGGAGAAGCTCATGCGCCATGCTGCCGCACAGGGGCCACGGCGTGCCTATGGCGCAGACCCCCTGCGCAATGCCGCCCGCCAGAATGCCGAACAGCACTCCTGGGACCAGGTGGCAAGCGAGCTTCTGGCACTGCTGTAGCGATATCTGCGCCAGACAGGACAGGTGCCGGCCTAACCAGAAGAGACATGGCCGGCCCTACTGCAGGCATTCTCCATGCGTGGGCAAATGCCTGATAAAATTGCGCCTTTCCGGGCCGCTGTATCCCTTTTTGTCCATTCACCACCCGCAGTCTCTGCGTTGGTGCACAGCAGTGCCCGAACCTCTCATTCCAATCAGGAACCGGCACCACTTTGCAAACGACTTCCGCTTCACGCCATCCCATGTCCGAAGAAGAGATCACCAAGCACACACCGGTGATGCAGCAGTATCTTCGTTTCAAGCAGGAATACCCGGACACGCTGGTGTTCTACCGTATGGGAGACTTCTACGAGCTGTTCTTCGAAGATGCCGAAAAGGCCGCACGCCTGCTCGACATCACGCTGACCACGCGCGGCGCTTCTGCCGGCCAGCCAATCCGCATGGCAGGCGTACCCTTCCATGCACTGGAACCCTACCTCGCCAAGCTGGTGAAGATCGGTGAATCCGCGGTCATCTGCGAACAGGTAATTGAATCAGCCGAAGCCGCGAAAGCTGCCAAAGGGCCGATGGAGCGCGCCATCAGCCGTATCGTCACCCCCGGCACGCTGACCGACGCAGCCCTCCTCGACGACCGGGCTGACGCCCCCCTGCTGGCACTGCAACTGCAGCGCGGCGTGCTTGGCATGGCCTGGCTGAATCTTGCCAATGGCGATTTCCGCATCGTCGAGACCACGCCGGAATCCCTCATCGGCCAGCTCGAACGCCTGCGCCCGGCAGAAGCCCTGATCCCGGAAAGCCTGAAGCTGCCAGCACTCGAAGCTAGAGTCGGCGCGATCCGACGCCTGGCGGACTGGCAATTTGACGCCAAGACCGCACACGAACTACTCACTACCCACTTTAACACCCATGATCTGGCGGGCTTCGGGGCTGAAGGCCTGGATACCGCGCTGGCTGCCGCAGGCACCCTGTTCGATTACGCCCGCTCCACGCAGCGCCAGATGCTCTCGCACATCACCACGCTACGCGTGGAAAGCGAAGGTGATTACCTGCGCATGGATGCGCAGACGCGCCGTAACCTGGAAATCAGCGAGACCCTGCGCGGAGAGCCCGCGCCAACGCTGCTCTCGATGCTTGATTACACCACCAGCAGCATGGGCGCACGCTGGCTGCGCCGCGCCCTGCACCATCCGCTGGTAAGCCACGCCGCCTGCCATGCGCGGCATCAGGTGGTCGGCCTGCTGCTCGGTGATGCTGGAGACGGCCCGCTGCATGCGGTGGCAGATGCCCTCAAGCCAATGGCGGATATCGAGCGCATCGCCACGCGCATCGCTCTCAAAAGCGTCCGGCCACGCGAACTTGCGGCGCTGCGCGAGAGCCTTGCCACACTCGACAATGTGCGTGCGCCACTGCCCGCACAAGGCCCGACCCTGCTGGAGAACCTGCTGCGTGAACTAGCCACGCCAGTGGATACGCTGATGCTGCTGCGTGCGGCCATTGCCGTGGAGCCCGCCACGCAGGTACGTGATGGTGGCGTTTTTGCGGAAGGCTACGACACCGAGCTGGACGAACTGCGCGATATCCAGAACAACTGCGGAAAATTTCTCGTCGAACTGGAAGCCCGCGAACGCGAGCGCAGCGGGATCGCCACCCTGAAGGTGGAGTTCAACCGCGTACATGGTTTCTTCATCGAGGTTTCACATGCCAACGTGGACCGTGTGCCGGATGACTATCGCCGGCGCCAGACGATGAAGAACGCAGAGCGCTACATCACCCCGGAACTGAAAACTTTCGAGGATAAGGCACTCTCCGCCCAGGATAGGGCGATGGCCCGCGAGAAATTGCTCTACGACCAGCTTCTCGAACAACTCGCGCCGATGGTGCCTCGCCTGCAGAGCATTGCCCGCGCAGTGGCCGAACTCGACGGGCTGAACGCCTTTGCATTGGCCGCTGCACGCCATGACTACCGCGCCCCGGATCTGGTGGACGACCCTGTCATCGAGATTGTCGGCGGTCGCCACCCGGTGGTGGAACGCCAGGTCGACAATTTCATCAGCAACAATACCCAGCTTGCGCCCACGCGCTGCATGCTGCTCGTCACCGGGCCGAACATGGGCGGTAAATCGACCTATATGCGGCAGGTTGCGCTGATCGTGCTGCTGGCCCATTGCGGCTCGTTCGTGCCGGCCACCTCGGCAAAGCTCGGCCCGGTGGACGCGATCTTCACCCGCATCGGGGCTTCCGACGATCTGGCCTCGGGGCGCTCGACCTTCATGGTCGAAATGACCGAAGCGGCCGCCATTCTGAATGGCGCCACAGAACGCAGCCTCGTGCTCATGGATGAGATCGGGCGTGGTACCTCGACTTTCGACGGCATGGCCTTGGCATATTCTATTGCACGCCACCTGCTCGACAAAAACCGCAGCTTCACGCTGTTTTCCACCCACTACTTCGAACTCACGCGTCTGGCACAGGAATACCGCGAATGCGCAAATGTGCACCTGGGCGCGGTTGAGCACGGCCACAGCATCGTTTTCATGCACGCCGTGGAAGATGGCCCGGCCTCGCAAAGCTACGGGATTGAAGTGGCGGCTCTGGCAGGCATCCCATCCACGGTGGTGCGGGATGCCAGGCGGCGCTTGCGCGCACTGGAAAACCGCGAAATCAACGCCGGCCCGCAGGATGACCTGTTCGCAGCCCTTCCCGAACCGGAACCCACCCATAGCAGCCACCCTGCCCTCACCCTGCTGGCCGATCTGGACCCGGACAGCATGAGCCCGCGTGAAGCGCTGGAGGCACTCTATTCGCTGAGAAAGACGCTTTGATCAGGCCACAGGATTAGCCCATGCCACAAACCAGCACTTCCTTCGCAGACATCGTGCGCAGCCGCCATTCCATCCGGCGCTTTCTGCCCAGGCCGGTCGAGCGTGATCTGCTCCTGGAACTGCTGGATCTTGCGGCCTGTGCGCCCAGCGGCGTGAACACCCAGCCCTGGAAGGTCTACATCGTCACCGGCAAGCGCAAGGAAGCACTGACTCAGGCCATTCTGGAGGAGAGCCGCAACCCCACTTACGAACATCGCGGCGAGTACGATTACTATCCGGAGAAATGGGCGGAGCCCTACCTCTCCCGGCGCCGTCACACGGGGTACGCGCTCTACTCGCTGCTGGGAATTGAGAAGAAGGATACGGAGCGCATGCATGCGCAGTGGGCCCGCAACTATGCGTTTTTCGATGCCCCGGTCGGCCTGATCTTCGGCCTGGATCGCAGCCTCGGCCAAGGCAGCCTGATCGACTACGGCGGCTTTCTGCAGACCCTCATGCTCGCAGCGCGGGCGCGTGGCCTGGATACCTGCCTGCAAGCCGCATTTACGGAATACCATCCAAGTATCCACAAGCTGCTGGACATCCCGGATACGCAGATGATCGTCTGTGGCATGTCGATGGGATACGCAGACCTGGATGCGCCGGAAAATGCACTGGCGCTGCCACGCATCGGTGCCCGGGAATTCACCCGTTTCTACGACTGAGCCACAGACCCACCGCTGCAACGAGGGTTTTCAGCCCCTGTCAGGGCATGCGCAGGAACCTGCCAAGAGCGCTGCAAGGCAATGATCGGGCGCCCGCAACAACATCGTGCACCGACACATCTGCAGTCTTACTGGGCGGTATTGGACGCTGCAGAATCTTAAAAGTTCCGCCTGTTTTTCTATCAAATCCATCTAAAAATCCAATACCTTAGCGATTAGTTCAAGCATAGAATCAACTGCGGTCCTCGAACTTTTTACAGGGGGAATCGCAAAATGTTGGATCAATTGGCAGGCCTCCTGCCTGCTTCAATGGCCGAGCATCAGATCGATGCCTGGCTCGCACAACAAACCGGCGTTAGCCATCTGAACCTGGCGCTGGAACTCTGGAACGGCCGGCGCTTTGCGCTTGGCAAGCATCCGCAGGTCACGCTCAGGCTCAGTTCTCCAAAGGCCCTTCCCAGCCTGCTCAGCCCATCGCTGAACTCGCTGGGCAGCGCCTATGTGGAAGGCCTGATTGATATCGACGGCCCCATGGATGCGATCATCCAGCAGGCTTCCGCGCTGTCGGAAACCTCCGGGCAAAGCCATCGCTCACGGGTGTCCCATACCTCTCACTCCCGCAAGCTCGACGCAGAATCCATCGAGCATCATTACGATGTTTCGAATGAGTTCTACCGGTCCTGGCTGGATGACCAGATGGTGTACTCGTGCGGCTATTTCCGCAGCCCGGACGATACGCTGGAACAGGCCCAGATCAACAAGATCGACCACATCCTGCGCAAGATCTGTCTGCAACCCGGGCAGCGCCTGCTGGATATAGGCTGCGGCTGGGGAGCACTGGTGCTTCGCGCGGCCAGCAAGTATGGCGCAAAGTGTTTGGGCATCACGCTTTCGAAACGCCAGTTCGAACTCGCCCGGGAACGCGTCAAGCAGGCCGGACTTGAGGATCGCATCGAAATCCGCCTGCAGGACTATCGTGATGTGAAGGAAAAGTTTGACCGCATCACCAGCGTTGGCATGTTCGAACACGTTGGCCTGCAGAATCTTGGGCTCTATTTCCGCAAGATTCACGACCTGCTGGAAGATCACGGCATCGTCATGAACCATGGCATCACTTCCAGCATTGCCAATTCAGACGGAACCCCTTATGGCGGAGGCGACTTCATCGACCGCTATGTTTTCCCGAACGGCGAGCTGCCACATATCGGCCTAGCCCTGCAGGAAATTTCAAATGCCGGGCTGGAAGCCACCGATATCGAGAACCTGCGCCTGCATTACGCCAGAACACTATGGCAATGGAGCAAACGCTTCGAAGCCAATCTGGATAAATTGCGAGAGATGGTGGGAGAGCGGCGTTTCCGCGTCTGGCGGGTGTACATGCCTGGCTGCGCGTATGCTTTCGAACAGAACTGGATCGCGCTACACCAGATTGTTGCCTGCAAATCGGCAACGCCGGACAAATATCCGCTGCCGCTGACCCGCGAATACATCTACGGGTAAAACGCTACTGACTTCGACAGAGCGCAAATGGGCAACATTTTCGTTGACCATAAAAAAAGCCACTTCTACCAGCAGAAGTGGCTTTTTTATCACCGTCAGCTTCAGGCTGTCGTATTCACGATCTTGCCCAACGCCTGCCCCTGCAGATTCACTGTAGGGCTTGATGCTTTGGTTGCTGCTGCCTTGCTGCCATCATCCGCGTCACCATCATTACTCTTGGCGACTTGGGCGCTCGCAGCCTGCTGATGCGCCACCATGTTTGCAAGAGCGCTCGTACCACCACCGTTGACTGAATGAATTGCCATACGCCTAAACCTCCGTTGTTCATACGAGACTGTTCAGATACTCAGCCCACCTGTATCGATCAATCGGCAGGAAAAATCAAAACTTGATCGATTCAAATGCAAATTGAGGTTAAATTTTGCTTTATCGCCCCTTCTCCGCCAAACACGCGGAATTCCTTTCAGAAAGCGAAAAAAAGGGGCGCCTGATGCGCCCCCTTCTCTACATGCCAGATCCCAACCCCGTTCAGGGTTGCGGATTCCAGCCAATTGCCGAAAACACCTGTGCGCGGCTCAGGTAAGGAGCGGCATCGGCTTCTGACAAGGTATGTGCGGCAGGCACCCGGTTCGCGCCTGTCAGCGGCGAGCCATCCAGAGCAGTGCTGCCGAATTCACGCCACCCCGCAATGGCTGACGCATCTGCGGGATTTGGGATCGGGTTGATCCACCAGCCCGCCGGGTCGATGTGCTTATCCATCCTGCAATTGACGTACACCACGTTATCGAAGAAGCTCGGCACACCGGCGCTACGCGCCAGTTCGGCAGAGCCATCGGGCACATCGGCTTCGCGAGTGAGGCGACTGTTCAGGAAGACATAGCCTTTGTCCTTGGCATCTGTCACACGGGCCTGCACCAGATAACCACCCTTGGTGGCATCGGCAGAATCAACCACAGTGCGGATTTCGCTGTTTTCGAACAGCGCAGCCTTGGCGCTCCCCCAGATGAAGTCCACATCCCCGGCGATCAGGGTGTTGTAGAACCAGCTGTAGGCATTGAGCTGCAGCGTATCCTGGCGACTGATGAAATTCATGTCACGGGCCACCAGACGCTGGGTACTGCCGTTAAAGAAGATCACCTCGGCCTGGTTGTTGACGCCATTGATCTTCAGGTGAGAATTCTTCAGCGTGAGGCGTTCGAGCGTCAACAGATCAGATTGCTCTGCCAGCAGCACGGCACGACCACCACCCGAGCTGGTGTTGGCCTTTGCCACACCGCTACCGGAACCGGAATTGAGGGCCTCGTAGTTGTCGAATTCAACAACGGCTTTGTCGCGGCTTTCTCCGCGAATCGTGACATTATCCTTGCCGCGCAGATAGAGCAGCTCGGTATAAGTGCCATTGGCCAGGCGGATCGTTACCGGCGTTTCCTTCGCCACCTTCTGCATGGCGTAGTTCAAAGCGCCCTGCAGGGTGCGGAAATCTGCCGTGGCGCCAGCCTGGGCAACAGTCAGCGTCGTCAGATTATCCTTGGGTGCTGCACGCGTGGTGAATTCCCAGCCGGCTTTCTTGCCAAGCCCTACAAAACCCTTGCCAGCAAGTTTCGCCCCTTTGAGCGTGCCATCGGCAATCGCCACATAATACTTGGTAGCGTATTCAAGCTTGCCGGCATGCGGGCGCACCACCAGGCGCTTGCCATCCACACGCATCAGCGCCTGCGCAACACCGCGATAGTAGCCATCTGCAGAGGGACCGATGGCATCGGTTTCGCCTGCCGGTTTGATGACATCCACGAGTTTGTCATCGGCAGTACGGAAGATCCGCAACGATCCCTTGCCAGTGAGCACAGGCACATCGTCAAAAGCAATGCTGAGCGGCGTATCAACATACGCAAAATGTGTGTCTGCTGCCGGTGACAGACGATCTGCCAGCTTGCCGTAGGATTCTTCGGCCTGTACAAATGCGGGCTCGATATCCGCTTCCACCGTCTTCGAGAGTTTAGGATTGCTGCCGCTGACGTAACTGACGACTGCGGTCCCCGCGCCTGCGGCATGCAGAACCGTGCTATTTCCGTCCCGATTCACGCTGACCACCTGCGGGTTGCTTGAGGTGACAGAAAAATCATCTGCCGAACCATCCTGCGTGGAAGCACTCACCTTGACTTCACGATCTGCACCACCTACCTCAGCACTCCAGGCGCCAACCGGCTCCAGCGAAAGCAGTGAAGGCTTGACGTTGGCATCACCCACAACGATATCGTCAACCGCAAAAGAACGGTTGTCGAGCCAGAAACCGATCTTCCCTGCACCTGTCACACTGGTGTCGGACGCGGTCCCCACGAGATCATCATCAATATAGAAATTCAGGGCACTGCCCTTCATTTCCAGGCGCAGCTTGTACCACACATCATTCTTGATGACGCGGGCACTGAATTGCCTCGCCCGGAACCACTTGCCAGCATTGGCCTTGTGGAACTCCACTTTGGAGCTGGCACCGTTCTGGACATTCAGGCAGCCACCGTACCAGTTGTTAACGTCCTGATAGCGCCCGAGCAGGCACACAAACTTGTTGTTGGTGGTATTGCTGATCGGCTTGATACGGGCTTCGACATAGTAATCGGCGGTCTTGCGCCCCTCCACCGCAGCAAACGCCGCATCACTCACCACGGCGGCAACACCTTTGCTGGAGCCAGCATCGTAGCGCAGGAAATGATTCTCACCTTCCTGCTGCAATGCCAGCTTGCCGTTAGCCGTGCCAATAGTGGCCCCAGCCCCGACCGGATTGGCTTCCCACCGTGCCGCCGAGCCGCTTTCAAAATCCTCGCAGAACCAGATGCCGGCCGCACAACTCGGCGCGGCTACCGTCTCGGCCGGTTTGGTTTCTGCCTTCGTTTCTGAGGCGGCCAGTCTGTCACCACCGCACCCGGCCAGAAAGCCGGAAGTGGCAATAGCAACCAAAGTGATCGCTGCGGGCTTGAACTTCATACACGCTCTCCCATGAATATGCGCCTGAACGCTAAAAACGCGCGGATAGCACTCCACCATCCTGGCATTCGGCAATTGACTGCCCGCCACTATACCGAAGCTTTCTGTTTCCGGTATCACGCAGATCAATACGACGGCGTATGAATATCCGTCTGCAACCAGGTTGGTATTTCTGACGAAATTGCACGAATGGGCCGTTTCACCAATAAAAAACCGGCCGTGGCAAACCGGCCGGTTTTTGCATTACTTAATAATTACTTGGACGTGGTACAAGCAGAGCTTGAGCAGCTCACGTCTGCCGGGGCCCACCCAGTACTGCCACTCCACTGGGCGAACGCCTTGGAACGGGTGTTCAAGCCAGACAGATCCAGCGAGGTGCTGGCATAGGTCAGATCACGCCCACTTACATCCAGCGTTGCCCCCGTCAGATCCATGCTGCCACTTTCGCGATATCCGGCAGTCGTGGTCGGCGTCGTAATGGCCGGAGTGTAGGTGTAGAGCCAACCCTTGGTCTTGATGTGGGTTCCCATCTTGGTATTGATATAAGCCACATTGTTGCAGCCGTAGTTGGCATTCGCCAGCGAGCCCGTTGTAAGCATGGTGTTGCAGTACGTTGCCACCGGGAAGCTGTTGGCCTGACGGGCCAAAGAGGTCGCATTATCAGGCACGGCAGATTCCTTGGTCAGGCTACTGTTGAGCACCACGAACCCCGGATAACCGTAAGCGGCACGGGTTTCAATGACATGGCCACCCGACGTTGCATCAGTCGGATCCACCGCAGTCCGCAATTCGCTGTTTTCGAAGACAGCAGCATACGGCACACCCCAGATGAAATCGACATCACCCTTGATCAGGCAGTGATAGAACCAATCCCACCCCTTGATCTGGATAGTATCCTGAGCGCTGAGGAAGTTCATGTAGGTGGCCAGCAGACGCCCACCAGTCAGGCTTGCACTGTTGAAATAGATCGTCTCTGCCTGGTTGTTGTACGAACTGGATTTGACATGCGTGTTCTGCAACGTGAACTGGTTCAACGTGAGCAAATCCACACTTTCCACCAACATTACAGCACGACCGCCACCAAGATAGGCCCGAGTACCACCGGATTCAGACTTGCTCGCCCCCAGGTAGCTTGATCCAACCAAGCTGGCCTGAGTGAGACTCGCCCCAGTCCCAACATTGTACTGTTCGAAATTCTCGGCTTGCACAACGGTGCCATCCCGTGTCGCCCCAGAAATGGTCAGGTTGTTGACGCCACGCACCCACATCAATTCGTTGTAGGTTCCGTCTGCAATGGTGATGGTCTTGGCCACCGAAGAACTGTTACAGGCATTGGTCGATGTCCCGGCACAGTTCTGCATGAGCCAGTCCAAGGCGCCTTGCACGGTGCGGAAATCCGCAGTCGTTCCGGATGCGGCCACCGTCACGCTGGATTGCGAGCTAGGATCAGATTTTGTCTTGAATGCCCACGCCGACGTTGAACTGATCCCGCTGAAGGCCGTACCGTTAATGGAGCCACTCAGCACACCGCTGTCCATTGTGACATAGTAGCTCGTGCCGGAAGCCAGCTTCCCGTCATGCAGTTTGATCGTGGCAACATTGCCAGAAACACTGATGGTTGGGCGGAAAACCCAACGGTACAACTCCACGCTACTACTCTGGATGGTGCTGACACTCCCTCCCAGACGATCCACTTCGGTATTGTTGAGCGGATATGCTGCTGCCGAATTATTGGTACTCAGCAGGGTTGAAGTCAGGGTCGGAGTGGATGCGGTTGCGTCGACTACCCAGGAGCCAGTACTAAACGCGTTGAGGCTGAGCTTGTCGACAAGCGTGCCATCTGCCTTGTAGATATTGATGTAGCCACTCGTTCCGATGGTTGGGGCAGAGTCGAACGCAATCTGCAGAGAGGTATCCACATACGCGGCAGTTGCTCCATTCGCGGGCACCAGCGTACCTGCGGCAACTGTCGACGAGGAAGAAGAGGACTGGGTGCTCGCGGAGCTGCTGCTTGCTGCGCTACTACTCGCTGCGCTGCTGGATGCCGAACTGGCACTCGAGCTGGTTCCGCCACTCGAAGTATTCGTTGAACTATCCGAACTATCGGAGGACGACCCACCCCCGCACGCAGCCAGAAGCCCGGCCAACGCCAATGCGCCTGCCAAAGCAGACATACGATACAACATCATGATTTTGCTCCTCTTTTGCCCCGTCTCGCGGACTGGCTTGTTGTCGCGGCTGCCTCATGGACAGTTCGCATTCACGCCCGAGCATCAAACCGATTGATACCGGGAACAAATTTATTGTTACCGGAAACATATCACGATAAATTCACTACGAAACAACAAATCTGTCACAACTACGGGATTTCCCTAGCCCTATCCGGATACCTGTTTTTGATTGAACTTAACAGGAAACCCTCGCCACCACTGGCTTCGAGAAAATCATCGTTTTTTTGTAAATTAGCAACATTGGGCATGAATCGCGGCTGCAAATGAAGCTTCCCCACCCGGCAGGCAGGGTCGCTCCATTTGGCCTGGGCAATAGTCAGCGCTTGTCACTGCGCCCTTCATGACAGGGAGCTGTTGATTGGCTTTGGTCAGCACAGCCCTGGGGACAGAAGAACGGGAGGGCGCCTGTGAATTGGCGCTGGAATCAGCCTTTGTGGAGGCTTTCAGCGATATTGGTCAATAATTGAGCAGTTGCCGTTTTCTACTGTTGCTCAAGCACTTAAGCGACTTATCCGGCAGCAATCCACAGGCTTCTACACGCATTCTGTGGATTGCTGCCTGTGAGGGCAAACCGTGGATATCTTCCTTTGCGGCCCCTGAAAATCAGTCCGGCAACAGGCTGCCAGCGCGAAATCGCCCGAATCTTGCGCAAATTTTGCGCAGAATGGAATTTCATCGACGCGTCAATTGCTTAGGCGACTTGTCAGACAGTCATCCACAGGCTTCTCCACGGTTTTTGTGAATGGCGGCCATTGCCCGCTACAAGGGCCTCTCCACAAAGGCGCGAGAAAAACAGGAATGCCAAAGCAATATTGATCACTTATTGCACAATCCGGATTTCCGGATATTTTCCAGTGGCTTAGATGAGTTATCAGACGCTCATCCACAAGCTTCTCCACGCTTTGTGTGCATGCTTTTGCAGGAGTGTTTTCCTTTTATGGCACAGCACATATTGACAAACCCTCCAATACAATTTTTCACGCAACAAAACAACCCGTGAGCATATTGCTCAAAGAATGATCTATTTTATTTTATTGTTGTTTATCAAAAAGATAGTCAACTTTTCTAAAACTCATCCACAGCTTTCTCCACGAAATATGTGAATATCGTCAGCCCTCATTAAAATACTTTCCATACAGGGCTTTCAATATTGACAGAACTCCAAAGCACAGAAACCGGGCCTTTCAAAAAACGCCAAATACATATTGATCATTTTTTGCTCAATTAATTTTTATCTATATTTTTCATAGCCTTAAGCAGTGTGTTAGACACTCATCCACAGGCTTCTCCACGATTTGTGTGCACACTTGTTCAACGCGCATCCAGCATCTTTCGGTAATTGTCAAATCCTGAAATTCCCTCAGGCGCTTTTCGGAATATCTTTAATGCATATTGATCGTTTTTTGCCCAAAAAACCATTATCCATACACATCAATACCTTGAACCAGTTTTCCTAACGCAATCCACAGGCTTCTCCCCGGATTGTGTGGATGGCTTGTGTATTGCCAGAACATGGCCAAAGAAGTGCCAATACCGGAGATAATGTCGGGATGCCCAGAGTCAATTCCCCTACCCTGCCTGTCACCCCACCCGTCGCCGCGCGTATCGCCACGAAGATCCAGTTTTTTGTCAACGGCATGCTGTTTGCCACCTGGGGTGTGCATGTGCCCACCGTCAAGGCGCTCTTCGGCCTGGATGAAGCACGCCTGTCGTGGCTGATGCTTTCGATCGGGATCGGCTCGCTGATCTCGCTGACCCAGGTGGGGGGCTGGGTCGGGCGCCATGGCCCGCGCAAGGTGGTGGCCAGTTCAGGCCTGCTGGTGACCCTCTCGCTGGCCGCTCTGCTGTGGATGCCGGGTTATTTCGCGGCAATGGGTGCGCTGTTCCTCTTCGGGCTGGCCAACGGGGCTTTCGATGTTTCGATGAATGCCGAGGCTGCCGCAGTAGAGCATGCCTACGCCCGCCCGATCATGTCTTCCTTTCATGGTTTCTTTAGCCTGGGGGGCTTTGCTGGCGCACTCATTGCAAGCCTCGTCAGCGCCGCCGGGGTGGCACCACGTACGCATCTGGCTGCCTGCTCCATCACAGGGTTGGTGCTGATTCTGATTGCCAGCCGCTACATGCTGCCAACGGAACCGATCCCTCTCACAGACAAACCCGGAGGCTTCCGTCTGCCCCACGGCACCATCCTGCTGCTGGGCTTCATGGCCGCCCTCGGGCTGGTGGGCGAAGGCGCCATGTACGACTGGAGCACCCTGTACATGGCCAAAACACTTAACACGCCACCACAGATCGCAGCACTCGGCTACGGTGCCTTCTCCATCGCGATGGCAGCAGGCCGTTTTGGCGGAGACTGGTTCCGCGCCCGCCTGGGAGCGGGGCACACGCTGAGCCTGTCGGCCTGGCTTGCAGCCATCGCGCTGGGGATCACGCTGGCTATCGGCCACCCTGCTGCAGCCCTTGCCGGATTCGCGCTAACAGGGCTGGGCTTCTCCAACATGATTCCCGTGCTGTTTGCGGCAGCCTCCAAAGTCCCCGGTGTATCGGCAGCCACAGGCATTGCCGGAGTCTCCGGCATCGGCTATCTCGGCTTCATGATGGGGCCACCGGTGATCGGCGCCATTGCACATGCACTGGGATTGCCGTTGGCGCTATCCATGGTGGCCGGTTTTACGATAATCTCCGCGCTCCTCGCACGGCGTGCCATGCACGCCGTGGAACACTGAACAGGCGCAAGCCCCGCAAGGATTCGGGATGGCAGACACTCCTATCGACATCAGCGAACAAGATGGTATCCGCTACCTGCATTTCGGCTCGGAATGGGTGCAGGGTGCAATGCGCATCCGCCGCCCGGTGGATCTGGTGCTGGAATACACGCGGGAGATGCTCTTCGGCCTGCTGCTGCGGGAGAACTTCAACCCGGAAGGAAGCTGGCCGAAGAAGATCCTGCTGATCGGCCTGGGGGCGGGGTCATTGACGAAATTCTGCTATTGGCGCCTGCCCAAGGCACGCATCACCACGGTGGAGATTGATGCCGGTGTATGGGCAGTGGCGAGCCAGATGTTCAAGCTACCCGAGAATGACCCACGCCTGCATGTGAAAATTGCCGACGGGGTGGAATTCATGACCCAGCCGGGCCCTGCCTACGATTACATTCTGGTCGATGGCTACGATGAGAACGCACGCGTTGGCGCGCTCGATAGCCTGCCCTTCTATCAGGCCTGCCGGGCTCGCCTGACCGAAGGTGGCATTCTCGCCACCAACCTGTTCGGCCGCTCCCGCAAGTACACGGCGCCACTGCAGCGCCTGCATACGGCTTTCGATGGAAATGTGCAGGCCCTGCCTGCCTGCGAAAGCGGCAATGTGGTGGCACTCGCCGGCACGGGGGTTCGTCTTGATGTTCCCACCGATGAACTCATGCTACGTGCCCGGTCCTTGAAAACCGCTATCGGGCTGGATCTTCGCCCAAGCATCAAGCGGCTGCAGGAAACCGCAAAAACGGCCTGAAGCGCCCATCTTCCGGTTATTTGTGACCGAAAACAGACAATGCTTTCAAGCGCCTGCAATTTGGTGGCAGACTATCCCGATAGTCATGATCACCGATTGCCATGAACGTTGAGCAATGTACCCGCAAGCTGATCCGTTTGCGCAAGGTGGCCAGCCACATCGACAGCCATCTGGAACAGCCTCTGTGCCTGGATGAGCTGGCTGAAATCGCCAGCATGTCGCGCTATCACTTCGAGCGGGTATTTGCTGACTATGCCGGTGAGACACCCTTGGCGCGGGTACGGCGCCTGCGCCTGATGCGCGCACGGCAGCTGATTGAAAGCGGCAGGGCCGGCTCGATGCTGAATCTGGCCCTGGATAGCGGATACTCTTCAGCCGAGGCCTTTTCGCGCGCCTTCAAAGCCTGCCACGGCATGACTCCGTCGGGAGTCGGCTCACACATTGCCGCCCCGGCTAAAATCCGCATCGAATACCTGCCTGCGATAGCCATCCAGTATCTGGACTTCAAGGGAAAGCTCGATGATTCCATCACGCCCTTCGACCAGTTGCGCGCCCATGCCCTGCTTGCCAACATCCCGCGGGAACGGCGCAAGGGCTGGTGCATCCAGTTTGCCGGTGACATGGGAGACCATCGTCACGAGGTGGAGCTGCAGATCGGGCTGCTCTCGGAAAGATTGGGCAAGCATATCGACGGATTGCGCCAGGGCTATCTACCAACAGGGCACTATGCCCTGATCCGCCTCACCGGCGGATATTCGCACGCATCCACCCAGGCACTGGCCCGGCGCATTGGCGAGGAAACCGGCTGGCAGGTAACAGATGCACCGATACTGCGCTGCTTCCAGAATTCCTCCTATCTGCCTGCAGGTTTTGAGAAACAATGCGATCTGTATGTTCCTGTCGTCAGATAAAATCGCAATTCATATCAAGAATATTTCACGCCACCTGAGGCATCATAGCCCGCCAGGAATGATCAGAGGTTCCAGAAAACCCTATCACAACGAAGCCACAGCCAGGCCACAACACGGCTTAATCGAGGAGAAACCATGAGACTGCCCGTAATCCGACTGTCGATCGCAGCAATGATCAGCGCTTCGCTGATTGGCTGCGCAAACACCCCATCCACCCCTGCTGCTGCAGCGCCCACACCCCAGGCTGTTCAGGGCGCGGCACTGGTGAACGTCACCCTGACAGGGCTGGTTGGAGCCGGGCTCGCTGACACGGCAGTGCTTGTCTACGATGCCAATGGCACGACAAGAACCGTTATCAGTGATAAACGCGGCAATTACAGCCTTAAGGCAGATGGCCTCGTCGCCCCACTGATGCTGGTGAGCAATAATGGGCTCGACCAGTTCATCAGCATTGTCGCCAACCCCAGCGGGATTGTCGTGGCCAATATCAACGCTCTGACCGATCTGGTCGCCTCGGATGTGGCACGTGAGGCCAAGTTCCGTGGCCCTGCTGCCATGGCCGCAGCAGGCAAGGCGCCTGTCGTCTCGCCGGAAACCCTGAAACTCAAGGCAAAGAGCCTTCAGCCCCTGATCGGCACCGCACTCAAGAGTGCCGGAGTAACGGATTCGGAAAACTTTGACCCGGTGAGCACTACAAGCACCGCAGTGAACGACGTTCTCCGCGTGATCCGCCATAACCGTGGCTATGACTCTAACAATGGAGAGCGTGGGACCAGTGCAATCTACGACAGCACGTTCCATGAGATTACCAAATTCTCGCCGCTGAATCTGCAGAAGGCCCAGGCCGAGCAGAAAGCCGTGACCGCACCCGGCGTGGTTCGCGTGTTCGTGGCGGGCGACTCAACCGCCTCGAATTATGATGCAGAAGTTTTCCCGCGCATGGGCTGGGGGCAGGCCTTTGATCGCCAGTTCAAGGAAGGCGGCAAGGTGCGTGTCATCGATGTGGCCCAGTCCGGGCGCAGCTCACGCAGCTTCATCAACGAAGGCTGGTTCGACATGATCGCGGCAGACATCCGCCAGGGCGATTATCTGCTCGTGCAGTTTGGCCACAATGACGAAAAGTGCGGCAACGAGCCTCCCGCACCGTTACCCGCAAGAGATTCGGTTGATATCGCCACGCTATGCACCTATCCGGGCGCTGCAGCCAATATTCCTGCGGAAATGTCTTTCCAGAAGAACCTGGAAAAATACATCGCCATCGCCAAAAATGCAGGCGCCACGCCTGTGCTGATCACACCGGTGACGCGTCGCAGCTTCAAGGGCGGCAGTATCGGTGGCACCACGCACACTACCAGCAAGGGCAAGTTTCCGGGTGACTATTCACAGACAGTGCGTGACACCGCCAAGGCCAATGGCGTGCCACTCATCGACCTCGACGCCCGCAGCATCGAATTCTTCAACAAGATCGGCGAACAGGGTTCCCTGGATTATTACCTTGCCGTCGACGTTGCAAAGTACCCGTACTACAAGACCAACACGGGGCGCCGCGACAAGCCGGATAACACGCACATGCAGGAAAAAGGTGCCGAAGCGGTTGGCGGCCTGATCGCCCAGGGCATCAAGGATGCCCAGCTGCCACTGGCCTCTGAGCTCAAGTAAGCCTGCATTCTCCGCACGCAGAAAGCCCGGCCGCAATGCCGGGCTTTTTTCTGGCCGCTTTTTTTGGCTAGGCCTCTGGCTAGATTTTCCCGCTTACCTTGTTTCCTGAATCGCTGTGAGCAGGGCGCGCATCTCCGGGGTGCTCACCAGCCGGTCATAAACGGGTTTCATGGCGGCCTGGAATGAGCCCTTGTCCACGTCTGTCACGAACGAGGCGCCTGCCGATACTGCGTTCTTGCGTGCCAATTCCTCGCGCTCAGCCCAGAATTTGCGCATCAGGGGAACCGAGTCGCGCGCAGCGGCGGCAATCAGCTCACGATCTGCGGGCTGCAGGGTATCCCATCGCTGTTTGGTGCACACGATCAGTTCAGGCACCATGGCATGCTCGGTACAGGAAAATACCTTGAACACCTCATGGTGCCGATAGCTGTCGTATGACGGAATGTTGTTTTCCGCCGCGTCGATGAGCCCCATCTTGCGGGCCGCCACGATCTCATCCATGGCCATGGGGGTTGGCTCCGCCCCCATTGCCCTGGCCACGGCAATCCACATTTCGCTGTTCATGACCCGCAAACGCAGGCCACGCATATCCTGTACCGAATGGACTGGCTTGTTGGCGTAGACCGAGCGGGCCCCACCGTCGTAGAAACACAGCCCGACCAGCCCGGCAGCCTGACAGGCATCCAGAATCTGCCGGCCCGGCGCCCCATCCATGACCTTGTGCAGGTGCTCGATGGAACGGAACAGGAAGGGCAGCGTTGCCACCAGTGTCAGCGGACAATCCTTGTTCAGCGACGTGATGTTCGCCCGCATCATGTCGATACGCCCGCAGCGTGCCTGCTCCAGCAATTCGTTTTCAGTCCCCAACGCTCCGCCCGGATAGACTTTGAGCTGGATGCGCCCCTGCGAGCGCTGTTCGAGCATTTCTGCCATGGCACGCTGGGCACGCACCGCCGGATGATCCTCGCCGTGGATATCGGCAATCCGCAGCACGACTCGGGCAGCGGATTGATCCAGACGATAGCCCGCCAGCTCCTGAAACACCGCCCGCCCAACCTGTGTCATGCTCCCCACGGTTTTTGCAGAAGCCGCCACTGCTGCGGAATTCTGCTCGCTGATGCGTGCCACATGTTCGACCCTTCCGGCGATCTCACTGCTCGCGGAACGCTGCTCCAGCATCGCCGAGGAAATCTCGGCCACTGCAGTCGCCGTTGCCATGGCGCCAGACTGGATCTTTTCGATGGATTCCCCTGCACGCCAGGCGCTCCCCACCACTTCACCCACAACATGCTCGGTCTCGTTCATGCTGCTGACCGCAACCTTCGCACTGCCCTGCATGTGCTCCAGCAGCTTGCTGATTTCGTGGGTGGAGCGCGTCGTGCGTTCGGCAAGTTTGCGCACTTCATCCGCCACCACCGCAAATCCGCGCCCCTGCTCGCCAGCCCGCGCTGCCTCGATCGCGGCATTGAGTGCGAGAAGATTCGTCTGGTCGGCGATCTCGCGAATGGTGATGGCCATACCGGCAATCCTGTCGCAGTCGTCACTGAGTGCCCGGATCTTGGTAACGGCCCCACCCACATACTCTGCGGCGGCCTGGATACGCTCCACCGTATCGCGGATATCCTGCGCGCAGGCAATCGCCAGATCGCGGGATTCCTGCGTATGCTCATTTGCGGATTGTGCCTGCTCGGTCACCAGACTGATTCCCGTGGCAATCTCTTCCATGGAGGCCGTCATGTTGCCCGCAGCCTCGCTCTGCATTTGCGAATTGCGGGAAATCCGCCGGGAGGCAGCATCCACCTCTTCCGTCATATCCACGAGATTTTCCGCAGTCTGACGAATCCGCAGGAGACTCTCACGCAGACGCAGCACCAGTTGCTGATAAATCTCGACCGTTGCGGAGACCTCATCAACACCATCGGCCTGCACATCGGTGGATAGATCCTGCGTCTCGGACGCTGTACGCATGGACTCCTGCAGGGTGAGCAGACGCCCGACCAACGCCCGGCGAAAGTGGATAGCCACCCCCACAATCGCGATACCGGCGAGCAGGAAAGCCCCAAGAGCGGCATACCAGACAAACCCAAACGCTGCTTGCGCCTGCGACGAAGCCTGAGGGGGCAATTGCGCCACCATCAGCAATGTACTGCCTGCCACGAGCAGGCACCCAGCCAGGGATACGGCCACCAGAATTGCCAGCCTTTGCGTGATCGTCATGAAAATCGCCCCGAAATATAGGAGAACACATTGCAGTGCAAGTTTTCGGTTCTAACGGCAGAACGCAGTACGGAATTGAGCCAAACATCCCCCGGCAAAATAACTTCTCCGCCACACGCCCATCCGGATAAAGGGCAAACCCGCTGCCTACCCATTAGGGCAGACATCCACTAGTACCAACATGGCAATGCCGTCTATTTTTCTGTATCAAAGTTCTACAGTACAAACACCGGATTGATGCCAAGATGATTGCGGAACCTGCTGAACAAACCCTCACGAGCGTGAAATCAGCTGATGCGATGAAAATAAGGCCGGGCCCCAAGGAGTGAAATTCATGAGCTTTCTGCAAAAACACCTGCGCCGAAGCAGCACCGGCATCGCTACCCTGCACACGACCTCAGCCGAGCTTGGCGCCCAGCTTGCGACGGTAAACTTTACGCCGGTAATGATTTTTGGATATGTATCCCCCCACCTCGACATCGAGAGACTGGCCGCTACCATCCGCGAACGCTTTCCGTCCGCCACACTGCTGATGTGCTCCACGGCGGGCGAGCTGTGCAGTGACAGCAACAGCGACAGCCTGTATTGCTCCACGGGGGAACGTTGGGACAATGTCGTACTGCAATGTTTCGGAGCCGACCTCATTGAACGCGCCCAGCTCATTGCCATTCCGCTTGGCAGTGAAGATCTGCGCAAGGGCAGTTCCGAAGTGGCCGTCCAGGAACGCCTGGCACGTATTACCCGGGCGATAGAGGCAGTCAACCCGGCATTCCCGATCGACTATCGGGATACCTTTGCTTATGTGCTGTTTGATGGTCTGTCGGCTTCTGAATCGTTTTTCATGGAAGCACTCTACGACTCTGGCCGATTCCCGTGTCTCTTCGTCGGGGGGTCTGCCGGTGGCAAACTGGATTTCAAAAACACCTGGATTCATGACGGACATCGCAAGTACGAAAACCACGCCCTCATCGCCTTGGTGAAAATGAGCAGGGGAGCACGTTTTGGCGTGTTCAAAAGCCAGAATTTCGAGCCCACGGGAGAATCTTTCCACGTTCTCCATGCTTCCACAGAAAAACGCTTCATCAGCAGCATCGTCAACCGCCATGGGGAGAGAGTCTCCCTGATTCAGGCACTTTGCAACGTGTTCCATTGCCCTCCCGATAAACTGGACGACAAGCTTGCCGACTATTCGTTTGCCATCCGTGTCGGCAAAGAGTTGTTTGTGCGCTCTGTACTCAGCATCGACATCGCCAACGATCGTATCAACTTTTATTGCGACATTGCCCCCGGCGAGGAGATCCTGCTGGTTAAACGCACGGGATTTGCCGCCACCACCGAGCAGGATTTCCGGCGTTTCATGCAAGGCAAGCCAGGCCAGCCTGTTGCAGCCATTCTCAATGACTGCATCCTGCGCCGGATCTACAACACGCAAGAACTCGGCAAGATCGGCAAAGTGCTCAACTGCGCCCAGGCGGGGGGATTCTCGACATTCGGGGAGATCCTCGGCCTGAATCTGAATCAGACACTGACCGGAATCTTTCTTTTCCGCTGCGATCCTGGCACACCATTCCAGGATGACTATGTGGACAACTTTGTCACCCATTATGGCAATTTCAAGGCTTTCTTCCTGCGCCGCCAGATCGGCAAACTTTCCGGGTTATCGCGGCTGATCGGCCACATCATCTCGGACCTCAAGCAGCAGAATTTTGCTTCGCATCTCGACCCGGAGGACTTTGACGGCAACACCGCAAGTATCGCCTCCGGTCTCAACGACCTCGGCAAAACGCTTGAAGAGGCACACTCCACCCGCGAGGAGTTGAGCAAGCAGATCGGTACATGCTCGAGCGACCTCTACAGTTCGGTGGAAGACCTCTCCTCACACATGCAGCGCCAGGAAGAACTCGTCAATAACGCGGGTGAAACAGCGAGTACCCTCACCCGCGATGCTGAAAAAGCCGCCAGCAATGCACGCGCACTCGCCGATGCAAGTGGTCGCATTCGCGGCGTTGTCGAGCTGATCCAGCAGATTTCAGACCAGACAAATCTCCTCGCCCTGAACGCTGCCATCGAAGCTGCACGGGCTGGGGAACAAGGGCGCGGGTTTGCGGTAGTTGCCGATGAAGTGCGCAAGCTGGC
>DBTS01000114.1:97789-100408 GCA_002307175.1 Rhodocyclaceae bacterium UBA1310
GATGAAGTGCGCAAGCTGGCCGAAAAATCCCGCAAGAACGCAGGGGAAATCGGTGTGAATATCTCTGAATTGGCGGGCAGCATCGCACAGGTAGCCGACGAGATAGAACGTCAATCCACCGATGTGAAAGCCATTACCGATGTCCTCACCAAGATTCAATCGGTCACGAACGACACGTCAACAACGGCACAACACACCAAATCCGTTGCCGACACCCTGCAACAACTCACGCACTCCTGACTAGTTCATCCCCCTCCTTTTACCCACCATGACGCGGCACCGCCCGCGTCATGCGTTTCGGCGCACCTGTCTGGCAGGATCCCATCTGGAAGAGATTAGAAATTCTTTTCTTGTAATTGGAAATAATTTTTCATATATTATTTCCATGAAGTCTGCGACCTCCCTCTTTCCTTCCGCTCCACCAAGTCGCCACACCTCGGGCGAAGAAACTCGGGCACGCCTGATTGCCGCGGCGACCGAAGTCTTCATTGCCGAAGGTTTCCGTGCTGCGCGTGTACAGGACATTGCGCAGCGGGCCGGTCTGCGTCTCTCGGCCATCAACTACCATTTCACGAGCAAGGAAGGCCTGTATCTCGCCGTGATGCACCAGCACGCAGAAGCCGCACTGGCCGCCGCACCGCTGACGCCCCCCGCCCCGGATCTCCCCTTGCGTGAGCGTTTCGGGTTTGCCGTGCGGGCACTCAGCTCCCGCCTGCTTGCCGCGCATGGTGGTACACGCATTGGCGAACTGATGGTGCGCGAACTGGTCAATCCCACACCAGTTCTTGATGTACTGATTGAGAACTTCATGGCGCCGCAATCCGCATTGTTTCTCGGCCTGATTCGCGAAGTCGTGGGGCCACGGGTACCAGAAGAAACCCTCAGGCGCTGCCTGATATCCGTTTTCGGGCAGTGCGTGGTGTACCTCACCGGGGCACCGATGATCCGGCATGTTGCACCCGCCATTCTGGATGCGGGCGATCTCTCGACTGACGCAGCAACGCATGTGGCCACCTTCAGTTGGGCAGGTTTACAGGCGATCCGGGAAGAATGGGAGGGCACCCATGAACATGCCTAGGAGGCTCACTGCCCTGCTAAGCCTCCCGCTGGTGGCCTGCACGCCGGACAAACCGGCCAGCCTGCCCGGCTATATCGAAGCCGACTACACCCGTGTAGCATCACCCATCGCGGGCCGTCTGATCGCCCTGCAGGTCGTCAAGGGTCAGGAAGTGGCCATTGGCGCACCGCTTTTTGCCCTGGATACGGATGAAGAAAAAGCCGCAGTCGATCAGGCAGCCGCTCAACTGAAGCATCAGAACGCCACCGTGGCCGACCTCACCAAGGGCAAACGGCGCGAGGAAATCGCTGTGCTGGAGGCTCAGGAGCGTCAGGCAGCCGCCCAACTCAGTCTTTCGCAGGCGGACCTGCGCCGCCAGCAGACACTGGCCGACAGGGGTTTCATCAGTGCAGCAGGCCTTGATGGCCTGCGAACCCGTGTTGACGCCGATACCGGCAAGCTCGCCGAGACCCGTGCCAATCTGCAGGTGGCACGCCTCGCCGCCCGCAGCGACACACGCACTGCGGCCGAGGCAGATGTTGCCGCCGCTCGCGCCGCACTTGCGCAAAATCAGTGGAGGCTGGATCAGAAATCAATCCGTGCGCCACTCGCCGCACATGTTGATGACACGTTATACCGCGTTGGCGAATGGGTACCGGCGGGTTCTCCGGTGGTCAGCCTGCTGGCCCCTGGCGCACTGAAACTGCGCTTTTTCGCCGCCCAGGCAATGCTCTCCCGCTTTGCTCCGGGTACCGCAATCACGGCACGTTGCGATGGCTGCGGCGCCCCCTTCACCGCCCACGTCAGTTACGTGGCAAAGAGCCCCGAGTACACACCCCCGGTCATTTACAGCCAGGGAAATCGGGCACGTCTGGTCTTCCTCGTGGAAGCCTTGCCGGATAAGCCAGCCACGCTGGTGCCGGGGCAGCCGGTCGATATTCTCCTTGCAGGCAGCGGACAATGAACGGCAAGCCCGAATATGCCATCGATGTGCGCAACCTGACCAAGCGCTACGCCGGCAAGGCCGTAGTGGATGGTCTGTCGATGCAGGTTCGGCGCGGCGAGGTGTTCGGCTTTCTGGGGCCGAATGGCAGCGGCAAGACCACCACCATCCGCATGATGTGCGGACTCCTCACCGCAGACGGCGGCGAAGGCCACACCCTGGGATACGATATCCGCCGAGAATCGGCACTGATCAAGCGTGAAGTCGGCTACATGACGCAGCGATTCGGCCTCTATGAAGATCTCTCGATCCGCGAGAACCTCAGTTTCATCGGCCAGATCTATGGCATGGATCGTCTGCGCGAACGGGTCGATCGTGCCCTCGAACATCTGGGCCTGCAGGGTCGCCAGAACCAGCTTGCAGGGGGGCTCTCCGGTGGCTGGAAACAGCGCATGGCACTTGCCGCATGCATGCTGCACGAGCCCAGACTGTTGCTTCTCGATGAACCCACTGCCGGTGTCGACCCGAAGGCCCGACGCGACTTCTGGGATGAGATACACAAACTTGCCGCCGATGGCATCACGGTACTGGTCTCCACCCATTACATGGACGAGGCCGA
>DBTS01000114.1:100507-122211 GCA_002307175.1 Rhodocyclaceae bacterium UBA1310
CTGGCCCTCGCATGCACCCTGCTGCACGAGCCGCCCGTCCTGCTGCTGGATGAGCCAACCACCGGGGTAGACCCTGTATCCCGACGCGAGTTCTGGGACATCCTCACCGAGATACACGAGCGCGGCCTGACCATCTTCGTCTGCACGCCCTACATGGACGAAGCCGAACGCTGCAACCGCCTCGGCTACATCGCCTATGGCCGTCTGATGGCCTGCGGCACGCCCGAGGAGTTGATCAACAACTGCGGGCTCACCACCTGGGTGGCCACAGGAGAAGATATTGCCGCTCTGGCCGACCCACTCTCTGCGACAAGCGGCATCAGCATGGTCACGCGCTTTGGCAATGCATTGCATGTCAGTGGCCCGGACGCCTCTGCACTTGAAGCCGCAATCGCCCCCTATCGCCTGCGCCAGGGCATCCGCTGGGCACAGAGCAGACCGGAACTGGAGGATCTGTTTATCCATCTGATGGGCCAGGCCCGCGATAATTTTGAACCCCGGCACGCCTCATCATGATGCGCATGTTCAGTCTCGGTCGCCTGCTGGCGGTGATCCACAAGGAATTCATCCAGATCCGTCGTGATCGGGCCACTTTCGCCATGATGATCGGCATCCCGCTGGCGCAGCTGATGCTCTTTGGCTATGCCATCAACAGCGACCCGAAACACCTGCCAACTGTATTGGTCGTGCATGAGCAAAGCGAGTTTTCGCGCAGCATCGTGCAGGCCATGACAAATTCCGAGTATTTCGACATTCTCTCGACACACAGCTCGGAAACAGAGGCCGACCGTCTGCTGGCGCTCGGGCAGGCCCAGTTCGCCATCACCATCCCCGCTGATTTCTCTCGCCGCCTGATACGCGGGGAAAACGCCCAGATCCTCGTGGAAGCGGATGCCACCGACCCTGCCGGCACCGGCAATGCCATCTCCGCACTCCAGCAGATGAGTAGCAGCCTGATTACCCACGATCTGAAAGGACCCCTCGCCCAATTGACAGGCAGCCCTCCGCCTTATCAGATCATCATCCACCGCCGCTACAATCCGGACGCGCTGACTGCCTACAACATCATTCCCGGCCTGATCGGGGTGATCCTGACGATGACCATGATCATGTCGACGGCCCTCGGGCTCACACGCGAAGTGGAACGCGGCACGATGGAAAATCTCCTCGCCACCCCCGTGCGCCCGCTGGAAGTAATGATAGGCAAGATCACGCCCTATATCGTCGTCGGGGTCATCTCGATGGTGCTGGTGCTCGCCGCTGCACGCTGGCTGTTTGCCGTGCCATTTGTGGGCAACCTGTGGCTGCTGGTGGCCGTGATGCTGCTCTTCATCGCCGCCAATCTGGTGGTGGGAATCACCGTGTCGAGCATTGCCCGCAACCAGATGCAGGCACTCCAGCTGACCTTTTTCTTCTTCCTGCCCTCAATTCTGCTCTCTGGCTTCATGTTCCCCTTCCGGGGCATGCCAGGCTGGGCACAGGCCATCGGCGAAATCCTGCCCAACACGCATTTCATGCGCATCACGCGTGGCATCATGCTCAAGGGTAACGGACTGGCCGAATCCTGGCCCGACCTTTGGCCACTGCTGCTGTTCATGCTACTGGTGATGGGGATAGGTCTGCTGCGCTTCCGGCGTACCCTGGATTGACAGCTTGCCCCGGGCAGCATGACATCTTCGTTATAATGGGTACTTTCCAGCACCCGAGCGCCATTGTGAGACTCCGTCCCTGGCCCGACATGCAAGCCCGCGGTGGCCGCCGCCGCACCACCCGCAAACCTCTGGCCCAGAACGGCCAGTTGCCGCGCATCCTCAAACGCATCTACTTTGCCGCCGGCATGCTGGTGGCTGTCACCGTGCTGGGCACCCTGGGCTTCATGCTCATCGACGATTCGGGATCAAGTTTCTCGGATGCGCTGTACATGACGCTGATCACCATCACCACCGTGGGCTATGGCGAGGCCGTGCCACTGCATACGATAGGTGCGCGCATCTATGCTGGCCTGATCGCCTTCATCGGCTTTGGCGGCGTCACCTTCCTGTTCACCAGCCTGAGCGTATTTTTTCTCGAAAGCGATTTCGATTTCACCCTGCGGAGGGGCCGCATGAACAAGAAAATTGATCATTTGAACAAGCATTTCATCGTCTGTGGCTATGGCAGAGTGGGCCAGAATGTCGGCGCCGAACTGTTTGCCACCAAGCGCACATTTGTCGCGCTTGACCCCGATCTGCAGCTTCTGCTCTCGCAGGCCGACCGCAATGACCTCCTGGTCTGGCAACATGGCGACGCCACTGACGACGATCAGCTGATCACCGCCGGCATTGATCGTGCCCAGGGCATCTTTGCGGTGAGCAATGACGACGCCAAGAACATGATGATTGCCCTCACCGCCAAACAGCTCAACCCGAACGTGCGGGTGGTGGCACGCTGCCACGATGTGCGCAGCGAGGAAAAACTCCGCAAGGCAGGAGCAGATCAGGTGGTGTTGCCCGACTTCACCGGCGGGCTGCGCATCGTCTCGATGATGGTACGCCCCCAGGCGCAAGGTTTCATCGAAGCGATCATGCGCTCCGATGAGAACATCCGCATGGAGGAGATCACCCTGCCGGCAGACTTTAAACCCTGCGCACTGGGCCAACTCAAGTTGCGCAACCCGGAGGTGATCCTCATGGCGGTGCGTGGCGAAGGCCACTGGCAATTCAACCCGCAGGATGATTTTGAGTTGCGCCCCGGCCAGGTGCTGGTGGCCATGGCAACGCCACAGGGGCTGGTAAGCTGCGAGAAGGCACTCGGCGCGTAACACATGTATTGAACCGGGAAACGGGTAACGACGCCCCCGGGCCATCCGAACAGGCGTCAGGAAGCCAGGCACGTGCTATAGGGCCGTCGGCATACGCCTGGAACTGCCAGAATGCTGCAACCGCATGGTGGAAACCGAACTATGGAGCCGCTACGGCAACATCATTTCGGGACTCAACCGGATTGCCGTGGTCGCACTGCGGCGAGCCACTGCTCGGCGTGGGCGCCTTTGAATTCACCGTCACCTGGTACTTCCCGCAACACCCTTCGGTGAATGAACTGACCGTGCTCGTTGATGAAAAGAATGCCACCTTCCCCGAGCTGATCGCACGGCTCAAGAATGGTGGCAGCCTCAAGCCCGCCAGACATTAGCAACGCTCAGGCCTCTTCATCCGGGGCTGCCAGCAAGGCACCCACATCATCGAGTTCCACCGCTTCGATTTTCTGGAAGTGCCTGGAAATCTTGCGGCTGGAGGTATGCACATTCTGCGCATCCTCATGTGCCAGCCGGATATGGTCGGCCAGCTTCTGCATGCGCGCATCGAAGAGCCCGAAATCCTTGGAGAGCTTGCCCAGCGCATCCTTGATGAGGTGGATCTGCTTGCGCGTCTCGACATCCTTGAGCACCGCACGCGCCGTGTTGAGCACTGCCATCAGCGTGGTGGGGGAGACGATCCACACACACCGGCCCTGGGCATAAGCCACCAGATCCGGGTGATACGCATGGATCTCGGCGAATACCGCCTCTGCCGGCACAAACATTACCGCACCATCGGCGGTTTCGCCGGGCACGATGTATTTATCCGCAATAGCATCGACATGCCGCTTGATATCCTGCTTGAAGGCCGCCGTTGCGAGCTTGCGCTCCACCTCGCCCGCATCCGCCATGAACATGCGATGGTAATTTTCGAGCGGAAACTTGGAGTCCACCGCCACTCGCCCGGTGGGCTCCGGCAGTTTGAGCACGCAATCAGCGCGCACGCCCGAAGCCAACTGGCACTGGAACTCATAGGCATCGGGCGGCAAGGCATTCTCGACAAGGGCTTCGAGCTGCACTTCACCGAAGGCCCCACGCGCCTTCTTGTCACCCAGGAGTTCCTGCAGGCTCACCACATTCACGGTGAGCTCGCCGATCTTTTTCTGCGCCTCATCAATCAGCGCCAGCCGCGTCATGACACTGGCAAACGTCTCATTGGTCTTCTTGAAGCCCTCGTCGAGCCTCTGCCCGACCACGCCGGTAATCGCATCAAGCCGCTCGTTGAGCGTGCGTGTCAGGGTCTCTGTCGTCTCAGCCTGTTGCAGGGCCGCCTTGCGCAAGCCATCCTGCAGCAACTCACGGTCGGCACGGGTGGCCTCGGCCAGTTTTTCCAGCGTCTGCGAGAGCATTTCAGTCTTCAGCGCTGTCTGGCTCTGCTGCAGGGTGCTGGCCAGTTCGGTGAGCCGGTTGGCCGTATCGGCACCCTGCGCCGTCACCAGTTTGTGCAATGCCAGATGCAGCGCCTGCATACCTTCCCGGGTGGCACGCAGTTCGCCACCCACGAGGCTGCGCAAACGCTCTGCGCTCTCGATCTGGGCTGCCGTCATGCGGTCCCCCAGGCGATCAAGCCCGGCCGCCTGATCCATCAGCATGGCACGATTGCCTTCGGCAAGGGCCGCCTGAAGATACTGCTTCATGGCCTCGCCCTGGCGAGCCACACGCCAGCCCAGCCATGCTACCGCCAGTACCAGCATTGCCATGACAGCGAGCAGCCACGCGCTGCCCGGCATCAAGCCCGCTCCTGCGTCAGGCGGCGCGGCTCAATCTGCACGACATCAGCGGCGGCCGAAACCATCACCTGCCCATCCTGAATCGTGCATTGCAGCTCCATGCCGCGCTCAACCAGGGCGACCAGGCCGCTACAGTCCTGCGCGGAGAGACTCCACACGGTGAGTTTGTCGAGCCGCTCCAGGGCTGCAGCATTCTGCTGCCACCATTGATCCTGCGAGCGTCCGTAGACATACACGCTGACGCGATCCGCACGCCCGCAGGCGCGCCGCAGCAGGCGCTCTTCCGGGAGGCCAACCTCGATCCAATGCAGCACGGACCCCGTGAGATCGCGATCCCACAACGCCGGATCATCTTCCGATGAAATACCGCGGCCAAATTCGAGGGTTTCACTGGCATTCATGACGAACGCCAGGAGGCGCACCATCATGCGCTCGTCGGTCTCGGAGGGATGCCTTGCCAGGGTCAGGGTGTGGGTCTGATAGTACTGACGGTCCAGGTCGGAGATACCCACTTCCGCCCGGAAAACAGTGGAACGCAGTGCCAAGCGATTACCTTACTTGTGACGCAGCAGAAAGACGAATTCCTCGCCTTCACCACTACGGGATTCGAGCAGCTCGTGCCCAGTCTGACGCGTGAAGGCCTCAAAATCCTTCGCCGTGCCCGGATCGGTAGCCACCACCTTGAGGACCTGCCCCGAGGTGAGTTCAGCCAGCTTTTTCTTGGTACGCAAAATGGGCAGCGGGCACCGCAGGCCACGCACATCCAGTTCGCTGTCAAAAGTATCCATATTCATCCTTGTGCCGCCGGCTGGCGGCATTCATGATTTTTTGAAGGCAAAGTATCCCACTGTTAGAGGAGATCGTTGCCATCCTTCTTTTTCTTTTTATCCTTGTCCTCATCCTGCAGGTTGCGCAACTCGCGCAGCCGCGCATCGATGGAGGCCTGTTCGACGTAGTCCCCGCTGCGGTCGCGCTGCGCGAGTTTGAGCTGATCGACTGCCGCTTCCAGATCGCCCTGCAGCACATACACTTCAGCCTGGGCCCGATGCGCCAGCCCGTTGCGCCCAAGTGTCGTGGCCGCTTTGGATTGCAGCATGTACAGGCGATAGTCATCCCGATTGGTACGCAGGGGGCGATCCACCGCCTTGAGTGCCTCATCAGGCTTGCCAGCATCCATCCAGGCTTCCGCCTCACAGTACACCAGCGAACGGCGCACGGGATAGGCGGCCTGCGCAGCGTGGCACAGCCGGGCGGCTTCCTCGAAATGCTTCTCTCCCTGCGCAATATCCGCAGCCAGCATATCCACCATCGAACTTTCAGGTTTAAGCGCCTGCAGCTGGGCTAATGCCTTTTGGGCTTCAGGGAAATTACGCAGATCAAGATAGGCACGCCCCAGACCATACCAGTGCGCAATCTGCTCAAGCCGGGTCTTGAAAGGGCGATCCGTCAGGCGTTCCACTGCCAGCCGCCCGCCCAGGCTCAGAACCTCGATTTTCTGGCGCATCAGGATGTAATTGACCGAACTCTCCTGTTTGTGCGGCGGCAACTGGTGAACACGCCCTTCCATGTCGACAATACGATCCTGTGTCAGTGGGTGGGTACGCAGATAGCCAAAAGCCGGATTTTCCCCCGCGCGGGTCTGCTGGTACATGCGCTGAAAGAAATCAATCATGCCCTGCGGATCAAATCCGGCACTCGAGAGGATCTGCATGCCCATGCGATCAGCCTCGCGTTCATAGTCGCGCGAAAACGACAGCTGGCGCTGGATCGCGGCGGCCTGCCCGCCAATCAGGGCGGCCCCGGCAGCGTCGGGACTGTTGCGTCCGACCAGCACGGCAAGCAGCACGGAGGCCAGCACCATCGCGGTGGTATTGGGCGCGCGCGCCAGCATGCGGGCAATGTGATGCTGCTCAACGTGGCCCATTTCGTGGGAAAGCACTGCGGCCAGTTCTGACTCGGTCTGGGTGGTCACGATCAGTGCGGTATGCACTCCGATGATCCCGCCCGGCATCGAGAAAGCATTGATCGTCGGGTCCTTGAGCACGAAAAACTGATAGTTGTCGCGCTCGGTGACACCGCCCGAGGCCAGCCGGTGCCCTACGGCAGAGAGATATTCCTCCACTTCGGGGTCGTCCAGATAGGTGGGTTCGTGAAAACGCACATCGCGTAGCACTTCCTCGGCAATATGCTTTTCCTGCGCAGGGGTCAGGGAATCCTGTGCAGGGTCACCAAGATCGGGCAATGGCGCCATCTGTGCCGCGGCTTCCTGCAGGAGGAACAGCGAGATGAGGCTCCAGCCCAAAACACGTCGCAAGACAGAAAATGTTCGCATGAGGCTATGATACTGCCCGCGGGGATTCGTTCAAACCCTCCGATTTTTCCATCTCTGTTGCCTGGCGAATATCGTCCCACAGCACTTTTTTCAGGATTTACCTTGGATGAGCTCCGAACTGACACACTTTGACGCCGCCGGAAATGCCCATATGGTCGACGTCTCTGCCAAGGCGGAAACCGTACGCCGCGCCGTAGCCACTGGCAGTATCCGCATGCAGCCAGCCACCCTGGCGATGATCATGTCGGGCAGTGCCAAAAAGGGCGACGTACTCGGCGTGGCACGGATTGCTGCGATTCAGGGCGCCAAACGCACCTCGGACCTGATTCCGCTATGCCATCCCATTCCGCTGACCCGTGTTGCCGTGGAGTTCTCCGTGAATGAACCGGAAAACCGCGTCCACTGCACGGTAACGGCAGAGACCGTCGGCCGCACGGGCGTGGAGATGGAAGCGCTGACAGCAGTCAATGTCGGCCTGCTGACCATTTACGATATGTGCAAGGCGGTGGATCGCGGCATGTGCATTGAATCCGTCGGCCTGCTTGAGAAGGAAGGCGGCAAGTCCGGCCACTGGAAGGCATCAGTCTGAACCGTTCCGATCTGCCATCCACATCCGGACGGAATGAATCAACCCGCCTGGGTGCCGCACGCGGCCAAGGATGTAGCGGGACATGCCTTATAATCAGCTTTCGCTGTATTGACCCCATTGCAATTGCATAGAGACCCCTGGCATGCCACGCGAGATCGAACTGAAACTGGCCTTTCCACCCGCCGCCCGTGCCAAGGTGCTGAACCACCCACTGCTCAGCAAGGCTGAGCGTTGTGGCCCGGCACAGGCGCTGATCAACACCTATTTCGACACGCCGGCCCAGGAACTCTCGGCCCAGCGTATCGCATTACGTACCCGCAAGGCGGGCGACACCTGGGTACAGACCGTCAAGTGCGCCGCAAAGTCTTCCGGCGGGCTGGCCTCCCGGCCGGAGTGGGAGTATCCCTATGCTGGCCAGTTTGATTTCACACCGGTAGATGCCCCGGACGTAAAGGCCCGCCTCGAAGCCCTTTGTGAGCGCATCGTGCCACTGTTTACCACGAACTTCCTGCGCGAAACCTTTGCCCTTACACCACGCCAGGGTGTGCGCATCCTGGCAATGGTGGACAGTGGGGAAGTCAGCGCAGAGGGGCGTACCGAGCCTATCAGCGAGCTGGAACTGGAACTTGTCGAAGGCGATGCCGACGACCTGCTCGCACTGGCCTGCGAACTTGCCGAAGACCTGCCCCTGCTGCCGTATGACCCGAGCAAGGCCGAGCGCGGCTATCGCCTGTTCCGCAACGAAAAACAGCGTCTGCCACGCGCCACAGCAGTGGAGATTCCACAGGATAGTGCCACGGCTTTCGACATGTTTCGCGAGATCAGTCTGGCCACCCTGCGGGTCTGGGCGGCAAGCCAGTTCGGTGCTCCTGTTTCGAGCAACCCCGAATACATCCACCAGTTGCGCCTGTCGCTGCGCCGCCTGCGCAATCTGATCCGGCTGTTTTCCCCGGTGCTGACCGAGGATTTCTGCAGCGGCTGGACGCCTACTCTGGCACTGCTGGCAGATGATCTGGCCGAAGCCCGCGATCTGGATGTGCTCTGCGAAGAGATTCTGGAAAACGCTGCCAAAGCCGATCCGGACCAGCGCATCGAGCCCCTGTTGGCAATGGCCCGGCAAGCTGCTGCGGAAGCCAATGTGAATATCAAGGCCCGCCTTGCTGCTGCGGGTTGCGGTGTGCCAATCCTGCTGTTTACGCGGGAACTGTTGGCCCTGCCGGTGCCGGCGGAGCAGCCTCCGATCACGGAAGTCGCCAGCCGGGCACTCCGCACTGTGCTGAAGATCGCCAGACGCCGCCTGAAACTCGCCCAGGCAGAACCCTCTGCCGAAAATCTGCATGTGCTGCGCATCGCCATCAAACGCCTGCGCCACACGGCGGAAGTGTTTGCCGCGCAATTTCCGGAGAAATTCCACGCCCGGGTGCTCAATGAACTGGGCCGCCTGCAAAGCGAGCTGGGCAGCCAGCACGATCTTTCCGTGGCCCTGCCACATCTGCGGAAATGGATTGAGGCCGACCCGTCACAACGCGAGGCGGGGGCGTTTGTGACAGGCTGGCTGATTGCCACAAATCTGAAACTCGAACGCAGTATCCTGCCACGTTGCGCAGAGTTGCTGGCACTCCGGCACTGGCGCAAACTCCGGTAACCGGATTAGCGGGGCCGACATCCTGCCGACCCCGATCCAGATCTCTCAGGGGAGCCTCGTGGACCTTTTGCTCTGGCGCCATGCCGATGCTGCCGAAGGCAGCCCGGATATTGCACGTACCCTCACTTCGCGTGGCCTAAAACAATCCCAGCGCATGGCCCGCTGGCTTGAACTCCATGCCCCTGCAGACCTGCGCATTCTTGTCAGTCCGGCCACCCGCACACGCCAGACGATGGAAGCCTGGCATCAGGATTACGAAGTGACCGCAGCCGTGGGGCTGGATGCATCGCCGCAATCGCTGCTTGAAGCCGTTGACTGGCCTGAGGCCGGCAACGCGGTACTCGTGGTAGGCCATCAACCGACGCTGGGGCAGGTGGCATCAATCCTGCTGCGCGATGAGGACGACATGCTGTCTTTCCGCAAAGGTTCGCTGTGGTGGTTTCAGCGCCGTGAGCGCCACGGGCAGATGCAGACGGTGCTGAAAACCGTAATCAACGCCGATCTGATCTGATCGGCGCCGGCAGCACAGTTAATGCGGGTAGAGAAATTTTCTGCATGTTTTCTTCACGTATAGGCTTGCCAGCCTGCTGCGCTTGCGCCACACTTGCTTATCCGCATGACTGACGCAATTTTGGGGAGGCGACACCCCGAGGGAGTGCGGAAGCGGGCCTTGGCATAGGGCCCGCAGAAGCCGCGCGTCTGGGCGTTTTCCTGCTGGTTTCCGGCATGGAGCGCTCACACCTGTGATGAACGCCCGCTTGCGACCAGCCACACATCTCCTCGTGGAGGTCGCCATGAACAGTCCCACCAGTCCCTTCCCCATCCCAGCCCAGGCTGCCGTTGCAGAATCCTTTCCTGCACTGTCTGCCACAGATCCCCAGCTTGCGAGCCTGCTTGTGCAGGAAGAATCGCGTCAGCGCCTCAAGGTGCGCCTGATTGCTTCTGAAAACTACGCTTCCGGCGCCGTGCGTGAAGCCTGTTCCTCGGTGATCACCAACCAGTATTCGGAAGGCTATCCGGGGTCGCGCTATTACGAAGGCCAGCAGATCGTCGATCAGGTTGAACGCCTGGCCATCGCCCGCGCCAAGGCGCTGTTTGGAGCCGACCACGTAAACGTGCAGCCGCACTCCGGCTCGCCGGCCAATCTTTCGGTCTACCTCGCCTTCCTCAAGCCCGGTGACACGGTACTGGCCATGCAACTGGCACACGGTGGCCACCTCACGCATGGTTCCAAGGCCTCCATCACCGGCAAATACTGGAATGTCATTCATTACGGGCTCGATGCGCAAAGCAAGCTGATCGATTACGCCACGATCCGCGAGCTGGCACTCCAGCACAAGCCGAAGATGATCATCGCCGGCCACTCGGCCTATCCGCGCCAGATCGATTTTGCCGCCTTCCGTGCCATCGCTGATGAAGTCGGTGCCATCCTGATGGTGGATATGGCCCACTTTGCCGGGCTCGTGGCGGGCGGCGCCCACCCCTCGCCGGTGCCTTACGCCGATGTGGTGACCACCACCACGCACAAGTCGCTGCGCGGCCCGCGCGGCGCCATCGTGATGTGTCGTGCCGAACATGCGGCAAAAATCGACAAGGCCATCTTCCCCGGTCTGCAGGGTGGCCCGCACAACGCAATCACCGCAGCCATTGCAGTGACCCTGCAGGAAGCCCTACGGCCCGAGTTTGCGACCTATGCCGGCCAGTGCGTTGCAAACGCCCGGGCTTTGGCACACGGTTTGCTGGAGCACGGTTTTGATCTCGTCACGGGGGGTACCGACAATCACCTCGTGCTCGTTGATCTGCGCCGCAAGGGCATTGCTGGCAAACCGCTGGCGGCAGCACTGGATCGTGCCGGGCTGGTGACCAACTACAACGCTGTGCCCTGGGATGAGCAGCCTCCGCAAAACCCCTCGGGCCTGCGCCTGGGTTCACCTTCCATGACCACGCGCGGCTTCCGTGAAGCAGAGTTCCGCCGCATTGCAGACTGGATTGCGCGGATTGTGGACTCCGGCCTGAATGGCAAAGTCATTGAAGAAATTGCTGAAGAAACGCACCAGCTGTGCGCCTGCTTTCCAATGCCTTAAGCATTTTCTATCAATCTGACACCCGGTAGCCCTGCAACAATACCATGACACGCCTGTTGCACGGGTTCCGGGTTGGCACACTCGGCACCGCTCGCCCATGTGGCACAGAGGTGCCGAAACCTTTCCCAGACTGCTACACTGCAGTCTGTACCAAGGCTTCCGTGCTTGTTCATGTGCCTGAAATCCGGGATTGCTCCTGCTCTTATCGCTCTTGCCCTGCTCTGCGCGGCTCCCCCTGCCGGCGCCCAGACCCACACATTGAGCCCTGCCCTGCTTCAATCTGCCGGGGCCTTGATCGAACCCGTCAGTCACAGCGAACTGCTGGCGGTGATCAGGCTGGATGGCAGCGAGACCACAAACTGGTATCTGCTCGGACCAGCCGGGCACGCCCGCCTGCTGGGCAGTGGTCTGAGCCAGTTGCCACACGTGCAGCAGATTGCAGTATCCCCGAACAAAGCCTGGCTTGCCGTTCTCTCCACCGGCGCGGGACAACCTCTCGTGGAAATCGTGGACCTGAAGCAGTTGCTCGAAACCAAACGCTATGTGGTGCTGCAGCAGATCAACCCTTCGCCGGGAACGATCCGCCTGCACGGCTGGCAGGAACAGCGCCTGATCCTCTCCAGCAACGCCCCGCTGGCGCGGCGCGCTTCCGATACGCCGGCGGTACCTCCAGGGCAGTTGCTGCCGGCTCCCCGCAATTTCGCAGTCACCATCAATACCGGGCGCATTGAGGAATTCACCTCGGCCCGACGCACACTGAACACGCCTGCGCGTTGAGCCCTGGCTGTTCATAAATCTGTCGCAAGAAGCCGTAAGCTGCGTGAAGAGCCACGCAGAAAACAGGTCCTTGGTTGGCAGGGCAGGTTTAACGTGACAATCAATCCGCTGCCTTCGCAGGAGGCCGGTTCAAGATGACCAGGACAAAAGCCTGAACTTCTTCCACGCGTTGCATCCTGCCTCACCAAGGACTGACGCCCACGCCCCTGCCATTCTTCAGGAATGCCAGGTCTCCGTTGGGTAGCAGAGTTTGGCGGAGGCTGCTTGCAGCTTTCATCCGCGCGGGCTACGCTGGACGCCCTGCTCTTTCATTGATTACAGGCTGTCATGCAATCCATCTGTGTCTTCTGCGGTGCCTCCGGTGGCAGTGATCCTGTCTACCGCGAAGCAGCGCATGTATTTGGTCAGACAATCGCGGAGAACCGCATCGAACTCGTCTGGGGGGGCGGCCACGTTGGCCTGATGGGGGTCGTGGCCGACGCGGTGCACGCACATCAGGGCCGCAGCTATGGCGTTATTCCTGAATTCATGGCTGAACGTGAATTGGCACACCCAGGCGCCACGGAACTGCATGTGGTGGATTCCATGCATACCCGCAAAGCCGCCATGGCTGATCGTGCGGAAGGCTTCGTGGCATTGCCGGGGGGGTTTGGCACGCTGGATGAGCTCTTCGAGATTCTTACCTGGGCGCAATTGCACATCCACAAAAAGCCTGTGGGAATGCTTAACGTGAAAGGCTATTTCGACCCCATGCTGGGCATGATCCGCCATATGGTGGCCGAAGGCTTCGTCAAGCAGCAGCATCTTGACCAGATCTATGTGTCAGACTCCCCTCTGGAACTGCTCGAAGCAATGCGTAAACACCGCCCGACCGAGGGTGACTGGCTGGCAAAAATCCGCCCCTGAGAACACCCATACACCAAGGGCGCTTCGACATATCAGCAGGCGACCGCAGCCGCAGCCGCGGCTGCGGTTCCGCCCCCTACCATGCGGAACGCCCGGCCTTGATCCGCTCCAGCTGCTGGCGGGTCTCCAGAAGCATCTCATTGAAACGCCGCACATCGGCGTAAGCCGGGCCATGGGTTTCGTTGCCAAGCCGCCGCCCCATCTCCTGCACGACCTGAAACAACTCGGAGAGCTCGTCGATAGTCTCGCACCGTTCAATATTGAGGATGTCGTCGTTGTACACGCTGTTACCCTTTCTGCCCGCGGCATCTCACCGTATTACAGCCTAGGCAACGCCCGTGCGCCATGCCATGTCTCAGGTGGGCATATATAGCCACTCCTGCCATCCGGGTTTCTTTCCCCGGACTATTCCTGAAGCACAATTTCCGACCAGCACGCTATTTCTGCCCGCCCTGGCAGCCGGCGGTTGCTGAGCGGCCACTCAGCACAGCCAATCCGGATGAGGTTTCCGCTACCGATGGACTCGGTCCTCCGTGGTGTCACCAGGAAAGCCACGCAGGAAGAAAAAAATGCCGCTTCTTGAAAGCATATCGAAGCTGTGATAACGTTATCAAAAACCATCAATTCTAACTTCACCGCCACACAGACCTATTTCCCCTAATTTTTACAGGCGTAATTTCGTTTACAAACAATTGTTACCAGTCACAATGCCAGTCAGTCCATCAAAAATACCGAAACACCCCACAGAACTCAATCTTTTTGAGCTGACATGGCCGATTTTTGTTGAAAACCTGTTGATGACCCTGATCGGCACACTTGGGTTATGGATGGCGGGCCATGCGTCGGTCGGGGCAGTAGCAATTTTCGGCCTGGCCAACCAGCTGCGCGGAATTTTTGACCGCATATTCCGGGTCGTCGGCATCGGAACCAGCGTCGTGGTGACCCAACACAAAGGGGGCAACGACCATGAGGGAGCCAAAGATGTGGCGCGTGCCGGTCTGGCTGCCTCAACATGGGTCGGGCTGGTCGCGATGACACTCGTCAGTCTGGATGCTCCGCAAGTGCTGCGCATCCTGGGGCTGCCGGGCGAATTGATGGCTCAAGCGGTTCCATTCTTCATCGTGATCGGCATCGGCCTGGCACTTGATCCCATTGTCATTACCATGACTTCCGTGTTGCGGGCGTATACCTTCACCCGCGACTCGATGCGTCTGACCATGGCCATGAACATCCTGCAGGTGGCACTCAGCGTACCCCTGGTGTTCGGTGTGGGGAGTTTTTCCGGCATCGGCCTGATGGGGCTTGCGATTGGACAGGTGGCCTCACGCGTACTGATGCTCGCCATGCTGACGTGGATGTGGATACATCGCATGGGCATTACTCTCACGCTGGGCGATGCCGTGCACCTGCGGCGCGGGCCACTAGCAGGCATCCTGCACATCGGTCTGCCCTCTGCAGGCGAAAAGATCGGCTTTCGCATCGCCTTCCTGATGACTGTTTCGATGGCCGCCAATCTGGGGGCCAGCACGCTTGCCGCACATGCCTACGGCATGCAGGCAGCCAGCTGGGTCACCATGTACATGGTAGCGCTTGGCTTCGGCGCCGAGATCATCGCCGGTCATCTGGTGGGAGCGGGCCGTCTCAAGCAGGCTAACGCAACACTCTGGAAGGCTTTCTGGATCGCCATGGGAATCACCGTTGCCGGCGCCACCGCAAGCTGTTTCATCACTCCCGCAGTGATTGCACATGTGGCAAAAGATCCTCAGATCGTCGCCTTGATCGGCAGCATCATGCTCGTGGAACTGGCACTCGAACCAGGGCGTTGCCTGAACGTGGTGCTGCTGGGAGGCTTGCGTGCCGCCGGTGATGTGCGCTTCCCTGTAAAGTTCTCGATCATTTCCAACTTCGTGTTGATGGCCGGTCTTTCCTGGCTGCTCGGCAAATATTTCGGACTAGGGCTGATCGGCATCTGGATCGCCTATGCCTGTGACGAATGGGCACGCGGTCTGATCATGGCCTGGCGCTGGTATCAGCTTGGCTGGACACACACCGCGCGTGCGGCAAGGCGACGCATCCTGCAGCGCTCTGCCCATGCCTGAGGCCTTCCCCTGTCCGTCACCAGGCAGGATCAGGGGGAAGAGCAAATCACTGTCTCCGGCCTTTACCACACGAAATACCAAAAACATAAATCAGAGTATTGGCCGGAGGCATAAAACCCCCCTTGCCGAAACATCGCGCCAAGGATATTGCGGAACCCCACAATTGACGCTCCTGTTTCCCGCCCCTAGCGTGGCGGTATTGCATCTGACAGTACAAGGTGCACACAAAAAAGAGGAGACACTACATGCGCGTACCTTACTTCCCCCCTGCCAGCATCGCCATGGCGGTTTTCGGCTGTTTGAGTCTGCCTGCCTTGGCGGCTCCACATATCAACATCCCGCCCAAAGTTTGCGATGTCACCCAGTACGGTGCCAATGGTCAGCGCCAGCAGGTGCAGCTCAACACCGATGCCATTCAGAGTGCCATTGATGACTGCGCCAAGGCTGGCGGCGGAACCGTGCGCGTGCCTGCCGGCAGTTACCTGACGGCACCGCTGGCCCTGAAAAGCAATATCCGGCTGCAACTGGATAAAAACGCCACGTTGGTGGCCAGCAGCGAAGAGGCAAGCTGGCGCCCCACGGACGCAACGAAAGAGGCTGCAGGCGATTTCAGTTGGCTACCCTTTATCAGCGCTGCCAACGTCAGCAATGTCGCCATTTCAGGGGAAGGTACGATCGATGGTCAGGGTGCGGTCTGGTGGGAGCGCTGGCGCGCCGATGTGCGTGAAGATGCAGCAAAGCGCAGCTCCACCAACCGGCCACGCCTGATCTATGTGCGCAACAGCCAGAATGTACTGATCGAGGGGGTGACCATCACTAACTCGCCGAGTTTCCACGTGGTGCTGCGCGACTCGGAAGATGTGGATATCACCCACAACCGCATCATTGCGCCGTGGCATGCGCCCAACAGCGATGCCATCGACCCGATGAACAGCCGCAATGTACGCATCACCTACAACTACATCGACTGCAATGATGACCACGTGGCAATCAAGGCAGAAAAGCCCGATCCGGAATATCCGGAGGGTGTCGTACGCAACATCTACATCGCTCACAACACCCTGATGCAGGGGCGTGGCATCTCCATCGGCAGTGAAACTGCCGGCGGGGTCGATGGGGTCCTGGTTGAGCACAACACCTTCAACGGTTCGATGTACGGTTTGCGCATCAAGAGCCCGCGCGGCAAGGGCGGCATGGTTCGCAATGTGGTGTATCGCGACACGACCATGGTCAACGTCGGCGTACCGCTGGTGTTCTCGGGTTACTACCAGGGGGCACCTGCCAAGCAGGAAGATCTGGAGAAGAAACTCGCGGAAGGTGGTTTTCTGGTTGGCGACCAGATCTATCCGCCGGAAACCGATCCGGTACAGCCTTTCGATGCTGTGAAGACGCCGCATTTCTCGGGCATCACCATCGAGAATCTGGTCTCAACCGGCAACAGCAAGGCGGCAGGTTACATCATCGGGATCCCGGAAGCACCACTCAGCGATGTCCGTTTCCGCAATGTGAGGATTGAAGCCGACACCGGGCTGCTGGTGCGCAATGCAAAGGTCCGCGCAGAGAAACTCAAGCTCAATATCCGCAAGGGTAAAGCGATCGAGGAACAGCAGAACGGCAAGATTTCTTCCTGACGTTCCGCCTGCGAAATCCGCAGAAATCTGCTTATGAAAAAGCCGGGGATTCCCGGCTTTTTTGCACCAAGCATCGCCTTGCCGCAAAAGACTAAACGGGGAGCTCCTCGGCGAACGCAGCCAGTTCTGGATGAGTCGCCCGGGCAACGAACTCGATGGCACGGTAGGTCGCCACGCCACTGCTGATGAACGGATCGGCCTGCATCATGGCATCAACTTCTTCGCGCGCGCCCAGGCGGGCAATGATCACCCCGCCATTGCGTGGCACTTGTGGCCCGGACATCACGAGCTTGCCGGCAGCAAACTGCGTTGCCAGATGGGCGCGGTGCGCAACGACATACTGATCCATGACTTCAGAAGACTTCTGGTATTCAAGAAGAACCAGAAACATGACAATATCTTTCCAAAAATGAAAACTTGCTGTGAAACGCAATCAGTCATGAATCGACACGAGCGGTTCATACACCTCCACACTCGGGGCAGTGGCACACAGACCCGGCGCAGTCTCCAGCAATGCTTTGAGATAAGGCGTGGCACTATGAAAATCAACCGCAGCCTGATCCTTGTACTTTTCATAGAAGAAGAAACGCCCGGCATCCGTGGGAGAGCGATGCAGGGCATATTCGATGGCACCGGCTTCCTTGCTCACCGGCGCAATCATGGTGCGCAGGGCTTTTTCCAGTTCGGCTTCACTTCCAGGTTTGGCTTGAAATGTGGCGGCAATCACGATCATTGAAATTCTCCAGTCAAAGAGTCATGCAGAAGAAGCTGATCACGATCTGTAGCGAGAATGCGTCAGCGGGCTGAAGAGCAGCGCTTTCAGCCCAATTGCACCAGTCGGTAATCAGCGCGGCACAGGTACTGTATCCGGTGTGAAAATCGGTGCATTGTAAAAATGCGCCGACCTCATCCGGGATTCCAGAAAAGTGGCAGGTGTTTCCCCCACGTAGTTCTGAAAATCGTGAATGAAATGGGCCTGATCGTAATACCCATGATCGAGTGCCACGCCCAGATAATCCACACTGTTCCTGAGCAGCAATTCGCGCACGGTCTGATTGAAACGCGCCACACGCTGGAAGGCTTTGGGCGTGATCCCCACCTCCTCCCGGAAAACCCGCTCGAAGTTGCGCCGGCTCATGCCGATCTGTTCCACCAGCGCCTCGATCCGCACATCCTGATGCCGGTAATACAGGCGGTGCAGCGCCAATTCCATCGCCGGCTGGGTTTTGCCATACCGCGCCAGACACGCAAGCAGCCAGTGCTCGATGATCGCCACCCGGTCTTCGCAACTGGATGCCTGCGCCACCTGCTCGGCCAGCAGATTGCCCTCCCCGCCCCATATCTCGCCAATTGGCAGGGCATCTGCCCCCAGTTCGCTCAGAGGCCTGGGGCAGAAATGCCGCAGGGCCCCTGATCGGAAACGAATCGAGATGAAGCCCAGGCCTGCCATTGCCTGTGCAAAATGTGGCCCGCGACGGGCACAGAGCAGGTAGGCGGGGCCCAGCTTCAAGGGGCCCAACTGGCGGCTGCTAAGCTGTGCCGGCTGGCCGTAGTGAATCATCAGTTCCGCCCCCGTGCCGGGCAATAATGGCGGTAGGCTGATCTGTTCCGTGCTTTCCCAGCCCCACAGCCTATCGACATAAGCCTGGAGCCTGGTGCGGGGGACTACAAAGTAGCGGTTCACGTTTGGGGGTAAGCCAGAAATCCTGCCGAGATGACTCGTTGGGCTGATTCTACGCCTGCGCCGGAATAGCAAGAACATGCCTTGGAGGACAAGCCTCTGCATTTTTGCCTCGACACGCCAAGGCCCACTACACTAGCCGGCAATCCTATCTGACCTTCCTGCCTTTTTGCCATGACCTATCTGCTTGCGCTGGACCAGGGGACGACAAGTTCGCGTGCCGTGATTTTCGATGACCAAAGCCGCCTCGTGGGCATGGCCCAGCAGGAATTTCCGCAGCTATACCCTCACCCGGGCTGGGTTGAACATGATCCGGAAGCCCTCTGGAAAAGCCAGCTGGAGACTGCGCACCTGGCACTGAGCAAAACCCGCCTGAAAGCCTCGGACATTCGGGCCATCGGGATCACCAACCAGCGCGAGACCACGGTGGTATGGGAACGCGCTACCGGCCGCCCGATTCACAACGCCATTGTGTGGCAGGACCGGCGCACCGCAGACGTCTGCGATGCATTACGCGAAGCCGGGCATGCCGGAATGATCCGGGAACACACAGGGCTTATCCTCGACCCCTACTTCTCCGGCACCAAGCTTGCCTGGATTCTCGACCATGTACCGAACGCCCGGGCACGCGCCGAGCGCGGAGAGCTGGCTTTCGGCACGGTGGATACCTGGCTGATGTGGCGCCTCACTGGCGGCCGCATTCACGCCACGGACCCGAGCAATGCAGCCCGCACCATGCTGTATGACATTCGCCACAACCGGTGGGATGACGCATTGCTCGAATTGTTGCGTATCCCACATGCCGTGCTGCCAAAGGTACAACCCTCTGCGAGTACCTTTGGTGAGACCGACAAGGACTGCCTGGGCGCTGCCATCCCCATTGGCGGTGTCGCTGGCGACCAGCAGGCGGCGCTTTTCGGGCAGGCCTGCCATCAGCCCGGCATGGTCAAGAATACCTACGGTACCGGCTGCTTCATGCTGATGCACACCGGCCAAGAACTCCGGGATTCAGCGCATGGTCTGCTCGGCTCGGCTGCAGCGCAAACCGGAACCACGCCGGAATTCGTGCTCGAAGGCAGTATCTTCATTGCCGGCGCGCTGGTGCAATGGCTTCGCGATGGCCTGGGCATGATCCGTAGCGCGGGGGAAATCGAGCCTCTGGCACGCAGCGTGCAGGATGCCGGCGGCGTAGTGGTGGTACCGGCGTTTGTGGGGCTGGGATCGCCCTATTGGGACGCGCAGGCGCGCGGCGCCATGTTCGGCCTCACCCGTGGCAGCACACGGGCACACATCGCGCGGGCAGCGCTCGACGCCATCGCCTTTCAGTCCGCAGAACTCATCGAAGCCATGCAGGCCGATGCCGGCGCACCCGTGGAAGCCTTGCGCGTGGATGGCGGAGCAATCGGCAATGATCTGCTGATGCAGATCCAGGCCGACCTGCTGGGGGTGCCAGTGATCCGTCCGCGCGTGGCGGAAACCACCGCACTGGGGGTGGCATACCTCGCCGGTATTACGACTGGAGTCTGGGCCAACGCGGAGAGTGTGGCGGGCCAATGGCAGGCTGATCGAGTTTTCGGCCCTGCCATCTCACGCGATGAGGCTGCAGAGCGGATGGCCTGGTGGCGCAAGGCTGTCGAACGCAGCCGGGAGTGGGCAGATGAGTAAGCAGCAAGGGATGCGCATCTCTCCTTGCGCTGAAAGCAGCGCAAAGAGCTGCCGGGCGCCGACCGACGCATTTCATCCATGCTTCCCCCTGAATGGAGCCGAGGCCAGCCTGGATCTGCTGCATTTACTCAACAACTGGCTGGTGAGCCACATCCAGGGTGGAGAACGCTCGATGCCAGGCCGTTTCTTCAAGCTTTTTGCCTGACTGCTATCAGCCCGATAGCCTGTATCTGCTTCCCTCCGGGAGGCAATTTGGATAGGATGCGCCTCATTCAGCCTCTGTCACAGCAGCCTTCCTGCTCGCAGCCGGCCCACTGAAAGGCCCTGTGCCTTCCGATGAAACCAAGCGAGGAATCATGAGCGAAAACATTATCTACGTCTCCGACGACAGCTTCGAAAAAGACGTTCTTCAATCCGACAAGCCAGTTTTGCTGGACTTCTGGGCAACCTGGTGCCATCCCTGCAAAATGATTGCTCCGGTGCTCGAAGACCTCGGCAAGGATTACGCCGGCCGCGTCGTGATCGCCAAGATGGACATCGACGAAAACCCCCAGACTCCCGCCAAGTTCGGTGTGCGCAGCATCCCGACCCTGATGCTGTTCAAGGGTGGTGTGGTTGAGAAGACCGTGGTTGGCGCCAAGAGCAAGGGCGAACTGGCCGCTTTCCTGGATGCGCTGGTGTAAGCTTTTTTAAAAATTTCGGGTGGTACCAGCCTTTTTTCCATAGGCTGGTGCCATTCAAAGCGGCCCGCAAGGGCCGTTGTCACATTTTGTGTTTGACATGCTGCAACCGAATCGCTACAGTTCGGCCCAGTCATAGCCGCAGCACGTGATATTGCCCAGAGTCCTTTTCTGGCTGCGTGAATCACCGGCACCATTTCCGAAGCGACCCCCTTCTGTTCGGTAATCAGGTAGTCCTGAGCGGCACCACCACATTCTTCCATCTGCAAACATATCTAAATTCAGGGTTAGTCCATGCACCTTTCTGAGCTAAAGGCTCTTCACGTCAGCGAGCTTCTGGAGATGGCGCTTGCCAATGACATTGAGGGCGCCAACCGCCTGCGCAAGCAGGAACTCGTTTTTGCACTGTTGAAAAACCGGGCCAAGAAAGGTGAGCCGATTTTTGGCGACGGCGCTCTGGAAATTCTGCCGGACGGATTCGGCTTTCTCCGCTCACCGGACATCTCTTACCTCGCCGGTACGGATGATATCTATGTATCCCCGTCGCAGATTCGCCGTTTCAACCTGCATACGGGCGACACCATCGAGGGCGAAATCCGCACCCCGAAGGATGGTGAGCGTTATTTTGCCCTGGTAAAACTCGACAAGATCAACGGCGAGCCGCCCGAAGCCTCGAAGCACAAGATTCTCTTCGAAAACCTCACGCCGCTGCATCCGGACAAGGTCTACAAGCTCGAACGCGAGATGCGCGGCGAAGAGAACATCACCAGCCGCGTGATCGACATGATCGCGCCGATCGGCAAGGGCCAGCGCGGTCTGCTCGTGGCTCCGCCGAAATCCGGCAAAACGGTGATGCTGCAGCATATTGCACATGCCATCACGGCAAACCATCCGGATTCTGTGCTGATCGTTCTGCTGATCGATGAACGCCCGGAAGAAGTGACGGAAATGCAGCGTTCGGTGAAGGGGGAAGTGGTTGCTTCAACCTTCGACGAACCGGCAACACGCCACGTGCAGGTGGCCGAAATGGTGATCGAGAAGGCCAAGCG
>DBTS01000054.1 GCA_002307175.1 Rhodocyclaceae bacterium UBA1310
AAGGCATCCGCACCGAGGATCAGTACGAGTGGCCGTTCCGGGCCAACTTCGCTGCGCAGGCGTTCCAGCGTTGCCACAGTATAGCTGGGTTGCGGGTTGCGCACCTCACTGGCATCCAGTTCGAAGGCTGGAATTCCCTCAACAGCCAGGGAAACCATGGCCAGACGATGTTCTGCCGGGGTTTGCGGGCGTGCCCGGTGGGGCGGCTGACCCGCCGGAATCAGGCGGATTGCAGCCAGCCCGAGGCGCTGGCGTGCTTCTATCCCCAGGCGCAGGTGGCCATGATGGATCGGATCAAAGGTGCCGCCGAGCAGCCCCAGTGCCTGACCTCCACTCATGCGTCCTCCGGCCACTCACCGAAGATGTCGCGGGCGCTCTGGTAAAACCCGCCGTAGAAAATCGGCGTCAGTGCCATCAGCACTGGTACCGTCAGCATTGATGCGAGTGCCGGTGCCACGAGGGCAATGATGCTCAGCAACAGGCTTGGCAATACGCAGGCCAGCGAAAAATACGCGAACAGAAAGCAGAACAGCGGCAGCAGATTGCGCCAGCACACCACAAAGCTGAAAAACAGGGTCTTGCCGATAGGCATGCCGCGCAGTGCGCGCAGCGGGGCGGCGAACCACATAGCCATTTCCAGCGGGATACGCAGGACGAAGAACAGCCCCAGCAGGGGCAAAAGCTGGTTCACAAAAGCGGAGGCCGTCGCCTCTGTGACCTGTGCCGGTACCGTGATGGTGTTCAGATTGGTACCCGTAATCAGCACGGCAAGGAAAAAGCAGGCTGAATCTCCGGCCAGGCGCACCAGAAAGAGGCCCAGCAGGCTGCGCAGACGCTTGAGCAGATTCCGGAACAGCAGTCCCGGCATGACGCGCTGGCCGCGTGCGATGGCCTGGCAGCACATGAACAGCCCCACCCCGAGTGCCGGCTGCAGCAGCGCATAGGCGAAGATGTCCGCAACCGGGATGAGCATGCTCAGCATGATGCACATGAACATCGTCATGGCCGAGGCAGTCAATGGGATGAAAGCCGAGCGCCACAATGCGAAGCCGCGCACAAACCAGACAAAACCCTGGCGGGCGGGAAACACGCCTTCACGCATCACGCCGGCTCCGCAGTCTTGGGGGAATTCGGAAACATGTCTTCGCAGGCCGCATGGAGCGTACCCACCAGCACGGGCAGGTAGATGAAGATCCCAAATCCGAGGGTGATCAGAACAATGCCGGCCAGCGCATAAAGCACGACCACCAGCAGCAGGATGACCCGGAAATTGACGATGATGCCCCGTGCGGCAGCCAGGAAGGCTTCCAGGGGAGGGGCATTGTCCTTGACGATCAGGGCAGGTGAAATGATCAGCGTGATCGCCATGAAAGCCCAGGTGAGGAACAGCACGCCCAAAGTGGTGATGAGCGCGGCAATCGACTGTAGCAGGGCGTTAACAATCATCGAAAAGTTTGGCCCCAGGATCGAGGGAGCCCAGTCTCCATCTATGGCACTGAACAGCAGCAGAACCAGAAGCTGCAGGCTGCAAAAGATGACACCGACGAGCGAAAAACTTCCCAGTCTGTTCTGGAAACCTGCGAACAGGCGGACGAAGCGGGTTTCTCCGCCAATGTGATAGTCCCTGGCGGCGTAGAGCATTCCTCCCAGCAGCAGGGTGAAAATGACAGGGGCGGCCACGGGAGCCCAGGCCGGCCCGAAGGTCAGTGATACGAGCGCGAGGATGATGATGGTGCCGAGCGTCATCATGATCCAGGTGGCAGGTTGGGCTGTAAACATGTGCCAGCCGGCCATTAGCCATTGGAAACAGTTCTTGGCGGGCACCCGGCGGGGGCGTGGCACGGAATGCCGGCCATGGCGAAGAGCAGGAATGGGCGTCGGGGTCATAAATGCAGTGGGCAGGTCGGTCGGGCAGAGCGGGGGGTTGAGGCTATCACGCGCTAATGTTCTTCAGAAGCTGTTGATGATCTTGGAGGCTGTTCCCGATCTTACTGCGAGGCCGTGATCAAGGTTCAAGCGTGGCACAAAATCTTAATACATTCCCTATAAACTGCGGCTTTGCTGCTGATTATCCGTCTTGCTGACAGCTTCACGCCCGGAATTCCAAGGATTGAACGCGATACCGAGCAGGCTTGTCAATAGAGGCCCCTGTTGGGCCTGCTGCCCGGGTGTGAGCGGATTGGCAATCGCTGTGTTGCCCGGATCGGCATTGTCATGGCAGGCCTGCAATTGTCTAAAAGGGCAGGTTTTGGTACCGATCTTCGGTCATTTCCGCTGAATGGTCATAAAAAGGCCGAAAATCCAGACGGCTGGAATTGATTCGTGCCGCCATGTCAATAGAATCCTTACAGTTCGCAGGCATGATGCGGAGGAGCGCAAACCGTTCCGGCACGACCTGCTTCATCGCCGTAACTATTCACTGAAGGGAGTGGAAATGGATAATGCAGTGACGCAACAGACTCTGACCAACGACCAACGCAACATGGGCCTGTTGATCTGGATCGGCTCGATTTTTTTTGGTTTTCTGCCGGGCTTGATCCTGTTTCTGGTGAAGAAGGATGATGCCTATATTCAGGAGCAATCCAAGGAAGCTCTGAACTGGGCGATTACTTCAATCTTTGCTTCGATCATCTGTCTGATTCTGACCTTTATCGTCATCGGTGCTTTCCTGTTCCCGGTGCTGATGATCGTGAATCTGGTGTTCTGCATCATGGGCGCCGTTGCCGCCTCCAAGGGTGACGCCGGTTTCCGCGTGCCGTTCGCTGTGCGCCTGATCAAGTAATCAGGTGGCAGATCAGAAAAAGGCGCCCGAGGGCGCCTTTTTTGTCAGTGCTTGATGTCTTGAAGGATCGATGAAAACATCGCAAAGCCAAATATCAACAGTCCCAGCAGAACGCTGACGATCAGCACACCAGCGGTGATCCAGCACCAGAGTTTGGCATTGTCCGAAGCCTGTCGGGCTTGGGCGAAATTGCCTCCGGCAAGGAGGGTGTTGACCTTGTTGGCATACACGAGCGCCACGATGCCGAACGGAACGCCAAGCAGCGCAAAGCAGCTGCAGCACATCGAGAAGCAGGATATGACGGTGAGGATGATTGCCGGCGTCAGATAATTGGGGATGTGGGCAGCTGCATCCGCCTCCGGATAAAACCGGGAAGGAGGGGCATACGGATTCTGGGCGTCTCCCTCCGGCAGCGGCGTGGGCGTGAATGGTTCCGGCGTGGTTTGTTCAGGCGTGTTTTCCTGCTGCGCCTGGGGCTCAGGCAGGATGACTGCCAGTTTCTGGCCACATTCAAAGCAGAAGGCGGAATTATCGTCGTTCTGGGTACCGCATTTTGGGCAAAGCACTGCAACTTCTCCAGAAATGGGAAAGAAATCAGATGATGTGCGGAGCGAGCAACGTGAATGGCCACAGCGGTACGTTGCGCAGGATGAAATAGGCGATGACGGTGACCATGATCGCGATCCCCACGTCGGCACGGCGGATGAGCTGCGGGCGGCTCCAGAATAACGGGATCAGCGGCAGCGAGACCACCAGCAAGGGGTTCATCGCGAATGCAGCGGCAATTTCACCGTGCAACAGATGGTGCACAGCCCGCGTGGCGCCACAACCGGGGCAGTACAGGCCGGTCAGCTCGTGAAAGACGCAGGGCGGGAAGATGTGCGAGTAGGACGGATTGACCTTGTACAGCATTGTCAGCCCGACGCCTGCCCCAGCCAGCAGGATGCCCCCGGCAAGAATGTTGAGGGGCTTGTAGCGGTATCGCGGTCTGGCGAGTTGGGCCTGATTCGTCATGATGTGCTGATTATGCCGGATAAGGCCGCAGGATAAAACAGAGGCGCCGGCAGCGAGCGAGAGAGTGCAGCACCGCCGGGTCTCAGGACAGGCCGGAATCAGCCGTGTGCTACACCCAGCAGAAGTACTCCCACGGCGTAGATGATCATGCCTGCCAGCCCGCAGCCGAGACTGACCCAGCACCACATCTTGGCCTTCTTCGAGGCTTCCATGGCACCGGCGATGTCGCCTGCGGCGATCTTGGTATTGACCTGCGAGGCAAAAATTATCGCGACGATGCCGAAAGGCAGGCAGCAGCACAGCGTAGACAGAATGGCCTGTACCAGATAGTTCTGGATGTTGGCGGCCGCTGCACCGGCCTGCCCGCCCAGGGCTTGACCGCAGTTGCTGCACTGGGCTGCAGTGTTGTCGTTTTCAGAACCACATTTGGGACAGAACACGGATATCTCCTAGGCAAGGAACAGATGGGCGAGGTGCCCATCCTGAAACTTCAAAAAGCCAAGGAAGGTACGGGAGTTCTGCCCCTTTTCTGAATGGGCTTGCCCGAAGGTCTGGTTGGTTTCTGACTGATGGCTGTTTTAATGCCCCTGGCGTTCAAAAAAGCGTTGCAGCGCCTCACCCGTCGCCGTGCGGGTTTTCAGGATGGCCCCCGGGCGGCCCTGGAAAACCACGGTACCGCCTGCATCGCCACCTTCCGGCCCCATGTCGATGAGCCAGTCCGCCTCGGCGATCACATCCAGATCGTGCTCGATCACCAGTGCCGTGTTGCCGGCTTCGACGAGGCGGTGCAGCACCTCGACGAGGCGCGCCACGTCGGCCATGTGCAGGCCTACGGTGGGTTCGTCGAGCACATACAGGGTATGCGGGTTCTTTGCGCGCGGGGCGCGCATGGCCGGATCGGTACGAACCTTGGAGAGCTCTGTGACGAGCTTGATGCGTTGCGCTTCGCCACCCGAGAGTGTGGGCGAAGCCTGGCCGAGGGTGAGGTAGCCCAGCCCCACATCCTGCAGCAGGCGCAGCGGATGCGCGATCTTGGGGTGTGCGGCGAAGAACTCCACGGCGTCATCCACCTCCATCGCCAGCACATCCGCAATGCTCTTGCCGCGCCAGGTGGCACCCAGGGTGTCGGGGTTGAAGCGCTTGCCGTCGCAGACCTCGCAATGCACCTTCACATCGGGCAGGAAGTTCATGGCCACCGTCTGCTCGCCGGCGCCTTCGCAGGCCGGGCAACGCCCGTCGCCGGTATTGAAGGAGAAGCGCGCGGCAGTCCAGCCACGCAGCTTGGCGGTTTCGGTACCGGCATAAAGTTTGCGGATATCGTCCCAGAAGCCCACATAGGTAGCCGGGCAACTGCGCGGAGTCTTGCCGATCGGGGTCTGGTCGACTTCCAGCACACGGCCCACCGCCTGCCAGCCCTCGATGCTCGCGCAACCATGCAGCCCGGCTGCCCGGGCCTGCTTGCGCGGCATCGCGGCGACCTTGCGCCGGCCTCGTGCGGCGGGGGCGTCTGTGCCATCGTTGCCAGCATCACCACCGTTCACCAGTGTCTTCAAGTTGGCGTGCAGGATATCGCGTGCCAGGGTCGATTTGCCCGAGCCCGAGACGCCAGTCACCACAGTCAGGCGGCCCAGCGGGATGCGCACATCGACATCGTGCAGATTGTGCAGGTGCCCGCCGCTCAGGGTGATGGCAGCATCCTTGGCTGTCGGTGCCGGGCGCTGATGCAGCGGGTGCTGCATGGGTTCGCGCAGGCTGCGGCCAGTGACGGATTCGGGCGAGAGAATCAGCTCGGCGGCCGTACCGCGAGCCACCAGCCTGCCACCGCGCGTACCGGCGCCTGGGCCGAGGTCGAGCACCTCATCGGCACGGCGGATGGTTTCCTCATCGTGTTCCACCACCACCACGGTGTTGCCCTTGTCCCTGAGTGCGGTGAGCATGTCCAGCAGAATGCCATTGTCACGCGGGTGGAGACCGATGGAGGGTTCGTCGAGTACATAGCAGACGCCGCGCAGGTTGCTGCCAAGTTGTGCCGCCAGCCGGATGCGCTGTGCTTCACCGCCTGAGAGTGTCGGTGCGCCGCGATCCAGCGCCAGATAGCCGAGGCCCACATCGCGCAGGAAGCCCAGGCGGTGGCGCAGCTCGCTGATGATGTCGCGCCCGATACCGGCTTCACGGCCACTCAGTTCAAGATGGTTGACCCAGTCGGCGAGTGCGCCAACGGAGAAACGGCTGTACTGGGCAATCGACTTGTCGTGGTAACGCACAGCAAGCGCCACAGGGTTGAGACGCTGACCATGGCAGGCATGGCATTCGACTTCCTCGGCATCCTTGTCGAGGCCGGCAAACTCCATCTCCGCGACATCCACTTCCGGGTCTTTCATCCACTTCGGGATCTCCACGCCGGTGCCGCAGCAGCTCTCGCACCAGCCGTGCTTGGAGTTGTACGAGAACAGGCGTGGGTCCGCTTCCGGGAAGCTTGTGCCGCAGCTCGGGCAGGCACGCAATGTGGAAAATACATTGTCATCACCTTCAGGGGTGATCACGCGGATCACACCCTTCCCGATCTGGAGAGCGTTGTCGAGCTTGGCGCGGATATCCTTTTCGTTGCTGGCTGCCACGTCGGCGTCTGCCACCGGCAGTTCGATGTTGTGTTCCTTGAAACGGTCCAGGCGTGGCCACGGCGATACCGGCAGGAATTCGCCATCTACACGCAGGTGCGTGTAGCCCTTGCTCTTGGCCCACTTGGCGAGATCGGTGTAGAGCCCCTTGCGGTTGACCACCAGCGGGGCGAGCAAGCCGATGCGGCGGCCCCTGTAGTCACGCAGCAGGCGTGCCGCGATGGCATCGGCACTCTGCGGCTCGATGGCACAGCCGCAGTCCGGGCAGTGCTGGGTGCCGAGCTTCACAAAGAGCAGGCGCAGGAAGTGGTGCACTTCGGTGAGCGTGCCCACCGTACTCTTGCGCCCGCCTCGACTCGTACGCTGCTCGATGGCCACGGTCGGCGGAATGCCGTGAATGGCATCCACATCGGGTTTCGCCGCCGGTTGCACGAACTGGCGTGCATAGGCGTTGAGCGATTCAAGATAGCGCCGCTGGCCCTCGGCAAACAGGATGTCAAAGGCCAGGGTGGATTTCCCCGAGCCGGAGACCCCGGTGACCACCGTGAAGCGGTTGTGAGCGATCTGCAGTGAGACGTTCTTGAGGTTGTGCTGTCGCGCATTCACGATATCGATGACCGATTCGCGCTGCACGGCATAGCCGGCGGGGGCTTCTGCCACCTCAAGCGGCATGGACGCCCCTGCCTCGCTGCTGCGCTGGTACGCATGGAGCGCCACCCCGGTGTAAGAGCGGGCGCAGGCCATGATGTCCTCTGGTGCCCCCTGCACGAGAATCTCGCCACCAGCATCGCCGCCTTCGGGGCCGAGATCAATCAGCCAGTCGGATGCCTGCATGACATCCAGGTTGTGCTCGACGACCAGCACCGTGTTGCCGGCATCGACCAGCGCACGCAGGGCGTGCAGAAGCTTTTCAATGTCGGAGAAATGCAGCCCCGTGGTGGGTTCGTCGAAGAGGAACAGGCTTCCCTCTTTGTCCGCCTGCTTTTTCGAGGCCTTACGGTTGGCATATTCGGCTAGATGGCCCGCGAGCTTGAGGCGCTGGGCTTCGCCGCCCGAGAGCGTGGGCACCGGCTGGCCGAGGGTGAGGTAATCCAGGCCGACATCCACAAGGGGCTGGATTGCGCGCGCAATTTCCTTGTCATTGCTGAAGAATTCGAGGGCTTCCGCGCAGGTCAGCTCAAGTACCTGGGCAATATCTCTGCCCTGCAGGGTGAGTTCCAGCAGTTCCGGGCGGTAACGCGTGCCATTGCAATCCGGGCAGCGCAGATAGACGTCGGAGAGGAACTGCATCTCGACGTGCTCGAAGCCATTCCCGCCGCAGGTCGGGCAGCGTCCGTTGCCCGAGTTGAAGGAGAAGCTGCCTGCCGTGTAGCCGCGCTGTTCGGCTTCAGGCAATGCCGCGAAACGCTTGCGGATCACGTCAAAGGCGCCGACATAGCTGGCAGGGTTGGAACGTGTGGTCTTGCCGATGGCGCTCTGGTCCACCATCACCACGGCACCGATCAGCGCTTCACCTTCCAGCTTGCGGAATGCTCCCGGCGTTTCGGTGGCTTCGCCCTTGGCCTTTTTCAGTGCCGGCCACAGGATGTCCTGGATCAGCGTGGATTTGCCCGAGCCGGAAACCCCGGTGACGCACACCAGGTGCCCGAGCGGGATGGCGAGGTCCACATTCTTGAGGTTGTTGGCACTTGCCCCAAGCAGCTTCAAACGGGGTGTCTTGGCGCTGACGCTGCGCCGTTCGATACCGGCGTCCACGCGACGGTGGCCACCCAGATACTGCGCGGTCAGGGTGTCGCTGCGGGCCTGCAGCTCGCGTGGGCTGCCGTTGAAGACGATCTCGCCGCCTGCCGCCCCTGGTCCGGGGCCGACATCGATGATGCGGTCAGCATTGAGCATGACAGCCGGGTCGTGCTCGACCACGATCAGCGAATTGCCGGCGTTGCGCAGCCGGCGCATCACCGCGTTGATGCGGTCGATATCGCGCGGGTGCAGGCCCACCGAAGGTTCGTCAAGCACGAAGAGGGTGTTGACCAGCGAGGTGCCCAGCGCCGTGGTGAGGTTGATGCGCTGTACTTCGCCGCCTGAGAGGGTGCGGCTTTGCCGGTCCAGGGTCAGGTAGCCCAGGCCCACCTCGCAGAGATAGGCCAGGCGTGTGCGGATCTCCGTGAGAACGAGGGTGACGGCGTCTCCCGTGCTGCCATCGACCTTCAGCGCATTGAAGAAATCACGGGCACGCTCAACCGGCAACTGCATTGCATCGTGGATAGAGAGACCCGGCAGGGTTTCCAGCTTTTCCTGCGACAGGCGGATGCCCATCGGGCGGAAGCGCTTGCGCGTGCTGCCAAGGGCCTGCTGCGCCATCTCCAGTGTACCGATGCGCCACAGCAGGGCGTCGGATTTCAGGCGTGCGCCGTGGCAGGCCGGGCAATCCGTGTAGGCGCGGTACCGCGACAGGAGCACGCGGATGTGCATCTTGTAGGCCTTGGTTTCGAGCCAGTCGAAGAAGCGCCGGACGCCGTACCAGTATTTGGGCCAGGAACGTTCCCAGGTCTTGAACTCGGGCTCACCTTCCATTACCCATTGGCGGTGCTCCTCGGGCAGATCACGCCAGGCAATGTCCGTGGCAATGCCGCGGCGCTTGGCCATCATGATCAGCTCGCGCTGGGCCTCGTTGTAGCTCTCGGTCTGCCAGGGTTTTACCGCACCTTCGGCGAGGCTTTTGGATTCATCCGGCACGATCAGGCCCGGATCAATGCCGATCACGCGGCCGAACCCGCGGCAGGTGTCGCACGCCCCCACGGGTGAGTTGAACGAGAAGTGTGAAGGGCCGTGTTCGCTGTAATGGATGTCGCAATCGGCACAATGCAGATCAGCGGAGAAGCGCCAGATCTGGCTATCATCCGTGCTGACCTCGCCACCCAGATGGACTTCGACGCGGCCATTGCCCAGGCGCAGTGCTGTTTCGAGTGCCTCGCTGACGCGCCCCGGTTCGGCGTTGCCGAAACGGAAACGGTCGGTGATCACCGCGAGGCGTCCCTCCTGCTCGGTGACGCGGGTGAAGCCCTGGCGTTCGAGATGGCCGCGCATTTCTGCGGCGGTGAAATTCTCTGGAATCGGCACGGGTGCAACGATGGCCAGACGCGGATCATCGTGCTGCGGGCAGCGCCCTGCGAGCTTGGCGAAGATGGTCTGTGCCGTCTCGCGCTCGACAAGTGCGCCGCAGCCCTTGCAGTACAGTGTGCTGGCGCGGGCGTAGAGCAGTTTCAGGTAGTCGGCAATCTCGGTCATCGTGCCGACGGTGGAGCGCGAGGTGCGTACCTGGTTGCTCTGGTCGATGGCAATGGCCGGTGGTACGCCTTCGATGGCGTCTACCTGCGGCTTGTCCATGCGGTCGAGGAACTGCCGCGCATACGGCGAGAAAGTCTCGACGTAGCGGCGCTGGCCC
>DBTS01000140.1:0-4774 GCA_002307175.1 Rhodocyclaceae bacterium UBA1310
GTCCAAGCGACCGGAGCCAGCTCTGATGTGGGAAATACCCCATTTGCAGAATAATATTCAGTGACCTTGTTCTTGCAGTCGCTTGCAAATTCGAGTAATTCAGATGCCTTTGCCCGCATCGTATAATTCGTGTACTGAGGAATGGCAATAGCTGCAAGAATTCCGATAATAGCAACGACTATCATTAGTTCAATGAGCGTAAAACCTTTGTTTTTCATAGCACGAGTAGTTGTATTAACATGCCATTATGATAATACTAATTGATATTAAAAAATTACAAAATACATGACATATTTGGCTTTGCGTTGCCTTTTGTGAGGTCATAGGCAAGAGCGGTCGCATGTTTGACACGTATGCGAAAAAGGCTTGCGAGTACCCAAATTGCACAAAGAACCTCATGTATGGTTACTCTCTCGCCAACAGTCCAGATAGCAGTTTCTCCCCTGTTAGGCGAATGCCTAAATGTTCTTCCTGACGCTACCTTTTGTGCTGCACCCCCAGCCTTCCCCGCCAGACAAAGCACTACAAGCAGCAGGGCATCAGTCCTATACCGCGCCGCGCAACACCGAATTACAATTATTAAAACAATTTAACCAATTCGGTCTCAATGCCATTCTTGGCGTCGAGAGCCCGCCCACTCACTGACGGCGCATGACTCAGCAGAACAACCAGCCGCTTCCCTCCGGCGCAGAGGACACCATCGAACGCATCGAAGCCATGCTTGAACAGGCCCGGCGCGGCATGGTGCCGAACTTTGCCGCCTGCCTCTACTTTGCGGATGGCACGAGTATGAAATTCGTGGTCGGCCAATCGGAAGAGGAAGAGCGCCGGGCGCTCGCGCTGCTGCAGGCCAAGATTGCCGCCGGGCATTGATTCGTGCCCCAACCCCTTTTGCAGCACCCATGCACATCATCCAACCGATTGAACAGATCGACCACGCCAACACCATCGAGGGCTTGATGGCGCTGCTTACCCTTGCCAAAGACCCAAACAGGCGAGCGGTGGGCGTGGTTTTTGCCGTAGTGTGGAACGACAGAACAACCGACTTCGGCCAGCTCGGCCAGATGCAGCGCAGCCGCGAGAGGGCTTTCCGGGCAGCCAGCCAGTTGGCGGATACGCTGCTGTGGGATTGAGGTCAGGGGCTGGATGTTGGAATGTGTGTCCTGACCCCGGTCTTGTTGCTTTGCGGCCCCTAGGCTTCGCGCTTCGCCGCAGGTACGACAACGCACTTGGGAGACGTAGTGGATATCTTACGTTAGAAAAAATACGTAAATTTTCTTGCTCTTTCTAGAAAACAAAAAAAAGAATGTCCACATTCCATGGATTGTGGACAATGTTCCTCTGCAACAGAAAATAAAAATTTTTTTCTTGACACTCCCGACAAGACGGAAAAAGAATGTCCACTGTCCATGGACAATGGACGCTGCGCTAAAAGGTGGTGTGCACTGTCATGGCGATAACCATGGCCATCGCCCTAGCGACAATGATCATCGCTACAAAACGGTTGAACTGCATTTACCGGACGGAGTTGAGCATGAAAGGACAAGACATCCTTCTTCTGTACAAGCTTGTTTGCCTTGAGCAAGCAGAGCGTCGGATGGTAGCCGCGCATGAATTTAGTGAAATCTACAGGCGAAACGCATACAGTATCCGAAACATTTCGGACAAAATTGGTGTCGGAAAATCAGAAGTAAGTAATGCACTTCGCCGTTGCCATACAGCGCAGTTATTAACAATTTCATTGTCTACGCAATTGCCTAAGGTAAATACTAGAGCATTAGAAGAGTTTTCCGTGTACGGCCTAAAATATGTATTCCCTGTCACTCTTGGGGGGGTATGCCGTGGAATGGAGACAGGGATAACTGCACCTATTTTTGAAGGTGTTTTGCATACAGGGGGAGGGCATCCTCCTGTATGGTCAGATCCCCAAGGGAGCACTATGGGGGTTCAAATATTGCCTATTTACCATACGGTGCCGAGTGCTTCGAAAAAAGATCCGGATTTGTATAAATATATGTCCTTGATAGATTCGTTAAGAATGGGGAAGGCGAGAGAAATAAAACTTGCATCAGAAATGCTCTCGAAATTATTAAGAGGTGATTTGTGAAAAAAGAAGAACACGAATCAATGATTGCCAGCGTTGCTCGAGCTATTGGAAGTGACCTCTGTAATCAAGTAGCTTTCGTTGGCGGATGCACAACGAGCCTTTTTGTGACAGACGCATTTGCCTTGGAGCAGGTTAGACATACGGAAGATGTTGATTTAATTATAAATATAACTGGAAAGATGTCGTGGTACTCTTTACAGGACACCCTTCGTAGTCTCGGCTTTAGAGATATGCCCATAGGTGAAGAGGCTCCTATTTGTGCGATGAAATATAGAGATCTTCGCGTTGATTTTATGCCGACAGATGAAGAGATTTTAGGTTTTACAAATATCTGGTATTCCGAAGCTCTAAAAAATTCCATTAAGTATAAATTATCTACAGGGGATGTTATAAACATAGTAAAGCCGGAATATTTTGTTGCAACAAAATTGGCCGCCTATGAATCCAGAGGAAAAAACGACCCTTTAATGAGTCAAGATATTGAGGATATTTTGAAAGTAGTAGATGGAAGAAGGGAGCTTTTGGACGAGATTTTGAATTGCCCTAAAGAGCTTAAGTGTTATATAGCCAAAAAACTGGAATTGTTTTCTGCTCACAGAGATTGGGATTATGCTGTATTAAACTCTTGCGACAATGATCACAACAGAGAAAAGGCTGTTAATTCAAAAATTAGCCTTCTGATAAGTTATAAAGATACTTACTAATATCATAAATATTTAAATAAGCCTTTGCTGTTTTGTCTCCAATCAAAAAATAGGCCTTTACTAGTTTGGGAACCTCCTTTTGTTTGATTCTCATCACTGTGCTTGATCGACAGTTCTTGACATCGAAAAGTCTTGAAGCATTTGCAGATATCCAGATGATCGTTGATTGAGAGCATCACTCTTCCTTTCGCTGCAACCATAAGCTCTGCCTGAGCGCTCGTATGGAAGCCCGCGCAGGCATGCGATTGCTAGCTAGACTCCGGTATGGATCATCCCAAAGGGATGTGTGTCCTGACACCACGTTTTCTCAACGAGAGCCCGCCATGTGCGGGCTTTTTTATGCCGACAGGATCGGCTAATGCTAAAGGGCTTTCCATGCACTATGAATGAGAATAAAGTGAAGTTGAGGCGGGGGAGATATTGGAATGTGAGACTTGATGACCATCTAGTCTTGACCCCGCGTTTTTCAACAACTAACTCATCTCGGGAGGAGTCATGGCACTCTTAAGCAAAACTGATCTCAAATCCGACTATTCGTGGACCGCGATTGCACCTGATGATGCAAGAATTACCGGAATTCCGGACAGTACCCTTCTGAATCGCTCGGAAGGATATGAAGTTCTTGCCTTTATCAATCGCCTCGCACAAGCAAGCAATTGGACAACAAAAGAGCCTGCCTTGAAGGCGGAGAGAATGATCAAAACGGCTCTTCCAGGAAACATTCGTAGCCATAGCAACGTATGGCAGTGGCTTGTTGATAATTGGCAACGTTATTAACGTTTTCAGGCCTCTGGTGGAACTAGCAATACCCGGTTAGGTGCAACCATTAAAGGCCTATATCAGACAACTTGTCATGCACATCATTCTCATGCACAATCAATAACCGGCTTCCCTGCTTGCGCATCTCAACAGCCTTTTCCACCTTTCGGCCATAGCAAGCATAGGCCCAGCACGGATTGCCATCCGCACCAATCACAAGGTAGTCCAGATCCTGCCGCACGGAATCAATCGGGGTGCCGCCAGCGGCGCGGATCACTTCGGAGAATTTGGTGCGGGTGTAGCGCGTGGATGCGCCGGTAAAGCAGAAGGTAGCGTTTTGGAAGGTGATCTCGGGGCACACGGCGCAGAGGCCGGCGATCTTGCCTTCGGCCAGCACCTTCGGGGATGTGATGGTGCGGTCGTCCAGCACGGCGGTGAATTCGGAGAAGAAGCCCTGGAGCATCTTGTGTTCATCCGGGCTGACGATGCCATCGGCCAGTACGGTGGTGACGAGGCTGCCAACTTCGTCATAGGGCCAGCAGCGCTGCAGGTGATCGTGATCGGCCAGCCAATCGGATAGGCCGTTCAACTCTTCCACAGTGATCTTGCCATCGGCGGCGATGCCGCCCACCACGGCATGCAGGCGTTGCAGATCGGCGGTGATTTCGTCGTAATACTGCGTGGAGCGCAGGCGCTCGCACAGCCAGCGGATATCCTGACGCTCTTCATTGGTGAGCACACCATCCGCGATGGCTTCCTGCACCACCGGCATCAGCTCTGAGTATGGATGCCGCCCGGCCAACTGGTGGTGCTCTGCCAGCCAGGTATTCAGGAACCCGAGCTCCACCGGATTGACCACGCCATCGAGCGAGATGCCTTCCACAATACCCAGCAGCGAATTGACTGCCTGATCCATCCGGGATTTGCCCCCGAATGCGAAATAATCCGCCCGATCTACCCGGCCCGTGACCCCTGAAGACATTTCCCACTCCTTGTGCATCGATACATGTGAATCACATGCTACCGCAATACGGAAGTGGCAAAACCGGGAAAAGCGCAAGAAACCGCGCGTTAGTACCTGCCCTTCGGTGCTTTGCCTGTGTGGATTGGGTGGGATGGATGTACGGTGAGGGCGCGCCCTAGCTTCATGTTTCCCCGAAATGTTGGAATGTTTGTCCTGACCCCAGGCTTCCCAGGCTTCCTG
>DBTS01000140.1:5056-97265 GCA_002307175.1 Rhodocyclaceae bacterium UBA1310
CAGGCTTCCTGGACCCCAGGCTTCCTGCTGGTCCTAACCCCACGCTTTTGATTGGCGAATTCGTTTCGGCATTTTGCTTGTGCCTACTGGGTTATGTGGATATGTATCCTGATCCACGTTTTTGCGCTTTCTTGGAGGTCACCTCATGAATCAGTCTGGGCAACATAATAAAATTGTTATTTGTGAGACACTTCTAAAACAACTTATAACTTACCAAAGAGAGCTCCAAGAAGGGATTGCAAGGATTACCCCGCAAACTGAGCTATGCATGCTGCAGCTAGCAGAGGAAGGCTGGTATATATTCCCCGACGACTTAGATTTTCAGCAAATTAATGAGATTGCCTGCATCAAAAATAAAGATGTATTTTTTGGAAATAACTTCAACAACCTTATATGCGAAACAACCGAACTTGAACGCTTATTAATCAGTCGTTTTCCTGAAAGAGAAAAATGTTTTATTGAGACTTTTGAGGCACACCAAACAGGAAAATACTATTTATCAATCCCGGCATTTTTTTTGCAAACAGACGGGATAACACACGACTTAATAAGCGGGCATGTATTTCGCTCTGACAATGGGAGGCCTAGCTGCTCTCAAAAACTATTAGACTATATTGAACACAACAAGCTATCTATGGCCTTAGCTGCGCCAATTTTAACAAAAACAAACATCAACAAAACCGAAAAGCAAAGAACTAAAGACTTCAATTCATTAAACAGACATTTGGTAATGCATGGAGAGTCAACAGACTATGGGACAAAAACAAACAGTCTCAAAGCCATTTCTTTATTAAATTTTGTTTATAGAACTCTTTCGAAAGCCATTTCTTGATAATCAGTTATGTATTGAATTTATTTTCCCTCTCGCTGTCTTTGACGACTCGACGGGGTACGGTGCTGAATCCCCGCCTTACGTTCCAGAGCTTCGCGCTCTTGCAGCGTGAGTTCCTTCTCTCCAGGCAAAGCTTGTACGACTTCATGTGTCGGATTTGATTCAGTAGCAGTGTCACCAGCTCCAGCAGCCAGCGCCGCCATCACAACCTGCTGCACCACCTGTGGGGTTCGCCGGAAAGCCTCCAGCAATTTAGCCTCTTCCTCGCTCCCCACGCTAACAGCGTGCCCCCCAGCGACAACATAGGCCACGTCCATCCCAAGTCCATGAAGCGCCGCCAGTAAATCTATGGGGCAACGCTGCTTCGCAGAAACAACATCCCTTAGCCGTTGTCCGCTTTTTTCTCCCGCACGGCGCGACGCTTCGGCCAGAGAGAGGCCCAAGCGATCCAGCTCTTCACGGATGCGTATGTGGAAATTTTCTGTATTAGATGTAGACACTGTGGAATATTTCTATCAAAATGCGTTTGTTCAATCAGTGAATCACATCCTACATCATGGTATCTCCCAGATCCCATACCCCGCGTCGCCGTGGACCTCAGGGCGCAACCCAATCGCCGCGCATTTTGCTGGCGCTGCTGCCGGAAGAGCGGGCGGAATTCGCCCGCCGCGCTGAAGCCTGCAATTTCACCCTGAGTGCCTATGCCCGCCATCTGGTGTTGATCGGTCTGCAGTACGAAGCCGACGAAGCGAAAGGTACCAGCCATGCATAGCAGCGTCATGCGTTGTGGTACGCACACCCTGATTACGGCGATCCGCACGGCGGTGAATGCGTGGAGGAAGCGTGAGGGCTGGAGCCGGGAAACGGCGGTGGCGCACATTGTGGAGCGGCATGCCACGATGGGCGGGCCGGCGCTGACGGGCATTGTGTTCAACCCTGAAACCCAGGACACCTACGACCGTATGCGCGTGAATGCCGACCGGGTGTACCGCTGGCTCGATGACGAGACCAAGGATACGAACCTGCTGCCGGCGAACTTCATCACCTTTGTGCTGGCTGCGCTGCCGGTGGATCTGCGCCTGCAGGCGGTGGATACGCTGCTGGCGGGCACGGGGCTGCATGTGGAGGTGAGCATTGGCCCGGATGGAGACACGAGCATGCCGCAGTACCTGCGCTGCATCAGCAAGGAATGCGGTGAGGCGGCTGCCGCTGTGGCCGATCTGCTGGACCGTGGCGAGAACGACGCCACGCTGGCCGCTGCGGACAAGGAAATCGCGGAAGCGGTGGGCGCGCTGACCGACACGCGCAAAGCGATCCAGGCGAAGCGGAGGGCGTAGGCATGGCACAGCGCTGGGTGGCGGTGGATATGACTTTGCGGTGCCCGATCTGCGGGGCACCGACAACGATACGCACTTCGCGCCGGGTGACGGACCTGCTGCGCGAGGAGTACATCGACTGCACCAGCGTGACGTGCCCGGGGCGCTTCAAGGTGAACCGCGAGATTGTGGCCTCTTTGTGGGAAGGCTCGTTTGAGCACGGCCTGAAGATTCCGCAATGCCTGAGGAAGCAGGCGCTTGCCCCCACGGGTGCCAAGCCTGTGCCACCCGATCCGAATCAGTTGGAACTGCCCGGCCTGCCGCCGGCGGATGAATCCCAAACCCTTCCCAGTTTTCCAACCCCTCGCCACGCTTGAGGTGACCCGATGAATGCTCCCGCCCCACGTGCTATCGAGCAGGCCGCTGCACGCTCTGCTGATGCGAATCGCCGACTTGCGGTGGCTTCGCGCCTTGCTGCCGGCATGCTCGCCAACCCGAATGTGTATTCGCAGCGCAGCTGGCAATCTCAGGTGGCGCACGATGCGATGGCGATTGCGGATCGGTTGATCGCGCTGGCCGACGAAGGCGGGCTGTAAGCATGTTCAAGCCGGCCAAATCATGGTTGAAGGCACTCGACGGGAGGTGGCTACGGCCCGGCGAGGCAGCGTTCGACCGGGAATGGCTGCGCCAGCACTTCGACCTTGCGCCGGTGCAGTGGCAGGAACGGCTGAAGACGGTTTATTCCAAAAAGCTGAAGGCCGGCCAGTTTGAGGCCAACACGTGGTTGCGCGAGACAACCGCGAGCATGAGCGGCCTGCTGCTGCCCATTTCCGCGACCGACGACGACATTGTGAGCAAGGCAAATACGCTGGCGGATGATTGCCTGCGCACGGCGGGCGCGGTGACGGATGGTTCGATTCTGGCCCGCCACACGGCAGCCGAGCGCTTCTGCCGGGCGCGTGGCATTGAGCCGCCGGCAGTGCGGATACCGGCGGACTTCGGCCTGGAAGCAGTGGTGGCCTTGGTCGCACTGCTGGGCCTGCCAGCACTGCATGCGGCTTTGGAAGAAGAGGCCGCACCGGCACTGGCCCGGATGCAGGATGCGCTGTGGTGGCGCCGGCAGTTGCGCGCCCAGCATGCCCGGCGGATCGAGCAGCACGCCATCGCCTTGGGCTATGTGCATGCGCATGGTGAGAAGTACGTTTCTAACGTGGCCTGCCGTCGCCGCGATCAGCAGAAGCGGCGCAATGCGCAGGCGCTGGGCGCGGTGGAGATCGTGAATCAGGATGGCGAGGTCTTCACGCTGGCGGATCTGGCTGAGCGCAGCAATGCGAACCCGCGCATCCGCCGTGCCGAGCTGATGACGCGTGTGGCCGGCTTTGAGGCGGTGGCGCGAGACCTGGGGCATGTGGCGGAGTTTGTGACGCTGACGGCGCCGAGCCGCTTCCATGCGAACGGCGGCACGAATGCGAAGTTTGATGGCAGCTCGCCCCGCGAGGCGCAGGGCTGGCTGTGCAAGACGTGGCAACTGATCCGCGCCTGGGCGAACCGCAAGGGCATCCGCGTGTATGGCTTTCGCGTGGCGGAGCCGCACCAGGATGGCTGCCCGCACTGGCATCTGTTGCTCTTCATGCAGCCGGAGTGCGTGGCACGTTTTCGGGCGAAGTTCCGCCGCTATGCGATGCGCGTGGAGGCGGCCGAGCAGCCGGAGGCGCCACGCACAGTGGCCGAACAGGCGAGGATGAACCGCGAGGCGGGCATGCGCCAGGGCTTTGCGAAGCTGGCCCGGCTGCAGGTGGCCCGTGCCGAGCATGCGCATGCCCTTGCCTTGCGCCGCCTGGAAAACGAGGACATCGACCGCAAGCGCCACGGCTGCAAGTTTGTGGCGGTGGAGATGAGCGCGACGAAGAGTGCTGCCGGGTACATCGCGAAGTACATCAGCAAGAACATCGATGGGTATCAGGTGCAGCTTGATCTGTACGGGCAGGATGCCATCGAGGGCGCGGCGCGCATCGAGGCCTGGGCCACTGCGCATGGCATCCGCCAGTTTCAGCAGATTGGCGGGGCGCCGGTGGGCGTGTGGCGCGAGCTGCGCCGGCTGCGGGAAGCCGATGCCGAGGCCACCGAGACGCTGGAAGCTGCCCGCGCTGCTGCGGATGCGGGCGCCTGGAGCGATTACCTCCGCGTGCAGGGTGGGCCAACCGTGAAGCGTGCGGATCTGGCGCTGACGCTGGCAAAGACCCGCGAGGGGGAAGCCTGGGATGGTGCGAACCAGTGCCCAGAACCTGCCCACCCTGGCCGCTACGGAGATATGCCGGGGCCGGCGGTGTTTGGCGTGCGCGACCAGCGCAAGGCGCGAGCGGTGGTGACGCGCTTTATCCGTTGGGCGGTGATCCGCCAGCCGGAGCGGAAGGCATCAGCCGGGCAGCGCCTGATCGGGGATACGGCAACGGCATGGCGCCTGCCACAGGGCCAGGGTGATACGCCGGTGGAATGGCAGCAGGCTGTGGCCGCAGGCGAGAGCCTGGGCGGTTTTGATGTTGGGGTGAAGGGTTTTGACGTTCCTTGGACTCGTGTCAATAACTGTACGGACCCCCTCGCTTCGGGGGCCGCTGGCAGCACTGTGGGAGGAGATTTTGCGGATGAAATCGTTATCGAGCCGGCTGGCGAGTGGGATGGATTCGGCGAAGAAGCCGATTTTTTGTGCCGCGAAGCCGGTTTGCAGCGGCGCGTTTAGGCCTGGGCACGGCGAAGCCCGCGCACATGTGATGCACATGTATGGCTGGGTTGGTAAATGAGGTGAGTGCGGTGAGCGTGATAGGACTGTGTTTATACACAGTAGTGGCAATTTTTGTGAAATGCGGAGGCTGATATGGAAGCGGATGTGGTGAATGCGATGTTTGAGGGGCTGGCGGCGCTGATGGTGGCGAACCATTGCCGGGTGCTGCTGAAGGAACGCTGCGTGCGCGGGGTGTCGCTGCTGTCGGTGCTGTTCTTCACGCTGTGGGGGGTGTGGAACCTGCACTACTACCCGGCGCTGGGGCAGAGCCTGTCGGGCACCTGCGCGGTGCTGGTGACGCTGGCGAATGCCGCGTATCTGGGGCTGGCGCTGTATTTCCGGCGCACGCAGCGGCGCGGGTTTTTGTTTTGGGAGATTGTGGAGTGAGCAAGAACTGGCAACCGATAGAGACGGCGCCGAAGGATGGCACCAGGATACTGCTTTACTTTCCCGTGTTCGGTGAGGCGCCGCATCAGGAATTTGGCCGCTGGGAAGTGCAGGCGTTCAACAACAAGCCGAATCCTTACTGGAGTGGTGACGGTGAGGCGGTGTACGGCGTGAAATGGTACAGAAGCTTTCCGCCATCGCACTGGATGCCTCTCCTGAAACCACCTGTAGAGGGAAAGGGCGTGTGATGCAAACAGGTGAACGCAAGGAATTTGAGAAATGGTGGCCCTCTGTAGGCCAAGTAATCGGAGAGGTTGCTGCATGGGAAGCATGGCAGGCTCGCGCCGCGCTTGACCGGCCCGACTACGCCGAGGCGCTGCCTGACGCGAGTTATATCGCCAACGCGCTAATGAAAGCCGACGAATCTGGATACGCGGCGATGTCCTATAGGGCGATGGCAGAAACCGTGCTTGAAGCCCTCGCCGCCTACCGCTCCAACCTGAAAGGGCGGACGTGATGACAAAAGAACAGGCAAGACAAAAGGTGACCGCTGCTGAGCACGGATGCCAGGAGGTGGATGCGGCATGGGAGGCCGCATTTAAGGCGCTGACCGGCGATGTGTCGGTGAACTGGTATGGCGTGTATTCAGATCCGGCCAGCGTGCGGGCTAAATTCGCTACCGCCAGGGACCGTATCAATGAAGCCTTGCAGGCGCTGGAGCGCGTGCAATGGCCGACTGATGCGGATTATGACGGCTATGACGTGATTGATTGAGGGCTGGGGGATTCTGTATGAGTAGCAATACATTCCTGTCGCCGGAGGAGCTGGAAGTGCTCACCGGGCGGAAGTCAAAGAAGCATCAGATCAGTGCGCTGCGGATGATGCGGGTGCCGTTCTGGGTGAATGCGATCGGTTGCCCTGTGGTATCTCGGTCTGCGATTGATGCAACGCCAAGCACACCATCAGCGCCAAACTCCTGGTCTCCGGCATTGAGGTGAGCATGGGTCGCACAGCATACAAGCATAAGAATCTGCCAAAAGGCATGCGCGCACGCGTGAAGAGAAACGGCTCGACTTGGTATTACCTGGACCTTGGCAAACGGGCTGATGGGAAACGCCCCGAGGTTCCGTTGGGCAACAACTACATCGAGGCACTGCGGAAGTACGCTGATCTGGTGGTGACAGCAACTGCACCTGCGGTAACAGTGCCGGAACTTCTAACCCGGTGGTCCACTGAGACGCTGCTGACCCGAGCGGCCGGCTCGCAGAAAGATATTTCTTACTGCCTCCCGAAGCTAACGACGTTCTTCAGCAACCCGAGCCCTGCTCCTCTGGAAGCCGTTCGGCCTGTGCATATTTCGCAGTACCTGGACTGGCGCAAGGCTGCCCCAGTGCGTGCCAATCGCGAGATTGCGTGGCTTTCGGTTGCCTGGAACTGGGCACGCTCGCGAGGGCTGACGGATCTGGCAAATCCGTGTGAGGGAGTACGTCGCAACCGGGAGAGCGGGAGGGATATCTATGTGGAGGACGTGGAATTCAACGCCATCCACGCGGAGGCGGACGTGCCATTGCAGGAATTCATGGATCTGGCCTACTTGGTCGGGCAACGCCCTGGGGATCTGCGCCGCCTGGAAAACGTGGCGGCACGTGGCGATGCACTGCGCGTTCAGCAATCGAAGACAGGCACGAAACTGCGTGTCGCGATTGAGGGGCGCCTCGCCGAGCTGCTCGCGAAGATGGATCAGCGCAAGGAAATGATACGAGCAGGTGGGAAAGTGGTTTCGGCATCGCTACTCGTGGACGAGGACGGGCAGCCAATGACCAAGGACAAAATGCGCTATCGCTTCGACAAGGCCCGCGATGCCGCGAAGACTAAGAACCCGGAACTGGCGTCTCGCATCGGGCTGATCCAGCTCCGCGACATCCGGGCAAAATCTGGTACGGACAAGCGGGAAGCGGAGGGATTGGATGCTGCTCAGGGATTGCTCGGCCACCGTCGGGCAGACATGACGGAGCACTACACAAGGCAACGCCGTGGCAAGCTCGTAAAACCCGTTGATTAGGGCTTTTGCGAACCAAATGCCCTTTTGCGAACCAGAAACGGGAAATACAGGAAAAGCAGAAATAAAAAAAGCCCTGATAAATCAGAGCTTTCTTTATGAATTCTGTGGGGCGGCATACCGGGATCGAACCGGTGACAACTGGAATCACAATCCAGTGCTCTACCTACTGAGCTAATGCCGCCATTGATACGTTTGCTACTATAACATCTTTTCTGGCCTGCCCGAAGGGAATCGAACCCCTAACCTACGGCTTAGAAGGCCGTTGCTCTATCCAGTTGAGCTACGGGCAGTTCCTTGTCGAGCAGTTCCCCGGGCACCTTCCCCATGCGCTTGGCAAGGGAAGCTGGTCGGGGCGAGAGGATTCGAACCTCCGACATCTTGCTCCCAAAGCAAGCGCGCTACCGGACTGCGCTACGCCCCGAGGGAGAAGAATTGTATGCGAAGATTCAGACGAAAGTCAAACCTCTTTTTGTAGTTCACTTCTCGAAAGGGATTGAATGCTTCCCCTGGCCCTAGGCCAGTACCATGGCCATCACGCCCAGCACCAGCATGCAGCAGGTGGCCGACAGGATGCGTCTGCCCAGCCCCGGGCTCCCCAGCACACCCGCCAGGGCGGCCTTGATCACGGTGTTTGAGAGCACGCAAACGACAACCGCCTGAGCCGCCGGGGCGAAAGGCACCGATCCACCCGCCTGACTGGTCATTGCCAGCGTGATTGCATCCACATCCGTAGTGCCTGCCAGCACTGCCACATACACCAGCCCGGCTACCGGCAGTACGCGTTTGGCCAGTTCGACCATCAGCAACACCGCAGCAAAGAGCAGCCCGAATTTCGTGGCTGACCAGAGACTGAAGGGGTTTTTCAGACTGACTGCACCTACCGGGTCGGGGCTTGCTTCCCGCAGGCTGCGCAGGTAGTAGACGACAGCAAAACCAAGGTTGATGAACAGCATCGTGGCGTACGGCCATACCATGGGCAGAAAGAGCGCCGGATTGAGGAGCAGAACCATCCCGCCGACACGCAGGAACATTACCACCCAGGCCATCAGGATGCCTGCTGCATAGGCATCGTCGCGTACGCCGACCGACGCCCCGGTGCGACTCTCTCGCGCCATGGACAGGGTGACCGCCGTGGATGACACCAGCCCTCCAGAGATCCCTGTTACGGCCACGCCACGCGCACTGCCAAGTGAGCGGATCGCCACATAGCCCACCAGTGACAGCGCTGATATCAGCACCACCAACAACCATAACTGATAGGGATTCAGAACCCCCCAGGGATCGACGGCCTTGTGTGGCAATAGCGGCAATACAATGAAGCTGGCGATAAGCAGCTTAAGCCCGGCAAAGATATCTTCCTGGCCCAGTTTCTGGATTGCGCCATGCAGGGGGTCCTTGAATGCCAGGACCGAGGTATTGAACACGGCAAGCCCGACGGCTACTCCGGCATAGCCAAACATCACCGCCGCCCCCAGAAGAAAAACAGTAACGCCAGCAAGTGCAGTGGTTAATCCGACGGCAGTGGCATCCGTGCGTTTTTCAAGCACATAGGCCACCGCAATCAGCACCAGCATCCCGCCGAGCAAGACGCCAAAGATCAGCGGCATGGCCATCTGCTGTGCCAGCCACGCAGAGAGAGCCCCAGCTTCGGCCAGCAGCATGAAGGTGCGCACTCCTGCAAACGAGGGGTGATGCGAGGATTCTTTTTTCTTTTCCCGCTCGATGCCAAGCAGAGCACCAATCAACAAGGCAATCGCGAATGACTGGGCGAGCCCCAAAGCCGTGGTCTGTGCGAACATGAATGCCTCCAAAATCCTTCAGCACAAACAAAAACAGGCCACCAAGGGCCTGTTTTTCATCCGCCACGCGCCTGGGCGCGCAGAGTATCAGTGGTGGTGATGGCCGTGCGGGCCATGCACGTGACCATGCTCGAGTTCCTCGGCGCTGGCCATGCGCACTTCCTTCACGAGGATGTCGAAAATCAGCGCCATACCAGCCAGGGGATGATTGCCGTCGACGACAACCTTTTTGTCCGCCACATCGGTAACGCGGAAGGTCATGTCGTCTTCGCCGTCATCACCCACTCGTTCGAAAGCCATGCCGACTTCGACATTGGAGGGGAACAATTCACGCTCCTCCACCAGCACCAGACTTTCGTCATAATCACCAAAGGCTTCATCAGGCTGCAGCTTGATGTTGAGCTTTTCGCCTTCTTTCAGACCATGCAGCTTTTCTTCAAGCAGGGGAAAGATCGCATCGTAGCCGCCGTGCAGATAAACAAGCGGCGTGGTGCCATCATCCACTACGTTGCCATCTGGATCGCTTACCTTGCACTCAAGCGTGACCACCGCGTTCTTGACGATTTCCATTCTTACTCCCGGCTGAAGTTGATTTGAGCAGCTCTAGCAACCTTGCGGTGTGATCGCTGCGTACATCGATATTGTAATCTGCCAGAAGCACCAAACCATCATTTCCGATCACAAAAGTGCTGCGTAACACCGTTGGTCGGTTCATTCCATTCACCAATCGTTCCTGCCAGACACCGTACCGACGGCAGACCTCGCCCTCCGGATCTGCCAGCAACTCGATGGCAATCCCGTGCTCATCACGGAAATCAGCGTGTGCCAGGCAATCATCCATGCTGATGCCCACCACCACAGCCCCCAGGCGCTCAAAATCCTGATCGTGATCGGAAAAAGAGATCGTCTGGCGGATACTCGAAGGCATGGCATCACGGGGATAGAAATACAGAATCACCACTTTTTCGGCCAGCGCAGACTCCAGTGAAAAAGTCTCCATATCTGGCGTGGGCAGACTGAAAAATGGCGCCACGGAGCCTTCTGCAAGCAACTGTGAAGGATCACACACGCTATCGCCTACCGGCATTGCGCCCGCGATAATTGCCTCACCTGACCAAACTGCGCGATGTTCCATGCCACTCTCCCGCTCTGCTCCCACTTTCTGCATAGACGGCGCCATGCAGAACAACAAGAAGAACTCAGTTTTGCCTCGGGTTCACCATAATGTCGGGCATCAAAAATCCGACACGACTTTGGGAGCCATGATAAACTTGACAAAACTAATCAAGTATTCAAATCCCCATGTCAACAACTGACTCCCAACTCCTCGCCTTTGTTGGCGAACTGACTGATCCGAATACGAGCAAATCCTATGCCTCCGCCAAGGCTGTGCGCACGGCAAGCCTCGCTGCGGATGGACTGGCAAGCATCGCCATCGAGCTTGGTTACCCGGCAGCCACCCAGGTAGCGCCGATTCAGGCGCAGGTCACTGCGGCGCTCAGCGCACTGCCAGACGTGAAACGGGTGGAAGTGTCAGTCACGAGCAAGATCGTTGCGCACACCGTTCAGGGCAATGTGCCCCTGTTGCCGGGGGTAAAAAATATCATCGCCGTCTCATCTGGCAAGGGTGGCGTAGGCAAGAGCACCACTGCGGTGAATCTGGCCCTTGCGCTGTCCCACGAAGGTGCACGGGTGGGCATTCTGGACGCAGACATTTATGGCCCCAGCCAGCCCCAGATGCTGGGCATCGCGGAAGCGCAGCCGGAATCGACTGATGGCAAGACCATGCAGCCGCTTGAGGCCTACGGCCTGCAGGCCAATTCGATTGGCTTCCTGATTGACCCCGAACAACCCATGGTGTGGCGTGGCCCGCTGGTAACACAGGCACTGCGTCAGCTGCTATTCGACACACAATGGAAGAACCTTGATTACCTTGTCATTGACATGCCTCCCGGGACTGGCGACATCCAGCTCACCCTGGCACAGAGCGTTCCCGTGACCGGAGCGGTCATCGTCACCACACCGCAGGACATCGCTCTGCTGGACGCCCGCAAGGGCTTGAAGATGTTCGAAAAGGTGGGCATCCCCATCCTCGGCATCATCGAAAACATGAGCATCCACATCTGTTCGAACTGCGGCCACGCCGAGCATATCTTCGGCGCGGGCGGTGGCGAATCAATGTGTCAGGAGTACGGCGTACCCTTCCTGGGAGACTTGCCACTGGACATCCGTATCCGTACCCAGACAGATGCCGGCAAACCCACGGTTGTGGCCGAGCCGGAAGGCCAACTGACCCAGGCTTATCTCGGCATCGCCCGCCGCGTGGCCATCAGCATCGCCGAGAAGCAGCGCGACATGCGCCTGCGGGTGCCAACGATCGTGGTCAACAAGGACTGAGCCATGCGCCTGCCAGCCATTGGCTGCGCCACTCTGCTTCTGGCGCTGGCCGGTACGCCCCTCGCCCAGGCAGGGGATACCGGTGCGCCGGGAGAGAAACTCTTCACAAATGCCTGCTCGGACTGTCATTCGGTGGAAGCCGGCAAGAACAAACGCGGCCCAAGTCTGCATGGCCTGGTCGGTCGCCCGGCTGCAAGCGTCCCCAACTACAGCTATTCGGATGCCATGAAGGCGTCGCACATTGTGTGGACGCCGGACAGGCTGGCCCGCTATCTTGCCGCGCCGAAAACGGACGTACCGGGTACCAAGATGCGCATGCTGCTGCACCCCTCCCCTGCTGAAATCAATACACTGATCGCTTGGCTGCAGCAGCAGAAGTAGTTAGAGGAACAATCCCAAATTTAGCAATAATCATTTACAAAACAAATCATTTATCCCGGCAACGGCGCAGACTTACAGTCACCACACCGCATCTCACCTTGCGTACGCAACTCCACTGCATGCACAAAGGCCAATCCGATGCACTGTTGAGGGAACCATCATGAGCCAGCCTGCCGGACACACCACCCATCTGACGTTTGCGGAAGACACCCTGCAGCTGTCGCAAGGCAGCACCACGATCATTGCGCAGCTCAAACCGGAACGTATCACCCGACAGTACTTCCGGCATTCGCCGCCCACACCGACGGAGCTTGAGTATGCCATCCAGGACGTGGAAGACAGTCTGCACCCTGCCTACGGCCACATCGGCGGCGGCAGTCTGGGCGCCCCTGTGGATGCTCTGCATGGTCTGACAGCCTTTCTGGCGCTGCCGGCAGATACCGAAGCGTTTCCCCGAGACAACATTGAAGCTGGCTTTTCGCGCCTTGCCGCACTCAGCGAAGGCCGCCCCCTGAGTCTGGACCCACTCCCACCGGACGCCCATTTTGCTGCCACGCTGCTGATCATCAGGGAACTGATGCATCACCTTGATTTCAGTGATTTACGCCTGGAAAAGCAGTAGAAACCAGCCCTGCAACAAAGTGTTGGAAAAAAGCCGAAAAAAAGCCCCCACCTTTGCGCCAATGCCCTTAGAATGCGCGCTTCCAGTACCCCCAATTACAAGACTATTCCCGTGAGTATCAAGTCAGACAGATGGATCCGCGAAATGGCGGAAAAACATGGCATGATCGAGCCCTTCGAGCCCGGTCTGGTGCGCGAAACCAATGGTCAGAAGATTGTTTCTTACGGCACCTCGAGCTATGGCTACGACATCCGTTGCGCCCGCGAATTCAAGGTATTCACGAACATCAACTCGACCATCGTGGACCCCAAGGCCTTCGATCCGAAGTCGTTTGTCGAAATCGAGGGGGATTACTGCCTGATTCCGCCGAATTCGTTTGCGCTGGCACGGACCGTCGAGTATTTCCGCATTCCCCGCTCGGTGCTGACCGTGTGCCTGGGCAAGAGTACCTATGCGCGTTGCGGCATCATCGTCAACGTCACGCCCTTCGAGCCGGAATGGGAAGGCTACGTCACGCTCGAATTCTCGAATACCACCCCTCTGCCCGCCAAGATCTATGCAGGAGAGGGCTGTGCACAGGTATTGTTCTTCGAATCCGATGAAGTCTGCGAAACTTCATACCGGGATCGTGGCGGCAAGTATCAGGGGCAGGTCGGCGTGACCTTGCCCAAAATATAGTGACCATCGCCTATCGACCAGATCTGCACGATTTTCGGGCCGCCACAAGCACACCGCTTCGCGGCCTTTTGCATTCTTTGGGCCGCGTGCCGTCACAGCCCGTCACGCACAAGCAACTGTAACCACGCTGCCTCATGATGGGTGCAGCCACTATCTGACAGACAGGAAATGCCATGCGCTTCCACTTTCCTATCATCATCATCGACGAAGACTTCCGCTCGGAGAACACCAGCGGATTCGGCATCCGGGCGCTCGTCAATGCCCTGGAGGCCGAGGGTATGGAAGTCATGGGCGTCACGAGTTACGGGGATCTGGCGTCTTTCGCCCAGCAGCAAAGCCGTGCCTCGGGCTTCATCCTCTCCATCGACGATGATGACTTCACCAGCGAAGAAGCCGACGACACAATCGCCGAACTGCGTGCCTTCGTCGACGAAATCCGCTGCCGCAATTCCGAAATCCCGATCTTCCTGTACGGCGAAACACGCACTTCCCGCCACATCCCCAACGATGTGCTGCGCGAACTGCACGGTTTCATCCACATGTTCGAAGATACCCCGGAATTCATCGCGCGCTACGTTATCCGCGAAGCCAAGGATTACCTGGAAAGCCTCGCCCCGCCGTTTTTCCGCGCCCTTACGCACTACGCCGCAGATGGCTCGTATTCCTGGCACTGCCCGGGCCACTCGGGTGGCGTGGCGTTCCTGAAGAGCCCGGTGGGGCAGATGTTCCACCAGTTCTTTGGCGAGAACATGCTGCGCGCCGACGTCTGCAATGCCGTTGATGAACTCGGTCAGTTGCTCGACCACACCGGCCCTGTGGCAGCCTCGGAACGCAATGCTGCACGCATTTTCCATGCGGACCATCTGTTCTTCGTCACCAACGGCACTTCGACCTCGAACAAAATCGTCTGGAACTCCACCGTTGCGCCGGGCGACGTGGTGGTGGTGGACCGTAACTGCCACAAGTCCATTCTCCACTCGATCATCATGACCGGCGCCATCCCGGTGTTCCTGATGCCCACGCGCAACCATTTTGGCATCATCGGGCCAATCCCGCGCAGCGAATTCCTGTGGGAAAACATTCAGAAGAAGATCGCCAGAAATCCGTTTGTGACTGACAAAAACGTCCGCCCGCGGGTGCTCACGATCACCCAGAGCACCTATGACGGTGTTCTGTACAACGTGGAAGAAATCAAGGAAGAACTTGACGGCAAAATCGACACCCTGCACTTCGACGAAGCCTGGCTGCCGCACGCAGCATTCCATGATTTCTATGGCGACTACCACGCCATCGGCGAAAACCGCGCACCATGCAAGGAATCCATGATCTTTGCCACGCAATCCACGCACAAGCTGCTGGCAGGCCTCTCGCAGGCTTCCCAGATCCTCGTGCAGGATTCCGAGACCCGCAAGCTCGACAAGGATCTCTTCAACGAGGCCTATCTGATGCACACCTCTACCAGCCCGCAGTATTCGATCATTGCTTCCTGCGATGTGGCGGCTGCGATGATGGAGCCTCCGGGAGGCACTGCACTGGTCGAGGAGTCCATCGCCGAAGCGATGGAGTTCCGCCGTGCCATGCGCAAGGTGGATGAAGACTGGGGCGCCGACTGGTGGTTCAAGGTCTGGGGCCCGGATTACCTCGCTGCCGAAGGTATGGGCGTGCGCGAAGACTGGATGCTCAAGGCCAATGACCACTGGCATGGCTTCGGCAATCTCGCCGAAGGCTTCAACATGCTCGACCCGATCAAGGCCACCGTGATCACCCCGGGGATGAATGTGGACGGCGAATTTGCCTCCTCCGGCATCCCTGCCAACCTGCTCACGAAGTATCTGGCCGAACACGGCATCATCGTCGAGAAGTGCGGCCTGTATTCATTCTTCATTATGTTCACGATCGGCATCACCAAGGGCCGCTGGAACACACTGGTGACCGAACTGCAGCAGTTCAAGGATGCCTACGACCAGAACCATCCGATGTGGCGCCTGATGCCGGAATTCATCGGCAAGCATCCGCGCTATGAAAAGCTGGGGTTGCGCGATCTTTGCCAGCAGATCCACACAGTGTACAAAGATCGCGATGTGGCGCGCCTGACCACCGAAATGTATCTCTCGGATATGGAACCCGCCATGCGCCCGGCAGATGCGTGGTCAAAGATGGCGCACCGCGAGATCGAACGCGTGGCGATTGATGACCTGGAAGGCCGCGTTACCGCCATGCTGGTGACGCCTTATCCTCCGGGCATCCCGCTGCTGATTCCGGGCGAACGCTTCAACAAGACAATCGTGGACTATCTCAAATTCGCCCGCGAGTTCAACGAGCAGTTCCCCGGCTTCGAAACTGACATTCACGGGCTGGTCAAGGAGCAGCGCGATGGCCGCACCTACTATTGCGTAGACTGCGTAAAGTAAAACTGACGAATCCCGCCGCCATGTAGTCTGTATGTCATCTGCGCCTTTCAGAATATGTATTTTTTGAAAGGCGCAGCAGCATGCACGCGGAACTTGGGGACAAGCGGGTGGACCGACACTCTTTCGGCCGAAAACTACTCACACAGAGCCTGATCTGGCTCCTCTCGGGGATGGGGGCTTTCGGCCTGGCTGGTTGCGGAGGAACAGATTCTCAAGACTCTGCTTCTACGACAGGCAGCGCAGGTTCTTCCAATTCAGCCTCCAGTAGTTCAAGTTCCAGCGCAGTCAGTGCGCCCACTCTCGTTGGCTACACCAATATTCCCCGTGACACCTACGTCGCAGGCCCAAGCTCCGGCCAATTCATCAGTGGTGGAGACCTGAGCACCGCCACCAGCACTTACGGCTACACACTGCCCTTCTCCAACAAACAGCCTGTCGAGGGAATTTCAGCCCTTGCCAAAGGACCGGTGGACGGCACCTATTACATCATGCAGGACAACGGATTTGGCAGTAAAGCCTCTTCTCCGGATGCACTATTGCATGTGTATGCGATCAAACCCGACTGGAGTAACGGCAGCGTGACGCCCGTTGATTTCTCCACCGGCGCAGCCTTGTCTTCATTCACCTCCGCCAGCTTCATCCGCCTGAGTGATCCCAACAAGAAACTGGGCTTCAGTCTGGTGGCTGATGGCACAAACTATCCTGGCACCACCACCTCGACCGCAACAACTGGCCAGACCGTTGCAGTCGATCCGCTGATCACCGCCAAGCGCCTGCTTACCGGGGCAGACATTGATCCGGAATCCATCGTTGTGGATAGCGATGGGTCATTCTGGTTTGGTGAGGAATTCGGCCCTTTCCTGATCCATACAGACGCTGCCGGCAAAGTTCTGGAGGCCGAAATCCCGGTACCCAACAGCCTAGCCCTGGACAGCAATCCGTACGTACAGACCAGCAACAATCCCTATCTCACAAGTTCATCCAGTGCCAACCTGCCAAGTTCGGGGGGCATCGAGAACATGGCCGTCAATCCTGCGCACACACGCCTCTATACGATGTTCGAGCGCGAAATGAGTGCCGACACCAACAAGCAGCGGCGCATCATGAACGTCTTCGATATTGCCAATCGCAAGTTCCTGAGTACTTATTACGCCTACAAAGTGGATACGGGAACCTACACCAATGCGAGTGGCACAGCGGTGACGGAATACTTCACCGTCAATGACATGACGGCCATCAACGACCATGAATTCCTCGTTGTCGAAAAAGATCGCGGCGCGGGCGATGCACGCACCGGCCTCTTCGCTGCTTCAAATGCCGCACGCGTTGCAGCCAAGGTCAAGCGCATCTACAAAGTGGATATCAACAACGTGGGTGCAGATGGATTTCTGGTCAAGACACTCGTTGTCGATCTCATGAACCTTGCCGATCCGCAAAAACTCGGCGGTGCTTACACCATCGATGGCGTGTTTACCTTCCCGATGGAGTCGATCGAATCGGTACGCATCGTCGATAAAAATACCATCATGGTCGCCAACGACAACAACTACCCGGGCGGCTCGTCGTCGCGCAATCCAAGCGTGCCTGACAACAATGAATTCATCCTGATCCGTCTGCCAGCAGCACTGGATCTTGTACAGTAAGACCATGAACAGCTTTTAAGAACGAGATTCATCAGGTAACAAAAAAGGACAGGCTGCGACCTGTCCTTTTTCATTCCACATCCAGTGACGTCTACTTCAGCTTCGCCGCCAGATCTGCAAGCTCAGGGGTTTCCTTAATCCCCTGGGCGACCATCCCTGCCACCGCGCGTGCGCCGGCCTCCTGGAAATGCGTGGTATCAGGCTTGGCCAGCGTGCCGGAAGATTCCTTGGCATAAAACGGATATTTAGCGGGATCAACCGCCAGCCAGTAACTTTTCCAGTCAGCCTGATGCTCATTCGCAAAGGCGATGGTCTTCGCTTCGATATCGATCAGGGGCAGTTTGTTGGCACGTGCCGTATCCCTGATCGTCTGGCTGTAGTCACCGGCAAAGGCAATTCCGCCCTTGCCCTGCTCCAGCGTGGTGAAGTGATTGGGCACTACCGGAAAGCCTTCCTTGCGATCCTTGTTCCACACGCGTGTGGTCGGCGTCATGATGATGGGAATCGCGCCCTTGGCACGTGCTTCCCTGACATAAACTTCCAGTGAATTCTGGAAGGGCATTTCCGCACGCCCAGCAGGAAACTGTCTGGCGCCCTGTGCATCATTGGGATAGGTACACAGATTGGCCACATCGGCCGCGCCACGCGCCGGTTTATGGCTGTCGCAGCTCTGGTCGTTATGGCCGTGATGGATGATCACATAGTCACCAGGACGCAGGTACTGGGCCATCTGGCGGAAGTAGCCCTGATTGTAGAAATTGCGCGAACTGCGCCCGGATTTGGCGTTGTTGAGCACCTTGACCCTGGCCTCAGGCTTGAACAGTTCCTCGAAGACCTGCCCCCAGCCCATGCGCGGGTAACGTTCGAGTTCGTAGGTACTGGCTGTTGAATCTCCAACAATAAGCACGCGGGTAAAGGATGGATCCTTTGCTTTCGCAAGTGCAGCCTGGGCACGCGCCAGATCCAGCGGCTCATTATTGGCCACATTGTGATAATCGGCATCCAGCAGCGCAGTTCCACCGGGAACGCCAGTGTCATTATCATAGCCACGGTTGTGTACGAGCACCCGCAGCACCGCATCCACACCGTTTCCGTCGGCCTGCATGGGGCTGGTGACGGGGTCAAAATTCTCGGCATCGGCCACGCCGGCATCCTTGAGCGCCTGCAGCAAAGCCGCTTTGCCGCTTGCCGTTCTGGCACGTATCACTTCTGGCGTGATGCCTGCAGTGGTGCCGGCATCCATCAGGCCCTGTGGCCCCTTGAACCTGAGTGTCTGGGCCACGCCACTGAGCGCGCGGTCTGACAAGGCATTCACATTCGCCACATTGGGCTGGTCTGCCTTGAGCTCGGCGAGCAGCGCCCCGATGCACCGCGCCCAGGGCCTGGAACTATCGCTGCAGTTGGTGTTGCCCGGCTCGATGGCCGAAATCATCAGTGGCGGCACCATGCCGTCAACCTTCAGTACATAGCGGCCGGCAGCATCGGCCCGGGTGATTTTCCGGTTCCCCTGCGCATCCGCGACCGTGATGGTGGCATTGGCAAATGGCCCTTCCAGATCAGCCACACCGGTTAATACTGTACCTTGCATTGCATTCACAGACGGATTACTGCCGCAGGCAGCGAGCATGCAGCCCAGCATCATGGCCGGCGCTGCCCCACGTAGAACTGAGAGCGTCATCGTGTCCTCCTTCAGGTAGACCGGCATGGTGCCAGCAAGTCACGGACAACACTTGATCGGGATTGCGCAAAACAGGTGCCATGCACTGCAAGGCACAAGGCCGGGATCATGAGGAGGATGCTGGTTCGCCAAACAGGATCGTCACATCGGGATCCTGCTCCCGAACCTGCACCGCCAGGCCGGTATAGTTGTCATGTTTGTCCTTGCCCAGTGCCTCAACCCGCCCTGCCATGGATTCGAGCCAGGCATCCATACTCGCAGCCGATTCCAGATCCTGCTGCATCATGGCTTCATCAACGCTTTCCCACCAGCCATCCGAGCAGAGCAGGAAGGTATCCCCTGCATCAAGCTCCACCGGCTCTTCCGCTACGCTTACCAGCAATTCCCCGGCATTGCCGATGGCCGAAGTGAGGAAGCTGCGTTGCGGATGGGAGCGGATCATGTCGGCGTTGCCATAACCGGCGTCGATCATGCTTTGCACGAGACTGTGGTCACGCGTCTGGAAAACCAGCTTGCTGGCACGAAACAGGTAGGCACGTGAATCCCCGGCATGTCCCCAGACAGCCACGCCTTTCTGGCGATCAATGAGCAGCAGTACACAGGTGGCATGCATGTCTGCAGCACGCGGTTCGAGCGCCCTGGAATCCATGACCACTTCCTGCGCAGACTGCAGCAGGGCTACGACAGTCTCACCCAGAACCACTGGATTGGCCGCAAACCGTTCAAGCACGGTTTTAACCACCAGACGTGCTGCGATATCACCGCCACCATGCCCGCCGGCACCATCCGACACGACCCAGCAGCATCCGCTATCCGACGTCCAGTAACCACACGCATCCTCATTGCGTTTGCGCCCCCCCACCCGTGACACATACGCGGAACTCAATTCAAGCATCGTCATCCCGATGATGTTCGGCCGGCAGCATGCCGGCTTTTCTGGTCCTCATAAACACGGCGATAGGCCAGTGCCAGAGTTGAATGGAAGATATTCTCCGCTTTTCGGGCAATTTCGGTATGAGAACGTACATACAGTTCCCACAAGTTCGACTCCGCCTCACTCACAACACTGCCAGCCACCAGGCGCTTTTCCAGCACTTCAGGTTTGAAGCTGGTCAGCATACCAGCCATGGCACCGCGCATACCGAGGGAAAAACCGGCATGATGGGCATGCAATTCCAGGATTACATCCTGCACCGCAGCCACAGGGGGCAGGGTACTTCCCGTAGAAGACTGAAACAGCATCCGGTGCAACGCAATCTCGGCATCGGCTGAGGTCTTGATCGGATTGCGCACGTCACTTTCCGGGGCATCCGTTGCAGATTGAAACCCGCGACGACTCAGTGCATTTTCCTTGAGCAGGCGCTGAAACCCTTCCATCGACGCCCGCAGCATGGCACCCAGCAATTCAGCCTGCCCGGCAGTGAGTTGCCAGTCTGCCATGGCGGTAATGCCAAGCCCACGCAGCAACGCTGCCTGCAAAGCTGCCGCATCCGTTTTTCCGGAGGGGTCTTCTGGCAACGTATCCGCCTTTTCATCCGGAGTATCTGAAACGATTGCATCCTGCAGGAAATCCCGCAGAAAGTCGCTCGGGCTTCCCCATGACCGCGGATCCAGCGACTGCCCCGCCAATTCCGGCATCAGGACGGTGGCGGTTCCCAGTTCGGTATTGCCTCCCGCGAATTCCGGTGAAACGGGAGGTTCTGCGGCGGGCTTTGGCGGTTTGGCCGGCCCTTTGCCGAGGAAGTCCGCTACCTCAGGAGGAAGGGGGCGACGTTCTGCCGGCACCGGAGCCGGTGCAAGAGCAGAAGTTGGCGCAGGAGCAGCTGCAACAGGCGCCCGGGGAGCCACCTGCATCACCCACCCGGCCATATGGATCTTGTCTCCCGGATGCAAGGTGGCAACTTTGCCTTTACCCACGGGACGGCCATTCACAATCGTGGGATTCCCGCCCTGATCAAGGAGAAAATATTCGCCACCCAGGCATTTGATGAGGGCCTGGACACGCGACAGATGCTTGTCAGACTCGGTCAGCACCAATGTATTGGTCGGATCACGACCGATACTGCCTTCTCCGTTCCCAAATAGGGCCGAAACCGGCGTTGCCGGTGGAGATCCGTTGTGACTCACCACGAAAATCCGCAGCACATTTCCCCCTTATCGTCCCACTGAAACCTTTTTTCTCTTCCCCAAGGTTTCCAAGCCTTTGGGCACCTCCGGAAGCGCAGACCAGACAAATCAGCCCCCTGATTTGTACCGCGCCAGGACCCTGCTGCCGACACGGCAGTCTATGCGGTACGACTGGCCTGAACAACTATAAGAGGGATGAACGGAGATCAGGCAGACATACGCTTTGGCCAGCGCTTTGGCCAACTGTTTGGAAAAGAAAAACAACGAAAAACCAGCCACAAACAAAACAGCCCGGGATCGCCGGGCTGCTGCAGGAAGACGGGTCCAGAAGGCTCAGGCCCCGGTGCCGCCCACGGTCAAACCATCAATGCGCAGGGTAGGCTGCCCCACCCCGACCGGCACACTCTGTCCATCCTTGCCACAGGTACCCACCCCGGTATCCAGTTCGAGATCATTGCCGATCATCTTGACACGCGTGAGCACATCCGGCCCGTTGCCGATCAGCATGGCGCCCTTGACGGGTGTGGTGACCTTGCCGTTTTCAATCAGATAGGCCTCGGCCGCCGAGAATACAAACTTGCCACTGGTGATATCAACCTGCCCGCCACCGAAGTTCACGGCGTACAGACCATTCTTGACCGAGGCCAGGATCTCCTCTGGCGACTTGTCGCCTGCACGCATGATGGTGTTCGTCATGCGCGGCATCGGCAGATGCGCGAAAGATTCGCGGCGTCCATTGCCCGTGGTGGGAACCCCCATCAACCCGGCGTTGTGCTCATCCTGCATGTAACCCACGAGAATGCCGTCGTCGATGAGCGTGGTGCACTGCGTCGGATTGCCTTCATCATCCACGGTCAAGGAACCGCGCCGGCCTGGCAGCGTGCCATCATCCACCACCGTCACCCCCTTGGCGGCCACGCGCTCGCCAATGCGGCCAGCGAACGCCGAACTGCCCTTGCGGTTGAAATCCCCTTCAAGCCCATGCCCGATCGCCTCGTGCAGGAGGATGCCAGGCCAGCCATTGCCAAGCACCACCGTCATTGTTCCAGCAGGCGCAGGCTTGGCAACGAGATTCACGCTAGCCTGATGCACGGCACGGCGTGCGTAGTCTGCCAGCACCTCATCGGTGAACCGGCTGTAGTCGGAACGCCCACCACCACCGGCATGGCCCTGCTCACGCTGCCCACCGTCTTCGAGAATCACAGTCAGCGAGAGGCGCACCAGCGGGCGCACATCGGCGGCCAGCACACCATCACTGCGTGCCACCAGCACCACATCCCAGACAGCCGCGAGAGAGGCCATGGCCTGCACCACGCGTGAATCTTCCTTACGCGCCATCTGCTCGACGCGCTCCAGCAACGCCACCTTTTCCTCGTCACGCAGGGACGGCAGCGGATCGGCATCGCTGTACAGCGGCGTCAGAATATTCCGGCGTGCCAGTTTGACGCGCCGTTCCTGCCCCTGCGCGGCAATTGACCGCACCGTGGCTGCTGCCTCGCGCAAAGCCTTGACACTGATGTCATCGGAATAGGCAAACGCCGTGCGCTCACCCGTGATGCCACGTACGCCAACCCCTTGCTCGATATTGAAACTGCCGGACTTGACGGTGCCCTCCTCCAGGCTCCAGCTCTCGGTTCGCTGGTACTGGAAATACAGATCGGCAAAATCCAGCGAATGGCCCAACATGTCGCCCAGCACACGATCCAGGGTATTCGTTGTCAGCCCATAGGAGGAGAGCAGAAGCTGTTTGGCCGTATCAAGCGCGGAAGAGGAATTCGGTGTGTCTTTTGCAGCAACTGTCGGAGTCATGCGAAGAATGCTTTCTCTGTAGGAATTCGAAGTATACGGCGTCTGGGGGCTGGCAGGCGGCAGCGAATCGAGATCTCTCCCATAAAAGGCGGAGAAATCCCGCTCCCGGGCCTTGCTTCATTCCGGCTTGTCGTCCGAAACACCTTCTGCCGGCGCTTCTGGAGCCGAATTTGCCGGGAACGGGATCACAGCATCAAGCCTGTCTTCCAGCCTTTCGGCCTTCTTTTCGACCTTGGGATCGGACCATGGTCCTGTCACATCAAGATCGTAACTGAATATCTTTTCTACCGGATCGCGCAGGATCTTCTGCCCCAGATACAGGCCAATGCCCAGCGCAGGGTTGGTCACCCCCACCGCCAGTTGCCCCGCAATGACCCCCAGCGACACGGTTTCCGACATGGTCGGCTGCACACGCATCGTCAGGTTGTGCTCCTGATGATCCAGATCGGTACTCCCACTGATGAACACCCGCGCTGCCGCCCCCTGGATCTTCAGATCATGCGTCATGTGCAGAACACCACCTTCCACATTCATGTCGCCCTGGATCGTGGCAAATGCAAAGCCTTTGGCGATTACATCGTCAAAGTTGCCCATCAGGCGCCGTGGCAGGGCTTGCAGGCTCATGATGCCGAGCAACCGCCCGATCGGCCCGGGCTCCATCTCGATAAAGGCCCCGTTACTGGCCTTGAGCCCGAGCTCGCCAGTCATGCTGGGATAGTCCGGCGCATAAGGCATTCCGCCCCAGGCCAGTTTCCCTTCAAAATCGAGCTTCCCTTTCTTGACTGAATTCGCCAGACCAAAATGCCCCAGCATGCTGCCCGCGTTTTCACTCAGCAGCTTGAATTCGAGGTGGGTACCACGCCCGGCCAGCCAGTCTCCCTGCCCCTGCAGATCCATATCCGGCGCTTCCAGGGCCAGATGCTTGATCACCCAGAGTTTGTCATCATTCGCAGCCAACAGGGTAAGCCGTCCCAGATTCATATTGCGCAGACGGAAATCATCAACCACCACATCCATGGCGGGCGGCTGCCAGGGCGCCTGGGGCGTGTTGCCCGGCGCCACGGCTGAAGCAGCAGCATCGGCCGGTGCACTCTGCACGGGCTGCAGGGAGAGCCGCGTCAGGCGTCCGCGCAGGCTGCCAAACCCGGAACCCTGCCAACTGATATCGCCGGCAGCCTCGGGGCTTTCCAGGTGTACCGTCCAGATGCCTTCGTGACGCATCGCCCGTGCCGCAACTTTTGTAAACCGGTGCCCGGCGACAAGAAGCTCATCCACCTTTGCCGATACAGCCAGATCGCTACCGCTGCCACTCCCCTCATCCCCGTTGCTCGACAGCACCTCGTCGATCACCGGTTGCCAGACTGCCACGTCCGCTGATTTTGCGGAGCCGGAGATATTCCAGCCACGCTCGGGCAACACTGCATCCTCGCCCACCGCAATGGCGCCCCGCGTGAAGGTGCATTGCACGTCACGGCACTGTTCAACCCATGCCGCATCCAGCCTTGAATCCAGCCGCACACGCCAGCTCTGCAGGGAGGCATCTCCCTCACGCCCATCAATACGCAGACTGAAGCGCACCGGCCAGCGCTCGCCAGCCTCCTTCGCCAACGGCTGGGCGAGATCACTCGAGATGCCAACGAAATTGCTATCTACAGTAATTTCTGTAAGGGCATGGCGCACCCGGATTGTGACATTGGCCCCGGTTTCACCGGAAAGATGATTCCATCCTGGATTCGCAACCAGGCGGCGCAAGCCCGCGACACTGATTGCCCCCTGCGCATCAAAACGCATTGTGCCGTCGGCCTCTGTCACCCCGCTGGCGCGCAATCGCTTGCCCAGAAACACCGCCTCGGTACCCGACAAGCTCAGGCCACGCTCGGTAAAGCCAAGCGTGCCACTGGCATCCGCGAACTCCGGCAGGGAAGGAATCAGCTTGAGCGTATTCGCCGCAAACCGGTAATCCCCCTTGACGGTGGTGTTCCGCGACTCATGCAGGGGAACATCAATGTGCAGGCGCAGATCTCCACTCCCCTGGGCGCGCACCTCGCGCGTGAAGCTGCCGGCCGTCTCACCCAGGCGACTGGCATTAACATAGGCCAGCACATCGCTGGTAGCACCTCTGGCCTTGCCATCCACCGTCAGAACCTGTTTGCCGGCTTCCATGAGATCGGGGATTTCGACCTTCGTGTCATACACCGTCACGCCCTGATACATGCCCTTGTTGATGAGGATGGTCAGGCGCTGGCGATCAAGTACCAGACTACCCTGCGTGGCCGAGGTACCCGGCCAGCCAGGCGCAAAGGTTTCAATTTTCGCATCTGCGAGACGACATTCCAGGCGAAACACGCCCGGGCTCTTGTTATAAGGGAACTGGTCCAGATCACCGGAAATCTGGAAGCGTACGTCCTCCGCAAACCCGCCCTTCAATGCCGCATGCATCCATTCCGGCACATCCCGCGAGGTATGCAACGGCATGTAGCGCCACAGGTTCTCAAGCCCGACCTGTTTGCCCTGTGCAGTCAGCGCCAGAAACCCCGAGCCCTTTTCGCGTGCCTGCCAATACCCGGAGACCTCTGCCGCTGGAATATGCGGATTGCTCAACTTACCGGAATCAATCCTCAGGGTCAGTCGTTCTGGATCTGTGCTGCGGGGCTTTTCGTAGCCCCAGCGCCCGCTGACATCCAGCCGGTCAACCGGAACATCGCCCTCGGTCAAAGCAGCCGGCAGGTGCAGCCAGCCATCCTGCATGCTCAGGCGATAGTTCCCGCCACGTTCGTTGCCATGAACGTCGATAGACATGCCATCCACGCCTGGCAAACCTTCAACTGGTTTCAGGCTGATAGCTTCCAGGCGTGCATCCACGGCAAAATGGCCGATCTTGTCTGCCGCGCCCTGCCAATCCAGCTCGACGTGCTTGATCCGCCCTGCCGGCTGGGCTTCGGCCAATCGACGTGAAGTTTCCGGCGGCAAAGGCATGTAAGCGGCAAGCTGGGCAAGCATGCGCACATCAATGTCGCCGGAGACGAACTTGCCCCGGGATGGGCTCGCGGCGGTCGCCATCGTGTAATCCAGCCCTATCCGGGTGGGTCCGATATGCACACCGTCACGGGTCGCCAGACTCAGCCTGTCGGCCACAAACGCAATCTTGTCCTTGTCGGCAGTCAGGTTGAGATGCCCCTGCAGGGAAGCCAGATCAAGCATCGGCAGTTTCCTGGCAAAGCGCATTGATACATCTGCCAGTGCCACATCTGCCGTCAGGCCATTGATCTGCTTGCCATCGAACTTCACCCAGGCGCGCAAACCGCCACGCCCGCGCGGCAAGGCCAGGGGGTAATCCAGCCACTTTTGCCAGACGGCCAGATCCGCCTCATCAAGCGCCAGGTAAAGCGTGCCGCGCCAGTCTTCCAGGCGCTTGAACCCTTCACCACGCAGATCGCCGCGCAGATCGAGATTGGCTGAATAGGCAGCCGGGGGGCTGGCACGCAGGGCAAACCGGTGAGAGCCCGCAAAATTCTCCAGGCGCAGATTCACCCGTTCCAGCGTCAGCGCCGGGGCATCCCGCTGCTCATCAGCCCAGGTGACACGTGCATCGCGGATCAGGATCTGATCCTGGGCCAGAACGAAGTCACCAAACCCGGAAGAACTCCCACCACCGGTCGATTCGATCTTCAGACCGGCAATGAACAGGCTGCCATCGGCCTGTCGCCGGATGGTCAGCTCCGGTTTCACGATTTCCAGACGATGCAGGGTCAGGCGCTGATGCAGCACGGAAGACCATGCCACAGAGACTTCAACCCGGGGCAACTCCAGGGCGACACGATTCTCTTTGTCAAAAACCCGGAAACCCTGGATCGACAACTCTGGCCGCAGGCCATTCCAGTTGGCCTGAAGTGCCGCAATCTGCACCTTCAGCCCCAATTCCTGCGAAATCGACTGCTCGATCCGTTCGCGCTGCTGGGCGATCTGAGGGGCCACAACGTGGCGCAAGAGCAGGAAGGCAATCGCCACAACAAAAAACGCCACCCACAGCGCGCGCAGGCACAAACGTGGCAGGTGCAGCGGCAGGCGGATCAGATTACGCCAATGCAGCCAGGCGGCGCAACGCGCACGCCAGGACATTTTTCGGGAATCTGTTGAAGAATCAAGCATGTAGGGGCTAACCGCTGTAAGCGGGAGACAGCATGACGAATTGGAGCATGATTTTACCTCAGCGACTACTTACAATCTTCCCGTTAAGACCGTTGTTACGGTTTATGACCCTCCACGCGTCGGAAATACATCTCTCATGAGCGACTACGCATCTCTGATCGAAACAGCCACGGCTCACAGCCGCCATCTCAAACGTCTGCTGGAAGCCCGCCCCTGGCTCGCGGAGCGGCTTGAATCCAGCCTGGAAAGTGCTTTGACCCGCGCCGACATGGAGGCGTTCCTTGCCGAAACAGCACTCGACGACAATAACCTCGGTATGCGGCTCAGACAGCTCAAGACCTGGGCCAGTGCCCATGCCATGGTCAGGGATCTGGCAGGGCTTGCCCCTTTGGCCGAGGTTACCGAAACCATGAGCCTGATTGCCGAGACGGCTGTCGTCACGGCTCAAACGGTACTGACCGCACAGCTCGTGGCGCGCCATGGTGCTCCCCGGAATGCGCAGGGTGCCGTACAGGAATTGATCGTCATCGGCATGGGCAAGCTGGGTGGGCGCGAATTGAATGTGTCCTCGGATATTGATCTGATCTTTACCTATCCGGAAGAAGGTGAAACGGACGGAGATCGCCAGATTGGCAATTTCGAGTTCTTCACGCGCCTGGGACGTTCGCTGATTGGTGCAATTTCCGAACTGACTGCAGACGGATACGTTTTCCGTGTGGATATGCGCCTGCGTCCGAACGGGGATTCCGGTCCGCTGGTGGCCAGTTTTGACATGCTGGAGAATTATTTCATCACCCAGGGCCGGGAGTGGGAGCGTTATGCCTGGATCAAGGCCCGCCCCCTCACCGGCGCGCAGCACGATGAACTGAAGGCCATCGCACGCCCCTTCATCTTCCGCAAATACCTCGATTTCGGCGCCATCAATGCCATGCGCGAACTGCATGCCCAGATCCGCCGCGAAGTCAGTCGCCGCGACATGCATGGCAACATCAAGCTCGGCCCGGGAGGCATCCGCGAGATTGAATTCATTGCCCAGGTGTTCCAGCTCATTCGTGGTGGTGGCGACAAGGGCCTGCAGATCCGCCCCACCCAGCATGTGCTTGCAGCATTAAGCCAACGTGGCCTGCTGGGAGCCGAGACCGTCCGCGAACTCGACGAAGCCTATGTTTTCCTGCGCAAGCTGGAACACCGCATCCAGTATCTGGACGACGCACAGACGCATAAACTGCCGGATTCTGCCGACGATCTGCAGAGATTGGCACTGGCCATGGGCTACGCCAATCCCGCTGCGCTGATGGCAGCCCTGGACGCACACCGGCAACGCGTCAGCGCCCATTTCGGCGCCGTATTTGGCGATCCGGTAGCCCAGGAACACACCCTGGAGCCCGTCTGGCAGGGGGCCTGCGAAATCGGCCCGACCAGTGCCGGCCTGGGCGAACTGGAATACCGTCATCCCAATGACAGTGCCGAGTTGCTCTGCGCATTTCGCGGCGGAGCACGCCTGCGCAACATGCCAGAGGAAGGGCGCGCCCGCCTGGATAGCCTCATGCCGCGAATCCTTGAGCTGGCTGCCACGCACACCAATCCGGATGAGACTCTCGCCCGCATGATCAGCCTGCTGGAGGCGATCTGCCGACGCTCTGCCTACCTGGCGCTCCTCCAGCAGTATCCGCACGCGCTGGCCCGGGTGGTTGAACTGGTTTCAGCATCCAGCTGGGCTGCCAACTATGTGACACGCCACCCGCTGCTGCTCGACGAATTGCTCGACAACCGCCAACTCACCATTGAGCCCGACTGGCAAACCTTTGCCCATGACCTTTCCGCCGCCATGAGTGCCCTTGGCGACGACGTGGAACGGCAGATGGACGTGATGCGCGAACAGCACCACGCCCAGGTGTTTCGCCTGCTGAACCGAGACCTGGCCGGGCAACTCACGGTGGAACGCCTCTCCGATCACCTGTCGGCCCTCGCTGATGCGATTCTTGAAGAGACCCTGCGCCTGGCCTGGAAGCGTTCCAAACAGCATACACCGAAACACCGCTTCGCCATCCTCGGCTACGGCAAGCTTGGTGGCAAAGAACTCGGCTATGCCTCAGACCTGGACCTCGTATTCATACACGATGATCCCGATCCGGAATGCCAGATGATCTACGCGCGACTGGCACAGCGTATCAATACCTGGCTCGATAGCCGCACCGGCGCCGGGCATCTGTTCGAAACCGACACGCGCCTGCGCCCGAACGGGGAATCCGGCCTGATTGTTGTTTCGCTCGCGGCATTTGAGCATTACCAACGCAAGGAAGCCTGGGTCTGGGAGCATCAGGCACTCACACGGGCACGCTTTTGTGCCGGCAATTCCGATGTGGGTCGCAAGTTTGAACAGCTGCGCAGCGAGCTCCTGCAGCAGCAACGAGAGCTTGCCCCCCTGCGCAGCGAGGTTCTGGCCATGCGCCAGAAGATGCGCGAAAGCTTTGCCGACAAGGCCGATGGATTCAACATCAAGCATGACCTCGGGGGGCTCATTGATGTCGAATTCATTGTGCAGTACCTGGTTCTGGCCTATGCGCACAAGCACCCGGAACTGGTTGCCAACAGGGGAAACATCGCCCTGCTTGGCATGGCAGCCAGTGCCGGCCTGATTCCGGAAACACTGGCCCATCAGGTGGCGGATGCCTATCGCATCATGCGGCATGCCCAGCACAGTCTGCGCCTCAACGAACGTGGTAACCACAGCCGGGACGAACATCTGGACGAAGCCCGCAAGCCCGTCCAGGCGCTCTGGAAATATGTGTTCGAGGCAGCGTCTTAACGACCGTAGCGCACGATGTGCTCAGGAATACTGTCCAGACTCATCACCTGTTGTGCCGCGCCGAGCTTGATGGCTTCTTTGGGCATGCCGAACACCACGCAACTAGCTTCGTCCTGTGCCAGCGTGTGGGCACCGGCATCCAGCATCTCCTTGAGACCGCGTGCGCCATCGTCCCCCATGCCCGTCATGATGATCCCCAGGGCATTCGGCCCTGCCGCATGTGCGGCGGAGCGGAACAGCACGTCCACGGAAGGGCGATGACGATTCACCAGCGGCCCTTCGGTGACTTCGACGTAGTACTGCGCTCCGCTACGCTTGAGGAGCATGTGTCGGCCCCCCGGAGCAATCAGTGCCCGCCCCGGTACCACACGGTCATTGTTGGCGGCTTCCTTGACGGTGATCTGGCATAAGCCATCAAGCCGCTGCGCAAACGCTTCGGTAAATTTTTCCGGCATGTGCTGCACGATCACAATGCCCGGCACCACGGCTGGCAATGCCGTCAGAACCGCTTCCAGCGCCTGAGTACCGCCGGTGGAGGTGCCAATCACCACGACTTTCTCGGTCGTCTGCGTCATCGCACGCGAAGTTGGCGGCAAAATCACATCTGCCGTATTTTTGGCAGCCACCTGCATTGGTGCCGCCCTGGCGTGCGGCACCAGACGTTTGACATTGACTGCCGCCGCACTCTTGACTGCGGCCACCAGATCGTCCGAAGTATCCTGCAGAAACTGTTTGAGCCCCAGCTTGGGTTTGGTAATGATTGCCACCGCACCAGCGGCCATTGCCTCCATGGTCGTCTGTGCGCCCTTTTCCGTCAGCGTGGAACAGATCACAACCGGTGTCGGGTGCTCTGCCATGAGCTTGCGCAGAAAAGTGATTCCGTCCATGCGTGGCATCTCGACATCAAGCACCACCACATCAGGCCATTCCTTCTTCATGCGCTCCATCGCGAGAATCGGGTCGGCGGCGGACGCAATCACCTCGATGCCGGCATCCTCATCCAATACCTGAGAGACCACCTGGCGTACCACAGCCGAATCATCCACCACCAGCACTTTGATGCGTTTCATACAGTCCCCTTCTTGTTTGGGCCCTGATTCTCCGATACAACCCCTGGCTTGATCTGGCTTTGCCGCGACCAGACATGCCCGGTGGAGATATCGAAGACGATATTCCGGTGACCGACCCCGAACAGGCTTTCCGACACAATCGGAATGCCGCAGGCCGTCAGCAGCAAGCGCGCAGTAAGGCCATTCTTCTTGCCCACATTCATCTGATCCTCGCGCGAATGCTGGGGAAACATATCCCCACCGCCGAAAATCTTGGCCTGGCATTGGGTCTGTGGCACACCACGTTCGGCCAGCTCACGCAGCATCAGCCACAGGGCTTCGTCACCATAGCGCGCATCCGGCTCCACAGGCTGGGTACGCCCCCGGGTGGGCAGCAGAAAATGGGACATGGCTCCGATCTGCATGCGTGGATGCCAGATGGTGATCGACACGCACGAGCCCAGCAGAGTCCGTACGCGATGACGCATATCGCCGACGAAATACTCGCCAGGTTGCAGGAAGATTTCTACGGGGTGATGGGCAGTATGTTTTCCTGTCATGACCATTCCCTCAGAGCTTGCGGTAAACCGCAGGCGCTTCAGCCACCCAGCCATCGCCAAAACCATTCAGGCTCTCCGAATGCCCAATGAGCAAATACCCTCCCTCGCGCAACTGGTCTGCTATACGCGCAAGGATCTGTTTCTTGGTATCAGTATTAAAATAGATCATGACGTTTCGCAGAAAAATCACGTCAAATGGCCCTACACGTGGCAGAGGCTGGTTCAGATTGATTTGCCGGAACAACACCTTCTGCCGCATGGCCCGACTGACCAGCAAGGTACCCGCCTGGCTGCCAATACCCCGCAGACAGTATCTGCGCAGGTAGCCCACCGGTACGTGCCGGGCACGATCAAGCGGATAGTGCCCGGCCTGGGCGAGTTCGAGCATGCGCGTGCTGATATCCGAGCCGAGCACCTCCCAACCTCCCTCGGGCAGACAATCATTGAGCACCATGGCGATGCTGTAAGGTTCTTCTCCACTGGAACAGGCAGCACTCCAGACGCGAAACACCTGGGCGCTGCCCCGCCGCTGCAGTGCGAGTTGCCGCAAAATATCGAAATGCCGAGGCTCGCGAAACAGGTGCGTTTCATTGGTGGTGAGCAGATCCACGGCAATCTGGATTTCTGCCGGATTCCGCCCGCATTGCAGAAGATTGAAATATTCGCCGTAGCTTTTCAGCTTGTGGTGCTGCAGGCGACGACTGAGTCGTCCGCACACAAGCTGCTTTTTGGCATGCGAAAGACTGATTCCTGCCGCTTCCAGGATGAAGCGTTGAAACTGCGCAAATTCCTTTTCAGAAATCGGAATCATATTTCCCAGAGAACCAGCAAAGACAGCGCGGCAAAAAAGTTGAGCTACCATGCAAGACTGACGCGAATGCGAGACCTATGAAACCCGACCGCACCTAGCTTCAAGGTCCTGCCCTGTGCCTGGCAACCGTGTACCTCCTGCACCAGCCAGAAATTACCAGCTCATACCAACACGCTCCCACATTTTGCCTGTCAGGGCGAAAAAGCTGTTCACGGTCTGTCGCGAGAAGGCGTCAGGGGGCAAGGCCGGGGTTTCATGGAGCACGGCTCCATGCCGGTCGCGCCGGTTTGCTCTGCAAAACAAACCGTGGGAGAGCGCAGAAACCGGCGTGTATTGGGATACATAAGGATTTCGAGCAGCCTATGAGCCCAATGAGTCAGCCCGATCACGCCTTCGCAAAGATCATGAACAGTTTCTAATGACTCTGATCTGTCAGTTGGGAAACCTGTGCAATATCTTCCAGCGCAAACACACGATCCACATCCAGCAAAATCACGAAATTGCCCTTGACCTTGCCCATGCCATGAATGAAATCTGCCCGGATCTTGGCTCCAAATGCCGGCGGCGGTTCTATGTCGGAAGCCGCGATATCCAGCACTTCATTGACCGCGTCCACCACCACGCCAACCACCTGGCGTTCTTCCAGTGACTCTACCTCCACAATCACAATGCAGGTGCGCTTGGTAACTTCAGAAGGCGGACGCCCGAAACGAACCTGCAGATCCATCACCGGCACCACTGCACCACGCAGATTGATCACGCCGCGCACACTCGCCGGCATCATCGGAACTTCTGTGATGTTGTGATACTCGATGATCTCCTTGATCGCCAGGATGCCGATGGCAAACAGCTCACCGGCCAGCACAAAGGTCAGATATTGAGTGGGCTCCAGACTCGCCGCAGTAGCACCGGAAACGGAGAGACCCGATACCACGGCTGGCACGCCGGCCTTGCCTGCTTCAGCGTTTGCTTCCATTTGAAACTCCTCAGAATTTGGCAAAATGTGCGTCGTCTGCTTCTTCATAATCAGCGCCCGCAGATCTCCGTCCGCCCGTATCGCGACTGGCATAGTCAACGCGGCCTTTGCCCTTCGCCGACCGCCGCAGATTCCGCCCGGCACCGACAGTGCCCGAGAGATCATCGGGAAGCGTAAAGAAGGACATTAGCTGCTGCAGTTGCTCGGTCTGGCTACTCATTTCTTCGGCTGTAGCGGCAAGCTCCTCGGAGCTTGAGGCATTTTGCTGTGTCGTCTGACTCAATTGACTGACCGCAGAATTGATCTGCGCCACGCCCGAAGACTGCTCTTCGGAGGCTGCAGTGATTTCCTGCACGAGGTCTGAAGTCCGCCGGATGTTCGGCACCATCTCACCCAGCAACTGCCCGGCCTGCTCCGCCAGATCGACACTGCTCGCGGCCACGGTTCCGATTTCCTGTGCCGCCACCTGACTGCGTTCGGCCAACTTGCGCACTTCGGACGCCACTACCGCAAAACCCTTTCCATGCTCGCCTGCACGCGCTGCCTCAATAGCGGCGTTCAGGGCCAGCAGATTGGTCTGGTAGGCAATGTCATCAATGATCGAAATTTTCTGTGCGATCTGCTTCATCGCGGCAACGGTTGCCTTCACCGCCTCGCCGCCCTCATTGGCTTCCGATGCAGCCTTGGTGGCAATCGTATCGGTCACCTTGGCATTCTCGGTATTCTGCGCAATCGACGCCGTCATCTCTTCAATCGATGCGCTCGTTTCTTCCACCCCCGCGGCCTGCTCACTGGCGGCCTGGGACAAGGATTGCGAGGTGGCGCTCACCTCTTCAGCCGCGCTGCCGAGGGCCTCGGCGCTGCCATTGACTTCCGCCACCACCTGAGAGAGGCGTTCAACCGTATTGTTGACGTACTCCTTCATCTGCCCGAAAGCCCCCTGGTAGCTGCCTTCGATGGTTTTGGTGAGATCCCCTTCCGACATCGAATTCATGACCCGCACGACTTCATTGATGCTGCCGCCGGTCGTGGTGACAAGAGAATTGAGGCCTTCTCCCATATCTTTCTGGAAGCCTTTGAGACCTTGCAGTTCAACCCTCGCTTCAAAATTCCCGGCATTAGCCGCATCCACCACCTTGCGCTGCCCATCTATCACCTGCCGCAAGGCCAGCACCATTTTTTGCAAGGCGTACAGCATGCTTGATGAATCCCGTGCATGGATCTTCACATCCATGGACAAATCGCCATCGGCAATTTTCTGCACGACCTCCGCGGCGTAGGCAGGCTCACCACCCAGCAACTGGAGAAGCCCCCGCGTGATGATGATTGCCAGTGCTACCGCCACTAACACCGCCAGCGCAGACAAGCTGATCACCCAGGTGCGCGTGGACTGATAAGTCTCCTCAGCCTTGGTATTCCCCTTGTTCATCAGGTCAACCTGGTACTCCCGAAAATTCTGCAGCGCCACATTCAGTGCGGAAAGCGAAGGCCACAACTCTTTGCTCAGATAGTCAGCAGCCTGAGTCCGGTTTGTTTTAACGAGATCAAAGAATTTTTCGTTCTGCGGGCCGATGATGGCTCGCTGATCGACAACAGCCTTGAGGAGCACACGGCCCTGTTCGGAAATAACCGTTTGATCAAGCTGTTTCATCCGCTCGGTATTGTCCTGCCTGACAACATTGATATGCTGCACCAGCTTATCAACCTCAACCCGATCTTCGGTGAGCAGCAGCCCGCGAAGGCTGACGCCCGCGTCCAGCGTATTCTGGATCAGCGCATTCGCACTGATTATCTTGGGATATCTGTTTACCATAATATCGTCTGATGCCGAACGCACGCTCGCCAGCCGCGTGACGCTCAGCACCGACAATACCAGCAACAGCAGCACTACGAATCCGAACCCCAAACCAAGGCGAGTCGACACTTTCATATTCGAGAACATGGTGGCTCCTTTGCCAGTACAGAGCATTTCCTGCCGACTATTCGTCTGGTCTGGCCATTAAACTTCGTGTAGCTACACATACCCCAGCCTAAGCAGGCTAGCTTCCGGCCTGAACGCTTGGCCAATGACTAATCGGGCAAATCGGGTCGTCAGCTGCAGCACGTCTCCCCCGCCTTTTCAAAACACGTAGCGTTGAGGTCAGAATTTCTCGAAAAGCCCCTCGTCCACTGAGTCTGGTGCATGAGACTTCACATGCTGGCGCTCTCCCAATCCAGTCCTGCCTGGAGCGTGCTTGCCGCCGCGCTGGCCGACAGGCGAGGTTCCAGCAAGATGAAAGAAGGCCATCACACGCTGCAACTGCTCCGCCTGACTGCTCATTTCTTCGGCTGTAGCAGCCAATTGTTCGGAAGCCGAGGCAGTCTGCTGCGTCGTCTGACTCAGCTGACTCACGGCAGAATTGATCTGGCTCACGCCGGAGGACTGTTCTTCCGAAGAAGCGGTAATCTCCTGGACAAGATCGGAGGTACGCTGGATGTTCGGCACCATTTCATCAAGCAGTTTGCCGGCCTGCTCTGCAAGTTCCACACTGCTGGAAGCGACTTCGCCGATTTCCTGCGCAGCCACCTGGCTGCGCTCAGCCAGCTTGCGCACTTCGGCAGCCACCACGGCAAAGCCCTTGCCGTGCTCACCCGCCCGCGCCGCTTCAATGGCAGCATTGAGGGCAAGCAGGTTGGTCTGGTAGGCAATATCATCAATGATGGTGATTTTCTGGGCAATCTGCTTCATCGCCACCACCGTGGCCTTTACCGCTTCACCACCTTTGGCTGCCTCGGTGGACGCCTTGGTGGCAATCCCGTCGGTAATCTTGGCGTTCTCCGTGTTCTGGCTGATTGAGGCAGTCATCTGCTCAATTGATGCGCTGGTTTCCTCCACACCGGAAGCCTGTTCGCTGGCGCCCTGCGACAGGGATTGTGCCGTTGCGCTAACCTCCTCCGAGGCGCTCCCCAGGGAATCCGCACTCCTGTTAACTTCGGTCACCACAGAAGTCAGTTTTTCTGCCATATTGCGGATGGCAAAAAGCATGCTGGAATGATCATTTTCAAGCGTAACAACCTTGACCGTTAGATCCCCCTCGGCGATCCGGCTGACCACATCTCCGGCGTAGGCGGGTTCCCCCCCCAGAACCTTGCGCAAACCTCGCACAATGACAAGACCAAGCGCCAAAACCAGGGCGGCAACCACCAGAGACAGCCCTAACTGCAGGAGCAGCGCCGTCGATTTGAACTGCACAGCCTCCTCTGCACTCTTGTTGGCAAGCTCCGTATTGAACTTCATATGGTTATCAAATGCGGCAACGATCTTCGCCGCTGTCGCCTGATTGGCTAGCAGAAAATCACGTGCTTCATCATTCTTGCTCTGACGAGAGAGCGCCAAGGTTTTATCTGCCAGGCCCCAGTACTCCTCCAACGCAGCTTTGTCGACAGCCAGCAGGCTGCGGTCCTGTTCGTTGGAGATATCATTGGCTTCATACTTTTTCAAAACCTCATCCACCTTGGGCCGTAAAATAGCAATTTTTGCGTCCAGCTCACCTTTTGTTTTTTGATCCGTACTTGCGATGCTCTGCCAGATAAGGGTTCTGATCTGACTGAATGGAACATAGGCTGCTTCCAGATCAATTACACTAGGAAGCGTATTTACATTGGCATAATTCGTCTTTTCAAACACGCGGTTCATCTGATACCAGCCCAAGCCCGTCACCAGCAGCAAACTGAGGATGGACAACGAAACCAGCAGATAGAGTCTTTTGAATGCAGACATGATGTCCCCTTTTCACAGCAAATAAATAGCCGGCCACAAGCATTTGGCAAGAGCGAAAACAGATTGGGCTCGCCCATTTCAACCAGTTTCTCAGGCTTGCTTGCAAACCTTCCAGAAAATATAGCCAACACCTTCCAAAAAAACACTCATATCGTGAGGGCCGTTTTGGGAAGCGCCTGAACCTTACGCTGCGCCTGCTGCATCAGCGCTGGCACATCAAGAATCAGCGCCACATCGCCGGACCCCAGAATGCTCGAACCACTGATGCCTTTGACCTGACTGAAGAGTTTGGACAATGGCTTGATCACCGTTTGCGCCTCACCCAACAGTACGTCAATTACGATACCGAAGCGCTGCCCGGCATACTTCACCACCACGATGTTCTCGCGGGCGCCAGGCGTGCCTTCAATCCCGAACAGCTCGCCAAGACGCACGAAGGGCAGCACCTGCCCGCGCAGGTTAGTGTAATCATGACCGGCTTCCGCAGAGAATTCGACACATTCATCCACCATATCCAGTGGCACCACAAACACCGCCTTTCCAACCCCCACCTGGAAGCCATTGATAATTGCCAGCGTGAGTGGCAGACGGATGTGCAGGGTGGTTCCCTGACCAGGGTTGCTCTCGATATCAATGTCGCCACGCAGCTGGTCGATGGCACGCTTGACCACCTCCATGCCGACGCCACGTCCGGAAAGGTTGGTCACTTTTTCTGCCGTCGAGAAGCCCGCCACAAAAATGAATTTGAATATTTCAGAATCACTAATGATGGCTTCCGGTGACAACAGGCCGCGCTCGATGGCCTTGTTACGAATTCTCCCTACATCAAGCCCCTTACCGTCATCCAGAATTTCGATAACTATGCATCCGGAATCATGGTAGGCATGCAGATGAACCTTGCCGGCTGCAGGTTTACCTGCAGCTTCGCGCACCTCCACCGACTCAATCCCATGATCAATTGCGTTGCGAACGATGTGCGTAAGCGGATCACTCAGCTTTTCAACCATGGACTTGTCGAGTTCGGTTTCAGCCCCCGTGATCACCAGATCAATTTTCTTCCCGAGTTCCATCGACACATCCCGCACTACGCGCGGAAAGCGCTGGAACACATCGCCGATCGGAATCATGCGCAAATCAAGCGAGCGATCGCGGATCTGCCCGACGAGCTGACCGACTTCGCCCAGCGACTCTGACAGCGTGATCACGCGGCTGCGGTCAGCCAGTATGCGGGCGCCAGCGCAGGCGATCACCAGTTCACCCACCAGATTGATGAGTTGATCGAGTTTGGCGGCTTCAACCTTGATAATGCGACTCTCGGCGCTGCGTTTCTCTTCGCCCTGGCGCTGCTTGACGAGTGCCGCAGCCACTACAGGCGCCTGCACCATGTGCTCCTGGATCAGCAGTTCTCCCAGGCGCGGCGTTTGCCCGCTGGCGGTACTTGCTGCGCCCTGCATCTCAAGCACCTGCCGGAGCTCACTCTCGGTCAGAGTACCTCCGGCCACCAGCAGCTCTCCGAGCTTCTGCTCGGATTCGGCTTCAGGCAGAGACTCTATCAATTCGATGTATTCAGTCACCTTGGCGTGCGGCGGCAAAATGCGGATCTTGCTATCCTCGCGCACAAACTCAAACACGTCATCCAGGCGCTTCTTGTCGACATCGGCGCGCAAATCAATTTCGAATCCAAGATAACAAACCTCGGCGTCCATCTTCTCGGCCGGCGGAATGGCTTCGGTCACCGTGTGCAGAAAAACGATTTCCCCCAGGCCGGCCAGGTACTGGATGAAGGACAGAGGATCCATCCCGTTACGCAGCACATCCGGGCCGAAGCGTAGCGAGAGATGCCAGTTGTCATTGCTCACCGCCTCATCATTACCATCGGGCTCAACATGTCCCTGCTGCTCTGCCACACGGGCGGGAACCCCGGCAGAGACAGTCTCCTTTGTGCCAAGATAGCCTTGCAGGCTATCGAGTAGTACCTGTTTTCCCTGTGGATCGGGATCATCTTCGGGATGATTGGCTTCGATCGCATCAATCAGGCGGGCCAGATAGTCCCCGCTTCGCAGAAGCAGTGCCACAAGCTCCGGGTCGATGGCAATAACGCCACTGCGCACCTTGTCGAGCACACTTTCCATGACGTGAGTAAATCCCACTATCATATCCAGACCAAACAGTCCGGCAGAACCCTTGATTGTGTGGGCGGCACGAAAGATGGCATTGATCCGCTCAGCCGACTGGCCCTCTGTCTCGATTTCAAGCAGGGCAGCCTCCATGTTGGCAAGCAGTTCGCGCGCCTCCTGAACCAGAATGTCACGTGCGGAGGAGATATCCATTTTCAGCTCCAGACCAGGGAAACGGGTTGCCCCAGCTTGCCCCCGAGGTTGAGAATGCCCAGCACCTGAACAACGGCAGGGCTATGTTTTTCCCATTGCAGGGTCTTAGACGCAGCGGCAGCCTCCTGCTGCGCCAGGATCATTACCTGAACACCCGAGCAATCCAGTTCAGTCACCCCGGCAAGATCAACCTTCAGGCTTTGCGTGGAGCCCAGGCGGTTCAGCAGGGCAGTCTTGAATTCCGCAGCATCATAGATGGTCAGCTCGCCTTCGATCTGCAAGGTGCCATCATTTGCCTGCGTCATGGTGTAATTGGTCATAAGAGTCTCCGCTCAGGGCGTCACCAGCTTGGCAACCGCATCCAGCAATGCCGGCGGCTGGAATGGCTTGACCATCCAGGCTTTGACGCCAGCCTCCCTGCCCGCCTGCACCTTGGTGGCATCACTTTCGGTGGTGAGCATGATGATGGGGGTGAACCTGTAGTTCGGCAGCGCCTTGGCAGCCTTGACGAAGCTGATGCCATCCATGTTCGGCATATTGACGTCGGAGATGATCAGATTGAACTTGCGACCATCCAGTTTCCCCAGCGCATCCTTCCCGTCCACGGCTTCAACCACGTCGTATCCGGCCCCCCGCAGGGCGATCGCGAGAGTCTGACGCATGCTCAGAGAATCATCGACAACCAGAAGTGTTTTGCTCATTTGTCATTTTCCGCAAAATAAATTAATGCCCACATCACTCGGGAAATCGATCCCGAAAGAAACTTTCATCAGCTAAAAAAAGATCACTCCGGAACTGGCTACCGCGCCGTCGGTTTTCTGCTGGGCCTGCACCTGTTCCTGCGAATGCACCTGGCGTTGCTCAAGCATCGTGTAGCTCTTGGCCAGATTTGCCAGCCATTTTTCAGCATCCGGCAACTGCGCGGCAGAGTCGTGTTCGACGGCCTGCACCGACTCTGTGAGTCGCTCCATGTCTGCGAGGATGTGGTCAAGGATCTGATTGACGCGATCCTGAAACTGCAGATTCACGAGCACTTCGTTGATATCACCCTGCACCGTGCGACGTTCCTCAGTCAGGGTTTGCAGGGAACTGTTCATGGTTTGGGTCGTGAGGTTGAAGTGCCGGATAATTTCTTCCGCAGTACGCTGCGACTCGGAGATAGCCCGGGCTTCCCTGGCCGCCATTTCCCCAGAGCGCTGCAAGGTTTCGGCTATCGCGGCGCTGACCGTGCCAACCGTTTCCTGAATGCGCCGCCCAGTCTCACCAGATTGCGTGGAAAGCTCCCTCACACGATCGGCAACCACGGCAAACCCGCGACCGGTTTCCCCGGCACGTGCGGCTTCAATCGCCGCGTTCAGTGCGAGAAGGTTGGTCTGCTTGGCGATATTGCCAACCTCGACAGCCATGTTGCGCAATTCGTCGGCATACGACGCCACTCTGGCGACCTCCCGAACCATGGACTCGCGAAACTCCTGGGTTCCGTTCAGCGTATCAATGATGCCGTGGAGACCCGTCTCGGCCTCCTGAATCGCACTGAGGGCTGCCACCTCGCCGTTTTCACTGCTTTTTTCTGCCGATCCCGCCAGGCGCTGGGCAACCTCCGAAAATTTCTGGGCCAGCGATTCGATCGCCTCGCGAACCTGCCCCTGGGCCAACGTGACATGTCGATTCCACAGGGGAACCACTTCGGATACCAGCGTGGTCAGCGCATGCTCTTTCACTCCCAGCGTACGCTCGGCAGAGGTGGATGGCTCCTGCGGAGCACCTGCGTCCATGCGCAGCTCTTGCGGCACTTCACGCATGCCCAGCCACATCACGCCTGCCAATACCAGCACGCCCCAGCCAAAGCCGAGCCACCCAGAGTTCGCCAGAATGGCCGAAACCACCAGATTCACGAATGCCAGAACCACCAACGGCGTGTTTTGACGCGACAGTATCTTCATGTACATACCCGGCAGCGAAACCTGCGAAGATTCGAGCGCATGGACGAGCCCCCCTCCAAACCCTGGCGGCGCAAACTGAGGCTGTTCACTGGCTTCTCGCCTTCAAGCTTGCACGTCACCTATGGGGTCTCTTACGGACTCAGCCTAGCCGGACTTGAAGTAAAACTTTGGTACAAAAAGGCACGCAGGCGGGTTTTTAACACTTCTTACCCGTTAGGGCAGGCATATACGGCCAGGTGAAACGACAAAGTCTCAGCAAGAACAGCGAACCAGATCCACCTGAATCACCGGGCAAAAAAACGGCGCCTATGCGGCGCCGTTCTCGTGGCTGGTTTTTTCGGTATCCGGATTTGGCGGAATGGTCAGCAGTACCTTATCCACCCGGTGGCGATCCATATCGACCACCTCGAAACGCATTCCCGCACATTCGAAGTGATCTGCCACACGCGGCACACGCCCAAGCTGATGCATCACGAATCCACCGATAGTATGGAAGCCTCCGGTTTCCGTGCCCGGCATTTCGTGGACTTCGAACATGTCAGAGAAACGTTCCATTGTCATGGAGGCTTCAAGCAGCCAGCTGCCGTCTTCGCGCTGAATGGCATCGCTCTCGGCCTCGGCATCGTCGGCGGGCAGATCACCCACAATCGAAGTCAGCACGTCGGTCAGAGAAACCACGCCTTCGAATTCACCGTACTCATCGACCACAAGCGCAAACTGCACGCGGGTCTTGCGGAAATTCTCCAACAATTGTGATGTGGTGACGGTGTCCGGGACATACAGTGCCGGGGTGGTAACCGCCTCGACATCAAGCTTCTGCCCGGCCAGAGCCTGTTTCAGCAGATCCGCTACCTGCAGCACACCCATTACATTCTCAAGCCCGCCACGACACACCACAAGGCGGCCATATTCGCTGTCCACGATACGCTTGCGGACTTCATCCGCCTCGTCCAGATCGACGAACTGCACATCCTTGCGAGGCGTCATGATCGTACCGATGCGCTGCTCATCAAGGCGCAGCACATTGGAAACAATTTCCTGTTCGCTTTCGTGGAAAATGCCAGCTTCGGCCCCCTGCTCCATGAGCACCTTGATCTCTTCATCCGTCACCGGGGGATCATCGGAGCGCCGGGCATTGAAGGGGCGCAGCACGATGTCTCCCGACACCGAGAACAGCCACACCAGCGGACGCGTGGCACGCGCCAGCCCGGACATTGGCCCGGCAAAAAAAGCTGCAATAGCCTCAGGCGCCAGCAGAGCAAGGCGCTTGGGCACCAGCTCGCCGATCACGACAGACAGATAGGTGATGCAGGCAACTGCAAGCCCGACACCGAGCGGGCGGGAATAATGTGCAATCCAGGGAAAAGTATCGGTAAAGCCGGCGAGCCAGACCTCGATCGGCTGTGCCAGGGCATCTTCACCCACCACACCGCTCAGGACTGCAATCGAAGTGATGCCGACCTGAACGGTCGACAGGAAACTGGAGGGGTCGTCATGTAGACGCAATGCCACCCCTGCCCCTTTCGAGCCATCGTCTGCAAGCTTTTGCAGGCGCGCCCGGCGTGAGGACAATACAGCGATCTCGGCCATGGCAAACACGCCATTAAGCACGATCAGGCACAACAAGGCTAACGCCAGATTCATATATGTCGCCGGCCTTTACCGGCGAGGATTGCACAAGCTTTAAAGCATAGCATGCCCTGCGCGGTTCCACCGCGCTGGGGCGCAAAGTGAAAGCGGCGGAGCCGTGATCAGGGCTTTATGTAGCGCCGCGGTAGGCTTTCCGTTGCAAGAGAGAGGCAGCGCTAAAGATTTGGCCTTGAAAACAGCGACCAAACACGGCCAGAAATGCAAAAAGCCACGCAATGCGTGGCTTTCTGAATATTTTTGGTCGGGGTGAGAGGATTCGAACCTCCGGCCTCTACGTCCCGAACGTAGCGCTCTACCAGGCTAAGCTACACCCCGACTTGTTCGCTGCCAGTCTTAGTACTGACGCCCAACCGCGAAAGAACATAATTGTAGCAGGCTATCTTTGAAAATGGAAGGGGGTAATTCATCAATTAATTCCGCTGCCCGCTCAGACTCCTGCCGAGCCACTTCCCGCGTGGCTTCCAGCGCACCGGTCTGGCGCACTGCTTCGATGACTGCGGGAAAGGCCTCACGCCCACCCTCTTCAATGGCACGCCGCACCACCGCCGCCTGCTCCGCATTGCCATGCTGCAAGACATGGATCAGCGGCAGCGTAGGCTTGCCTTCGGCCAGATCATCACCGAGATGCTTGCCGGTGGCTTCTTCATCGCCCGAATAGTCGAGCACATCGTCCACAAGCTGGAAGGCTGTGCCGACGTGGCGACCAAATGCTGCCAGCCTGTCTTGCCCGGCCTCATCCAGACCGCCGAGGATGCCACCGAGGCGACAGGCCGCTTCGAAGAGCATCGCCGTCTTGTAGCGGATCACCTGGAGATAGGACTCCACAGTGACATCGGCATTGTGCACATTCAGAAGCTGCAGGACTTCACCTTCCGAGATCACGTTGGTGGCATCGGCCAATACACGCATCACGCGCATATCGTCTACATCCACCATCATCTGGAAGGTGCGGGAGTATAGGAAGTCGCCAACCAGCACTGCCGCTGCATTGCCGAACATGGCGTTGGCCGTGCTGCGCCCGCGGCGCAGATCGGATTCATCGACAACATCGTCATGCAGCAGCGTGGAGGTATGGATCAGCTCCAGTACGGCTGCCAGATCGTGATGATGGGTACCCCGATATCCCAGCGCATTGGCCACCAGCAGCAGCATGGCCGGACGCAAACGTTTGCCGCCAGCGCCGATGATGTATTCGGCCACCTGGCGGATCAGCACGATATCGGAATGCAGCCGCCTGCGAATGACGGCATTGACCGCCTCCATATCGGAGACGATTGGCGCAAAGAGTTTTTCGTGTTGCAAGGCAGCCAGTTATATATATAGTCAGGGTCAGGGTGCTGATGGTAGGTGGCAGTTCAGGGCAGCGTCAACACCCTGAACGGGAAGACTGTGTTGCATTGATAGCAATACTGCGGGGCCGGCTCCTGCCTGTGAAGGCTTGCGCACAGGAAAGCTGTTGACTTTTCCTTTAACTATCAACATAATTTACGGTTTCCCGTGCTGTTTATTTAAGTAAGGATTCCAACATGTATGCGGTCATAAAAACTGGTGGCAAGCAGTATCGCGTTGCTGCCGGCGAAAAAATCAAAATAGAACAGATACCGGCAGACGTTGGCACCGAAATCACGCTTGACCAGGTTCTGATGGTCGGCGAAGGCGAAGCCGTCAAGATCGGCGCGCCGCTGGTTGCTGGTGCAAGTGTCAAGGCCACGATTCTGGCTCAGGGACGTCACAAGAAGGTCGAGATCTTCAAGATGCGTCGCCGTAAGCACTATCAGAAGCACCAAGGGCATCGTCAGAATTTCACCGAAATTCGCATTGATGCGATTTCGGCCTAAGCAAGGAGTTAATGCGCCATGGCACACAAAAAGGCAGGCGGTAGTTCACGTAACGGCCGCGACTCAGAATCAAAACGACTCGGTGTAAAGCGTTACGGCGGTGAGCTGGTTGCTGCAGGCAACATCATCGTGCGTCAGCGCGGCACCGAATATCACCCGGGCGAAAACGTCGGCATCGGCAAGGATCACACACTGTTCGCGCTGATCCAGGGTCACGTGCAGTTCGTGATCAAAGGTGCAGCTCGTCGCCGCACCGTGGTGATCGTTCCGGAAGCCCCGGCCGCTCAGGCCTGATAGGGTTCCGCGACACTCTATAAAAGCCCTGTCGCGCTGCGATAGGGCTTTTTTCTTTTCTTGAGGCAGACAAAGTCATGAAATTTTTCGACGAAGCACGCATTGAAGTATTTGCCGGAGACGGTGGCAACGGCAATGCGTCGTTCCGCCGTGAAAAGTTCATTCCCCGCGGGGGGCCAGATGGTGGCGATGGTGGGCGCGGCGGCAGCATTTTTGCCGTGGGCGACCGCAACATCAACACCCTGGTCGATTTTCGCTACACGCGCTCCTTCCGCGCCGAACACGGCGAAAAGGGCGGCACCACCGATTGCTACGGCAAGGGCGGCTCAGACATGGTTCTGCGCATGCCGGTGGGCACCCTGATCAAAAATTCCGAGACCGGGGAGGTTGTAGCCGACCTCGACACGGACGGCAAGCAGGTGCTGATTGCCGCTGGCGGCAAGGGCGGCCTGGGCAATCTGCACTTCAAGAGCAGTACCAACCGGGCCCCGCGCCAGAAAACCAACGGCGATCCGGGTGAACATTTTTCGCTTGCGCTGGAACTCAAGGTGCTGGCTGACGTTGGTCTGCTGGGCATGCCCAACGCGGGCAAATCGACTTTTATCCGCTCGGTTTCTGCTGCCAAACCCAAGGTGGCCGATTATCCCTTCACCACGCTGGCACCAAATCTGGGGGTGGTACGCACTGATGAAGGCCGCAGCTTCGTAATTGCCGATATTCCCGGCCTCATCGAAGGGGCTGCTGAAGGCGCCGGCCTGGGCCATCGCTTTCTGCGCCATCTGCAGCGCACCCACCTGCTGCTGCATCTGGTGGACCTTGCTCCCTTTGATCCGGATACCGATCCGGTGCGCGAAGCACGCGCCATTGTCGAAGAGTTGCGCAAGTACGATGAACTGCTCTTCAACAAGCCGCGCTGGCTGGTGCTCAACAAGCTTGACCTGATTCCGGAAGACGAACGTGACGCACGCGTACGCGCATTCCTGGAAGCCTATGGCGAGCCGGACAAGTGGTTTGCCATCTCCGGCATCAGTGGCCAGGGTTGCCAGGCACTGACCTTCTCGATCCAGGATTATCTGGACGCCCAGCCCAAGATGAGCGACGAGGAAAAACTCGCTGCCGTGGCGGGCGGCCCGGATCTCTTCTCCGCTGGCGCCGACAAGGAAGAAGAGGACGAGGATGATGACGACGACTTTGAAGGTGAAATCATCTACGCCCGCTAAGAAGGCGTAAACTGGCGGCCCTTGCAAACGTTCAGCGCTTCACTCCAAGTCATGCGTCATACCATCCGTTCTACCCGCCGTCTCGTTGTCAAAGTAGGCAGCGCCTTGGTCACCAATAATGGCAAGGGCCTGGATCTGAAAGCCATCGAAGGCTGGGCCCGGCAGATTGCACAATTGCGCCAGGACGGCCGCGAGATCGTGATGGTTTCCAGCGGCGCCATTGCTGCCGGCATGCAGCGCCTGGGATGGAGCGAACGCCCCTCGGAAACACAGGCGCTGCAGGCCGCTGCGGCTGTTGGCCAGATGGGGTTGGCACAGGCTTACGAAAGCGCTTTCAGCCGCCATGGTTTGAATACTGCACAGATCCTGCTGACGCATGATGATCTGGCTGACCGCCTGCGTTATCTGAATGCACGCTCGACACTGACCACCCTGCTGGAGCTGGGGGTGGTACCGATCATCAACGAAAATGACACCGTCGTTACCGACGAAATCAAGTTCGGCGATAACGATACGCTCGGCGCACTGGTGGCCAACCTGATTGATGCTGACGCACTGATCATTCTGACCGACCAAAAGGGTCTTTACACGGCTGACCCACGCAAGGATCCGAACGCCACGCTGATCTCCGAAGGTCACGCGGAAGACCCTTCCTACGAAGCCATGGCCGGTGGTGTAGGGTCCGGGATCTCACGCGGGGGCATGATCACCAAGATCCGTGCCGCGCAGCGGGCGGCGCGCAGCGGCACGCATACACTGATCGCCTCCGGGCGCGAAATTGATCCCCTGTTGCGCCTTGCTGCCGGCGAAGAGCTGGGAACCCTGCTGTTTGCTAGCAGCACACCCCTGGCGTCACGCAAGCAGTGGCTGGTTGATCACCTGCAGTTGCCCGGTACGCTGACACTGGACGCTGGCGCTGTGCGCGCCCTGCAGGAAGGCGCCAGCCTGCTGCCGATTGGCGTGAGCCGGGTTGAAGGCGAGTTCGGGCGTGGCGCCATCGTGGCCTGCTGCGATGAAAATGGCCGCGAGCTGGCGCGTGGCATGATCAGCTACCCGGCTTCCGAAGCACGCCGCATCATTCGCCATTCCAGCCACGAGATCGAAGCCCTGCTGGGCTACGCCGAAGGCCCGGAATTGATCCACCGCAACAATCTGGTCCTGCTATAAGCCCGGCATAGTACCGGGCCTAATCTTTGACCAGCGGCGGCAAACCATGCCTCCCGCGCACCCGCGTGCACTCGGCATTCCGGACGCCAAACAGGCCATCGGCAGCAAACTCACGACAGGGGTCCGGGCGGTATTCGTAGATCCCGCAGTGCACCTTCTCCCCGACTTTGCCCACCAGCGCCACACAGCGCGGCGGATAACGATCTGTGCCCTGCATGCGGCAGGTCTCACCCGTCTCCTCATCGGCCAGCCCATCAGGCACGCAGCCACCTTCGGATTCGAGCTGGCTGCGATGAAAGCTCACACGCAGACTGGCACAGCAGGCACCACAGCTTTGGCAGACATCCAGATCGCTCATGCTGCCTCCAGATCTACAACCAGACGATACAAAGACTGGCCGGAATCGCGGTATTTGCGCTCGAACGCCGTCAAGGGCTCACCACTGACCACCCATTCTTCCACTGTGCCGGTTTTGCCGCACAGCAGTTGCAGGGCCTGCGCCAGCTCTTCGACATAGACGCGCCAGTTGCTGCGGCATTCCAGCACCCCACCCAATGTCGGCACCGCCGGAAACACCGGATGCCCATGCCAGCGCCGGGCCAGATGCCCGATTTTCGGCCAGGGATTCGGGTAGAGAATGTAGTGACGCGCCAGAGTCACTTTTGCCTCTACCAGCAGGCGCCAGAAATCCACCACATCCGCGCGCACAAAGAGAAGATTCTCCGGCATTTCACCGGGCTTGCCCCGCTGTAGCCTGTCCTCGCTCTGATCCACGCCGATCACGAAATGATCGGGATACTGCCGCGCCAGCTGCAGGGAACTCCAGCCAACCCCGCAACCTGAATCAAGAAGGAGTGGCAGCTTTCCACCCCAGGCCTGCATGGCGGCCTCAAATGCCTCGCTATTCCAGGGAGCATAGGGTTTGCGGAAGGGGTGATCGCGATGCCGCAAGACCAGCTCGGCGAGCTTGTCGTGCGGCCCGCTCTGAACGCTGTTAACTTCCCGTGAATTGGCATACATCAGAGTGCCCCCACGGATTTGAGCACGGCGGTCACGTCATCGGCCTGCCGCAAAGGACGAATCTGCTGATGCAGGGTTTCACCCTCCGGGAAATTCCGGCGCAACAGATTCAGCCACTGCTTGATGCGCCCAGGGCGATGGTGCGGCTCCAGCTTGGCTTCCACGCCGCGCCAGTAGTGCCCAAGCAAGGGCAGCAAAATCTGCCAGTCTGACGTACACGGCGGGTGTTCGATGCCCTCCTGAGCCTCACGGATGCGCTGCGCGAGGAAGGGGTCCGCCACCGCGCCACGCCCCAGCATTACATCGGTACAGCCGCTCTCGGCGACACAGCGCTGATAGTCAGCCACTGTCCACACCTCGCCATTCGCCACCACGGGAATTTTCACAGCTTCGGCAATCCGCGCAATCCACGGCCAGTGGGCAGGCGGGCGATAGGCTTCATCCCGCGTACGGGCATGCACCACCAGGAGTTCGGCGCCTCCCTCGGCAAGAGCCTGGGCCGCCTCGACAGCCCTCTCCTTATCGCGCACGCCCAGCCGCATCTTGGCGGTCAGCGGCACCCGCCCGGCAAGCGCCTGCGCCACGGCCCGGGTGATCTGCAAGAGGCAATCCGGGGTATCCAGCAGGATAGAGCCGCCACCGTGCTGATTGACGAGAGGGGCGGGGCAGCCGAAATTGAGATCCACCCCGGCTGGCTGCAGACGTGCCACCACATCGGCGGTGGCGCCCATGCGCTGCGGATCGGAGCCGAGCAGTTGCACGCGCACCGGCACTCCGGCTTCAGTGCGGCTGGCATTGCGTAATTCGGGCGCTACGCGATGAAACACCCGTGCCGGCAATACCGTATTGGAAATCCTCACGAATTCAGTGACACACCAGTCGTAGCTTGCCGCCTGCGTCAGCACATCACGCATCACGGCATCAACCAGACCTTCCATCGGGGCAAGCAACAAGCGGGGCATCGGGCAAGACATTGAGAAAAAAGCAAAAGTCTGCGGATTTTACGCGTTTCCAGCATTTCCGGAAGTCCACACTGGCATGCGGCATGCTATCTTTGGAGTGTATCGAGAGCTTCCTGGAAACTGCTGTGATTGTGCTGAACCTGGAGTGCGCCCAAGCGCACCAATTCGAGGGCTGGTTCGCTTCTTCGGAAGCGTTTGAGCAGCAATGTGCGCAGGGCATGGTGCCCTGCCCCGTATGTGGCGAGCAGAAAGTGCATCGGCGCCCTTCCGCACCGCATGTTGCGCGTGCTGCCGCCCCATCGCCTGCACCAGAAGCGCTGCCACAGCCTGCTGCGCCAAACCCGGTGGCGATTCTTTCTAAAATGATCGAGGCCCTGCGCAAAGACATGCCGAACATGGAGGATGTCGGCGAGCACTTTGCCGACGAGGCCCGCAAGATCCACTACGGCGATGCAGAAGAACGCCCTATCCGTGGTCAGGCCAGCGTGGGTGAGGCCGTCGATCTGCTCGAAGAAGGAATCAGCGTGCTGCCGCTGCCCCCGGCAAAAGAGAATCTGCACTGAGCTCGGAGTCGAGCTGCCGGTCTGCCGTATCCAATTCAGGGCAGAGATAGATTTCGCTGAATGTTTCCAGCGGCGCCAGATAGCGCATCCACAACTGCGCCAGGAACGTCTGCAACGGATGATGTGTTTGCATGCTTCTCCCTCCCTTGATGAGAAGCATAGAACACAAAAATGTCAGCGGGGAGACAAAAACGTGACGCGCAGGCTACACCCCTCCGACAATCAGGGGAATCTGCATTTCTGCGGCACTCAAGCCGCCGTGCACACCCAGCATTGATACCTCGGCTTCCCCGGGCAAGCGATCACGTACCACCCAGCCTTCGCGGGCCAGCAGAATCCAGTCGCCACAGCGCTGACGTATTTCCGGGCTCATGCTGCCCGGCCCAAACAGGCCAGCCCGGCAAACCGCCTCCGACGGCAACACCACCAGAGCGTCACCGAAACGATCCCGCATCCTGGCACCGAATTCGGCCACACAGGAAGATTTTACGTGGCAATAGGCCGCCCGTGACTCACCACTCAGTGGCGCACTGAGCATTGCGACAAGATCGGGGTACCGCTCCAGATCAATTTGCCGCCCTGGAGGATTATCAATAAAACCGTGATCGGCCGAGACCACCACAAGGGCATCCGGCACACTTCGCCGCAATTGCGCATAGGCGGCATCGATCTGCGCCAAAGTTTGCCGGGCGGCGGCGGAATCGATTCCGCTCAGGTGCGCCACGCGATCCAGCTCCGGCGTATAGGCATACACGTACTGTGCGCCACGCTGCCCCTGCAGGGCCGCCGCCACGGCATCAGGCAGCTCCGTAATCTGCCCGTAGTGATGAATGTTCGCAATGCCCAGATGATGGGTGCTGAACGGCCCTTCCGACAGGGCCGGCAGGGTGACGATATGGATCTGCCGCGTCGCTTCACGCCAGACAGGCGGAACCCGCAGCAGGCGCGCCATGAGCGCCTGGGAAGGCGCCGCCTGACTTCCCCGCAAACGCATCGGCAAGGGCGCCACAACAAGCCCGCTGTCCGTGTCTTGCACAAACCAGCCGAGCAGACCATGCACGGCCGGGGGTTCGGCAGTCTGCACCGTAGTGATCGCCGTGGCCGTGGTAGAGGGGAATACCGAGGACAATTGCGCCACACGATCCCGCCACAGGTGTGGGGCCAGATCGCGGTGGGTAGCAAGAAAGGCATCTCCCAGCCCATCCACAAGCAGGAATACGACCTTCTCGAAACGTCCCCAGGATTCACCTGCCAAACGCCCATCCGGCAGCTGCAGTTCGCGATAGGCGGGAGAAACCGGGCTTCCGCTCAGCCGCCCAAGCGAGACGGCGAGATTGAAGAGCCCCTGCCCCTGATAATCGGGCAGACACATATCATTTTCGCGCAATAGCGTCGCCAGCTGCGACACGCCGGAATCAAGACCTGAATTCATGGGAAGCCAATGCGAAAGGGGGAAAGGCCTAAGCCTTTCCCCCTGGTACAACTGGAGCGGGAAACGAGTCTCGAACTCGCGACCTCAACCTTGGCAAGGTTGCGCTCTACCAACTGAGCTATTCCCGCATTCTTTCTGGAGGCGCGAGCCGGAGTCGAACCGACCTACACGGATTTGCAATCCGGTGCATAACCGCTTTGCTATCGCGCCAAACAACTTGCAATGGCACGGCTTGCGCCGCCTTCCGACTTGCGTCGGTAATTCTTCTACCACTAAAAAGGGAAAGCTTTCTTGAAGCAGCTTTCCCTAAGGAATTCTGGAGCGGGAAACGAGTCTCGAACTCGCGACCTCAACCTTGGCAAGGTTGCGCTCTACCAACTGAGCTATTCCCGCGTTAAGAGGGCTGCATTTTAAACCATCAGCGCCCCTTGTCAAGCCTTTTGTTCAACTTTCTTCCTGGAGAACAGTCAGTGCCCTGCGCATGTAGTAGATCATCGACCACAAGGTGAGCACTGCGGCCACGCACATTAACACAGATCCAATCATATGGATCGGCAAACCAAACAATGAATCTTCGACCAGCAACAGCGGAATCGCCGTCATCTGTGCCGTGGTCTTGAGCTTGCCAATGAAGGATACCGCCACACTGCGGGATTTGCCGACCTTGGCCATCCATTCACGCAGGGCAGAAATGGTGATTTCGCGGCCGATGATGATGAAGGCCAGCAACACATTGCAACGATCCAGCCACACCAGCAGCACCAGTGCGGCACTGACCATAAGCTTGTCTGCCACGGGATCGAGAAACGCCCCAAAGGCCGAGGTCATGCCAAGCCGGCGGGCCAGGTAGCCATCAAACCAGTCGGTGACAGCAGCAAGCACGAACAGGGCGCAGGCAACAAAATTCTTGAGGTGCATGGCCAGCACGTCTTCAGGCAGAAAGTACACGGCCAGGACCAGGGGAATCATGACAATGCGCGTCCATGTCAGCGCATTCGGGAGATTAAAGGATTTCATTCAGGCTTTTTTCCAATGACGCCATCAATGCAAAGCGTTATAAATCAGCTCGGCCATTTTACGATTGATCCCTTCAACACGGCACAAATCTTCTACCGTGGCGTCTCGCACGCCTGCGAGCCCGCCGAAAGCCTCAATCAGTTTCTTGCGCCGGGTCGGCCCCACCCCGGGGATATCTTCGAGTTTGGAGGTCAGCCGGGTCTTGCTACGCCTTGCGCGCATACCCGTGATGGCAAAGCGGTGGGCTTCGTCGCGCACGATTTGGATCAGATGCAGCGCCGGATGTTCCCCACCCAAAGCCAAACCGGGCCTGCCATCAGGATGGATCAGTTGCTCCAGCCCGGCCTTGCGCCCTTCCCCTTTGGCGACACCTACCATTTCGATGCTCTGCAACCCCAGTTCAGTCAGTACTTCCCAGGCAATCCCCACCTGCCCTTTGCCACCGTCGATGAGAATCAGATCGGGACGCACGCCTTCTCCCGCCGCCACTTTCTCGTAGCGCCGGGTAAGAGCCTGGCGCATGGCTGCGTAATCGTCGCCCGGTGTAATGCCACTGATATTGAAACGTCGATACTCGGATTTCTTCATTCCCACACCATCCCAAACGACGCAGGAAGCCACCGTGGCCTCGCCCTGGGTATGCGAGATATCGAAACATTCGATGCGGCGTGGCTTCTCTGCCATTCCCAGTGCAGCCTGCAAGGCGTCCAGCTGACCTTCGGCGCGCCCGGTTTCACGCAAACGTGTCTCAATTGCCAGCCCGGCATTGATCTGCGCCATCTCGACCCAGGCTTTTTCAGCCTGGAAACGTGCTGTAGCGACGATGGGAGGGTGATCAAGGACTTCTTCAAGTACCTGCCGCACTATGGTGGCTTCGGCTCCTTCAATCACCAGTTTTGCCGGTGCCGGATGGTCGCGATAGTGCTGTTCAACAAAGGCCAGCAAGGCATCGGCAACCTCCAGCCCTTCGCTGCCCTGGGGAAACTGTGGCCGATCGCCAAGATGGCGGCCCCCCCGTACCATCGCCAGATTGACGCAGACCACCCCGCTGATCTGCTGCGCCACGATGATGTCGACGTCTTCATCCTTGCCGGAATCGACGAACTGTTTGTGCAGCACCGTCTGCAAGGCACGGATCTGATCACGAAACACAGCGGCTTCCTCGAAGGCAAACCGGTCTGAAGCCTCCTGCATTCTTGCCGACAGTCCTTCCATGACGTCACTGTGCCGGCCCTCCAGAAACAGGACAGCCAGTTTCACATCGCGTGCATAGGCTTCTGGATTGATGATATCAACGCAGGGGGCCGAGCAGCGCTTGATCTGATGCAGCAGACAGGGGCGCGAACGGTTGCTGAAAACACTGTTCTCGCAGGTTCGCAGCAGGAAGAGGCGCTGCAGCAGTTGCACACTTTCGCGGGCGGCCCAGCTTGAAGGATAGGGGCCGAAATAGCGCACACCCTTTTCAAAAGCCCCCCGGTAATAGGCCAACCGTGGCGAGGCATCGCCGGTAATGGCGATATAGGGATAACTCTTGTCGTCACGAAACAGGATGTTGTAACGCGGTTTGAGCGTCTTGATCAGCGTGTTTTCAAGAATCAGCGCTTCGGCTTCGGAGCGCACCGCCGTCGTGTCGATCCGCGCGATCTGCGTGACCATCATGGCGATCCGGGGACTCGGATGATTCTTCTGAAAATAACTGGTGACCCGGCGCTTGAGATTTTTGGCCTTGCCGACATAGAGCACCTCTTCATCTATGCCAATCATGCGATAGACGCCGGGAGCCTCGGTCAGGTTTTTCAGGAAAGTCTTATGGTCAAAGCTCATGACGCCCAAACCGGCACGGAAACCGGTGATTGTAAGGGGAAAGAAATCCGGCTGTGCGACTGTTGCCGACTTCCCGGGAAAACCATGACGCTGCTTGGGCCTAGCACTTTAAAAGTTCAGGCCATTTTGAACGGCACGGTCATCCCATTCACTAAATTCAACAAGACCTGCAAAATCATCAGAAAACCCATTTTGAATACGCTACCGCTCTTCCTGAAAATTTTAACGCCCGTCGTAAATCCATGAAAGAAAAGATTAACCGGCTCTCTCTGGCCGACTCATGGTCGCCCCAGCAGCCGCTTCAGGATCTAACCTGAGCTGACTGATTATCATTTTTTTACACCATGAAGACTCGCTCCAGTTCGTCCCATTCCGTTCCCTTGCTCGTTCTTGCCTTCGTGGTCTCAGCGCTGTCCGCATGCGGCGGCGGTGGAGGTGGTGATTCAAGTTCCAGCACAAGTTCCGGTACCAACACAGCCAGTAGCCAGGCCAGCAGCCAAAGCAATTCCAGTACATCTGCGGCGGCAAATTCCAGCACGGCTTCCTCGATTGCCTCCTCGGTTTCCTCTTCCACAGCTTCATCCAAGGCTGCAAGTTCCACTGCAAGCTCTGTTGCAAGTTCCGCAGCAAGTTCAAAGAGCAGCTCTTCGGCCAGCAGCACTGCAACAAGCGCTCTGTATACCACCGCCCCCGTGGTGAGCAGCTGTACGCCGGGAGTTGTGACAGACGCAGTCAAGACTGCCGTGCTGGCCAAACTGAATGCCTTCCGGACGCGCCACGGACTGCCCAGCGTCAGTTACGATAGCAGCGATGATGCCGCAGCCGGTGCGGCAGCGCTCTATATGGTGGCTAACAACACATTGACCCACGCACCAAGCGCCAGCGGTACGTGTTACACCTCGGAAGCGTATCGCCTGGCAAGCACATCCAACCTGTTCATGGCCTGGAGCTCCGGGGATACAAGCAGCATGGCCAGTGCAGATGCAATCACCGGCTATATTAATGACTCCGGGGTCGACTCGCTGGGGCATCGCCGTTGGGTGCTCTACCCGTTCTTTGCCAAAACCACCTATGGACGCGCCGATGGCGATTCAGCCAGTGGCGTACAAGGCCGAATGGCCTCCTCACTGCGCACCATCGGCGGCGAAGCCAGCAGCGTGAGCATGACCAACGATTTTGTGGCCTTCCCGTATGGCAGCTATTCGGTCAGCGAGTTCACGCCAAGCTGGTATCTGTCGTTCTCGGTGGTGGCAAGCAAAACCAGCATCTATTCAAATGGCAGCAGCAATGTAAATCTGGACAGCGCTGTAATCACGGTGAAAGATGCGAGCAGCAACAGCCTGGCCGTATCGTCACAGTCGACCAATTACGATGGGTATGGTCTGCCCAACAACCTGCAGTGGAAGGTGGCTGGGCTTGCCGCCGGCGGCAGCTACACGGTGACGATCTCGAATGTGACCGTCAACAGCGTCGCACGCACCTTCACCTATAGCTTCCAGCTCACCAACTGAGTATCGTTACGCTTCAGGGCGCCCCGGATGACTTCGGGGCCACCCTGGCTTCAGGCAATTTCAGGCAAGAGTCTGCAGACTCTGCCAGGCCTGCATGAAGCGTTGATCAACGGACAGGCTCTCCATGGCCGGATACTGTGCCGGTTTGAGGGTTTCAAGCCGATCCGCCAGGCGCGGCGAAATCTCGGGTTGCCACCGCGCCAGCAGATCATCAGCCAGATCCGGCCGGTTGCACACCAGCACCATATCGCAACCTGCCTGCGTTGCGGCAGTGGCACGCGCCACGATATCGCCTGCAACCGTAGCGCCTTCCATGGTCAGATCGTCACTGAAAATGACGCCATCAAAGCCCAGACGCCCGCGCAGCACATCCTGCAGCCAGAAATGCGAGAAACCTGCGGGAAATGCATCAATGCTGTCGTAGATCACATGCGCCGGCATCACACCTGAAAGACTTGGCCCCGGCTCGCGCCGGTACGGCAGCAGATCCGCTTCCCAGATTGCGTCGAAATCCCGCGAATCCGTAGGCATCGCCACATGGGAATCGGCCTGCGCAAAACCATGGCCGGGAAAATGCTTGCCCACACAGCCCATGCCGGCTTCCCGCAAGCCCATCGAGAGCGCATGGGCCAGCAGGGCGGCGATTTGTGGATCAGCATCAAAAGCGCGATCCCCAATGACGCTGCTGTGACCATAATCCAGATCCAGCACCGGGGTGAAGGATAGATCGATTTCGTGTGCCAGCAATTCAGCCGCCAGCACAAAACCCACGTCCTGCGCACAGCCAAGCGCCTCACGCGGGGAACGCACATACAGGCGCCCCAGTTCGCGCATGGCGGGGAGCCGTGTAAACCCCTGACGGAAGCGTTGCACACGCCCGCCTTCATGATCCACCGCTATCAGCAAGGCTGGCGAACGCAGTGAATGAATCTCGCGGCACAAGGCGGCGAGCTGGCCGGAATCCTGGAAATTGCGGGTAAACAGAATCACCCCGCCAACCAGGGGGTGTACAAGGCGCTGGCGTTCAGCGTCGGTCAGGGCAAAACCGGCCACGTCGCACATGACCGGTCCCAGAGGCATTGTCTGAATCATGAAAGAGTTTCCAGAATGGCAAACGCTACGACGTATTCGCGCTCGTCGCTGATGGAGAGGTGGGCGCGGACTCCCAGTTGCACCAGGTGTGCGCCCAGCTCATCACTGCAAAGGTAAATCGGTTTGCCCAGGGCGTCGTGTGTCACGCCAATCGCGTTGAGTGTCGCGGGCGCGCGCAAACCTGTTCCGAGCGCTTTGGCAAATGCCTCCTTGGCGGCAAACCGCTTGGCCAGAAAGCGTTCAGGCTCGCGGCTGGCGGCAAACTCTTCGCGTTCTGCAGGATGCAGCATACGTGCGACAAAACGCTCGCCATGCCGCATGTGCAATTCCCGGATACGCGCCACGGCGACGATATCCGTGCCGATACCGTATAGCATCAGCCGCGCCCGTCAGGCCTGGGTACGCAAAGAGTCCGCTTCGCGCATCAGGCGTTTCATTTCGGCGACGGCTCCGCGCAAACCAACAAAAACGGCGCGACTGATGATGGCATGGCCGATATGCAGCTCCCGCACATCCGGCAGGGCTGCTACCGGCTGCACGTTGAAGTAGTTGAGGGCATGCCCGGCATTAAAGCGCATGCCCAGATCGACAATGGCGCGCCCCGCGACACGTACCCCGGCCAATTCTTCCAGCACCGCCGGGCTGCGTGCATCACGCCCCTTGGTATGAAAAGCCTGTGCGTACGGGCCAGTATGGATTTCGCAGACACGGGCACCCACCCGTGCGGCGGCCTCAACCTGGGCGATATCTGCATCAATAAACACACTGGTCATGATGCCTGCATCGGCCAGCTTGCGGATGGAGTCTTTGAGGCGGGCTTCCTGCGCCAGGATGTCGAGCCCACCTTCTGTGGTGACTTCCTGACGGCCTTCCGGCACCAGCATGGCCATCTCGGGCTTGAGCTGACAGGCAATCCCTATCATCTCGTCAGTCGGTGCCATTTCGAGATTGAGCTTGACCTGTGTGAGATCACGCAGGCGACGCACGTCATCATCCTGAATATGACGCCGGTCTTCACGCAAATGCACGGTGATGCCATCCGCACCGCCAAGATGGGCTTCCACTGCCGCCCACACAGGGTCGGGCTCGTAAGTGCGACGTGCCTGCCGAATCGTCGCCACGTGATCAATATTGACTCCGAGTTCAATCATTTCACAACTCCTGCAATTCCATGAGGATACGCCGCGACTCCAGCGCCTGCCCACCAAGATGATATTGGATCAGACGCCGCATCAGCGTCTTGGCATGCGCCAGCGTCTCGGGCGCTGAAAAATCTCCGGCTGCCATTGCCAGCAACACCCGCCCTGGGATCGCGGGAAGCTCGCCACGCTGTTCCGGTACCCGCACCGGACCACGCTCGGCAATAAACAGATATTCTGCCGCAGTCTCGACCGCTTCGTCCGAATCGGCATCACGGTCCAGTGTAGGCGCGTAGCCCGCTTCACGCAGCAGGATCAGCTCAAAAGCACGTAACAAAGGCTCGTAAGGCTGGTTGGCCGCAAGCTGGGCCAGCGTCCAGGCATAGGCATCGAACAGCGCAGGATGCGCGTCTTCGCGCGCCAGCAGGCGCAGCAGCAGCTCATTGAGGTAATAGCCGCAGAGCAGCCCGACGCCACCAAGCAGCGCCTGCCCTCCCTGCCATGCGGCCTGGGTGAGGGTTTTGACTTCACCCCGCCCCGACCAGGAAATTTCCAGGGGCTGGAAAGCCATCAGCGTGCCGCGCAAGGCCGAGGTGGGTCGCCTGGCCCCTTTGGCAACCATTGGCAAACGACCATGCTCACGCGAAAACACCTCGACGATCAGGCTTGTTTCGCGCCAGGAGTAGCTGTGCAGCAGAAAACAGGCCTGGTTGTCGATGCGGTTACGCGCCGGGGGCATAAGTCAGATGAGTCAGGTCAGATAAATCAGCCTAGTCGTATCCCAGGGATTTGAGCGCACGTTCATCATCGGCCCAGCCGCTCTTGACCTTGACCCAGGTCTCCAGAAACACTTTGCTGTCGAACAGCGTCTCAAGTTCGACACGTGCCTCGGAGGAGATCCGCTTCAGCCGCTCGCCTCCCTTGCCGATCACGATGCCCTTGTGTGCGGCGCGGTCAACAATGATCGCCGCGTGGATACGCCGCAGATTGCCTTCAACCTCGAACTTTTCGATTTCCACGGTCATCCCGTAGGGAAGCTCTTCTCCGAGCAGACGGAAGAGTTTCTCACGCAGGAATTCCGCTGCCAGAAAACGCTCGGAGCGATCTGTGATGTCGTCCTCGCCAAACATCGGCTCGCCTTCCGGCAGATAGCGCCCGATCGTTTCAAGCAACTCAGGCACGTTCTGTCCGCGCTCGGCACTGATGGGGACAATCTCCGCAAAGCTGAACTCGCTGGAGATGCGCTGAACGAAAGGCAGGAGTGTCGCCTTGTCAGCCGTCAGATCCACCTTGTTGAGCACCAGGATGACCTTTGCCTCGGGCGGCAGCAGGCTCAGCACCTTGCGGTCATCCTGACTGAAGCGCCCAGCCTCGATCAGGAACAGCACCACATCAACTTCGGCCAAGACCTGATTGACCGTCCGATTCATGTTCGAATTCAGGGCATTGCGATGATGCGTTTGAAATCCTGGGGTGTCGACAAAGATGAACTGCCGCTTGCCCTCGGTCAGCACGCCAGTGATGCGATGCCGTGTCGTCTGCGCCTTGCGCGAGACAATACTGATCTTGAGTCCGACCAAACGGTTGAGCAGCGTGGACTTGCCGACATTCGGACGCCCAACAATGGCCACCAGACCGGTATGGAAACTTTCTTCGTTCATGCCTTGGCCATTTCCTGTAATGCGGCGCCTGCCGCCACCTGCTCGGCCACACGGCGGCTGTTGCCAACCCCGGTGGTTTGAATCCCTAATTTGTCGATCACACAACGGACCTCGAACTCACGTGCATGTGCCTCACCGCGCTCAGCTGCCATCTCGTAACGGGGCAGCGGCAGATGCAATGCCTGGACAGCCTCCTGCAAGGCTGTCTTCGGGTCCTTCAGAGAATGCTTGGGGTCCAGATCGGCAAGAGTCTGTGCATACAGACCATCGATGACACCCTTGGCCGCCGCAAACCCGGCATCCAGATAGATGGCGCCAAACAGGGCCTCCATCGCATCCGCCAGAATCGAGGGACGCCGATGCCCGCCACTGCGCAGCTCACCTTCGCCGAGGCGCAGGAAGCCACCAATGTCGAGCCGCTCCGCATGCACCACCAGTGCATCCTGGCACACCAGCTGCGCGCGCAGGCGCGACATCTCCCCTTCGCGCAAACCATCGAATTGCAAATACAGCGCTTCAGCGATCACCATGTTCAGGATGGAATCCCCAAGGAATTCCAGCCGCTCATTGTGATCCGCCGAATGGCTGCGGTGCGTCAACGCCTGATTCAACAGTTCCCTATGAATGAATTGATGCCCAAGCTCACGTTCAAGTGCTTCAGTCTTCACGCAGGCTCACTTCGTCGCACTGACATTGAAGTTGAAGTACAAGCCGATGTTCGCAAACAGCGGCAACTCCCGACGATACGCAATCTGCATGGTGACCTTGCCAGAATCCTTGGAGATATCAATGGCCTGGACATCAATCGAATCCAGATCGCCCACGTCCTTGAACCGCTGGAAGGCCGAACGGAAAGCCGCGGGAGGAGACATCGGGTCGACATCATGCACCACCGCATTGAACGCCTTTTGGGCACTGTAGTATTCGTTATACACCGGCACCATCTTGAAACCAAGAATCAGTGCTGCAATCAGAAAAATACCCACCAAAAACGCTGAAACGAGGGAAAGACCTTTTTGTCGCTTCATCCCTTACTCTCCTGAGAATTCATTTAAAACCGCCGATACGGTCGAAATTGACGCCGCCTGGGATCGGCAGGATACGGTCCGCATGGAACCAGACGAAGAATGCCTTGCCTACAATATTCTCATCGGGCACGAAACCCCACATCCGTGAATCGGCACTTTGGTCACGGTTGTCGCCCATCATGAAATAATGGCCCGGTGGCACCATGCACGTCACCCCGTTTTCAGTGTAGTGGCAACTATCCAGATATGCATGCGGCGCAATCATTTCGGGGGGCACATCCGCCCGCCCGTTGGCATCGTTGAGAATCGCATGCTTGCGGCCATTGAGATCTTCCTGGAACTTCGACATCACGGAAAAACTCTGCTGCAGCACAAATTCGCCGTCAGCCGTCACAGGCATGGCCTTGCCGTTGATGGTGAGGCGCTTGTTGATGTACTCCACGCGGTCTCCCGGTAGCCCGATCACGCGCTTGATGTAATCCTGGCTGGGATCCAGCGGGTAGCGGAACACCATCACGTCGCCACGCTGGGGCTGCCCAATTTCAATGATCTTCTTGTTGATCACCGGCAGCCTGATGCCGTAGGCATACTTGTTAACCAGAATGAAATCGCCCACCAGCAGCGTCGGCACCATCGAGGCTGACGGAATACGGAAAGGTTCAAGCCAGAACGAGCGCAGCAGGAAAATCGGCAGAATCACCGGGAAGAAGCTTGCGCAATACTCCACCCACCAGGGGTTGGGGACTTGCAAGGCATTTCTCGCTGCAGTCGCTGTCGCTTCCTCGTTTGACAGAACCGCACGCGCTTCCGCAAGGCTGATGCCCTGCTCCGTCAGCAGCGCCTCGGCCTTGCCGATATCACCACTACGCTGGGCTTCAAGAGCCGCCGTCAAAGCAGCCTGGAAAGCCGCTCCACGGACCTTGCGGGCCTTGAATACGTCGTAGCACCACAAAATGCCTGTGACGATACTCAGGACGAACAGAATGAGTGCAAAATCCACAAAAACCTCGGGTATCAGTTGGGTTTATTTACCTTCATCGGTACGCAACACCGCCAGGAAGGCTTCTTGCGGAATTTCCACATTGCCCACCTGCTTCATGCGCTTCTTGCCTTCTTTTTGCTTTTCCAGCAATTTCTTCTTGCGCGTGATATCGCCACCGTAACACTTTGCCAGAACGTTCTTGCGCAGGGCCTTGATGGTTTCGCGCGCAATGATGTGCGAGCCCACCGCAGCCTGAATCGGCACATCAAACATCTGGCGTGGAATCAGACTACGCAGACGGGCTGCCAGTTCCCGGCCACGGTACTGGGCATTAGCACGGTGCACAATCACCGACAGTGCATCCACCTTTTCGGCGGCCACCAGCACATCGAGCTTGACCACATCGGCAGCCCGGTATTCCTTGAACTCATAGTCGAGCGAGGCATACCCACGGGAGACCGATTTGAGCCTGTCAAAAAAGTCCATGACGACTTCGGCCATGGGCATGTCGTAGACCAGTTTGACCTGACGCCCGTGATAATGCATGTCCACCTGCGAGCCACGCTTCTGGTTGCACAACGTGATCACCGGCCCCAGATAATCCTGCGGCAGGAAAATCGTGGCCGTGATAATGGGCTCGCGAATCTCCTGCATCTTGGTGACTTCCGGCAGCTTCGCCGGGTTTTCAACCTGGACGACAGAGCCATCATTCATCAGCACTTCATACACCACGGTCGGCGCCGTGGTGATCAGATCCATATCGAATTCACGTTCCAGGCGTTCCTGCACGATTTCCATGTGCAGCAGGCCAAGGAAGCCGCAGCGGAATCCAAAACCCAGTGCCTGTGAGACTTCCGGCTCGTAATGCAGGGAGGCATCATTGAGCTTGAGCTTCTCCAGCGAATCACGCAGCTGATCGTATTCGCTGGCTTCCACCGGATAGAGCCCGGCAAATACCTGCGGCTTGATCTCCTTGAAGCCATCCAGTGCTTCGGTGGCGGGCTTGCCTACCAGCGTAATGGTGTCACCCACCCGCGCGGAATTCAGTTCCTTGATCCCGGCGATCACAAAACCCACTTGACCGGCATTCAGTGAATCGCGCGACACGGACTTGGGGCTGAATACACCCACCTGTTCGCACAGGTGCTGCGCACCGGTGCTCATGAAGAGAATCTTGTCTTTCGGGCGCAGGCTGCCATCTACCACACGCACCAGCATGACCACGCCAACGTAGTTATCAAACCACGAATCGATGATCAGGGCTTTCAGCGAACCTTCGGGCTTGCCGCGCGGCGCCGGCACTTTGGCAATGATGGCTTCGAGAATCTCGTCGACGCCCATGCCGGTCTTGGCCGAACAGGGAATCGCCTCAGTGGCGTCAATCCCGATGACGTCTTCGATTTCCTGGCGTGCAGTATCCGGATCAGCCGAAGGCAGATCCATCTTGTTGAGGACCGGCACCACCTCCACGCCCAGTTCGAGAGCGGTATAGCAGTTCGCCACGGTCTGCGCTTCCACGCCCTGCGAGGCATCCACCACCAGGAGTGCGCCTTCACAGGCAGACAGTGAGCGGCTGACTTCATAGGAAAAGTCGACGTGTCCCGGGGTATCGATCAGGTTCAGATTGTAGACATTGCCATCCTTCGCCTTGTAGCTCAGCGCGGCTGTCTGTGCCTTGATGGTGATGCCACGTTCGCGTTCGAGATCCATCGAATCAAGAACCTGGGCTTCCATCTCACGGTCGGACAGGCCACCACAGGTCTGGATGATGCGGTCGGCCAGCGTTGACTTGCCGTGATCGATATGGGCGATGATCGAAAAATTACGGATATGCTGCATGAAATCGACTGTAAACCGGTTAGCGCCACGCAAATGCCACCTGCCCTTGAGCAAGTGACTGAAAAAGCATGTGATTATAGCCGAGTTGGGTAAGTTCGCGGCACTGCGGGCGACTAATTTCCCGGAACCTTCATGCCTACGAAGCTCAGGGTATCACCACGGCGCACCTGCAAGGTCACGGCGGTTCCCTGCGCGAGATGTCCGACAAGCTGATTGAAGTGTGCGGCAGAACGGATTTCGGTTGTTGCCCCCTGTTCCACCAAAGCCGTCACAACATCCCCCTGGCGCAGCTCCGCACGCGCAGCGGCACCTGCCACCTCGCGAATTGCCGCCCCATGATCAAGGGCCAGAGTACGCTTCTGTTCGCGCGCAAGATCCTGCGTGACCAAACCTAGACGATTCGCACCGCGCGGAATGCGTTCCTGGGTAGGCTGCCCGGACTTCTGTTCATCCGGGAATTGCGCCACCAACAGCGTTGCCAGCAGCGTCTTGCCGGCACGCCAGTATTGCACCACAACCTGACGCCCCGGCACAGAGGCGCCAACAATCCGCGGCAGATCGGCGGAATCGGTCACAGCCTTGCCATCAAAGCGCTGGATGACATCTCCAGTACGCAAACCACCCGAGGCGGCAGGGCTACCCGGCTCAACCTGGCTCACCAGCGCACCGGCGGCCTGGGGTAGGCTGAAGCTCTCGGCCATGTCCTGCGTAATATCCTGCACCAGCACCCCGATCCTGCCACGGCGAACGTAGCCGATGCGGCGCAATTGATCCTGCACGTCCATAGCGACATCAATCGGAATCGCGAACGACAGGCCCATGAAGCCACCTGTCTGGCTGTATATCTGGGAATTGATGCCGACAACCTCGCCATTCATGTTGAACAGCGGCCCACCGGAATTCCCCGGATTGATCGCTACATCAGTCTGAATGAAAGGCACAATGCTTTCGTCCGGCAGGGAACGCCCCTTGGCACTAACGATGCCAGCCGTCACCGAACTCTCAAAACCGAACGGAGACCCGATGGCCAGCACCCAGTCGCCCACGCGCAATTTCGCCGGGTCTCCCAGATGCGCCTGGGGCAGTCCCTTGGCATCCACCTTGAGCACTGCGATATCGGTACGCCGGTCGGTTCCCACCAGGCGCGCCAGATATTCATGCTTGTCGACAAGACGCACAAGAATCTCGCTAGCCCCCTCCACCACATGCGCGTTGGTGAGAATATAGCCATCGCTGCCAACAACAAAACCGGAACCAACTGCCCGGTCATCATCGTCATCATCGTCCTGACCATCCGGCACCTTTGGGGCTGACCGCCGCAACCAGTCGGGGACAGATCCGTTGCGTTCGCCACGCAGGGCAGGCGTTTTGCGCTTAGCGATACGCGGACGCGTGGCACTGATATTGACCACGACAGGCGCCTGCTTTTCCACCAGCGGGGCAAACTCAGGCAAATCCCTGGCCTGCCCGGATGGTGCTACCAGGGCCAGCACAAGCAGACAAAGTGCCCAGCCTGGCGTGTGCCTCATGCGCCAAGAGTGCCCGTGATTCGCGCCCGGGCGTGATCGACAAAACTCATGCGCCGCGTCAGTCGCAAGCCAAGCAGTGCCAACACAAGGCAAACACCTGCACCTGTTGCCACCGCCGCATCATTGGGCGAAACCAGGCGTCCCAGACCCGCTCCAAGGAGCAACGCCAGCAAGGGGATACCGTACATCAGCAGCGCAGCCGTGAGCGCAGCCCCCTCCGGCACCTCGATGCGTACACGCTGCCCCAGATGAGCACCAAAGGTGTTGTCCACGACAAATTCCTGACACTTGGAATCGTGTCCCTGCCCGCCGCAGCCACCCACTTCATGACAACGACCACACCCCTGCTCGCGCATCACCTTGACGTGGGCATGAGCGCCTTCAAGACGCACTACGGTTCCTTCTGCCTGCATGTCTGCTCTCCTGCCTCAAACCCCGGCAAACGGGATCAATGCGTTACGCGTCGTTCCACACCGTCGGCAAAACGCCGCAGGGTGATAGCCGGCACCTCTCCCATCACGGTAATAACACGATCCCCAAGGGTGCGCCGATACACCCCGGTTGAACCTGCATTGATGAGAGTTGCCTGGGGTACGCTGGCGAGTGCTTCGATAAAAACGGAAACGTTTGCCAGACCATCCGAAAACACCGCGTGAATCGCACTGGGATCACTGCGCCGCACTACGCGGCGAACCAGCGATATATTGCGAAAGCCCGGTGGCAGCTTATGAAAAACCCATTCAATATCGTCGGGTTTGATTTCCTGACCGCGCGCACTAATCACCCGCCAGTCGGCCGTCTTGGTGACGCGCGGGCGCAGCAGATCGTGATCGACACTGCCAGTTTGCAACTCGGTAAACCGGAACTGTTCCAGCGACTCGGAATGTTCGGTCAGCATACGGGCCTTGAGCAACAGGCCAGATGCGGTATCGATCCACAGCTGATGGGCGTAACGCATGTCATCACGCGGCTCCAGCACAATCTGTTGCGTATCGCGCCCGGCGACCCTGCCCACCTCACCCAGGCGGATACTGTATACCTCGGCCAACGCGGCTGGCTTCGACATCAGACGCCCAGGCTGCTGTCCCATGATCGCCTTGTCAGTCACAATGATGCGATCCTGCAGCAGATAACACTGCACATCTTCATTGTTGCGCACCACCTCGCGCAAAGGCCCGTCCAGCGTTTCCAGCCGCTCATGCTCGCCCGAGGCATCCACCACGTGATAGATGCGTGAGGTTTCTGAATGGCCCTGACTCTGATAAACCACAACCCCTGTGTAATTCAGCGAACGGGCTGCCTGATTCATGCGCAGCAACCACGTATAAGCATCATCGGCCAGTGCCACCGACGAAACGAGGCACAGGGGCAACAAGATCAATCCCCGCAAGTTTTTCATCAACGCCCATCCGTCTGATCGACACTGACCGTGCGGATATACTGCGCCACACCGGCCATCGGAGCACCCATGGCAGATGCCTGATGCGCCATCAGATAACCGCGTTCGTCAGCCAACACTTCCGCAGAAGCGTCTGCGGTAGCAGCGTCTGGTGCGGAGGCAGAAGCCAGCACCGGGGCAGCCGCCACCGGCAACTGGGCCACCGCCTGCGTCTGTTGTTGTGACACCGGACCGGACCACACTGACAAGCCCATCCATACCGCAAAGGTCACACCGGCAACTGCTGCTGCCATCGGCATCCAGCGTGGTGTCTCACGAACTTTCGGACGTGCCACAGGCGCCAGAACCGTAGGCTCATCAACCAGCGCAGCCATTACCCGGGCGCGCACATCGCCACCTTCGGCCTCACCGCGCAGACAATCGCCAATCAACCAATACATACCGCAGGTCTCGCGCTGTCGCGAATCCTGATCCAGTGCCTGCACACAACGCGCAGCGGCATCTTCATCAAGTTCGCCATCCAGCCACGCTGACAGTTGTTCGTTTGTCATGCTTACCACCTTTTGTCCGGCGCAATATCCAACAACGGCCTCAGGCGCTCGGCAATCGCCTCGCGCGCCCTGAAAATGCGAGACCGGACGGTTCCGATAGGACAGCCCATGGCCTCTGCAATCTCGTCATAACTCAAACCTTCAATCTCCCGTAGCACGATGGCTGTCCGCAACTCTTCAGGCAGAGCTTCCATCGCCGCGTTCACCGTCTCGCCGATCTGGCGCGTGTGCATCAGCCGCTCTGGCGTATCCTGATCACGCAACAGCTCACCCGAGTCGTACTGCTCGGCATCTTCAGCCTCGATCTCTGTTGTCGTCGGCGCCCGTCGCCCCTTAGACACCAGGTAATTCTTCGCGGTATTGATCCCGATCCGATATAGCCAGGTATAGAAGGCACTCTCGCCACGGAAACTCGGCAAAGCTCGATAAGCCTTGATGAAAGCTTCCTGCGCCACGTCTTCGACCTCAGCCGGATCACGGATCATCCGCGCGAGCAGCCGATTGAGCTTGCGCTGATACTTCGACACAAGCAGGCCAAAGGCCTGCTTGTCGCCGCGCTGCACACGCTCAACAAGCTGCTGGTCAATCTCTCTGTCACTCATCGGCTTCGGTAATATTCATCTAATAAAGGCCGGAACCGCGGAGTATAGCCGAAGCCGCAGCAACCTTCGTAGGCTCTGACTGTGGATTTTCGTACAAGTTCATGACTGGCAAAATTCTTCCCATGGGGGCCTAAAACTTGTAGCTCCAAGTCAATTATTGCACGCTGGATACTTGGCCCCGAGCCGCCAGACGATTAGGATTGCAGTCTGACCCTGCGGCAAAGCCGCGTTCGGAGCAACTCTCTTGAAGTCTTTCGATCTCTTGATTCTGGGTGCCGGCCTGGCTGGTCAATCGCTGGCCCTGCGCCTCGCCGACACGCATCGCATTGCACTGGTCACCAAAAGACACCTGGAGGACGGTGCAAGTTCCCAGGCCCAGGGGGGAATTGCAGCCGTTATTGATCCCGCTGACACCACAGCCTCGCATTACGAAGACACCCAGATCGCCGGCGCCCATCTGTGCGACCCCAAAGCCACCCGGCTGGTCGTCGAGCGTGGCGCCTCCGCCATCCAGTGGCTGCGCGACCAGGGTGTGCCTTTCACCCCCGATAGCGACGTCAGCTGGGGCATGCATCTGACGCGCGAAGGCGGCCACAGCCACCGGCGCATCGTTCATGTCGCAGACTCCACCGGACACGCGGTGCAGGAAACCCTGATCGAGCGGGTCAAGAAACACCCGAACATCCATATTCTGGAAGAACACGTTGCCGTCGATCTGATCGTTGGCCACAAGCTGGGCAAACCCGAGGCCGGCTGCCTGGGGGCCTACCTGCTGGATATCGCCACCGGCAAGGTGGAAGCCTATGCAGCGGGTAGCACAGTGCTCGCCTGTGGCGGGGCCGGCAAGGTTTATCTCTACACAACCAATCCGGACACCTCAACCGGGGATGGCATCGCCATGGCCTGGCGTGCCGGATGCCGGATCAGCAACATGGAGTTCATCCAGTTTCATCCGACCTGTCTGTACCACCCGCAAGCCAAGTCCTTCCTCATCTCTGAGGCAGTGCGTGGCGAAGGTGGTTTGTTGCGCCTGCCAGATGGCACCCGTTTCATGCCCAAGCATGACCCGCGTGCCGAACTCGCGCCGCGCGACGTTGTAGCCCGGGCTATCGACTTCGAGATGAAAAAACGTGGCCTAGACAGCGTGTTCCTCGACATCTCGCACAAGAGCCTGGATTTCCTCCACGAACACTTTCCGATGATCACTGCGCGCTGCCTGGAACTGGGTATCGATATCTCGCGCCAGCCCATTCCGGTGGTTCCGGCGGCGCACTACACCTGTGGCGGCGTGCAGATCGACACGCGCGCGCGCACCGATCTGCCGGGTCTGTACGCGATTGGAGAAACATCCTGTTCCGGCCTGCACGGAGCCAACCGGCTGGCCAGCAACTCGCTGCTTGAATGCGTGGTATTCAGCGAAGCCGCTGCGGCAGACATCCGTGCCAATCCGCGCAAGCCTGTGGCGGAACTGCCAGCCTGGGATGAAAGCCGTGTCTCGGATGCCGATGAAGAGGTGGTGATCTCCCATAACTGGGAGGAGTTGCGCCGCTTCATGTGGGACTATGTCGGCATCGTGCGCACTACCAAACGCCTGGAGCGCGCCCAGCATCGCATCCGCCTGCTCAACCACGAGATCGACGAGTACTACAGCAACTTCCGCGTCAGCAATGACCTCATTGAGCTGCGCAACCTTGTCACCACAGCTGACCTGATCGTGCGCAGCGCACTACGCCGCAAGGAAAGCCGTGGCCTGCACTTTTCCAAGGACTACCCGCAGACGGCTGACAAGGCGGTACCGACCATTCTCGGCAACCCGCGCTGGCCGAGCGGACTCAAACGCTGGAACGCCAGTTAAACGTGTGGCTGGCTCAAACTTTTGTATCAAGCCTGCGCCAGCGCAGGCTGATACGCAGTTTGCGCCAAACCTCCGCTGGCAAGCCATCGCGACACAGCGCGAAGCGCTCGATGGGGCCACCCGCCTCAGGTTGCCAGCACAGCACAATGAGCCAGCCGAGATCCCGTGTCTCGGTCAACAAATGAATCTCGGTCGGTGCCTGCGCCAATGAATACTGCAGTTGCGCATGCCCTGCGGCATGCAGCAACAGCCGCCAGCCTCGCCGCCGGCGTATCACGTATAGCTGCCAAAACGCGGAGCCCGCAAGCAGCAGGCTCACCCCGACGGAGATTGGCACAGGCAGATGTGCCAGCCAGACAAAAACAAGGGGAAACAGGTGCGTTGCGAGCAGTGCTGCACGCAAGGCGGGAGAATAACGCAGAGGAATGATCAGGGAAGGCAGCTGCATGAGCCCCTCCCCATCACAAAATCACGAACGCACCGCCAGAGGACCTGGACGGTGCGGGGCACATCAGATCTTGCGGAAGACCAGCGTGCTGTTGGTGCCGCCAAAACCGAAGGAATTCGAAATGGCAACATTGATAGGCATCGGACGCGCCACATTGGGAACATAGTCCAGACCACAGGCAGGATCAGGATCCACCAGATTGATCGTAGGCGGAGCCACCTGATCACGGAGCGCCAGCACCGAGAACACTGCCTCAATCCCTGCGGCAGCACCGAGCAGATGCCCCGTCATGGATTTCGTGGAACTCATTGCCAGCTTGTTCACGTGGGCGCCAAAACATGCCTTGGCAGCCATCGTTTCAGCGATATCACCGAGCGGCGTCGACGTGCCGTGAGCATTCACGTAGTTAACTTCATCAACCGCCACCTTGGCGTTGCGCAGCGCGTTGCGCATGCTGCGTGCAGCCCCTTCACCGCTCTCTGCCGGCGCAGTGATGTGGTGCGCATCCGCACTCATGCCATAACCAACGACTTCGGCGTAGATCTTGGCGCCACGAGCCTTGGCATGCTCATACTCTTCGAGCACGAGAACGCCGGAGCCTTCTCCCAGCACGAAACCATCCCGCCCGGCATCCCACGGACGGCTGGCCGCCAGCGGATCGTCGTTACGCGTAGACAGTGCCTTGGCTGAGCAGAACCCTCCGAGACCGAGCAGGCTGACAGTGGATTCGGTACCACCGGCAATCATGATATCGGCGTCGCCGTATTCAATCAGGCGCTGTGCTTCACCGATCGAGTGGTTACCTGTGGCACAGGCACTCACAATCGCGAAGTTCGGCCCCTTGAAACCATAATTGATCGACAACACGCCAGAGACCATGTTGATGATCGAACCCGGCACAAAGAACGGCGAAATCTTTCGTGCGCCACCCGCCGTCACGGCATTCATGGTGTCTTCGATCAGTGGCAGGCCACCAATCCCGGACCCGATGCACACACCGATACGTTCAGCGTTGGCGGGATTTGCTTCCAGCCCGGCATCCTTGATGGCATCCATCGCAGCAGCCAGGCCATAGTGTACGAAGGTATCGAAGCGGCGCGCCTCTTTCGTAGAAAGGTAGGCGCCCACATCGAAGCCTTTTACCTCCCCAGCGATACGGGTCGGCAATGAACTGGCATCAAACCGGGTAACCGGGCCGATGCCGGAGCGACCATTGACAATGTTATCCCAGGCAGTGGCAACGGAATTACCGACCGGGCTGATGATCCCCAGACCGGTTACAACGACTCTGCGAGCTGTCAAAGGTCTCTCTCCTAAAAATACAAAAAAACTGACGACAAAAAACCGATTAGGCCTTCAGGTGGGCACTGACGTAGTCAATGGCCTGCTGCACTGTGGTGATCTTCTCGGCTTCTTCGTCGGGAATCTCACATTCGAATTCTTCTTCCAGAGCCATGACCAGCTCGACGGTGTCGAGGGAGTCAGCGCCCAGGTCGTCGACGAACGAGGACTCGTTCTTGATGTCGGCATCGTTCGCGCCCAATTGTTCGGCAACGATCTTGCGGACGCGTTGTTCGATGTTGTTTTCCATGAATCGCTCCTTGTGTACAAGCGGTAAAGGTCAAAAAACGGGGGCATCTTAGCAGAAAACGGCAATAACTTCAGCCATCTCCGCCGTTCGCCCGGGTATGGCTTAATTATGCCATATACATTCCACCATTGACATGGAGCGTCGCTCCCGTCACATAGCTCGCCGCCGGGCTGGCCAGAAAGCCCACCACAGCGGAAATTTCTTCGGGTCGCCCAAGGCGCCCCACCGCGATCTGCGACTGCAGCATGTCACGCTGCGCATCCGGCAGATCCCGGGTCATGTCAGTATCAATAAAGCCCGGCGCGACACAGTTTACGGTCACTCCACGGCTGCCCAACTCGCGTGCCAGGGCACGGGTCATACCTTCCACGCCAGCCTTGGCTGCAGCATAGTTGGCCTGCCCCGGATTGCCAGAACTGGCCACCACCGACGTAATGTTGATGATGCGCCCGGCGCGGGCCTTCATCATGCCACGCATCACGAGGCGAGACATGCGGAAAACCGCCTTGAGGTTGGTATCCAGCACGGCATCCCATTCCTCATCCTTCATGCGCATGGCGATGTTGTCGCGCGTGATGCCGGCATTGTTGACGAGGATGCCAATACCACCGAAATCCTTTTCGATTCCCGCCGTAGCCGCTTCACAAGCCGCTGCATCCGTCACATTCAACGCCAGACCACGCCCCTTGATGCCGGCTTCCTGGAGGGCTGCCGAAATCGCTTCTGCGCCTTCGGCCGACGTAGCGGTACCAATCACCGTGGCGCCCAGCTGACCCAGTTCCAGCGCGATGGCGCGACCGATGCCGCGTGAAGCGCCTGTCACCAGTGCAATCTGCCCTTCGAGTGTCTTCATCTATATTTGCCTCAGGCCTGTTGATAATCAGGGAGCACGCGCGCCAGTGCTTCAGCGTCGGTGATTGCCTCAACCGTCAGGTCGCCGGCGATGCGCTTGCACAGGCCGGCAAGCACCTTGCCCGGGCCAAATTCAAGCACAGCACCAATATTCTGCCCCACCATGGCGTCAACCGATTCGATCCAGCGCACAGGGCTGTAAGCCTGACGCACCAGCGCGTCACGAATGGCGGCAGGATCAGTCTCGCAACGCACGTCAACATTGTTGAGCACAGCAATCTGCGGTGCGGCAAACTTTGTTTCGGCAAGCTTGGCAGCCAGACGGTCGGCAGCCGGCTTCATCAGCGCACTGTGAAACGGAGCAGACACCGGCAGCGGCACACAGCGCTTGGCACCACGGGTCTTGCAACCTTCCATGGCACGCTCGACTGCCGCAGCATGCCCGGCAATCACGATCTGCACTGGCGAATTCAGGTTGGCGGCGCCCACCACTTCCCCCTGTGCCGCTTCGGCGCAGGCTTCGGCAACCAGTTCAGGCGACAGATTCAGAATTGCCGCCATGCCACCCTGCCCTGCGGGCACGGCTTCCTGCATGGCCTGGGCACGGAAACGCACCAGTTGCACGGCATCCGCGAATTCAAGCACACCTGCGGCAACCAGTGCCGCATATTCACCCAGGCTGTGCCCCGCCACCAGGGCCGGGCGAGCACCACCTTGCGCCAGCCAGGCACGCCACACGGCAATTCCGGTGGTAAGCATCACAGGCTGCGTATTCACGGTCTGCGCCAGGGCTTCCTGCGGACCTTCAGCTACGAGCTGCCAGAGATCCTGCCCCAGCGCGGCTGAGGCTTCGGCAAAGGTATCCCGCACGACGGCGACGTCGGCGTAAGAATTCATCATGCCCACGGACTGTGAACCCTGCCCGGGAAACACCACTGCGAACTGTTTTGCTGTCATTGCAGACCCCAGTATCTTTTAATCTCAGTAACGGATCAGTGCCGCGCCCCAGGTGAAACCACCACCCACGCCTTCGAGCAACACAGTCTGACCACGTTTCACACGCCCCTCGCGCACTGCCGCATCGAGTGCCAGCGGCACAGAAGCAGAGGAAGTGTTGCCATGCCTGTCGACCGTGACAATCACGTGATCCTCACTGACACCCAGGCGCTTGGCCGTCGCCAGCATGATACGGATATTGGCCTGATGGGGAATCATCCAGTCGAGCTGATCAACCGGCAAAGCCGCCCGCGTGAGAACTTCGTGCGCCGCATCGGCCAGCACACGCACGGCAAATTTGAAAACCGCCTGACCATCCATGCGAATAAACGGCGAGCCGGTCACCACGCCATTGGCGATTTGCCCCGGCACCGACAGAATGTCGCTGTGCGAGCCATCGGCGTGCAGGGTTGTTGCCATGATCCCCGGCACTTCGTCGGCTTCGAGCACTACAGCGCCAGCACCATCACCGAACAGCACGCAGGTTGTGCGATCAGACCAGTCCAGAATGCGCGAAACAGTCTCGGCACCAATCACCAACACACGCTTGTTGCTGCCGGAACGGATGAACTTATCGGCAATCGTCAGTGCATACACAAAACCGCTACAGACCGCCTGCATATCGAATGCGGCTGCGCCGGACGGCATGCCCAGCTCATGCTGCACAAGACAGGCTGTACTTGGGAAAACCATGTCTGGCGTAGTTGTTGCGACAATCACCAGATCGATATCCGCTGGCTTCATCCCCGCCGCATCAAGCGCACGACGCGCCGCTTCAGCGCCAAGTTTGCTTGTCGTCACACCTTCTTCGGCGAAATGACGGGCACGAATCCCTGTGCGCTCGCGAATCCATTCGTCGGAGGTATCAATTCCGCGCGCCACCAGATCGTCATTGGTGACCGGGGCCCCCGGTACATAGCTGCCGGTGCCGGCAATACGCGAAAAGATCATGTCCCGGTACCCTCAGTAACAGCAGCTTCGGAAGAAGCCATGGAGTTTGTCATACGTGCCGAGATCCGTTCAATGAGATTGTTGCGCGCAGCTTCGGCAGCCCGGCGCAAAGCCCATGTATAACCGAACACATCTGCGGAACCGTGGCTCTTGATGACGACGCCACGCAGCCCCAGCAGTGCTGCACCATTGTATTGGCGCGGATCGAAACGCCGCTTGAAACGCATCAGCACTGGCATAGCCACCAGGGCTATCAGCTTGGAGAGCAGGCCGCGCTTGAATTCTTCGCGCAGAAAGGTGCTCACCATATGGGCCAGCCCTTCTGCTGATTTCAGGGCCACATTACCGACAAAACCGTCGCAAACCACGACATCGGTCGTGCCCTTGAAAATATCGTTGCCTTCCACGTTGCCGTAGAAGTTCAGGTCGGAAGCGCGCAGCAGCTCGGCAGCACGTTTGACCGTCTCATTGCCCTTGATGTCTTCTTCGCCAATATTGAGCAAACCAACTGTCGGGGCCTTCTTATGCTCAACAACCTCGAGCAGGATCGATCCCATGATGCCGAACTGCAATAGATGCTCGGCCGAACAATCGACGTTTGCACCCAGATCAAGCATGTAGGTATGCCCTTTCATTGTCGGCAGGCTCTGCGCAATGGCAGGCCGATCAATGCTTGGCAGCGTCTTGAGCACGAAGCGCGAGATCGCCATCAGGGCCCCGGTATTCCCGGCAGAAACAACAGCATGCGCCTCGCCAGCCTTGACCAGATCAATGGCAACGCGCATTGAGGAATCCTTCTTGGTGCGCATGGCGATGGCCGGAGCCTCATCCATACCGATCACTTCGGATACGGTACGCACCACAACGCGCTCGCCAAATACTGCCGCATGTTTGCGGAAAGCATCGTCGAACACTTCAGGCAGGCCAACCAGTACGACACGTGCCTGCTCGTCTTCCCGAAGGAAGTCGAACGCGGCGGGAATGGTGACCGAAGCACCATGGTCGCCGCCCATGCAGTCAATCGCGAGGGTAATGGACATCAGAGAACGGATTCAACAGACGCAGACAAGCAGCCGCCCAGCAGCACACAGGGTGCGCCGGAAGCGGTTGCCAGTCTGTGATGATATGCCGCAACAGTTGTCACGGCGCTATATGAAACATGCGAAGACACGCAGGCTCAGGGAGGCGCCATGCATTCACACGGAACGCACAACGCACAACCCCAGACAAAGGCGAATTACTCGCCTTTGGCCTTGGTGACCTTCTTGCCACGATAGAAGCCAGAAGGCGACACGTGGTGGCGCAGGTGTGCTTCACCCGTCGTCGGTTCCACTGCCAAAGCCGGCCCAGTCAGAAAGTCGTGGGAACGGTGCATGCCGCGCTTGGAAGGCGACTTCTTGTTCTGTTGAACAGCCATGTATTGCTCCTAAAGTATCAGTTCTTACGATTCACGCGAACCTTTGGCCTTTAGAGCCGCGAGTTGCGCAAAGGGCGAACGTTCGCCGCCATTTTCCTGTGCCGCCGGCGTCTTGCAACCTGCATGCGTTGGCGCCAGCGGCAGGGCCAACAGCAGTTCTTCTTCCACCGCGTCGAGAACATCAAAATCATGCCCTGCACGGATTGCATCGTAATCATCCACTTCCAGCTCATCGTCAGGCATTTCCTCGCCTTCCGGAACCAGCAGCAGACTTGTTTGCGCTGTCACCGTTTCGCGCTTGTCCTCAAGACAGCGCTGACATTCCAGCACCAGTTCGGCGCTGACTGTCACTTCGATGAACAACTTGTCATCTTTTTGCCTGCCCACCAGCGCATATTGCACCGGCTGAGGCTGACCTTCACCTCGAACCACTTGGGCCAGACGCGGTAGCTCACGCGCGTCCAAGCGGCCATCTAGGGCCAACTGACGTCGCGCAAAATCAAACGGGTCCGGGATGTTTCGTGACTGGTGCGGCATAAACGGGCAATGGTATTATTTTCAATCATTTCTGTCAAAGCCTATCCGGGGCAACTGCCATACCAGTACGCATGGCAATCGTCCGCCAGTCATCATGCCAACCCTGATTCTCGCCTCTACCTCGATTTACCGCAAGGCCCTGCTTGACCGCTTCGGCCTGGATTTCACCACCGCCCGTCCGGAAGTCGACGAAACCCCCCATCCTGGCGAACCTCCCGCCACCACGGCCGAGCGCCTTGCACTGGAGAAAGCCCGGGCGGTCGCTTCTGCGTACCCAAACGCCCTAATCATCGGCAGCGACCAGGTTGCCTACCGTGGAGAGGAACGCTTCCACAAACCCGGCACCGTCGAAAACGCCATCGCACAACTGCGCAGCATGAGCGGCCAGGCCATCATTTTTCACACAGCGGTCTGCCTTTACAACAGCCGTACCGGCACCCACCAGCTCGAAGGCGTACCAACGGAAGCCCGCTTTCGCCCACTCAGCGAGGCCGAAATCGTGCGCTATGTGGACCGTGAACGTCCGCTTGACTGCGCTGGCAGCGCGAAATCCGAGGGGCTCGGCATCAGTCTGCTTGATTACATGCGGGGGGATGACCCAACCGCCCTCGTCGGCCTGCCCCTGATCGCTCTCGCACGCATGCTCCGCGCGGAAGGGGTACTGGTGCCATGAACACTTTACCCGGAGTACTTCATCTGCTGCCGGTCGGCCTCGGCGCTGCAACCCCCGCCGCCACCCATCCGGCGCAGGTACTCAGCTGCTTTGACTCGCTGGATTACTTCATCGCCGAACGCGCCAAGACTGCACGTGCCGAACTCAGGCGCCTGGGCTACAGCCGGCCTATCCAGGCAGCAGAAATCCACGAGTTGCCCGAGCACCTGGATAGCCGCACGATTGCCGAACTGCTCGCACCGATTGCAGCCGGGCGCAACGGCGGCCTCGTTTCGGAGGCTGGCTGTCCTGCGGTTGCCGACCCTGGCGCACTGATCGTACGCGGCGCACACGAGCGCGGTATCCGCGTGATTCCCCACGTCGGCCCCTCCTCGCTGCTGCTGGCCCTCATGGCCTCCGGCCTGAACGGACAGAGTTTCGCCTTTCACGGCTATCTGCCACAAAAACCGGAAGAGCGCGTTCAGACCATCCGCCTGCTCGAACGCGAATCTGCCAGGTTGCAGCGCACCCAACTCTTCATTGAGACGCCGTATCGCAACACGGCCATGCTGGCCAGCCTGCTTGAGGCCTGCAGCCCGGACACGCTGATCAGCGTGGCGCGTGGTCTGACCGGCCAGAACGAATGGATCGCCACCCACACGGCAGCCGGCTGGAAAAAACATGGGCTGCCCGACCTGGATCGGCAGCCCACGGTATTCCTGCTACTGGCTCAGGGAGCGCCTAGCGCACGCTAAGCCGGCCCAACTCTTCCATGATGCTGGCCGACATACTGGCGCCAAAGCGTTTGGCGAGACGTTCGGCCACATTGTCGTGCTTGGTGTAGTCACGCACATCCTCGGCCTTGATGATATCGCGTGCCACCGAATCCACGGTGCCATAGCCATCCGCCAAGCCCATTTCAATGCTCTTGGAGCCCGTCCAGAACAGCCCGGAGAACATTTCCGGCGTTTCCTTCAGGCGCTTGCCACGCCCCTGGCGCACCACATCAATGAACTGCTGGTGAATCTCACCGAGCATGGTCTTGGCAAACTCCACCTGTTTCGGATTTTGCGGCAGGAAGGGATCCAGGAAGGCCTTGTTGTCGCCCGCAGTCAGGCTGCGCCGCTCAACGCCCAGTTTTTCCATCGTCCCCGTGAAGCCAAAACCATCCATGCGCACACCGATGGAACCGACAATGCTGGCCTTGTCGACAAAGATCTTGTCGGCAGCCACCGCAATGTAATATCCGCCAGAGGCGCACACATCCTCAACCACGGCATACACGGGCTTGGCGGGATACTTGGCACGCAAACGCCGGATTTCGTCGTTGATCATGCCGGCCTGCACCGGACTGCCCCCAGGGCTGTTGATGCGCAACACAACCGCTTTTGAGTTTTTGGCTTCAAAAGCTTCACGCAGCGCCTGATTGACTTCTTCCGCCTTCACATCATTGCTTGGCCCGATCACACCTTCGAGCCGCACCACTGCGGTATGGGTCTTGCCATCGCCATGCGCAACTACGCCATCATCCGAGGAGCCACGCCACAGCATGGCAATCACAAAGCCGAAATAGATAAACCCCAAAGCCCTGAAAAAAATGCTCCAGCGCCGCTTGCGCCGATTCTCCCGGAGACCCTCCATGGCAATCTGCTCGATCACCTTGCGTTCCCAGCCGGCTTCGTTCGTATTGGTTTCACTCATGCTTACGCCTCAAGAAAAATACCACCATCCCGCTCAAGCACGGGAAGTCCCTGCAAGCACCTGCCAGCGCACGGCCCCGCCACACACAGGCCTGTGTCCGGCTCAAACAGGGCACCATGCACGGCACAGATCAGATAGTCACCCGAGTCATCAAAAAATCGCCCGGGATTCCAGTCCAGCTCGGCACCAACGTGCGGGCAGGCATTGCAGAACGCATGCACACTACCATGCCATCGTATTACAAAGGCAGGCAACGGCGAGTCGCCAGTATCCATTACAAAGCGGCGCCCGTCACCCCCATCCGGAAGGGAATCAGCGGCACAGATCAGCCGTGACAAGCAAACCACTCCCGCAACTGGGCCATCGATCCGAACAGCGCCAGCGGTTGTTCACTCTCCAGTGCTGCCACCGGATGCGCCCCGTAAGTCATCGCCAATGATGCCGTACCAGCATGCCGGGCCATCTGTAGATCATGCGTGGTATCCCCTACCATAATGGTGCGTTCAGGTGCCACGGAGAGTTCATCCATGAGTTCCAGGAGCATCGCGGGATGCGGTTTCGAGAAACTCTCATCCGCACAGCGCGTGGCTTCAAACAGACGCCCCAGACCGCTTTGTTCCAGCACCCGCGACAGACCACGTCGCGCCTTGCCTGTCGCCACCGCGAGCTGATACCCACGCGCACGCAGATCTTCCAGAGCGTCGATGGCGCCGTCAAACAGTACCAGTTCGTGATCGCGCGCCAGATAGTGCACCCGATAGGCGCTGACGAGCTTCTGACAGGTCTCCTCATCCACACCCGGCGCAATCGTCAGCATGGCATCCGCCAGACTCAGCCCGATCACATGCGCTGCCGCCTCGCGTGAAGGCACCGCCACCCCCACCTCGGCACAGGCCGCCTGAATCGAGGCAACGATCAAAGCGGTGGAATCCATCAGGGTTCCATCCCAGTCAAAAACGACCAGATCAAATTTACGTTCAGCCATAATCCCTTTTCTGAGAAGCATCCACCGCCCGCAGGAAACCTTCCAGATCAGGCGGCAGAGATGAAGCCAGTTCCAGCATCTCGCCAGTCACCGGATGCTGCAGGCGCAGCTTTGCAGCATGCAGGAACATGCGCGGCAGCTTTTCATGTGCCAGCGCCTTGTTCAACTCAAAATCGCCGTATTTGTCGTCTCCCAGCAGTGGAAAGCCCTGGGACTGCATGTGCACGCGAATCTGGTGGGTACGCCCGGTTTTGAGTTCAACCTCAACCAGACTGAAACGCTCCCAGCGCCGCACCAGACGCACCACGCTGTGCGACGGCTTGCCGTCCGGGCTCACGGTGACACGGCGCTCCCCGTCAGGGGTGAGGTATTTGTGCAGCGCCAGCTTGATGTGCTGCACTGGATTCATCCAGCGCCCCGCCACCATGGCCAGATACCGCTTCTCCATGCGGCCGGCGCGCATCGCATCCTGTATCGTATTGAGCGCCACCCGGCGCTTGCCGATGATCAGCAGCCCCGAGGTTTCACGGTCCAGGCGATGTGCAAGCTCCAGAAAGCGGGCTTCCGGGCGCTGCCGCCGCAATAGCTCAATCACCCCGAAACTCAGGCCACTGCCACCGTGAACGGCCAGCCCGGCGGGTTTGTCGATGACCAGCAGGGCGTCATCCTCAAACACAATCGGGAAATCATGGCGCGCCGCCGCAGCCTGCCCGGGCTCAGGCGGTTTCTCCGCTACCCTTATGGGCGGAATGCGCACTTCATCACCCGCCTGCAGCCGGTAAGTCTGATTGATACGCCCACCGTTGATACGTACCTCGCCGCTGCGCAAGACGCGGTAGATATGGCTCTTCGGCACGCCCTTGCATTCGCGCAGGAGAAAATTGTCTATACGTTGCCCGGCATCCTCTTCGCCAACGCGTACGCGGCGCACGGATGGGGTGCGTGCAGAGGATGCTTCCGGAGTTTTGCCTAAATCCATAAGTTTCAAATATACTGCAATGGTTTTCGCGGGTTTTGTCCCGTGGGTCGTCCGTGTAGCACGCTCAACCCAACCTGTCCGTTCTGCCCTTCCGGCATGTTCGCAGCGCCCAGGCACCAGGCCTTGCGCGCTCCAGCCGGCAGCATTGGTGCCGTAGATCTTTATCCGGCTCCTGCAGACCCAGGTTCGGCCGTAGCGGCCATCCGTCCCAGACGAACGGCAGGCGCCGCGAAGACAAAAAAGGATTGATCGACCAGAAACGGTCGATGGTAGCTCAAAACCATTTGTTTGATCGACCCATTTAAATAGCGCGCGAACGCGAACCCAGATTGAAACATTCCGCTTGATCGAGACGGTGCGGGATGTAGTAGGTGTAGGAATACAAGGCGAACCGGATTCATTGCTTGCACACGAACATATGAAAAATTTGTTCCCCACAGGTTGAGTCATCCAGCCACCTTCCCCACAGGGAAGGATGGCAACCGTTCGCCTGCCCGCTTGTCGCGCGCGGGAGAAGAACTGAATGAAGCGCATGCTTTTCAATGCAACGCAGGCTGAGGAACTCCGCGTTGCGATTGTTGATGGTCAAAAACTCATTGACCTCGACATCGAATCAGCCACGAAGGAACAGCGCAAGAGCAATATCTACAAGGGCGTCATCACCCGCATCGAGCCCAGTCTCGAAGCAGCCTTTGTTGATTATGGCGAAGAGCGTCATGGGTTCCTGCCGTTCAAGGAAATCTCACGCGCCTATTTCCGCGAAGGCGTGGAGGCTTCTCGTGCGACGATCAAGGAAGCGTTGCGCGAAGGCCAGGAACTGATCATCCAGGTAGAAAAGGAAGAGCGTGGCAACAAGGGTGCCGCGCTGACCACCTTCGTCTCCCTGGCAGGCCGCTATCTGGTTCTGATGCCCAACAACCCCCGTGGCGGTGGCGTTTCGCGCCGTGTCGAGGGTGATGATCGTGCCGAACTGCGTGAGATCATGGATGCGCTGGAAGTTCCTGGCGGCATGAGCCTGATCGCGCGCACGGCAGCCATCAGCCGCACCGCCGAAGAACTGCAGTGGGACCTGAACTACCTTCTGCAGCTGTGGGGCGCCATCGACGGGGCGGTGAAAGACATGAACGGTGCCGGCCTGATCTATCAGGAAGGCAGCCTTGTCATTCGCGCCATCCGCGATTACTTCCAACCCGATATCGGTGAAATCCTCATCGATACCGATGAAATCTTCGACCAGGCCCGCGCCTTCATGGGCACCGTGATGCCCGGCAACGTCAGCCGCGTCAAGCGGTATAACGACGACGTGCCGCTGTTCTCGCGCTTCCAGATCGAACACCAGATCGAATCGGCGTACTCCCGCCAGGTAAACCTGCCTTCCGGCGGCGCCATCGTGATCGACCATACCGAAGCCCTGGTGGCAGTGGACGTCAACTCGGGCCGCGCCACACGTGGCGCTGATATCGAGGAAACCGCGCTGCGCACCAACCTCGAAGCCGCCGATGAAGTTGCCCGTCAGTTGCGCCTGCGCGACTTGGGCGGCCTGATCGTGATCGACTTCATCGACATGGAAAACGCGCGGAATCAGCGCGAAGTCGAAAACCGCCTGCGCGATGCATTGAAGTACGACCGCGCCCGCGTGCAGACTGGCAAGATCAGCCGCTTCGGCTTGCTCGAACTCTCGCGTCAGCGCCTGCGTCCGGCTCTGGCCGAGACCAGCTATATCACCTGCCCGCGTTGCACCGGCACAGGTCACATCCGCTCCACCGAATCGGCCGCCCTGCACATCCTGCGCATCCTCGAAGAGGAAGCCATGAAGGAAAACACGGGCGCCCTGCACACCCAGGTGCCGGTGGACGTTGCCACCTTCCTGCTCAACGAGAAGCGTGACGACATCGCCAAGATTGAGCTGCGCCACAAGGTTAACCTGCTGATCATCCCGAATCGCAATCTGGAAACGCCGCAGCACGAAATCGTGCGGCTGCGCCATGATCAGCTCAACCTGGAAGAAGTCTCGCTGCCCAGCTACAAGATGGCCACCATCTCGGCAGAAGCAGACTACACACCGCCGTCGGCACAAACCGATATCAAGCCGGTGCGTCAGGAAGCCGCCATCAAGGGCATCATCCCCGAGCAACCCGCTCCGGTTGTTGAGCCGCGTGCCAGCAAGGCTGCTGCCAGCACCGTCGAAAAGGGTCTGGTCCGCCGCATCATGGACTGGCTGATCGGCGAGCCTGCAGAAACCAAGCCTGCTCCGGCCCCGGCCAAGCCACGTGGTGACCGTGGCGACCGCCGCGACGGCCGTCGGCGTGATGAACGCAGCGACCGCAAGCCGCGCAATGAACGTGATGATGCCAAGAGCGAGCGCAAGCAGCCGCCCAAGGCACGCGATGAACAGCAGCCGGCAGGCGAGCGCAAGGAACGCAGCCGTGGTGAACGCGGCAACCGTCAGCAGGATCGTGAACGCGGCGGTGAAAAGACCGAACGCACCGAGAACCGCAGCGAAGCCCGCACGGAAGCACGCCCCGAACGCAATACCGAGCCTCGTGAGAATGCACCGGCCAGGCAGCCGCGCGAACGCCGCGAACGTGGAGAGCGTGGTGAACGCCCCGAACGTCAGCCCCGCGAAGCCGCTCCGGTGGAAACCAACGAGAATCTCGTTGCCCCCACCCCGGTAGCCGAGAGCGCAGCAGCGCCCGAAACAGCCATTGGCAGCACCGAGCAGCGCAACGAAGGGCGTGAGGCACGCGGGCGTCGCAACCGTCGCCGTGGCCGTGGCGAACGCCGCAATGAGGGCGATTCCAGCGAAGCCATGCAGGATGATGACGCTTCCACGGAAACATCGGCAAATACGGAAGCCGCCATCCCGAGCGAACAGCCTCAGGTTCAGCCTGCTGCCGCACCGGTCAGCATCCAGGAAGCGCCTGCTGCTGCGGTCACGCCAGTAGCACCTGCCGTGGTGGAAGTCACCCGCCCGGTCGCTGTCGAAGCCTCTCCTGCCAGCGAAGTTGCCCCGGCAGCGGCTGCACCGGTTGCAGAACCCGTCACCACGCCAGCACCTGCACCTGTGGAAACCCCGGCACCTGTCGTAGCGCCAGTGGAAGTTGTAGCCCCTGTTGCTGCCACCCCCGTTGCGCCCAAGGCCCCGCAGATCGACCTCTCTTCGCTGCTCGCTGCCGAAGAAGCCAGTCTGCAGATGGTGGAAACCGCAGCTACCGCAACGCAACCGGTCATCGTTGAAGAAGCACCGGCACCGGCTGCTCCGCGCCGCCGCAAGCCCCGCCCGGCGATCACGGAAGAACCACTGCAGCAGGTCGAAACACAGTCATCACAACAGTAAGCAGGCCTAAATCCTGCCACAGCCGCCACCCCGCAAGGGCTGGCGGCTTTTTTGCGGCTCTGCCATCCATCAATTTGATTCACTTTTACGCATGCCTTACACCAGATAAAAGGCCTCACGTGCATCATCGACAGACCGTTGCCACATCGCCACACAGGTCCGTCACATGGAGTTTCAACAAAGAATTCGCCGCTATGCAGGCTTCACCCTCGCCCTGACATGCTGCACCATGCTTTTTGCATGCGCTCCCACGCCGGAACGCAAAAAGGATGAACCTGTCATGACACTGAATGGTAAGGGGTACGAATCCGAAACCTTTGCCCAGGAACAGGTCACCCGAGAATACTGGTCGCACGGCGACGACAATCTGAATATCGTTCTGCACACCCCTTCCCTGCCTGGGCAATTTCCACTGATCATCTACCTTGCGGGGCTTGGCGACACCGCTGAAAACGCTGCGAGACTGCAGAGCGCATGGGCACAATCCGGCTATGCCGTGTTGAGCATTCAGCTCCCCCGCTTCGGCCCTGCCGCATTGGCCGGCCAGGGGCCGGATGGCAACCGGCATGAAATCGCTGCCAGGGCCTATGCCACTGACGCCCTGCAGTTGAGACTGGCAACGCTGGACTGGGCGGTACAAGAGCTCACGCAGCGTCAACAGGACAAATCTCCGGCCAATGAACCCTTTGCACACATCGACACCAGACAGATCGTTGTGGCTGGATTCGATCTTGGCGCCCAGACTGCCCAGGCGCTAGGCGGAGAATCCATGGGGAAACTGCAGTTGCCTGTGCATCTGGCCGGTCTGCAGGGCCTGATACTGCTCAGCCCTTACGCAGGCTTCACCGGCGAAACCGTGCAAACCCGCTATCAGGCAATGAATCTGCCCACACTGACGGTGAGCAGCCCGGAAGACGTAGACCCTTTTGACTGGATTCCCAATCCCGGCATGCATCGACTGGTATTCGACCACATGCCCGCAGGCAGCAAGTACCACCTTGAGCTGAGCTACGCATCCCACGGCGTCATCGGAGGCGGCTCAGACCACCCCCTCATGGATGAGGGCACACGTAAAAATGCGGACAAGGACGGCAAGGGCAAATCGGGCGGGCGGGGTCGCGGAGGCCCCGGCGGCCCGGGTGGAGATGGCCCCGGAGGTGGCGGCCCCGGAGGAGGCGGGCCGGGCGGTGGGCGCGACAAAGGCGGGCCGGGAGGAATGGGTGGCGGTGAACATGAGCCCATGCCCAAGGCTTCCGACCAGGAGGATCAGCTCACAGCCCTCTGCGCCGTCACGCTTGCCTTCCTGGACACCACACTGCGCCACGACGATATTGCCTCCCAGTGGCTCTACCGTGACGCCAATCGCTGGCTCAAGCAATCTGGAAGTCTGTACCTGCGCTAAGGCACCAACAGCGGAGCCTAATCTTGAGGCTCCACCACTTTGCCTGATTGTCCAATTGCCGAAACCGGTAAGCTTTCTGTAATATACGAACCATATACAGTTCGTACATTGGACACGACCGTGGGAATCGTCAAAATCTCTGAGCAGATGCATGAAAAACTGCGCTACTCCAGCAGCGCACTGAGCCGCTCAATCAATTCACAGGCCGAGCATTGGCTGCGGGTCGGCATGCTCGCCGAACTGAACCCGGCACTGAACTACTCTGAAATCTGTCAGATGCTTCTCCAGTCGGCCAGGGATGAAGCCGATCTGGAAACAGCTGCCTCTCTCGACAACGTTGCCAGACTCGCATGATGACCAGAAAATCCAATATTCCCCTCCGCTCGGAAGCGGAGATCGACATGCTGCGTCGTGCCGGCAGCATGGCTGCCGAAGTGCTGCGCATGATCGAAGAGCATGTTCGCCCCGGCATCACTACCGATGAGCTCGACAGGATCTGCCACGATTTCATCGTCAAGGAATTGAAGGCCACACCGGCCAACATTGGTTATCACGGTTACCCAAAGACGATCTGCGCCTCGGTCAATCACGTGATCTGCCACGGCATCCCGTCTGCCAAGCGACTGAACCACGGCGACATCGTCAACATCGACGTGGCCATCATCAAGGATGGGTGGTTTGGCGACTGCAGCCGCATGTATTACGTCGGCAAGCCGAGTGTGCTCGCACGCCGCCTGGTTCGCACCACCTACGACGCAATGCGCGCCGGCATCCAGGCCGTGCGCCCTGGCGCCACCCTGGGAGACATCGGCCATGCCATCCAGACCCTGGCCGAAGCAGAGGGCTTCAGCGTGGTACGTGAGTACTGCGGCCACGGTATCGGCCAGATCTACCATGACTCCCCGCAGGTGCTGCATTACGGCCACCCTGGTGCTGGTATCCGCCTGGAAGCCGGCATGGTGTTCACCATTGAGCCCATGATCAATGCGGGCCGCCCCGAGACCAAGCAGTTGCCGGATGGATGGACCGTGGTGACACGCGACCATTCACTCTCGGCACAATGGGAACACATGGTATTGGTGACGCAGGACGGCTTCGAGGTGCTCACCCCATGGCCGGAAGGCTACGGCGAGTATTCGCCCATTGAGCTGCCTGCCACGCAAACCATCAGTCAGGCCTGAAAAAAATGGCTTCCATACGGGAAACCATTTGGGAAGCCATTTTTTGGATTCTCTGATGCAGACAGGGGGTAGCGGACAGGCGCCACACCCCATGTCTGGAACTTACTGCACAACGCGATAAACCGCGGCGATATCCGCATCGCCGTGGCCGGCAATATTCGCACGCTTGAAAATCTCGTTGGCAGTTGAGCCGCCCTGCAGCGACTGCCCAAGCTGCTCACTCAGCGCCACAGCGAGGCGCAAATCCTTCTGCATGTGCTTAAGCGGGAAACTCGTGGTGGCATCCCCGCGCAGCAGCATCGGCCCCTTGCCCTTGAAAATCGGGCAGGCCATGGCGCCAGCTTCCAGCACATCGAGAATCTGCTCGCCATCGAGATCGCCCTTGAGCCCAAGCGCCAAACCTTCGCTGAGCGCCACCATCATCTGCCCCATGATCATGTTGACCACCAGCTTCATGCGCGCGCCCTGGCCAACATTCCCCAGAAATACGCGCTTCTTGCCGAGCTTGTCGAACAACGGCCCGGCTTCGTCATAGAGGCTGCGGTCTCCCCCGGCAAGGATCACCAGCGTGCCATCCTCGGCAGGCTTTTTGGTGCCAGAGACAGGTGCTTCAAGAAAGCGGGCGCCCTTGGCGGTGACAGCCTCGGCAATTTCGCGCGCCGTATCATCATCCACCGTGGACATATCAATGTAGCCACGCCCCTGAGCCAAGCCTGCAAGCACACCGTCCTTGCCGAAACAGGCCTCACGCGACGCAGCCGGATCGGCCAGCATCGCAATCGTGATATCACAGGATTCTGCCACTTCGCGCGGCGTGGCTGCCTGCTTCGCCCCGGCAGCTACCAGCGTCGCACACTTGCTTGCGGTGCGGTTCCACACCGTCACATCAAACCCGGCCTTGACCAGATTGGCAGCCATTGCATGCCCCATGATGCCCAGACCAAGAAACCCGACAGTAGCCACGACTTGCCCTCCTTTGTTGATCGACGAAGCGGCGGCCCAAGCACCTGCAGGGGCCTGCACATTGATACGAAAGTGATATGTTACGCTGAAGCCTCGGGCCAACCAATCAGCCACCGCAACTTATATTGCCGCCCGGATAATGCTTATTCGCTCAGCCACAAGAGCGCCGGCACACGCCGACAAAGCCGGGCCGCGAAGGCTCAGCCGTAACATCTGGGCAAGCTGAAACCGGTATTTCAGGTGCGCCTGACGAGCATTTCCCGCAACGCATCCTCGCATTGATCGAGAACCACCTCGAAGCCTTCCGGCCCGCCGTAATAGGGGTCGTCCAGATCCTGCCCGGCAAACCGACGCGACTGATTGAGAAACAGATCGAGTTTGTGCGCAAGATGCGGCGGGCAGATCCGCTGCAGATACACGAGATGGGAACGATCCATGGCAAGGATCAGATCGAATTTCTCAAAATCCTCAGGCTCCACCATCCGCGCCCGCAGCGCCGAAAGGTCGTAACCACGGGCACGTGCTGCCTTTCTCGCCCGCAGATCAGGCGCCTCCCCGACGTGATAGGCGTGGGTTCCCGCAGAATCGAACTCAAACCGCTCTGCCACGCCCAGGCTGACAGCCAATTGGCGGGCCAGACCTTCCGCTGTCGGAGAACGGCATATGTTGCCTGTGCATACGAACAGGACACGAACGGGCGACTGATGATTATTCTTCTCTGGATTCATGGCTCGTGGGGAAGATTTGATATCCCCCGAAGCTAGCATCATCACCCCGGCGAAGCAACGCAGTCTGCCGGGGAAGCAAACCAATCAGGCCTGCAGATACCGGCACAGTGCGGCCACCACCGGAATATCCTTTTCATGCGCGGCAAATGAAGCCAACGCGGCTTGCGGCACCAGATGCACGGCCTGCGATTCCCAGCCCATATCTGCAGGGTTGCCGCCGACACGCCGTGCCAGGTAGAAGCGGCAGCGCGAAGTCGTTCGATTCACGTCCACCAGAAAATCCCTCAGCTCGATCTGCAAGCCAGATTCTTCGTACGCCTCCTTGAGCGCGGTGGCACGCAGCGACATGTCTGCCTCCCGTGTTCCCTTGGCAAAGGTATTCAGATAACCGCCAAACCGGTTGGTCGGCGACACCATCCAGACCCGCCCATCCGGTTCGAGAATCACAGCCCCTGCAGCAGCCTTGTGTATCCCCGGAGGAAGCTCGAATTCGGGCTCGGCAAACACCGAGCGGGCAGCCAGCGCTTCCCACGCCGCAGACGTTGCGGGGGCTGATTGCCAGGCGGCAATCCCGATGCCATTGAGCATCGCAGGCATATCACCGGCCGGCACCACGGTGGCAAGCGCCTCGGCATTCAGCCAGGCAGACGCCTCTGCAGGCACGTGCGGTTGCCGGATTGGCTCAGGCTTGCCATGTTCATTCAGACGGGGATGAAAAATCACCAACATCTCCTGCACTAACCCCGGGCAAAGGCAGATTGGCGCCCCAACTCAGAGAAATGGAACTTCAGCATGCCTGGGCACGCACCAGACGCAGCCCCCAGCCCGTATGGATGTGGCCGCGATCATCCTGCAGACCGGCCCAAGCGGGAATCAACTGATCCCTGAGTTGGCAACGCGCTTCGTCTGGAAGACGGTCGACGTCATAGGTTTCTGTCAGCGCCTGCCACAATTCCTGCGGTGCAGGCTCCCATGGCACGTCAATGTCTTCAAAGTGCCAGTCTTCAAAACCTGTCCGCAGCAATTCAACCCAGCCTTCAACGCTCCCAGTCCGGCGATCCCCCAGCTTCAGGGGTGGCAGACTTTGACGGGCAATCGGCCTGAAGAGATCCAGAAATACATCATTCGCCTCCCCCAGCAGAAAAGAGCGCCCAACGACCACCGCCAGCGTACCGCCTGGAATGAGGACACGCCTGATTTCCTGCAGAACCTGTTCAATGTCGTCCATCAACATCAATGCCATGTGCGACACGACGATATCGACAGACCCTGTGTCGAGCGACATTTCCTGTGCGCGCTCCCTGAGCAAGCGAACATTGCCGGGCAAAGCAGCCCGCGCAATATCGAGATCTCCCTGGCTGATGTCTACGCCGATAAGTTGCAACGGGCGGGAACTGTCGGAGAGGAGCCGCAGAAGGTGCCCATCACCACAGGCCACATCAAGCAAGGTTCGCGGAGAAGGGCTTTCGAGAACAATCGAACACAGTAGGTCGTAAGAGGATTTGTACTCACGGAACGGTGTCTTGGCGGGCAGGCTCGCAAAAGCAGCGCTCGTGGCGCCCGCCACCCGGTCGTGAAAATTCTGCAAATACAGTTCGCGCGGCGAGTAGGCTGTCATCGGAAAGACCGTGAGAGAAGTCAGTGAGCTTACCGTGCGAGTATACAGGCAAGCTCCTGCAGGTAATTCAAGTCAAACTATTACGAACCAGTGGCACTGGACCCGCGACAGCGACTGACAGATCTGGCGTGACTGGCTGGGCAAATCAAGGGCGAGCCGCATCTTGCATGCATGGGGCCACTTTTTTCCTTCAGGAAGGATGTGAAGTGACACGCTCTGGGACACACCCAGAAACACAAAAGGGCGCTACCTGCCTTGCAAGCCGCGCCCTTCCTGGGAATTCGAGTGGTGGAGAGAAGGAGGATCGAACTCCCTGCACTCCCACTGAATCCTAGGCACAGAGCGGGTTTCAGGTCCGTTCCATCGTTTTAGGTATCACACCTAGGGTGTCACTACAGTTTCAGCTTATCGAACGCCATGACTACTTGCAAGCCCATGTTTCTGGGTTCTCCCCCAAAATGACTAGCAACTCCTTGCGAGCCCTCTCTAAATTTGTATCTAATTTTTCTTTCAGTTGCGCAAAGTTTGCTTTTGCGTTTCTTAACTCTTCTTGCCGCCTCTCTGCTTTATCTACGTCGTTCGGATTCTTGTTGCCCGGCTGCGGTGAAGTATTTATCACCATAATCTGCGAGACCAGAAAACAGCATCGCTGCACGGGTTCCGCCGCTAGGCCAAGAAGATGCAGTTTTCCACTTTCCACGAGCACTTCCTGCATTCTTTGATACCCATTCCCTGTCACCTCGTCGAACGCAATTGCGTACTCTGCGTCATCACCTTCAAGCCCCTCTTGCCTTGCTGAGAGCTTCGCCCATTCTTGAATAACCGGATACACAATCAGCGCAATATCCCGCGCCACCAGCCTTTCTGTTTCCTCACGCCGACGTGCCTCCCGCTTTTCTGCCTCCTCGCGTGCCTTACTTTCACCCTTGTAAATGAGGACAGGCACCGCAAACGCTGCAATCACGGCCAGTATAGAGCCCCCTGCTTGCACCCACGCTGCCTGTCCTTCTGGCGAGAGAGCGCAGAAACCCACCAGGTAACAACCGCCTTGAACTAAAGGGCTGCTCATAGTTTCCCTTTCTGGATATGCCATCCATAAATGTCAATACGACTGGCTGTGGCGTATTAATGGAAGTTACGGTGAAAGTGCCTTGAGAAATTCTACTCCAGCTAAACACCTGCTCTAGCAGAGTTAAACTGTCTCTCTGATTCTCATAATCGTTTGCCGACTGGTATTGAACTCAGCCGCCAGCCCTGCCACGGTGGCCCCCTCTGCGAGCTTGCGCTTGACCTCCTCCCGCTGGACGTCTGTCAGGCTCGAAGGACGTCCCGGCTGTTTTCCGTCCCTCTTGGCGCGTGCTAGCCCTGCTTGTGTTCGCTCAATCAGCAAGTCCCGCTCAAACTCAGCCACAGCCCCAATGATGCCCATCGTCATTTTGCCGGTGGGGCTGGTCAGATCCACGCCCCCTAGTGCAAGGCAATGGACCCTCACGCCCTGGACGGCGAGCTCTTCGACTGTCTGCCTCACGTCCATTGCGTTACGCCCCAACCGGTCCAGCTTGGTTACGATCAGAACGTCTCCACGCTCCAGGCGGTCCCGGAGCTTTGAGAAGCCGGGGCGCTATCCTGCCTGAACTGATCCGCTGATGCACTCTGTCTCTATCCGGTGCGGCTCAACCGTGAAGCCTGCACGCTCAATCTCTAGTATTTGGTTGTCCGTCGTCTGGTCCGAAGTGGAGACGCGGCAATAGGCAAAGGTACGGGACATGGATCACCTGAACATGTACGGAAAGGATGTACAAATTATTCATAGTGTCCGTAACCCTGTTAAGCTACTTTTCGGACAGTCTCCGGACGCCCTGTCCATAAACGATCGTTTCGTACATGTGTGCGGGCATGAGTCAGATCTTTTTTGAATTATTCTTTTACTGCCGACGTATATAAAAAATCGTATAGATAATAGTCATCACGAATTCTTTTTGGCCTCACTGCTGGGGATACAGTGAAGCTATCAATCTTGAACACAGACGTTGGCTCAATGGGTGGTGGTCGCTGGTCGAGCGAAACCACTGTCGCGAGCGTAGCACTGAAGATTGCGTCGAGTGGCTCGACAAGTTCAGACCTAACTGGAACCGCCAAAACTAGAGCTTTTCGAATTTTATCAATATCAAACGTAATCACGCCCGCAGCCAGCGCCAGTTTTAGTGACTCTTCGAGTCTTTTATTCATACGCCTAAGCCCCCCCTGATTTGAGGTGATGCCTAAATAATTAAAAATCCGCGCAAGAGGTTAATGCAATGTGCGCGGCTCCCTGGGGCTGATTCTAGATCAATCCCCGCCAGCCCAAACACACGCAGCCCCTTCTAGGGATGCGCTGAATAATTCAAA
>DBTS01000011.1 GCA_002307175.1 Rhodocyclaceae bacterium UBA1310
CAGGAACATAGGGAGACTTTAACAAGCTTCCCGGAATTGTCAAACATCCTGCTGAAAACCCAAAACGTGCCACTACACGACTTTTGCAAAAAATCGCCCGCAAACCCGCATGGCTACGTTGGCGATAGGTCAAAAATCGACTTTTTTAGCTCCGAACTGTCGAACTCGGGTGTGATGTAGGGTGGCGAAGCGAACAATGAGCGCAGAGAATTGCACCTTCCGCGTGAATTTGCTGGATCTTACTCGTTCGGCGCAATTCACTGCCTTCCATTGGAGGCTCCAAAGTCTGATGAACCAAGAAGAACTCCGTGGGTTGTGTCAATGTGTATGGCGTAGGCATGGCGGTGCCGGTTGGTGGCAGGGCTAAACAAGCGGGTTGGTTCGCCGAGCAACTTGATGCGTTCTGCGGTACAGGTGAATTGCATAGCGCCAACGTTGAAGGAAGCCGGCGAAGGAGCGCCAGCGGAGAGAGAGGCAGCTGTGCTGCAGTGAGTTGTCTAGCGTTAACGTAAGCGTCCTTCACGGTTTTCGAGCAGGACGCTCGACTGCCACGTTAGTTTCTTTCGCTAGTTTCGACCCATTGCGGACGGTTATTTTCTTAGAAAACAGACTCTCAATGTTTGAAATAAGGGCAGGGCAAAGCGCTGGTGTTGGGCGGTCCCTGTTGATTAAAGGGGTCGTCGTCATTGCTCATGAGTTATTGTATAGATATCGTCGCTGCTAAGCTTAATTAAACTTGGGTCTGATTTTTTAATGGCAATTAATATTTTATCTTTCGTTGTATTTTTAGCCTTAGAAAGATCAATGGCTTCTTTTAAGTTGGCAAACAATTCTTCGATATCTGAAATTTGTTCAATGGAATATGGTAGCTCGTGCGATTCATACCCGATAAAAAAACGTTCAAGGCAGCGATGATTTGATCTTAACTCTTGTATTCTATTTTTCCAGTTTGCAATGTGATCCTTGCCTACACGTTCAATTAGTCCCTTTTTTATCAGATCTGATTGAACTAAGTTCGCCTCATGCATCACCCTCTCTAGAGTTAAATCATCTGTAGCCGCCTCAAATTTTTTGATGAATTCACTAGCGCCGTTGAAAATTTCGCTTAATGCTTGCCATGCATCTGTTGGGCACCATCTGCCCCAATATGTCTCAATAGTAAATTTTTTAATAAAGGATCCGGGAACCTCTTTTTGGGGAAGGTCGTTCATGTCAAGAACCTGCCTTGTGAAGGTATTGCCCGCATCAAACCCAAGTGTGGCTAATTCTGGCGCTATTGAGCCTTTTTCTTTAGCAAGAGATGTTAGTTCATATTTAATGCCGGTATGCTGCTTTATTGACCCCTGCCATTTATGAAGAAACACGCCGGAAGATAAAAGTGCAAATTTAAATAAATATGCTTCATCTTTAAATACTGCTGAGTGTAGGTCACGCCCTAGGTTCTCCCAAAGATGGTTGTATATTCTCTCGAAATCTTTGATGTCTTTTTTTTGTGTTGATAAATAACCAAGCTCTACATTTTCTCCGTAGAACCCTGGGTGGGTGAAATTTGCTGATGTTGTCAAAGTAAAGCCATCTGATATATGCCCGTCAGACTTTTGGATTATGGCATAGCCTTTGCTGTGGACAAGCTTTGATGATGCAAGTGTTTTCCATTCGAAATTAATTTTTATTTTATTTAAATCGTTCTGGATGGAAATAAGTTTTTCTTCGGTTGATTTTGGTCCGTTTTTGTATATCTCTGAGAAATTAAACGCCAAAAAAACATCGGTTATGCGGATTTCTTTTGCTAAATATTTTACATATCCACAAATAAGCTCTAGATCTACGTAACATGTCAAGATCCAGAATTCGTGCCTTCTTTGTTTTTTTCTATCGAATGATAGAGTACGCTCCCTTATTAGATCCTTCGTAGGAGTGCCATGTTTTTTGTTCAATATATAAAGACTCACAAAACTATCCTGAAACTTAATGTTTGACGTAAGGAGCCGGTGCAGTGACGAAGGCGTGAAAGGAGCCCATAAACGCTGCTTGCAGGCGCTCGCTCGCAACGGAATTGTCAGACACTTGCAGCGGCTTTGATAAGCATGTTGATTCTGGAAGTGTAATCATTTTGACCATACTTCTGCGCAATTTTCAGCGAAGCCAGCCAGCAATTCAGGAAGTCCTTGTCGGAGGCCAGACTGGTACGATTGGACTCCCACTGATGCTCAAGTTTAAGAATTTCCTGTTTCAGAAAGGTCCATTCCTCACTACATGTAGTGCACAGTGTAGGTAACCAGCCTGGGTATCTGTGCTCACATTCAAAGGCGTGCTTTTGAGACTCTGCCGAAAAAGTAAATGACATGCTACATTTTTTGCAACGACACGCGATCCCTTCGTAGTGCGTCGCACGCTCATCATAGTGACCAAGATACGTTGGCTTGTGCCCGGAATTAAATCCGTTGAAAGAGCAAAGATCATGGCCTCTCACTTGTTAGTACACGGACAGGCCATCAATGCAACCCAATTTGCATGGCATTCTAATACTGAAAGATCATTTTTATGCGCTGATCGCCATTGCCTTCCTGGATACTTCCTCTGCTCCTTCACTTCTTCGCCGCCTACCGCGCGCAATATGCTACGCCTCACGCTCGTCGTGATCCTGCTCATCGGCCATCTGATGCCAGAGCACGCGATAAATCCCGTGTAGGGGGCCACGCGTGCCGACTGGAATTCGCGATCCTTTTGGTATGGCCCCTGGGAGCCGTCGGGCGTGCACAAGGGCATCGACATCTTCGTCAGACGCGGACAGCCTGTGCTTGCCGCTACTGGGGCGTGGTGATCTTCTAGGAGGCGTTCGCGATTGGTGGCAATGTCGTTGCAGTCCTTGAGAGCTGCATCTATGTCCCGTCATGCGTCAATGCCCACTTTCGACCCAAAGTCGACGGGCAGACTTTGGGAAAGTGGACGTTCAACGCCGGGCTAAACCTCAGCTCCGCCGAAGGCAGAGACGTTGGCTTGAGCCCCTTGTTGGGCACGAAACACTCGCCCGATGATCGCGCTTTGAACCGCCGGGTGAAACTCTTCGTAAACGGTGTTTGACCGCACGTTATTTTTCTCTGCGGGCCTATGGATTACGAACTGTGTGGTACTGAGCCACACCATTCTTCCCATGAGTACCAGAGCGCATCAACGTAAGCTTTGTCAGCCTCTCCTAAAGCAAATCCCGGGGATAGTACTATTGGCAGGTTGTTGAACATTGATACGATTGGTTTTAAGCCCGATGTTTCGTATTCTTGAGGGTTGGTGACAACTTCATTCATCTTTGACAAGACATTTAGATCAAGCACAACCGTTGTTTCAATACCCTTTCGCGAATTCTTTGCGGCTCGGGAAAAATCCAGCACCGGCAGCTTTGCATGGGTTCGATTTGGTTTGATGATGAGCGGAGAAAATCCCATAGTTACATACCAGCTATGTCTAATGTGTTAATAGTGCGGACAGAGAGCGAGGCACGACGGCGCGTGAACGTCAGCTTTTGGCGCTCTTTATCGAAGGTCCGCAATGGGCCGTTATCTGCAAGTCACATTCTTTCACCATGTTATTAAAAAAACTCCGCCTTGTCCTTCAAAGAAGCGTGAATAAAACCCGTCTGGCATGTCTGAGCACTTCCCCATTGATCATGGTCAACCGATTTCCGGCGGGCAGACAGGCTCACGCGCTTCAACTTCCTCAGTTAATTGCGGCAAAATGTGTCGTATTCTTCCCGCGTATCTTTAGATCGGCTGTATTGGCGGGGATCACACCTCGTGCCATGAGCGGAGAAGACTCGCTGCGTGGTGTCCGCATCATGCCCACCGCCAGGATGGATGCTCCTGCCGAACACATCAACCCTCACAAAGCCCTGATCAAATCTGCAGCATCCTGATGGATTGGCCCGCTCCAGGCGGGCAGCGGCGTGGCGGGTGCGGAAACTCTCGGGTGTGGTGCTGGCGGGGATGCGTTTACGGTGTGGCGCGGCAGCGCAGGTCTCTGCGCAGGTGCGCACCAAGGGGAAGAAGATGATCCTTACTGCAACCTGTGAGGTGCCGGTGCCCGAGGCCCAATTCCGAAACGCGCCGGGCGCGCTTCATTGAACACTCCAATGAGACAGAGGAACCCCTGCGCCGCCTGCGTGGACCGGTAGGCATCTACATCGGCAGTAAAGCCCACGCCGAGATCCTCGCCGTCAGGAATGGGGGCATGCTGCCGCCGGCCATGAATGTGGCTGCTGCAGTACCCCGTTTCGGTTGCACACAATGAACAATGCCCACGCGCGGGCATGGGCATTGTTCCGGTGGATCGGTGACAGCTTCTTAGAACGACGAACTTGCGCAGGCCGGCACGCTGCCGCTCAGGGTGAAGTCAGACGCCACGCTGATGCCCTTGCTGGTATCGGTGCTGACGGCAACGTTCTGCGCCTGGTAGGTGTGGATGGTGGCATCCTGGTCGCTGCTGTTCTGGGAAACCGTGCCTTCCAGGTTGATGTTCGCCAGATAGGCTTCCACCTTGTGGCTGGTGTCGCGCCCATCGAACAGGGTGTAGGCGCTGGACAGCGGGCTGATCGAGTGTGCGCCGTTGATCACCACGCCGGTGATGCTTGGTATGCCGCTCGGTGAGCCGGATTTGCAGGCGGCGTAGTTGGTGTCCAGCACGATGATGTGCTTGAGCCCCTTCATGCAGGTGTTGACGTAGCTGACGTTCTGGACCGTCAGCGCACAGGTTGGGCCGGTCTTGACGTTGAGGCCGTTCGGATTGGCCGTCACGTTGCCGTTGAGATCGGTGCCCGACACCCAGTTCGAATCGAACAGGATGTTGGATGCCGTGTTGGCGTAGATGCTGCCCACCGACAGGCCATGCGTGCCGTAGAAGTGGGAGTTGCGCACCGTTACGTTGGAGATGTCGCCGGAGTTGGTCTTGACGGCGATTCCGTCGTCGCCGGCTTCAACAGAAGAGTTGATCACCGAGGCGTTCGTCAGACTGTCGATATCGATGCCGTCGGCATTGTGACGTGTGGCCGGCGTGCGGATCGTCACGCCCCAGGCAGTAAAGCCGCTGCCGCCTTCCACGTACAGGTTCGGGAAAATGGATTCTTTCAGCGTGACGTTGTAGACGGTGAAGTTCTGCGTGTCTTTCCCCTGTACCAGACGCGATGTGCTGCTGCCGGCGAGGATGTCGCCACGGCCGTCAACCGTCCCCTGGTCCGTGCCGGCAGTACCCTGGCCCATCAGGAATGAGCCGGAGCCACTGAATGTCAGCAGCGGCGAATTGGCGCTGGCATAACTGCTGGTGCCATAGACGGTGACGCCCTTGCCGATGACGATGCCGGCGCCGCTGATTGTCAGGTTGCCGGTGTAGAACGCATTGTTGGAGCCCGAAACGACCAGGCAGAGCGCCTTGCCGGTACCTGCCAGCCCGGTTAGGGCCTTCTGCAGGCGGGAGGTGTCGTCCCCTGTCGGACTCGTCCGCTGGCTGTCGGTATAGGCGGCCGACAGGTTGGCGGTGCAGGTTGGCACCGTGGGCTCGGATACGCTGCGGGAATCACCGGTTGCCAGTGTCGGCGTGGCGCCGAATGCAGCCTGGGCGCCGCAAGTGGAAAGAACCGCCAGCGTCGTGGCGGACAGCAGATGTTTTGTTTTCAAGTCTTCCTCCGATATTTTAACGGACGCCTGCGCACTCCGCCGGATGCTGACAGCGGCGGATGTAAAGTGCTGCCTGACCTCGAAGTCGTTGTGCGCGCAGTGATCCTCTGGTTTGTCTGAATTGCGTGCGCAGCCTAGCAAACGGTTGGAGAGAACACACCGCATTGAATTAGCGGAGAAATCGTCAAAAGCACATGCTGCCGGTAGTCTTTCTGATCGTCAGTGATATGCATTTGGGTTGCGCTCGGAGGCCTAGCCGAAATGCGGATTCACCGATGGAAGAAAGTTTCCGGATGCCTATTGGCGCGCGCCTGAATCGTTGCCACCATAATCTTGTTTCTCAGGTGCGATATGCAGTAAGGCCTTCTTGAAGATGTCTCCCGCGTGTCTGTCTATGAAGTCCATCGCTGTCTGTGCGCCACCGATTCTATCGATAATGGCCGCTTTGGCATTCTTACGATTTGGCAATGAAGTGCCGCCGGAAGTCCGTGGCGGGTAAACCCGTGAGGCGTCGGTTAGCGGCCAACCAGTTCATCCGAAAGCCCTCGCAGCCACGCTGCCACAGCGTGCTCCGGCACATCCAGGTGACGTGTCAGGGCAGCGCGCACGGCTGGATAGCTGCCCACGTCTTCCTGGCTGTCGATCACGCGTCCGCCGCCATCCCGCACGCCAGCCACGATGCGCGTATCCACCTCGTCGCGCTGCAGGGGGCGGGCGCCGGCATGGGCGAGTACGGCATCCTTCACCCGCGCTGCCGGTATTGCCTGGAAACCTTCCGGCCACAGCGGAGCTGTCTCCAGTCGCGTGATCTGCGGGCCGGTCTCCGGCAGTAGGGCGGCGTTGCGCAGCGTCAGAAGATTGTCGGCCAGATAGACCTGCGCGCCCCCCAGCGGCGACTTGCCACCGGAATTGGCCACCACGAAAGCCTTCAGGCGTGTGCTGCTGCCACCCAGCAGCGCGTTACCCACCACCGCGAGGCGGGGCAGGGGAGGCGGCGTGCGGCCTTCCCATTCGGAGACCGCCGCGCCGGCAGAGATGGCGAAGCGACCCGGATCGTAGATCAGGTTGTTGGCAAACACTCCGGTGGTGCCGCCTTTGAAGAGGGGGTTGCGATCATCATTGTGCGCATAGAGGTTGCCAAGGATTGCCACCTCCTGCACATTGTCATGAATCAGCGAGCCCTTGGAATGCGGCTCCTTCTTCGAATGGGTGGACACCATCAGCCCCTCGGCGATGATGTTGTTCGACAGCGTTACGCGGTGCGAAGTGCCCTCAGGCCCGTCGTAGTCAGCCACACCCGCGAGATGCCCGATGATGCCGTGCTCGCCTTCCGCCCTGATTCACGCAGTGCCATCGTGGCGTTGAGCCACGATCCCAAGCTCGATGATCTGGCCCTGCTCGAAGCGCTGCACAGCCCGGCCTTCTACGTCGGCGCCATCGGCTCCCGGCGCAATTCCGACACCCGCCGGGCGCGTCTTATTGAGTACTTCGACGAAACAGAGGAACCCCTGCGCCGCCTGCGCGGACCAGTGGGTATCTACATCGGCAGCAAAACGCCTGCCGAAATCGCCGTCAGCATCATGGCCGAGATCCTCGCCGTCAAGAATGGCATCACCCTGCCGCCATCCATGGACGTGGCAAGTGCCAAGACAGCGCAGGCTGACACGCCGGTTTGTGCTTGAGACAGGAGGCTTTATGAAAACACCGCTGCGGAAACGCACAGATTTATGCAATGTATGAATGTTAGACCTGACCCCGAAGGTGCAAGGATATAGATGAGCTTCTCAAGCTTGGGGGTCAGCGCGCCAACCTGATCGTATAATTCTGGCAGCAAGTCCTGCTCAATCACGTTCCAGCGTTGCATGATCAGATCGCGTCGGGTAGCATCCATTTTAGCGGGCGTTATGATGGTGGCGTGAGAACCTCATCATGCCAGAAATGGCCGCCCGCTCCCCCCCACTTTCGCTATTTCGCGGCAAGTAAATTTCCGACTGCGCAGACTTTTGCAAGAGGCTCAATGTTGGTACCTGACCCCACGGTTCTCAAAAGTCTTTAATAAATAACGAGTAAGGCATTGCCATTGTTTTTGATGCCTCTCTGTCTGTATCTTGCAAAAACAAGCACTTACGCAGGTTATAACTATGCATTATGAGTTATGCGTAACGGTATGGGGTTGCAGCCTTGACTCGTAGCATAGACGCTCTGTTTTCGAATTGAAGCTTAAACGACTGAACGCGCTCTTTGCGGCAATATTCTTTGACCAGACATCCAGTTCCACTCTTTGATAACCGGCGTTTGCTGCGAACTCGATGGCGTGCAGGATGATCTGACGACCGATGCCGCCCATCCGTTTTGATGAAGAAACCGCAACATGATCTATGTATGCAAATTGGTGCGCATGCATAAACGGGTTTTGCGGCCGAGTAATGAATTTCAAGATCAGATACGCATGGATCGCCGTATCATTTTCAGCTACAAAAACGTGAGTGTTTTCAGCGTGGATTTGTTCTGCGAGCCATTTCGAGACTTCGGCCTCGCTCGGATTGCGGAATACTTCCGGCGCGATCTTCACATGAATCGCCTGCACCTCACGATTGAGAATCGCGAGCGGCTCAATATCGCTGTTTGTTGCTTGGCGAATAGCCATGATGGAAATACCTCTAACGTTCAATGTTGGTGCCTGACCCCACGCTTTTCGTTCGAAAGATCGTGAACAGCCTCTTAGCAAGTTTCGCCCTGCCGAAAGAAAGGCAAATAACCCGCCTGGAGGCCATCTGTAAGTGTATGTATTTTATAGATTAAGCATTTCTTTCGATTGGTTAGAATGTTCTCGATTGCAGGAATAAATTTATTGTGACTACTCAAATTGTTTTCATAATCATAATCCGCAAGCGTTGCCGCTATTAGGTCAGGTATTCTGTTGAAAGAGTCATACCATACATTGCCTGTATTTTCAGGTAGCCCAAATACGAAATTTTCCGCGTAATCACTGCCATTTGATGACATCAGGTTGTGAAATAAGTTATGCGCCAAGTCAAATATTACTGGCCTGGAAAATTTTGCGATTTTATAGTTAAGTATACTGTCTCTATCAGAAAACCAACCAATAGTCTTAACATCTGTCGATTTGCAAACCTGAAATGCTATATAGGCAGTCAGATTAGATACTATTTCGATATTTCTTATGTTTCTTAAGTTCGCTCCCGGCTTTGATACCTCTTCGAGTAGAGTGCTGTAAGCCTTTTGTAGGCGAATGTAGTTTTCTTTTTTGCCTTCATTTTCTATCCAATAACCGACTTGGTTAAGGGCTGTCTTATAGCAAGTCTTTAACGCCTCGCGCTCGTTGAATGGATCTAATTTCATGTTCTTATCCATTATTATGGATATGTTCATGATTTCGCTTTCGTTGATGAAGCTCAGGAACTCTGGGTTTGCGTTTTTGAGATCTTTTATGTCTTTGATGGACAATTTATCGATCAGTTTGCCGAGTTCAGTAAAACTGGCTGCATAAGGTAAAATCGAAAATGTAATTACATCATTCGGCTTGTTTTTATCATTGAGTGCGTAGTCGCTAAAAATCATCCACTTTGATATACCTTTGTTTTTTTTAAAAAAATCCAAAAACAAAACGTGACTCGATTTATTGAATGTTTCGTCGAAATGGCATAATAAATTATGCATAACAATTCCAGATTTTGACTCGCCATGATGAACTATATCATGCTTTTTGGATATTACTTTCATGTTTACCTTGTCGATGATGCTTAGCTTGCTAACGTTTGATGTGAGGGACCGCCGTAGCAGCGAAGCCACGAAGGGAACCCACAAGCGCAGCTTGTGGGCGGCCCCTCTCGACGGAATGGTTAGAATCTGCGGATTTTTATTGTCAGATAAAATGCTTATGGCTTAACTTGGGTGGATTGGAGCCGCGGCTCCTGGCCGGTATCCGGCAGTCACATTCCTCCCACATACTATTAAAAAAAATCCTCCTTGTCCTTCAAAGAAGCGTGAATCACATCCTCACGGCATGTCTTCACACTTCCCCATTGACTATGGTCAACCGTTTCCCGGCGGGGCAGACAAGCTCACGCGCCCCAACTTCTCCAGTCCAATTGCGACCAAATGTGCCGTACGCTTCCCGCGCATCTTGCGCCCGGGCGGGACCACGCCTCTGGCCATTACCGGAGAAGACTCGCCGCCTTGCGTCAGCATCATGCCCGTCGGCAGTGTTGATGCCTCTGCCGAACACATCAACTGTCACAAAACCCTGATCAAATCTGCAACATCCTGATGGATTGGCCCGCAGCAGGCGGGCAGGGGCGTGGCGGATGCGGAAACTCTGGGGTGTGGTGCTGGTGTGCTGGCTGGGATGCGGTTACGGGGCGGTCGCGGCAGCGCAGGTCTCGGCGCAGGTGAGCACCGAGGGGAAGAAGATGATCCTTACGGCGACTTACGAGGTGCCGGTGCCCGAGGCGGAAGTGCTTGCCGTGATCTGCGATTTCGACGCCATGCCGCGTTACACCCCCGGGCTTGCCGAGAGCCACATTCTCAGCAGGCAGGGCAATGTGCTGCAGGTGCGCCAGCGTGGCACGATCCACTGGGGGCTGATCTCCAGCGGCTACGACAGCATCCGCGAGATGACGCTGCTGGCCCACGGCCTGCATGGGCATTCGCTGGATGCCGAGAACGGTGTGCTGGATTCAGATACCACGCTGAGCACCGCTGAGGGCAAAACCATCGTCTCCTATCACGCGGTGTGGTGGCCGGCGAGTTCTATCGTGCGTCTGTTTGGCGAGGCTGCCGTGAGGGCCAACCTCGTTCGCCAGATGAGTGCGCAGTACGAAGAGATTCTGCGCGTGGGGCACGCTGAATAGCTTTCTGCGCCGTCGATGCGCGAATTGCCCGGCGCGGCACCCAGGCCAGTGCTACGGGGCAGCATGGGGCCACAGAGGGCCACATAGGGACACAGAGGGTCACATAGGGCTGCGAAGCGCCACCACTTATCGCCACCATTTTCCCGTGCAAGGTGCAGTTCGAACGATTGCTTGTAAGCTTATACGGATTTATTTGTTTGTCGAACCATTGGGATTTCCTAGCATGGTCAGCCTGACAATACACTGTGAGGCTTGAAACATGCGTGCACGCGTGAAGAAACGGTCCTGGGGGCAGACACTCATCAGTTCGGCGGTGGCAGCGAGTCTTTTGCTGCAGGCGGGGGTGAGTCCGGCGGCAACGCAGGGCGGGCAGGATTCCGCCGGGCATGCACCAGCCGGGCACAAGCACCCGAACATCCTCTACATCATGGCGGATGATCTGGGGTATTCGGATATCCATGCGTTTGGTGGCGAGATTGATACGCCGAATCTGGACCAGCTTGTTTCCAACGGGCGTGTGCTGACCAATCATCACGCTGGCACGGTAAGCGCCATCACGCGTGCGATGCTGATTTCCGGCACCGACCATCATCTGGTGGGTGAAGGCACCATGGGCGTGCCGAACGATGAGCGCAAGGGCCTGCCGGGCTACGAGGGCTATCTGAACGACAGTTCCCTGTCGGTGGCGCAATTGCTCAAGGATGCGGGTTACCACACCTTCATCGCCGGCAAGTGGCATCTGGGCAGCAATATCGAGGGGGCCACGGCTTCCATCGGCAAGACGCCTGATCAGTGGGGTTTTGAGCACAGCTATACCCTGCTGGGCGGGGCGGCCACCAATCATTTCGCGCATGAGCTGGCAGCTTCTCACAGCTACACGGAAGATGGCGCCTATGTGCAGCCGGGTCAGCCCGGCCAGCCGGGTGGTGCAGGCGGCACGCCGGCAGTGTTCTATTCCACCGATTTCTACACGCAGAAACTCATCCAGGATATTGATGCTGCGCACGGCGATGGCAAACCTTTCTTTGCGTACGCAGCCTACACTTCGCCGCATTGGCCTATGCAGGTGCCCGAGCCCTGGCTGAGCAAGTACAAGGGAAAGTACGATGCGGGTTATGACGTTATCCGTGCTGCACGCCTGGCACGCATGAAGGCGCTGGGCATTCTGCCCAAGGATTTTGCAGCGTATCCCGGCGTGCCCGAAACGCTTGTGCAATCGCCAGCCACCGCCAATTATGGCACGGCCTCGGCACGCTATATCAGCGCCGTGCACAGTGTGGCGGATGGCTATAGCGATTATCACGCCGGCTACGTCAACAAGAAGTGGGATAGCCTCACGCCCGCTGAGAAGAAGGCCCAGGCCCGCTATATGGAAATCTATGCGGGCATGGTGTCGAACCTCGACCACAACATTGGTCTGCTGATCCGCCATCTGAAGGATATCGGCGAGTATGACAACACCTTCATCATGTTCCAGTCCGACAATGGTGCGGAGGGCTGGCCCATCAATGGTGGCAAGGATCAGCAGGCGATTGATGAGGCCAATGCGGCAGATGATGTGTTTGCCACCCTGGGTACCGACAACGGCCAGCAAAACGCCCGCAATCTGAAGGTGGGCCTGCGCTGGGCGGAAGTCAGCGCCACGCCGTTTGCACAGGTCAAGGGGCAGTTCGGCGAGGGTGGCTTCATTGTGCCGGCCATTGTGCATCTGGCGGGCCAGAAAGGGCGGCTGCCGAATCTCAACGTGTTCACCCACGTGACCGACGACACCGCCACCTTCCTGGCCCTGGGCGGGGTAACGCCTCCTGCCACACCTGCACCGGCAGCCATCGATGCCACGTCGGGGGTCAATCGCAATGCCGGCAAGGTGGTCTATGCCGGGCGTAATGTGTACCCGGTCACCGGCAAATCACTGTTGCCGCTGCTGCAGGGCAAGACTACCGCACGCCTGCATACCGACGCGTTCGGCGAGGAATCCTATGGCCGGGCAACGATCTACAGTGCCGATGGCAAATGGAAGGCGCGCTGGACAGAGCCTCCCTTCGGCCCGCTGGATGGGCACTGGGAGCTGTTCGCGATTGGCGAGGACAAGGGTGAGGTCAGCGATGTCTCGGCCAGCCATCCGGAAGTGGTCTCCGATCTGTACCACCAGTGGCAGCGCTACATGAGCCGTGTGGGTGGCGTTGAGCCGTTGCGCCCCTATGGCTTCTACTGAGAGGCAGGGCGACGCATGAGTGCGGGCGGCTGGGCGTTTCATTGCAGTGCCTGCGGGCGCTGCTGCAACAGCGGCCCGCGCCTCACGGTGCCGGAACTCTTCGCGCAGCAGGGGCGCTTTATTGGCGCCCTGGCGCTGCGGGTGCGCCAGCCCGTGGGTGCCACGCCTGAAGCGCATGCGGCCAGTGCCGCCCTGCTTGCGCAGATCGCCCATCCGCTTCCCGGTGGTGGCTTTGGCGAACTCTTTACGCTGGCGCTCACGCCGGGGCAGGGCGCTTGCCCGGCGCTTCTGGCCGATGGCCGCTGTGCCTGCCATGGCGACGGCAAGCCGCTGGCCTGCCGCGTGGTGCCGCTGGATGCCAGCCTGCCTGATGCGCAACAGCCTGCGGTGCTGGCACGGCGGGCTGCCGGTGGCCCCGAGTATCTGGGGATAGACTGTATCGCGCCTGCGCCCCATGCAACATTTCCGGTGCTCACTGCGTGGCAGGGTGTGGTGGCAGATGCTGCCGCAGTGCTGGCTGCGCATCGTGCCGCGCTGCAGGCAGAAAAGCGTTATTGGGGAGAGGCGTTGGTGGCTTCATTGCCGCCTTCGCTCTGGCAGGCACTCGCAGCGTCCGGCGAGGTGGCGGTGCTGCCGCCCGCGCCTGTGCTGCTGGCCGTGGCAGAGCATTCACCCGCCTGCCGGGAGCGCTGCCGGGATTTTGCCGGCGCCCAGATCCGTCTGCTTGAGGCCGCCTGCGCCAGGGCAAGCACACCAGAAGCCGCTTCTCTGGCGAAATTTCTCGCTGCCATGCAGGCTGTGCAGGCGGCACTGGCAGGCCAATCCGCCCGTCTGCCCGCTGCACCCACAATCCACGCCCGCGCAGCCGAGCGTTGGCTGAACATGCCGGCGCACCGGCAGGAATATGCCTGATGACTTTGACCGACGCACAACTCACCGCCCAGGCGCAGCGCCTCAATATCAGCGTGGAGGCTCTGCGCACCTATCTGGATGCCGGCTACGGCAAGCGCGCGCCCGGTGTGGTGCGCGCCGTGCACATCACCGCCAAGCCTGCCGGCTCGGCCTGTAATCTGGATTGCGACTACTGCTACTACCTCAGCAAGGAAGGGCTCTTGCGGCAGGCCAATCAGCGCATCCGCGAGGATCTGCTGGAGCGCTTCATCACCGAATACATCGCCACGCAGGATACCGAGGAGATCGCCTTCACCTGGCATGGTGGCGAGCCAACCCTGCTCGGGCTGGATTTCTTCCGCAGCGTGGTGCGCCTGCAGGCCCGCCATCTGCCTGCCGGGCGGCGTATTAGCAACGATCTGCAAACCAATGGCACGCTGCTTGATGATGACTGGTGCCGTTTTCTGGCGGAGCACCAGTTCCTTGTCGGCCTGAGTCTGGATGGCCCACGCGAGGTGCATGAGCAGCACCGCCCGAGCAAGTCTGGCGCCTCCACCTTTGATGCGGTGGTGGCTGCGGCACAGCGCCTGCGCCGGCATGGCGTCACCTTCAGCACGCTGACGGTGGTCAACCGCGACAGTCCGGAACATGCCTTGAGCATCTACCGCTTTCTGCGCGACGAGATCGGCAGCGTCTACATGCAGTTCATTCCCTGTGTGGAGCCTCAGGATTTCCGCCACACCGATGCAATGCATCTGCCGGAGGCGGCGCGGGTGGCTGCCGACAGCCCCCGCGTGGCGCCGCAGCATCCGCTCTCCATTGTCACGCCCTGGAGCGTGTCGCCACAAGGCTGGGGTGAGTTTCTCTGTGCCGTGTGGCGCGAGTGGCGTGGGCACGACCGTGGCCGTGTGCGCATCAACCTTTTCGAAAACCTCTTTGCCCTGCAGGCCGGGCAGCCGGCGCACATCTGCACGCATGCCCCGGTGTGCGGCAAGAATCTCGCGCTAGAACACGATGGGCGCGTGTACGCCTGCGACCACTTCGTGTACCCAGCGCACGAGATCGGGCGCATCGGCGAGCAGCCGCTTGCCGAAATGGCGTTCTCACTCAAACAGCTGGAATTCGGGCTCGCCAAGTTCAACCGCCTGCCCACCCAGTGCAAGCGCTGCGAATACCTCAAGCTGTGCTGGGGCGAATGCCCGCGCACACGCATCCTCCAGTCCGCCACAGGGGATGGCGCACTCAGCTATCTGTGCGAAGGCTGGAAGCAGTTCTACCGGCTGGCCGTGGGGCCGCAGCGACGGGCTGCGGCCAAAGCGGCTGTTGTGCGTCAAGGTGCTACAGATGGAAACGGCTGACTGCCTCACGCAGGCGCCCGGAAAGGCTTGTGAGAGTGGTGACGTTGGTGTTGGCGGCACGTACCGATTCGGCTGAAGATTCCACCATCTGCGCGATACGCTCCACGTTCTGCGCCACCGATGTGCTGGCCTGCGTCTGCTCGGCGGTGGCAACTGCCACTTCGCGCACCTTTTCGAGCGTCTGCAGGTTGCTGTTGGCAATTTCGCGCAATTCGCCTGCGGCGGATTTGGCCAGCTCCACGCTCTGCGTCACCAGTGGCAGCACTTCCTGCATGCTCGTCACTGCCGATGAAGTATCGGTCTGCACGCCGGCAATCATATGCGTAATCTGTTCGGTTGCCTTGGCGGTGCGCTCGGCCAGTTTGCGCACTTCGTCGGCCACCACGGCAAAGCCCCGGCCCTGTTCGCCAGCACGTGCAGCCTCGATGGCGGCGTTGAGGGCGAGGAGATTGGTCTGATCGGCAATCTCCTTGATCACACTGGCAATGCCGCCAATTTCGCCGGAGCGTTGCAGCAGGCCTTCCACCAGTTTTGATGATGCGGTGATCTTGAGTGATACGTTCTGGATCATCTCCGCCGCATTGCCCACCTTGCGTTCGCCTTCCTGTGCAACATTGCTGGAGCGCAGCGAATTCTCTTCGGTTTCCCGCGCACTGCTGGAGATGTGGTCAATGCTGACAGCCAGCTCCTCGATAGCCGCTGCGGTGGAAGAGGTGGCTTCGGAAGATTTCTGCGAGGCGTGATCAATCTGCCCCATCTGCGTCGATAACTCTGTTGCCGATTGCTCCAGCAGGCGGGAGCCTTCCTGGATACTGTCTATCATGCTGCGCAGGCTATCCTGCATGCTGGCGATTGACCCCACCAGATTGTTGCCATTCCCTCTCTTCATGTGCAGACTCAGATTGCCGCCTGCAATCTCCTTGGCAATATGTGCGGCGTACTCAGGCTCCCCACCCAGGCGCGACAGAATGCTACGCACCATGATGATCGCCAGCACAACCACCACGGCCAGAATCACGATTCCCAGAATTACAAAACTTCCCGCCATTTTCCAGAAAGCACTATCCACGTCATCCACCCACACGCCGTAGCCGATCACCCAGTTCCAGTCATCAATCTTTACCACAGCGTTGATCTTGGGCAGTTCGATCTTGGTGCCGGGCTTTGCCACCGACAGTTCCACGAAGCCATATTCGCTATTTGCCATGGCATCAAGATAATGCTGGAAATCATTGCGCCCATCAGCCCACGTTTTGCCCGCGTCCACCTTGCCGATGATGTCGGGATTGGGGTGGACAAGGCCCAGTGCATCCGTGGTGCGCGCCCAGATATAAGCCGTCTTGCCATCGCGCATGGCCGAGAGTACTTCCAGCGCCCGGGCCTGGGCCTGTTCGCGGGTGAGTTTGCCGCTGCGTTCCTGCTGCTGATAAAAGGCCACCTGCTGCTTGGCGAGCATCAGCACGGTGCGCAGGGATTCGCGCCGGTCTTCCAGCATGGTGTTGCGCAGCGAATGCAGGGCAAAGCTGCCCAGAATCAAGAGGCCCAGCACGGCACAGGCAACAATGGCGCCTAATCGATGTGAAAGTTTCATGGTGAGATTCTCGTGTGGGGTATGGCTTCGGGCGTGGCGATAGAACATCTCCAGATTCCAGAAATCGGAATCGCGTGTGCAGGCCATTCCAGCAGCTGTGCGGCGTTTCAGGAGGTGAATGCCACGACGAGGGCCGGCACTGCTGGATTCAGAATAGCACCGAGATATTGATGGGTATTCTTGGGTGGCCCATTGGGGGAGGGTTGTCCGAATAGTGCGGGGTCGTTGATGCTGCAATGCAGTCGAACAGATACGTGGTGGCAAGCAGGGTTTCAGCCGATACCGTGCCGGTTTGCTCAAAAGGGCGAGGTCTGGCACTGGCGCAGGTTTGGTCTATAGTGAATCCGAGGAAGCTCAGGCTGCGCAGGCATAAGGCGGCATGGCTCCTTCGTCCGGTGCAATCCGCTTCGCTCATTGTCACCCCAGCAGTGCGTTCCATGTGGTGCCCAGGCCATGCAGTCGCTGCCTGCTGCAGCACCAGCACAAAAGGGGGCTCATATGAGTGAAGAATTGAGAAGACGCTTTGATATACCAGGAGACCATCACCTCGTCCTCACGCGCACGCGCTGGGACCCGAGGGATGGTCAGGATGCCGAGTTCGAGTATTACGACGAAACGGATTCAAGTGGCAATGTGGTCGGCAGGTACATGGTTCGTGATTCAGCCGCCGTGCGGCTGGCCTGCGCAGCACACGTAGCTTACGAGAAGATCCAGTAACACACCATCGTCACCGGCACCACACACGGCGCATTCACGCTGCCGGGTGCAATGATCGAAGCCGATTGCATCGGGCGCGCCAGAGCGGCTCTCATCACGCGCATATCCAGGCACCAACGCTCCGTAACCCCATGCGTCGGAAGGCGCTACGCTTTTCCGACCGACGAAAATCGTGGCAATTTTGATCGAACGTGGCGCAAGGCAGCTCACCCACCTGCCAGCATCCGCACCACTTCGGCATGCAAGCCCGGCACGCACGCAAGCAGATTATCGGCCTGGAGCGGGTCGGAGCCATCCAGCGCGGTGACGATGCCGCCGGCACCCTCGATTATGGGGACGATGGCGGCGATATCCCACGGGCACATCGATGGGTCCATCGACATCTGCACGCCGCCGCTGGCCATCTGGAAGTAGCCGTGGCAGTCGCCCCAGGTGCGATAGGTGTGGGCGCGGCGGCTGAGGGAGGTGAAACCGGGCTTGAGATCCGTCATGCGCCAGTGATCCGTGGCGATCATCGTCGCCTCTTCCATGCGGGTGCAATCACGAATCTGCATGCGCTGAGTGCCGAGCAGGGTTTCTTCCCCGCCGAAGCCGATCATCACGTGGCCGGTGAGCGGGTGCGAGATGGCGCCAAGGATGGGCTGGCCATTACGGCACAACGCGATCAGTGTGCCGAAGATGAAGCAGTTGGCAATGAAGGCGCGAGTGCCGTCCACCGGGTCGAGTACCCAGCGGTAGCGGGCTTCTTCACGCTCCAGCCCCCATTCCTCGCCGTGGATGCCGTGATCCGGATAACGCTGCGCGATCAGCATGCGCATCACTTCTTCAGCATGCCGGTCGGCAATGGTAACGGGCGAGGTATCGCTCTTGGTCTCCACCTGCACCCCCTGCAGATAGTACTGGCGGATGATTGCCGTGCTCACGGCGGCGAGTTCCTGCATAAAAGGCGTGAATTCGCGGCGTTCTGCAGCATCAAGGGTGCCACTGTAGCGAGGATGGCTGTTCATGGTCTGGCTCCAACAGACTTCGATGGCCTTTGGGGGGCGATCAGGCGGACGGACTTTAGCTTAGCACCAACTGATGAATGGTGTGGGTTACACAGAAACACTGATGTGTTTGTGATGCGGCCCCCGCTGATGGTGGTTTTGGAGAAACCCATTCCTCGGGGCAGTTCCGCAGCAGCCTGTTACCGAAAGGGCAACTATTAGAGGGTTGTACTGGCGCGCAAGGCCGCTGGTGCCATGAACATACTTTTCAATGGAGACAAACGATGCGCTTGAAATTCATTTTGCTGCTATCTGCCCTGTGTATGGGCCTGTATGTGGCACCGGTAATGGCCCAGGGAAAGCCTTTGACTGTTGGAACCTTTGACTATCCGCCCTATATCACGGCACCCGAAGGTGCCAAGCCAACCGGGCTGGCGGTAGATCTGTGGACGGAAATTTCGAAGCGTAGCGGTGTGGAGGTGAAAATTACAGCGGAATACCCGATGCAGCGGGAATGGGCCATGGTGGAAGAAGGTACGATGGATGGCATGTTCTCAATCAAGAAAACCCCTGAGCGTGAGAAGATCTATATCTTCCCGAAGGAGCCCCTGTATGTTCAGGATTATGTGTTTTTTGTGCTGAAGGAATCCAAGCTCAGTTATACGGGGGATCTGGCTGCCTTTGCTGATGTCTCGATTGGGGTGGTGTCCAAAGTATCGTACGGCAAGACATTTGATACCGCTGTGGAGAAGGGCGTGCTGAAGAAGATTGATGCTGCACGCACCTATGATCAGGATTTCCAGAAGCTTCTTGCCGGGCGGGTTGACGCCGTGGTGTGCAGCAAGCTTGTGGGCCTTTCTATCCTCAAGAAACTCGGGGGCCTGGACAAAACCAAAGTCGGTGGCCAGCCGGTTGAGAGCGCGGTGAGCTATACGGTTTTTTCCAAAAAGACAGTGAAGCAGGCTCAGGTTGACGAGATCGACAAGGCACTTTCCTCCATGCGTAAGGATGGCACCATCGACAAGCTCGAAGCGAAATACATCAAGTAAGCACTGATGTATTCCAGGAATGGGCCTCCACGGAGGCCTGTTTTGTTGATTGGTTCATTGAATGCGGGTTATCCCTAGCGGAAGAAGTGGTTTTGGCGGCATCCACGGGGGCTTCAGGCGTATTACCATATGCTCCTGCCCTTGAGTCTGCCGGCAGATGGTGTTGTTTTCTGCAACCAGAGACCAGTCAGGCATATGAACACGAACACGCTCGATTCTTACGCTCATGGCCATGCTGCATGCACGGCCAGCAAGGAAGAACTTTCCGCCATCCTCCAGCGTGCAGGCATTGCCAGCAATGTCGGATCGCGTGTGGTGCGGCTTAATGCCGGCCCGCTGATGTTCAAGCTCGCCGCGCCTGTTGAGCAACCCGAAGCATGCGATTACGAGATTGATGCCGACGGCTACGGCTCGCCGCCCGAGCTCCTCGGCGAATGGTGCGCACGCGTCTCTGCCTGCCTGCAACGGGCGGGTATCCATCACACCATAGTGCACTTCGATTCGGAAGATCACGCAATATCCGAGTACCACGCCTGAAGGCTTTCACGGCTGAAGTGGATGGCATCCGCATCGTGCAGATCGCCCCTGGCGAAAATCATGATTGGCGCCCTCCGGGCGGAGGCTTGACCGGCGCAATTGCGTTGCGCTCCATTGTTCCCGCTGACGCGTTCCCCTACGCAAACCGGCATGGGCTGGAAATGCCAATGAAGTAGGGTGTCAATGAGCGAAGCGAATTGCACCGGACGCGCATTCCTCACGATGGTACGGTGAAGCGGCTTCCGTAGAGGCACGAGGTGTACTTCGCTCTCGCTCATTCTTTGCTTCTCCGTGCTGCGAAAAACCATGCGGTGTGGGGTGTGGGCTGGATAAGCATAGCGTCATTCGATGTATGGGGCGTGATGTTATGATGGTTCTGACGCTTTGGGTGCCGGGGCATGAGACAGGGAGGGCATGACATGAAAGTCTTCGGTGATATCGCTTCAGGCAACTGTTACAAGGTCAAACTGACTCTCGAACAGCTTGGTATTGCCCATGAGTGGGCGCACGTCAATATTGTGCAGGGCGAAACGCGCACGGAAAATTTTCTGTGCCTCAACCCCAATGGCAAAATTCCCGTGTTGGTGCTCGATAGTGGCGAAGCGCTTTCCGAATCGAACGCCATTCTCAACTATCTGGCAGCGGGTACGCCATTGCTACCGGCGGGGCGGTTGGAGCGGGCACGCGTGCTGGAGTGGCAGTTCTTCGAGCAGTACAGCCACGAACCCTATATTGCCGTTGCGCGCTTCATCAACAAGTATCTGGGCATGCCTGAGGCGCGCCGCGCCGAATACGAGGCGAAGCAGGCCGGCGGGCGCAAGGCGCTCGGCGTGATGGAACGGCAACTGGCACTCACCCCTTTTCTGGCCGGGGATCGTTACACGATTGCCGATATCTCGCTGTATGCCTACACGCACGTGGCGCATGAAGGCGGTTTCGATCTGGCTGATTTTCCGGCTGTCGGGGCCTGGCTGGCGCGTGTGCGTAGCCAGCCAGGGCATGTCACGATGGAGAAGTTTCTGCAACTGAATGAGGGTATCGGTGGAAATTGAGCCACAGAGATGTGGAGTGAATGCCGGCTTGCGGTGCAGTTGAGTGCTGTTCACCCGCACTGCCTGTAAGGGGATCGGGGCGTTGCAGCGAGCGCTGTGTGCGGTATGCTTGGGGCTGTTGCCCGTTATTTTGAGAACGCATGAGCCTGATCCGACTTGAAGCTGCCACCCAGGCTGCTGAATTGGCCCTGTTTGATACCCGCGCCGTGCCTGCGCTGAATGCGCCAGATGAGGCTGCGCTGGAAGCCCTGGAGGCAGAAGGACGCCTGTTGCGCCTGCCCACCGGGGCCAATGGCAGCTACCTGCTGCATCTCTACACGGAGACTTCGGTGCCACCCGAGGTGCTGCAGTATTGCGATGACGCCGACAGCCTCACGGGTGACTTTCGCTGCGAGAGCGGGCATATTGGGTTTGGTGGGGTGGAGTCGGCTTTTCAGGCCTTTCCGGCTGATCCTGTAGCACGGACGGATGCGGCGATTGCGCCGGGGGATTACGCCTACACTGCCTATCACACCGAATTTCCCGGCAAGTTGCTGCGGGCGGCGGTGGAGGCGCATCTTTCAGCGCCCGAGCGGCGCTTGCTGAAAGCCCCCATGCAGTGCATTGTGGTGTCGGCCATTGCCGGTGTGGCTTTGGCGTGGCTGGCGCACCCGCTGTGGCTGCTGGCGGCGCTGCTGGTGGGCTATGGCCTGTCGCGGTGGATTCGCGCGCGGCCGGCGTATGTGGCGTTGGGCGCGCGCTGCCGGCAGGCCCGGATCAGTTTTCCGAGCATCGTGGTGGCACTCCGGGCGCATGTCGGGGATGCACTGCCCTGATTTCCCGTAGGCACACAGATAGGATTTCGATATAAGGCTGTTATCCGTTCTGCATTTTAGGGGAGTGGCGTCATGGTGACATGCCGGGAGCAACATGCGGACTTGCTGGAAGCGCTGATTCTGCTGCGTCAGAAGGAGTCTTTCTGGGCAGGTTTGGGCGACGTTGCGGAAGGCCGCGATGCAATCTGCCCGCTGCTTGGCGATGAAGACATTCTGTGGTTTGAAACCCAATGTGCGGTGCGCCTGCCGCCTGTACCTGCAACTGGTGGGAGATGGCTGGCCTGCCGCAGTGGGGCGGATGGAAGGCTTATATCCCCTGGGGCAAGGTCTTGGTGATGATCCGGGCGAGCTGCCGGCCTTCGGTCTGGCGCGGCCCTGTGTGATTACACCGAATCTCTCCGCCCAGGCCTGGGGAGAACCCCAGGCGGCGCTGCTGCGAGTTGCAGGGCAGGATGAGTCGATTCGCGCCAAAACGCTCACCCAGATCTATGGCGGCCTGTTGCCTGTCGGCGCCCATGGCCGGGAGTGTGTGCACTGCCTGGTGCTCAACGGCCCATACACAGGGCGAGTGGTGGATATCAACCCGGCTGCCCACAAGGCGCCAGTATTTGCGCCGGAGCCTGATTTCCTCATCTGGTCTGCACGCTTCCTGCGCGAAGCCTTCGGGATTAAAGTCGAAGCTGCTGCACATGCCTGACTGTTGACCGACCATATTCAGGAACCTTGCAGCGCTCAAGTGATCGAATAGCCGTGAACCCGTCTGTGTAGGCGTTTTCGCCCTATCATGCGTTAACAACAGGAGTGCTCTCCAATAATGAGGCGCTCCGGAACTCCGGTCAGATCCCTATAACAAAAATCGTTTGAAGGTGCTCCATGATGAAGGCTATCAAGCTCCTGTGCTGTCTGGCAGTGTTTACCGTGCTCTCTGGCTGTGCCACGTTCATGCGTGGCTCGCTTGAGTCCACGCCTGATCCCACCTATCCGTTCAGCAATCTGGATACGCCCATTCTGGTGATGGCCTCGCCGGAATCTTCCAACCAGTTGCAGTCCAAGTATTACGTGCAGCGGGTAGTTTCTGCCCTGCGCATGCGTGGCTATAACGAAGTGGTGGCCGAGCAGGACAAAGCCAGGCTTAAATCTCCCGCAAGGCTGGAGTTCTGGGTGGATGTGAGCAGCAAGACGCAAAGCTTTGTGTACCGCAGCGCCGATTACGGCACTGTGCAGACCGGCGTGGCCACCAGCTGCGACACCTACGAGGGGCGCCATTCCGCAGCCACCCGATGTGTCACCGCGCCTACCACCGGCTATGGGGTGGTGGGTTATTCCGACAAAACCGGCTTCAGCACCACGCGGCAGTTCATACTGAATGCGGTGGATCTCAAGGAAAGGCGTAAGGTTTTGCAGTTACAGGCCACATCAGGCAATAGTGGCTGCAACGAGATTGCTGACTACGATTTCCTCGCCGAACAGGCGCTTGAGCGCATGAACTTTTACCAGATCATCAAACAGAATTTTACGGTAAAAATGCCAAAAGATTATCAGTGTTATTGAGCATGTTGCGCTCTTCGAAAAGCGATCAGTGTGCCAGTGAAGCAGAGTGATTTGCGCCCTCCGGGCGGAGGCTTGATCGGCGCAATTCCGCTGTGCTTCATTGTTCCGGCCGCGCCCTACGCAAATCAGTTCGTATGTCAGTGAAGTAGGGTGTCAATGAGCGATGAGCGAATTGCACCGAACGTGCATAACAAACGACGGCTCTGTTCGCGAAAATATTTCTATGCGCTATGCTGTTGCATGCGGATTTACATCACAGGGGTGGTTTCCAGCATACTTGTGAAGGCGCGTGCGGGCACGGCATGTGAGTAGAGAAAACCCTGGGCGTAGTCGCACCCCATTTCGGTAAGCATGTCTCGCTGGTGCCGGGTTTCCACACCTTCGGCAACTACTTCCAGGCCGAGGCGATGGGCCATGACGACCATGGCCTCGCAGAGATCGAGTCCTACGCCATCAATGTCTTCAACAAAGGAGCGGTCGATCTTCAGGTAGTCGATATCGAATTTCTGCAGATAGGCGAGCGAGGAGTAGCCTGTGCCAAAATCGTCGATAGCCACCTGGATGCCCGCTTCGTGGAAGTGCATCAGGTTGTCGTTAACGCGTGGCTCGGCATTGAGCAGCAGCCCTTCGGTGATTTCAATGGTGAGAGCGTCTTTCTCCAGCCTGCGTGTTTCCAGCTCACGCACCCAGTCCATGTTGGAGAAATCATTGCGGCGGAACTGTACGGGCGAAAGATTGATGCTCATCTGGAAGGCCGGGTCATAGCTCCTGCACCAGAGTGCAAGCTGTTCGATGGCCTGATGCGCCACCCAGTCGCCCAGTTGCAGGATCAGCCCGGTGTCTTCTGCTACCGGAATGAAGCGCATCGGCTCGATGATGCCGTTGCGTGGATGGTTCCAGCGTAGCAGTGCTTCGGCTTTCACCACGCGGCCACTGTGCAGATGTACGATAGGCTGGTAATACACCTGGAACTGCGAGCCGCTGATGGCACGGCGCAGGTCATTGCTGATATGCATGCGGTTGAGCGCGGCTTCCTGCAGGGCAGGGGTGAAATAGCTGAAGCAGTTGCGCCCGGCGGCTTTGGCCGCGTACATGGCCTGGTCTGCATTGCGCAGCAGGCCTTCGAGGCTGGCTGAGTCGTGAGGGAAAATTGCAATGCCGATGCTCGCCGTCACAAACATCGCTTCACCCTCGAAGCTGAAGCTTTGCGACAAGCTCGCCAGCAGCGTGCGTGCAATCCGCTCGGCCTGCTCGGGGCGGTTGAGCTCGGGGATGATGACCGCGAATTCATCGCCACCCAGCCGTGCAATCGTATCCACGCCACGCACGCAGCGCATGATGCGGTGGGCCACCTCGGCGAGCAGCGTGTCACCGGCGTTGTGGCCCAGGCTGTCATTGACTTCCTTGAAGTGATCCAGATCGATCAGCAGCAGCGCCATGTTCTGCCCGGATCGTAGCACCTGCTGTGCCGTTACCTCCAGGCGGTCGTGGAACATGTGGCGGTTTGGCAGCCCGGTGACCGCATCGTAGTTGGCCTGCCGCCAGATCAGTTCCTCATTCTTCTTGCGCTCCGTGATATCGGAGAACACCCCAACATAGTTCTGCACCTTGCCGGTGAGGTCGCGCACCACGGTCAGCGTCAGCTCCTTGAGGTAGGGCTCGCCATTCTTGCGCCGGTCCCACACCTCACCAATCCAGAAACTGTCCTCGTGCAGGCGACGCCACATGTCGCGGTACAGGCAGTCTTCCTGATTGGCAGCATTGAAGATATCCGGGTGGCTGCCGCTCACGTCGGCAAAGTCATATCCCGTTACCCGTGTGAAAGCCGGGTTGACGGCAATCAGCCGGTTTTCCGCGTCCGTCACCATGATCGCATCGTGGCTTGTTTCATAGACGGTCGCTGCAATCCGCATCTGCTCCTGATTGCGCTTTTGCTCGGTGATGTTGAGCACATAGACCAGTCGGTCCGCACCACCGGTCGCCCGGGGAAAGGGAACGGATTCGGTCCAGACGGTGAGCACGATGCCGTCGTGCCGCACTACCGTCCATTCGCCGCCCAGTCTGCCGCCTTCATCCAGAAAGTGCTGGTGCTTGGCGAGCACTGGCGCGCGTGTCTCTTCGGGGAACACCATCGTGAAAGACTGGCCGAGCATCTGGGCCGGCGTATAGCCGTAGATGGAACAGTATTCGGGGTTTACAGTGACAAAGATCCCGTCGTAGTCGATTACCGCTATCCCCACCGGGCAGCGGTTGAGGATAGACTGGAACATGTTCTCAGTGATCTTGTCGGTTTCAGCCATATTTGCCCAGCCACCCCAAAATATGCATAGTCGTCCCCATGCGGTTTTCGACCCACTATTAAAGGTTTACTCGATTTGCCAGCGCCTGGCTACCGGACTACCCGAGGGTAGCTATTCAGGGTGAAAAAAGTCACATCGAGACGGGTTTTGTCGCGATTTCAGGTTTTTGTGATGCGGACCAGTTCTGCCACACATGGCGGTGTGGTAAACAGAATAATCTTCGCCCAAGGCATGACGTCCATACTGCGTGGCGCGCTCACCCGAATCCTTTACATCGGGGTAGCAGCAGAATCGGTCGGCTTCCGGCGTGAGTGAAACGCTGCTGCGTGGTTTATGAATATCGGTGGCGTAGAATATTGCAGTTCCATGCAGACAGCGCGTATTGCCATGCTATCAATCAGGCCCAATTCCCGTCGCTCCTGGCCGTTCGGGCTGGGTATCGTGTTGTTGCCTTTTGTTTGGTTGATTGGCTGCTATTGCTATGGAGAGTATGCACCGGGCAGCGTAACGTTTGGCTTCTGGCACGTCTCCTCCTTCTACACTTTTATCGGTGCGGCAGTGGGGGTGCTGGCCTATCTGTTCATTGTGCGCGGCGAGCTGCTGCCCAGGCTGGTGTTGGGGATGTGGCTGGTGCCTGGCTTGATGCTGATTGGGTTGATGGTGGGCATCCAAAGTACCTGCGGCGACGAAGATACCATTGGCCAGCCAGCGCCAATTGAACTTTCTGATACCTGCGGCTGAGTGCTGCTTATTCGGGGATTGTCGCCTTCTACGAGGATTTTCGACAGATATTTGGGTCGCAGCCGGCGTATCACCTTTTCCGCTTTTCTGGAGTGCCGGCGATCATTGGGCTCAATGCCCCGTTGCGCCTTACGTGAATATTGGCGAACGAAGCGTTCAAGCTCTTCTGCGAGGAGATGGGGTTTGGGGGTTTGAGAGAGATATCCATTGAGTTAGGTCCGTGCATGTTCATGTTATTGTATATGCATTAAACTGGCGAGCTTACATCCTTGCCAACGCACTCTGCGCCACCCTGATGACGGGCGTGGCATGCCAATGGAGTAGGGTGACAATGAACGATCAGCGAATTGCACCGAACGAGCACGGTGGGTGAAATCACAAGGCTGGTGCAATTCGCTGCAGTCGTGGCGCCATCCCCCAACGCAACGGGATGCGTCTGCAGGTGTCCCAACCGTACACCGCTCAATCTGCTTGATGGCTTTGGACTTTAACCGAAATGAGGCGCCTACGAAATGCGTGTCAGCCTGTATTGTGACTCACACGATAAAGCCCGAAGGACCACAATCGGAAAGCCTCTGGTGGTTGGCGCTGCAGTTCATGTAAAAATTTTCAGAGTGCCTTCTTTCGCTGAAACAGACGCTTGCAGCGCATCCAGCCAATGCCTGTGGTGGCGACTCTGCAAGTATTTGAACAGATGCCCGGTGTTTGCAATCGCAGATGTGGCTAAGGTTCGTCGAAGAGGGCCGTATGGTAGAATCAGCAAAACTAAAGATATTAGCCCGGTGCGTGGCGTCTGCGTCTTCCGGGTGTGCTAACGGCCTGTCATGAATCCTGGACGAGTGATTTGACAAGGCTAATATGAAGGGCAGTGAGTTTTTCAGCAGGAAGGGTGTGGTGCTGTTCATGGCCACGTTGTGTTGCGCGTTGTGGGGGAGTTCCTATCCGGCCATCAAGAATGGCTACGCGATGTTCTCTATCATTCCTGGTCAGGTGGCTTCGCAGACCGTGTTTGCCGGCTACCGCTTCTTCATCGCCGGGATTCTCCTGATCATCTATGCCGTGCTGAGCGGGCGTTCCACCGCGAAAATCACTGGCCCGCAGTGGCGCCAGATCGGCGTGCTGGGCCTTGTGCAGACGGCCATCCAGTACATCTTCTTCTATATTGGAGTGTCCTATACCACCGGGACCAAGGGTTCAATCATGAACTCGACGCTCACCTTCTTCAGCATTCTGCTGGCGCACTTCTTCTACAAGAACGACAGGCTCACCGTTGCCAAATCATTGGGCTGCCTGATCGGCTTCATCGGTGTGCTGATCGTGAATTTTCACACCAGCCTGCTTGATTTCCGCTTCACCCTCCACGGCGAGGGCTTCGTGGTGTTCTCGGCCTTCCTGCTTGCGGTGGGCAACATTTACAGCAAGCAGATCGCACAGCATATCGATTCGGTTACGCTTACGGCTTATCAACTCACCTTCGGTGGTCTGGTCATGCTTATCGTCGGTTATGCCTTCGGTGGCGTGATGCCGCTGCCCACCATGAAGTCCGCCTTGCTGCTGCTCTATCTGGCAATCATCTCTTCAGTGGCCTTCGCATTGTGGACGATTCTGCTCAAGTACAACCCAGTCGGCCGCATCTCGATCTTCAACTTTCTGATCCCGATCTTCGGCACAGTACTCTCCGGTATCTTCCTTAACGAATCGATCCTCGAGTTCAGGTACCTCGTGGCACTCATCTGCGTTTGCGGCGGGATCTTTCTCGTCAATCGCGACGCACTGCGCAACCACCCGGTTCAATAAATGCCGGCAGTGTAAAAAGCAGAGGTGGGGGCTACACGGTTAGCGTCCGCTCCCGGTTGTTGATCGATGCCGCTCCATTGGGTCGGGAAAATGGATTGAACGAAGCCAGAACTCCCATGCGTCAGAAGTTGCCTTTGGCTTTTCTGACCTACGCAATGCATGTTTCTGCCTCCCCTGTAGGCACTGAACAGTGATTGCCTAAGCTGTAAGGCCGGGGAAGCTACAGGTGCACTCCGCCGGACACGAATGGTGAGGTTTCAAGGAGACGGATGCTCGGTGCCCGATAAAACGCAAGTAATTGATCGCACCCACGATCCTTCGTGGGCGCGCGCGTTTCACCGCTCTGCGGTGGCCTCACGTTAGGGTTTGTCACAGCGTTGGATTTGACACCGACTTTTCCTGCGCAGGGAAGCGCGTCCCGCGCCGGTATGGGCGCGCTGTCACTGCAGAGCGGTGAGCCAACAATATGAGGTGAATTTTATCCGTGATAATACGAAGTGGAGTTCGTCCTGCGCAAGCGCGGAATATGTGAGCATGAGTTTTGAGTTTATTTATGGAGCAAACATCTTCGATTAGGAGGTCTACCTTCAGTATTTTGCAGTCACGGCCATGTAATCCCTGTCTGGAACATATCCCCTTGGCCGAGTTGTCTCGCCTTTGGTCTGACGGGTATGGTCGCGGGATCAAGAGTGCTGATACTGTAAGATTGAAGAGCAGTCTCACAGGGCTGTCTTTATTTTGTGGGTCAGAGGCAATTTGAACAGATATGCAAGAATGCAATTGATGGGAAAACTGATTCATCTACGTGTTTTGCTGTGTGGTGTCCTGGTGATTTTGGGTGCCGGTCATCTGGTTTTGTGGAATTTTTTGCACCTGCCTGGCTTTGTGCAGGCGTTGGGGTACGGTGTGCTGGTGGCTCTAGGTGCAGGAGTGTGGTTTTCCCGTGATTGGGTGCGCGACGAAAACGTATCGTTGGGCGCATTGCTGGTCTGCTTTGGGGTTGCGCTCATCGTGTTACTGTTGGGCGGTGAGGGACGTCTATTTTATGCTAACTGGGATTGGCAGGTTCGATACTCCATTCTGCATGATCTGGCAAAATTCGAATGGCCCTTTGTGTATCTGAACCGAGGAGAGGCGCTGCTGTTGCGTGCACCTCTCGGGATGTATCTTGCCCCGGCGGTGGCAGGTAAGATTGCCGGGACTCAGGGCGCAGAAGTGGCTCTTCTGTTGCAAAACACGGTGCTGCTGGGGCTCATTTTTGCAATCGCCAGTCTGTTCTGGAAAACGCTAAGGCAGCGTTGTATCGCGCTTGTGGTGTTTTTGCTGTTCAGCGGGATGGATATTTTCGGCCAGCTGCTGATGGATAAGTCGCCCTGGTTGCATCTCGAAGGATGGGCCCGCATCCAGTACTCGTCCCATATTACCCAGTTGTTCTGGGCGCCTAACCATGCGTTGCCCGGTTGGTTGTTTGTGGTGCTGTTTGTGCTCTATCAGAATAAGCAGATCAGCAAGACGATCCTGTATTTTTTTAGCGCCTTGTTACCGCTGTTTTCACCCCTTTCGGCGATTGGCTGCCTACCTTACCTCCTTTACTCTGCATATGGCGAGTTGAAGGCGAGAAACGTGACGGCATGGGACATGGCTATTGTTGCAGCAGCTGCGCTTTTCAGTGTGCCGAGTCTGGTGTATCTGTTTGGTGGAAGTAGTGCTGTTGGCATGAGTGTTGAAAAAACAGACATTTCCACTTACCTGTATTTCATCCTTCTGGAAGTGCTGCTGTATATGATAGCGATTCTTGCATGCCCAGAGCGCCAGCGCTTTCGGATGCCGGTATTGACGATCACGATTATTTTTTTGTTGTTTATTCCATTCGGGAAAATAGGGACTTCCGTCGATTTTGTTATGCGGGTTTCCATTCCCGCGCTCGCAATGTTGGCAATTTCGACTGCCGATATCCTGGTCTATCCGAATAGCGAACAGAACGGATTTTTGAGATGGACTCAAATTTTTTTGTTAGTAGTGCTGACCATCGGAAGCTTTACCCCTCTGGGTGAATTGGCGCGTGCTATTCTCTATCCGCATTCGCCCGAGCTGACTTGCAATTATATGGAAGTGGTGCCCAATGGTGCTGACACCTATGTCACAAAGCTTGCGCAAGTGCCTGCGCTGATTCGCCCTGTGGCTCCCCATATTGTGATTGCTCGCAAGCCTGAGCGGTGTTGGAACGGATCCTGGCCGGATGCCATGACGGGGGAAGAGTATCCCAATCCGCCGATGCCAGAGGGCAACTCTCCGCCCAAGGTAGATCATTCATTTGTGGTTGATCCGGACAAGCTCTAATAGCCTGCTGCAACCACCAGCTCACATCGTCACCATCGAGGATTTTCGCCGCACGCATGAATTTAGATCGCCCAGGCTTGCGTGATGTCTTCCGGTGGGGGTGATTTATCAGAGTGTTTTCCACTCCTCAACCACCACCTGAAAATCATCCTCGTAGAGGATTTTTCCTGGGCGCTGTGATTTCAGCATACGTACCGGGCGATCATGCTGGTTCAGCAGTGCGGCGAGCTTGCGGAATTGCCGAATGGATTCGGTGGAACTGTCCTTGAACCAAGCTACTGCATCTCGCGACCATCCCGCGCTGGAAAACGGTGGGCACGGCAGATTTGCGTTCAGCCACGCAAAAATCGCATTGAGATGAGCCTCTTCCGCTGCGCTGAGAAGATCGTCGTCACGCAACATTCTGGCTTCGGTCACAATCCCCGTTAACTGACGATGATCTTCGGTATCCCCTCCGACCACAAACCGGATAAACATGATGCGATAGCGATATGCAGATGGTAAATTGACGTCAGGATCATACCACTAAGGAATTTTGGTGGCCGCGATTTATTCACGCACGCCAATTGGCGAGCATGTTAAAGACTATATCCGAGACTACGTTTGTTCGATGAAATGCAACTCCATGTGTACGTCGGAAAAGCCGAAGGCGCCTTCCGATGCATGGAATTTCAAAGCACAAGGAATCGATGATGCGGGATATTGAGAGGCTTGAATGTTTTTTCAAAGAGTT
>DBTS01000010.1:0-16246 GCA_002307175.1 Rhodocyclaceae bacterium UBA1310
TTATACGAATAAACTCCGGTTTCTGTGCTGCTCTTCGGCCCACTGACGCCTTCTCGCTACAGATCCTGAACAGCTTCTAACATCACGCGAACCAGGCTGCTCCTTGAGCACCCCGCCCCACCAATACAGCACGCCAGGCAAGGTCGATATCCTCATTCAACTTTAAGGCACCCTCAGCGGGTCGTCTGCCGCGATGCCCGGAAAGCCGCCCTCAAACAGGCCATTCTGCTGCCCCTGGCAAGTCTGCAACAGGCGGCTCATGAAAGAATCCGAGAAAACCCCAGCATTCCGCAAGATTCCGCCAAATACCTGTTCCAAAGACATCACGGCTTCAACCTTCGCCCCCAGGCGTGCCTTCGCCAAAGCACAGAAACTCGCCTGCAGAGCCAGTGTGCGCGCATCCGGATTGCCTGCACAAACCGAAAAGTGCATGTTCGCCTTCCGCTTGCGCAGCCTCGACAGCGCCGCCCACGCCAGGGTAGCGGATTTCGGCTGATCATCCACCACCAGCATCACATGCGAGGCGGCCAGAGCGCAAGCCGAAAAACCTTCCAGCGGATCAAACCGCGCCATCAGCAGCCATTCATCAAAGCCAGCCTGGAGCGCCTCCAGCGCCTTCAGGCAACGCTGCCCGGCAATCCGGTCCTGCCCCAGTCTGCGCGCCAGAGCCGCCGTTCTTACCGCACCCAACCCATCATCCCTCTCCAGCACACACTGGGAGATATCCACCTGCCCGCTCGCTGCATGCAAAAGATCAAATCTTGAAACCAGCCCCAGGCAATCCCCCAGATTCCCGTAGGTTTCCCATTCATCCAGAACCAGGGTACGGCGCCTTGGTGCAAGCCCTGCCCGCCGGATCAGCTGCTCTGCCACCCAGGATATCGTCACCACACCACACGGCACAACGGCCAGGACCTTGGGCTGCGTCGCATTGAAGATGCGCCTCAATCCTTCAGCCTGATCCCCCATCACGTATTCCATATTACCGGGCTCCTCGCATGGATGCCTGCATTGTTCCCTGCTGACCTGCCATCAGCAGGCACGCATCTTCCTCATTGAGCTTGAAAGCCGAATCCGCACCCTTTTCCCGCATCGCCCGGTGAATCAGATAGTTGCGATTGGGCAGATGCAGATCTTCCGGAACCCGCTGGCCATTGGCCACGTAGAACACCTGCAGTTCCTTGCGGATCGCCACGTCCAGCACCGGTGCCAGGGAAACCGCTTCATCGACCTTGCTCAGGATGCATCCTGCAAGATCCGGGCCATCATAGGCTGCAACAACGTCATCAAGTGTGTCGCCGCGTACCGTCGAGTTCAGCACCAGCAGACGGCGCACACATCCCGCACTGGTCAACAACGAGGATTGTTCAAGCACCATGCGGTCACGCTGGCTCATGCCAACCGTGTCAATGAGCACCGTATGCTTGTTGCGCAGCTCCTGCAGGGTCTGCCGCAAATCAGAAGCATCGCGCACAGCATGCACGCTGACACCGAGAATGCGGCCATAGATGCGCAGCTGTTCGTGCGCCCCGATTCGATAGCTGTCCGTGGTAATCAGCGCCAGCTTGTCGGCGCCATGGCGCACCACACAACGGGCGGCAAGTTTCGCCGTGGTGGTGGTCTTGCCCACCCCGGTCGGTCCGACGATGGCATACACCCCGCCGCGGTCAATGATATCAGCATCGCTATCAATGATTTTGAGTTCCCGCTCCAGGCGCGCCCGAATGGATTTGCGCGCCTCCAGCGCCGAAATATTGCCAGTGAGCCCTTCGGTCAGCTCGCGTGCCATCATCGCCGAGAACCCTGCCTCCAGCAGCTCTCCCATGAGCTGCGTGCGCATCGGCGAATTGCGCGAGATTTCGCTCCAGGCGAAACCAGCCAGCTGACGTTCCAGAATCCCCTTGATAGAGCCAAGCTCTTCAGCCAGACGCGCATTCGACGCCTCAAGCGCCGCAATATGCTCTTCACGTACCACGGGCGATGCGGCTGGTGCCACAGGGGCTGCGGCGGCCTCCCGCTCAGGGGCGTGCGCCGTTTTCTCCTGAGGGCGCTCGGTGAAGGTTTCCGGCGTGCCGTCAGCCCGCACATGCGGCGGCTGGAAGGGCCGCACATTCATCTGCGTATCGTTGGCTTCATGCACGGGGCTCACTGGCAGACGCTGCTCAAACTGCGGCTGTGGCCTGGCACGCGGCTTCAGCGCGGGCTGCTGCTCACGCGCCAAACGTGCAATATGCTGCCCGAGCGTCACAGTAAAATCGCTCTCGTCCTCATTCTCTTCGGCAGCAGGCGTGCGTGCCGGCGCTGCAGCAGCCTTGATCGGCTTGCTTGCGGGCTGTGGTACTGCGGCAGGTTCGCGAGCCTGGCGGACGGTGGCATTAAGCTCCCCCATCTGGTCGGGTGACATGGCCATGATTTCCACACCGCCAACAACCTGGCGATTGGAAAGCACCACCGCATCCGGCCCCAGCTCGGCTTTCACTGCCGCAAGCGCTTCGCGCGCTGTCTTGCCTATGTAACGATTGACCTTGACCATGACTCCGCCTCCAGACCGTCCGCCCTGATGGCGAACAGCGCCTGCTGTTTCATGCTTGCATTATCGGTTGCAAAAAGCCCGGTCTAGGCTCCGATAAAACAGGGAAAAACAGGGCTATTCGGCAGAGATTGCCGGCAATTTCCGCCAGCACCTGCCGGCCTGTAAGAAGCGCTCCTACAAACCGGAAACAACTGCCGGCAGAATGCCGGATCAGCCGTTTACAATCGCCGATACCTTGATCGTGCGCGACTCCGGAACTTCCGAGTGCGCGATCACCCGCAGCGAAGGAATGGCCCGCCGCAGAAAACGCGCCAGCAGCCAGCGCAGGGTATTCGGCACCAGCAATACCGCAGGCAGGCCGAGATCCTCCTGGCGTTGCGCCAGCCTTGCCGTCTCGCGGATCAGCGTATCGGCAAGTCCCGGCTCGATCACGGCCCCATCATTGCCACCTGTCTGCAGAGTTTGCTGCAGCACGCGCTCCAGGCCAGGGTCGAGCGCAATCACATCCACCTCGGCAGAGCCAGGGAAGAGCTGCTGCACGATGGCACGCCCAAGCGCCATGCGCACCCGCGACGCCAGCTCGACCGGGTCCTGGTTGCGTGGCGCAAACTCCGCCAGCGTCTCGACAATGGAACGCATGTCGCGAATATTGATGCCTTCTTCAAGCAGGTATTGCAGCACCCGTTGCAGCGTGTGCAATGGCAGCACCTTCGGCACCAGATCGTCCACCAGCTTCGGCGACTCCTTGGCAATATGATCCAGAAGTGCCTGGGTTTCCTGCCGCCCCAGCAGATCCGAAGAATGGCTGAGGATCACGTGATTGAGATGGGTTGCCACCACCGTGCTGGCATCCACCACCGTGTACCCGAACACGTGCGCCTGCTCGCGGCGGCTCGCGTCCACCCAGATGGCCGGCAGGCCAAACGCTGGGTCCTTGGTCTGCGCGCCGGGCAAGGTGCCCGACACCCGCCCAGGATTGATCGCCAGGAACTGCCCGGGATACGCCTCGCCAGAACCTATCTCGACCCCTTTCAGGGTGATCCGGTAGGCGTTTGGCCGCAACTCCAGATTGTCGCGGATATGCACAGGGGAAGAGAGAAAGCCGATATCCTGCGCAAACTTCTTGCGCAAACCGCGAATGCGCTTGAGCAGCTCGCCATCCTGCCCCTTGTCCACCATCGGGATCAGCCGGTAACCCACTTCCAGCCCCAGCACATCGACCGGCGTCACATCCGCCCAACTGGCCTCCAGGCTCTCCGCCGCCTGCGCTACCTGTGCGGCCGGCTTGATCTTCTCTTCCGCATCCATTTCAGCCCGGGCCTTCTTGCTCATCATCCAGGCCCCGCCACCCATCAAACCGGCCAGCAGCAGGAAGACAAGGTTCGGCATTCCCGGAATCATCCCGAGCAAACCGAGAATGCCGGCAGTCAGCAGGATTACCGTTGAATTGTTGAAGAGCTGATTGACGAACTGCCCGCCCACATCCCCTTCGTCCCCCACGCGCGACACCACCATGCCCGCAGCAACCGAGATGATCAGGGAAGGCAACTGCGCCACCAGACCATCGCCGATGGTCAGCTGCGTGTATTGATTGGCTGCACGGGCCAGCTCCATATCGTGCTGCACCACACCGACAATCAGCCCACCAACGATATTGATGGCCATGATCAGGATGCCTGCCACCGCATCGCCACGCACGAATTTCGAGGCGCCATCCATGGCACCGTAGAAATCCGCCTCCTGAGCAATCTCTATACGACGCCGCTTGGCCTCCTTGTCGTCAATCAGGCCGGCATTCAGATCCGCATCAATGGCCATCTGCTTGCCCGGCATCGCATCCAGGGTAAAACGTGCGCCCACTTCAGCAATACGCCCGGCACCCTTGGTGATCACCACGAAGTTGATCACGGTGAGAATCACGAACACCACGATACCAACCGCCGTGTTGCCGCCCACCAGGAAATGGCCGAAGGCCTCGATCACCTTACCCGCCGCGTCTGCCCCGGTGTGCCCATGCAGCAGCACCACACGGGTGGAGGCCACATTCAGGGAAAGACGCAACAGGGTGGTGATCAGCAGCACCGTTGGGAATACCGAAAAATCCAGCGGTTTGCGGGTGTACATTGCCACCAGCAGCACCATCATGGAAATCGCGATATTGAAGGTGAAGCAGACGTCCAGAATGAACGGTGGCAGCGGCAACACCATCATCGCCAATATCGACAGCAGCAGGATTGGCGCAGCCAGCTGACGGATATTGGACGGCGAGAACAGGTGCTTGATGTCGAGAACGCTCTGATTGGCTGCCATGATGATCACCACATACTCAGGTCAATTCTGCAGTCGTGACAACAGCCGGCCCTGGATCAAGGTCGACTGGCACAGGCAGGTCATGCGGAGTTTCGGGAGGCAATCCACCCTGACTCAGGAAATGGTTCAGGCGATAGACATACGCCATCACTTCGGCGACCGCCGTGTACAGGGAAGCCGGAATCTGATCATCCACCTTGGTGTGGTGATACAGCGCACGCGCCAGCGGAGGGGCTTCCAGCAAAGGTACATGATTTTCCAGCGCCAGTTCGCGAATTGCCTGCGCCACATAATCTGCGCCCTTGGCCACCACTTTCGGCGCCCCCATGGCTTCGGCATCGTATTTGATCGCCACTGCATAGTGCGTCGGGTTGGTCACCACCACATCCGCCTTGGGGACGGCTTCCATCATCCGGCGCTTGGCCATTTCACGCTGCCGCGCGCGGATCCGCGCCTTGATCTGCGGATCGCCTTCCTGCTCCTTGAATTCCTGCTTGAGCTCTTCCTTGGTCATTTTCATCTTGTCGCTGTATTGCCACAGCTGGAACGGCACATCAGCCGCTGCCACCACGCCAAGACTGGCCACCACCAGCAGGCTCGACAGCAGCAGCAGATGGGCAAACTGCCCCAGGCCCGCTTCCAGGGGCATGGACATCAGGCCGAGAATTTCATCCCGATGCCCCCACAGCACCCAGTACCCGACAGTGCCGACCAAGGCGCTCTTGAGAATGCCTTTCACCAGTTCAGCCAGGCCAGACAGCGAGATCACACGCTTAAGTCCACTGAACACATTGACCCGCGACAGATCGATTGAAAACGACTTGGTCGTGAATACCATCCCGCCCATGCAGATCGGAGCCGCCACTGCGGCAATCATGACCACCACAAAAAATGGCGCCAGTGACTCAAGTGCCTTGCTGCACAGACGCACCAGCGTCGTCATCATCAGATCCGGCTGAAAAGCCTGGGCATGTCCGAAACTCAGCCCGTCCCGCATCAGCTCGCTCATGCGGCCTGCCATCCAGCGGGAACTCACCCACAATGCCACCACTGCTGCCATCAGCACCAGAAAGGTCGCCAGCTCGCGCGATTGCGGCACATGCCCATCCTCACGCGCCTGATCAAGGCGGCGCTGGGACGCTGGTTCTGTTCGTTCGAGGTCGCTGTCTTCTGCCATCGAATGCTTTCATACCGCCGACAATGGGGGATGACTGCATTATTTGCCATAGCGGCAAGACTTGCCGGGTGGAACAACAGCGAAAACACCCTGCTATTCAGAAATCAGCAGGGTGATAAAGGCGAAAAAGGGGGAAGGTAAAACAGGAGGAGCCCAAACCAGCGCAGGAGGCCAGCGCCGCCCCCGGGTGTGTCAGAAGCCATTCAGGATCTGTAGTGAGAAGGCGTCAGCGGGGCCAGGCCGGGGTTTCATGGGCACTGCTCCATGCCGACCGAGCCGGTTTGCTGCGCAAAGCAAACCGTGGGAGAGAGCCGCTTCTCAGGCCATCAGTGCGTGATATAGCACATCTGCGTGGGCGTCATCGAGTTCCTGCAGGCTCACCGTCTGCGGTAGCACTTCCAGCCGCTTGCCCAGTGCAGCAGCATCCTGGATGGAACGCAGGCAATCAAGGCCCGCCGCTCCGCCACGAGCCTGCTCGATGAGCGCGTTGATCGCCAGCAGTTGCAGCTGGCAGGCAGCCAGTTGAGTCAGTCCAGAATCCATTCCGCTCACCGTCATGCGAATATCCCCGTTTGATTCTATGCCGCAATTGCCGCGATACAAGGCTGGAATTACTGCCGAAAGGGGTAGGTTTTCGACAATAAATGGGTCGCTCATGGCGACCCGAAGCAGGACAAACACCAGAGAAAGTGAAACCCGCAGGGCTCTCTACGGCAAGCATCCTCAAACCTTGAGCACGCAATTCCACCCTGGCACGGCTCAGAGGGCAACCGGAGTAAACTGCAAACTTTCGTTACCGTCTCAACACTCACGAGGATATACCGTGGCCGAATTTCGCATTGCCTACCCGGATCTGTGCAACAGCGTTTCTGCGGCGCTGATCCAGGCCCAGGTTCCGCAGGATATTGCCCGACAGGAAGCAGAAATCATGGCCGAAGCCGATCTGCTCGGCGTGCCATCGCATGGCGTGCGCATGCTGCCGCCGCTGCTTGCCGCCCTGCGTGATGGCCGCGTCAATCCGTGCCCGAACATTCACCTGCAACGCGAATTTGCCGCCGTCAGCGTAATGGATGGTGATAACGGCCCGGGGCGGACGATTTCCGCACGCGCCATGGCCGACGCCGTGAGCCGCGCCAGGAAATTCGGCATTGGCGCCTGCCTCGCGGTGCGCACCACCCACTGGGGCCGCGCCCATGCCTACGCCTCACGGGCTGCGCGCGAAGGCCTTGTCGCCATCTGCACCACCAATGCCATCCCCACCATGGCAAGCTGGGGCGCCGGCCAGAAAATCATCGGCAACAACCCGATCGCTTTCGGCATTCCACGCCAGGATGCGGAGGAACCTCTGGTGCTGGATATGGCAATGAGCCAGGCGGCGGTCGGCAAGGTCAACACCTGGCTGCGCGAAGGCCGCGAAGTTCCACCGGGCTGGGGTGTTGATTCCGCGGGCAAACCCTCAACCGATGCCAAAGCCATCCTGGGCGGCGCCGTACTCCCGTTTGGCGGGCACAAAGGGGCCGGCCTCGCCCTGGTGATGGAGCTGCTGACCGCTGCGCTTGGCGGTGGCGCCTTCGGCAATGAAATCCGCGCCGGTGACTCCAGCGGGCTTGATCCCGAAGCCTGCAAACTGTTCCTGGCACTCGATCCGCAGGCTTTCTGCGGGCTCGATACGCTGACTCAGCGCAGCGAAGAATACTTTGCCTATCTGGCATCCGTCGCCCAGCCTGCCGAAGCCTTCATCTGGCCGGGCAAGCGCGGATGGGCCGAGCGCGACGCCAATCTGGCACAGGGCGTCCCCCTGCACGCGGACATCGTCAGGCAACTGGCTGATGCGGGAGTTCTGCTGAACAGCTGAAACCGGGGCCTGAGGCCTAAATCGCTGCACCTGTCCGGGATTTTCCTCCGCAGGTCGGCATTCAGGCCGCCTATGCCGCCCTTCCATCCAGGTCGCCCGGCGATATGACCACAGTCTGTTACCATCGCGTGACATCATGCATCGGGACTCTGTGTGGAAGCCTTGATACTGCTCGCAATTCTCCTGGGTGGCGTGTATTTCGTCGTGCTCCCCATCCTGCTGCTGGTCAACTGGGCCCGCACCTCAACCCAGGCCGGGCAGCTCGCCAATCTGCAAAGAGCACTACACGAAGCCAGCAAGCGCCAGGCTGCACTTGAAGCCCGCCTGCAAGCCGGCACTACCAGCACAAGCCCGCAGCCAGAAAGAGTGACGCCGGAAGCTGACAGGCCCCAGACCCAGCCCCTTGCTGCGACTCAAAATATCGCAAGCAGAACAGCTGAACCCCTGCCCCCTTCGCAGCAGCCTGTTACCAAGGCCTTGCCGGAAACCTCCCCACAGCCCGATTCCGCACCTGCACAAGCATCGCACCCGATACCGGCGAACACGCCCCTCCCGGCTGATGCCATTGCGCAGATCATCGCCAAACCGCTCACCCCCGCCGCCCCGGCAACGCCGGCTGCGGACAACAGTGCGGTGCAGGCTGACAGCGCTACAACAGCAGCCACACCGAAGGCACAGCCTGCCACGCCCGTCGCAGCACCTGTAACACCTGCTGTCCCCCGGCCACGCCCCCAGCCTACCCTGGCAAAACCTGCCGCGCCCGCAGAGCCGGGCATCCTCGAACGTGCCGTGGGTGCCGCCAAAGATTGGCTGTTCGGTGGCAACACCCTCGTTCGCGTCGGCATGCTGCTCGTCTTCCTTGGGCTGGCCTTTGCCTTGCGCCTGGCGGCGGAAAACGCCGTCCTCCCGCTGGAGGTACGCTATCTCGGCGTCGCAGCCTGCGCCCTTGTCGCCCTGACACTGGGCTGGCGGCTACGTCTCAAGCGCCCGGCCTATGCACTGCTGATGCAGGGCGGCGCCGTCGCGGTGATGTACCTCACGGTGTTCGCCGCACTCAAGCTTCACGATCACCCGCTGCTGCCCACGCAGGCCGGCCTCTTCCTGCTGGTGGCCACCGTTGTGCTCTCGGGGATTCTGGCTGTCACGCAGGATTCGCTGGCACTCGCCGCCGCCGGCGCGCTGGGGGGCTTCGCCGCCCCGGTGCTGGTATCGACTGGAGGAGGCAGCCATGTGGCGCTCTTCACCTATTTCGCACTGCTCAACACCGGCATTCTCGGCGTTGCATGGTTCAAGGCATGGCGCCCACTGAACCTGATCGGTTTTGCCTGCACCTTCCTGATCGGTCTGGCCTGGGGGCAACGCTCGTATGACCCGGCACTGCATTACGCCAACACCCAGCCCTTCCTGATCCTCTTCTTCCTGATGTTCGTCGCCATCGGCCTGCTCTTTGCGCGCCGCGTGCTGCTTGACGATCCGTCCACCCCCACCTCGCGCAACACGGCAGAATGGGCGGCCTGGTTTGCCGCCGGCGGGCACAAGGCCCAGCGCTATGTCGACGGCACCCTGCTCTTCGGCACCCCCATCGTCGCCTTCGGCGTGCAATACGCGCTGATCCGCCACATCGAATACGGCGCAGCCTTCAGCGCGCTGGCACTGGGCATGTTCTACATGTCCCTGGCATTCATCCTGCAGAAGGCTAATGCGCTACGCCACCGCCTGCTCACGGAAGTATTCCTCGCCCTGGGGGTCATCTTCGCCTCGCTGGCCATCCCGCTGGGCCTCGATGCACAGTGGACCTCGGCAGCCTGGGCAGTTGAAGCCGCCGGCATCTACTGGATCGGCCACCGCCAGCAGCGCCCGCTGGCACGCGCTTTCGCGGTGCTGCTGCAGATTGCCGCCACCCTCGCCTACAGCCAGAAAATTGTGGAAGGCACCGACACCCTGCTCTCCGGCCCGGTGCTTGGTGCGCTGATGCTTGGCCTGTCTTTCCTGAGCAATCTGTGGGTGTTGCGCAAATATGCCAAAAGCAATCATGCGGCATGGGATAGCGGTTTCGAAACACCTTTCGGCACGCTCGCCCTGTGGGCGCTGTATCTGATTGCACCCTTGACGCTATCGGCCCCACACGCTGCCGCAGCATTGGCACTGGCGGGTACGCTCACGGTCTTCCTCGGGCTGCGCCTGGGGCTACGTGGCTGGATCGGCAATGCCTTGCTGGTGCAACTGGTGGCAGGGATCGTATTCCTCGGCAGCATGCATGCCGGCGATGCCGGTGGTGTGCTGGCACTCAACGGCTCTGGCCTGCAGGGGCTCATCATCGCCGCGCTGATCGGCCTGAGTTCCCTGACCGGGCTGGGTGTCGCGATCCGGGAAGCACGCCGGCAAAACAATCCGCAGCTCGTCACCCGCCTGGCCTGGGCCATGCTGTTCGGTCTGGGCTTCATCGTGCTCGCCGTGCTCTTCGTGCTGCCCTGGCAAACAGCCACCGCCGTGTGGGCCGGCTGCGGCTTTGTACTGATGTGGGCGGCACGCCGCCTGGGCCTCAAACCGGCATTCTGGTTTGCACTGGCCCTGGAAGTGGTGGCCGGGCTGGCATTCCTGTGTGCCAACTGGGGCGCGCTGAATGATTACGGCGTACTGGCAGTGGGCGGCGCAGCCAATCCGTTCGCCCATGCCGGATTCTGGACCCCCATCGTCATTTCCCTGGCGACCTTCGCCATGGCCTGGCGCCTGTTTGCCTGGGAGCGCACCGGCACAGACCGCACCGACAACGCCCCGGAAGGCAACTGGCTGTCGCTGGGCACCCTGCTCTGGTCTGCCGGCTGGTGGGCTTTCGCCTGGTTCATGGAACTGCAGCGCACGAATCCTGAAGCGCATGACATTGCCCATGATTTTCTCGCCGCCATGACATTGGCCCTCGCCCTGACCTTGCCGATTGCCGCCCGCTGGCGCTGGCAGCATCTCGCCGGCATACTCGGCGGCATTCTGCCCCTGATCGCCCTGACCGCTATCATCGACTACCAGGCCGACGTGAATCTGCTCTCCGGCAAGGGCTGGGCCGTATATGCCTGCGCCATTCTTGGCGGCATCCTGCTGCTGCGTGTTGCCGGCCAGCTGTTGAGCCGCGCCGCAGATGCCGCGCTGCACCTGATGAGTTGCTGGGTCTGGCTGATCTGCGCCTCGCTGGAATTGCGCTATCTGTTCCTCACCCTCGGTGAGCCGGGCAGCACCTGGCGCTGGCTGGGCTGGACGCTGCCGCTCGTGGCCTGGCTGCTGTGGCAGGCACGCACGGCACAGCCCAGGCTGTGGCCGGCCACCGCACATCCGCAGACATGGCGCTTCAATGCCACCCTGCCGGTGCTCGCCATCCTTCTCCTGTGGGCTGTGCTGGCGAACTTCGGCTCTGGCGGCAATGCCGCACCGCTGCCCTTCATTCCGCTCGTCAATCCGCTGGATATTGCCCTGGTGCTGGTGCTATTTGCCGGCTGGCAATGGACGCGCCAACTCGCAACCCAGAAACCTGCCGAATGCCTGCTGCAGCCACTCTCCGGAATGCTCCGGCTGGTGCTTCTGGCAATCGGCTTCATCACCTATTCCTGCATCGTGTTGCGCGGGGCACACCATCTGGGCGGCATTCCGTGGAACGCCGAGAGCCTGATGGCCTCGATGCTGGTGCAGGCCAGCATGTCGATCTTCTGGTCGCTGCTGGCGCTGGGCATGATGATCGCCGGGCATCGCACAGCACACCGCAGCGTGTGGATCAGTGGCGCGGTGCTGGTAGGGGTGGTCGTCATCAAACTCTTCTTTATCGAACTCTCCAATCACGGTGGCCTGGCGCGCATCATCTCCTTCATCGGAGTGGGCATTCTGCTGCTGGTGGTGGGCTATTTCGCCCCGCTCCCTCCATCAGCGGCCAGCAAGCAGTCTAACCAGGAAGACAACCATGGCGACCAGCCCGAGCAAGACACCCATGCCGATCATGAATAAGCTGCCTATCCTGCATTCATCACTGCTGCATTCATCACTGCTGCATTCATCATTGCTGCATTCATCACTGCTGACACTTCTTCCCCTCGGCTTCGCCCTGCTTGCTGCGCCGGCTATCGCTGCGGACACTCCGGACCAGTATGCCCTGCACATGGAAGTACACGCCGCTACGGCCGCTCCGTTCTATCGCCTCAATGTACCACTGGCTGCCTATGAAGCCTCCACCCATGGGGATCTGCTGGACTTGCGGATTTTCAACGCCGCCGGCACGGCAGTGCCCTATGCACGCCTCGCCCCCAGTGGCAGCACCGAAGAGGAAATTCAGCGCAGCAGCGTGCGCTGGTTCCCGATTCGCGCCGCTTCCCGGCAGGAAAACGGCGCGCCCCTGAAGATGGTGGTGCGCCAGTCTGGCGACGGCACACTGGTCTCGCTGGAAAGCGGGCATACCACGCCAGCCAAAACAGCCGCCCAGGCGCCTGTGCGTGGCTACGTGGTGGATGTCAGCCAGCTCAGGGAACGCCAGAGCATTCGTGCCCTGCAGTTGAACTGGGCCGGCAGCGCCAGCGATTTCCAGCTCATCGACGTGGAAGCCAGCGATGATCTGCAGCACTGGACGGCTCTTGCCAGCGGCGTACAGCTCGCCCGCCTGGACTACAACGGCGCCCGTATCGAAAACCGCCGCATCGAACTGCCAGGGCTCTCCGGGCGCTATCTGCGCCTGCTCTGGCGCGAACCGGATACGGCCCCGGAACTCTCCGCCGCCGAAATCGAGCAGAGCACGGCACGCTACCTGCCACCGCCGCTGGCATGGTCTGCGGCACTCACCCCGGTTTCGGGCGACAGCACCAAGCCCGGTGAATACCGCTATCACCTGCCCCGCCCGCTGCCGCTGGCCCGCCTGCAGATGACACTGCCGCCGGGCAACCAGCTGCTGCCCGTGCAAATCCTCACACAGAGCGGGCACCAGCAGGGCTGGCAGAGCATCGCCAGCAGCGTTGTGTATCGCATCAGCAGCAAGGGCCGCGAATGGAGCAACACGGACGTCATGCTCGGGAATGTCATCGTGCAGGATTTCATGCTGCGCCTCGACCCACGCCTGCCCGCCCCGCCCCAGGCACCATCACTCCGTTATGCCGTGCAGCCGACCCAGCTGGTGTTTCTTGCCAGTGGCACACCGCCTTACACCCTGGCTGCAGGGAATCGCGATGCACGCGATGCCACACTGCCGGTCTCCACACTGGTGCCCGGCTTCGGCCAGCCCAATAGCCCGGAAATCGCAGTGGCAGAAGCCAGCGCGCCGGCAGGTGCTGCACCCACACAGGGGGCACAGGCAGGCGGCAGTGCTCCAGCCAATCCCGAGTCACGCAAGTATCTCCTCTGGGGGGTGCTGGTTCTCGGCGTGCTGGGCATGGCAGCCATGGCCTGGCAACTGCTGCGGCAGATGAAGCAGACACCCACGGACAAGCGCTGACCCCCAACGGTGAGTACAGTCGGTCGGTCTGCCGACTGTACATCTGATCTCCCGCCTCCTGCGCTACAAGCCGGAGAAGCTGGTATTCTGAATACCTTCCGCTTTTTTATTTCCAGCGATGCAAACCCTGTTGCGCAAGCTCTGTCGCCGCCTTTTCCGGCATGATCCGCTCGCCGTTCTCCAGGCACGTGGACTGCGTGTAGGGCGAAACTTCTTCATGCAGGATGACTGCACCATTGACGCCTGGCACTGCTGCCACATCTGTATCGGAGACGAGGTCACGCTCGGCCCGCGCGTCACCATCCTCGCGCACGACGCCAGCATGAAGCGTGCGCTCGGCATGGTCCGCCTGGGCAAGGTGACAATCGGCAGCCGCGTGTTCATCGGCGCCGGCAGCATCGTGCTGCCCGGTGTGACGATAGGCGATGATGTCGTCATCGGCGCAGGATCTGTGGTGAGCCAGAACATTCCGGCCAACTCGCTTGCCGTGGGCAACCCGGCACGCGTCGTCGGCACCTGCGATGAGTATCTGGCCCGCCAGAAAGCGCTGATGGAAACCTCACCCTGTTTTGACGAGGCCTATACAGCACGCGGTGGCGTCACAGCAGCACGCCAGGAAGAGATGAACACGCGCATGGGCGATGGCAGTGGCTTTATCGTCTGAGAAGCTGTTCAGGATCTGTTGCGAAAGGATGTCAGCGGACTGAATAGGCACGATAAAGCGCAACAAAACGTTGGGAGACGCCTTCGGCTTTCCCAACCTACGCCATTGACATTAATCCGTCCGACATTTTTCGTAGGGTGTCAATGAGCGCAGCGAATTGCACCTTCCGCGTGTTTTTTTACGTTGCACAAGCCAATTCAGAAGTTTCCCGTTGATCGCTCCCACGGTCCTCCGTGGGAGTGTGAGTCCCACCGCTCTGCGGTGGACCCAACGTTCGAGCGTGGCACGGAGTGCCTATTGGCGTAGGATGAAGGGTTTGTGCTGGCGGAAAGGTGAGCCGGGCCGGCATGGACGTGTGGTCACCGCGGAGCGGTGGGACGTGCGTGCCCACGGAGGACCGTGGGTACGATCAGTTTGCGTAGGGCGCGCGAAGCGGAACAATGAAGCGTAGCGCAATTGCGCCGGTCCAGCCTCCGCCCGGAGGGCGCAAACCGGCAGGGCATGCCAAACATTAACCCATACTGAAGTCGGACGAAGCATTCATATCAATGAGGATTTCAAGCAGCCTATGGGTCAAATGAGGAGGCCCGATCACGCCCTCGCAGTAAGATCACGAATAGCTTCTAAGATCATGTACAGCTTCTGACCATGAACACGCTACACAGCTTCCCCCCTATTGCCGACGCCCATGCCAGGGTACTGATCCTCGGCAGTATGCCCGGCGTGGCCTCGCTGCAGGCCGCGCAGTACTACGCCCATCCCCATAACCAGTTCTGGCCTATCGTGGCACGGCTAGGCGGATTCGATCCGGCTTTGCCCTACCCTGCGCGCTGCACCGCAGCCAGCCGGGCTGGCATCGCCATCTGGGACGTGCTGCAGAGCTGTATCCGCCCCGGCAGCCTGGATGCCGACATTGATCCCGCCAGTGCGGTACCCAATGATATCGCCGGGCTGCTGCAAAGCGCACCCGCCATCACATTGATCTGCTTCAATGGCGCCGCCGCCGAAACCCTGTTTCGCCGCCACCTTCTCAAGACCAGCCCCGCGCTCCAGGCCATCCCCCGCATGCGCCTGCCTTCCACCAGCCCGGCGCATGCCGGCATGCACCCCGAGGCGAAATTCGAAGCCTGGCACAGCGCACTCGCCCCGCTCCTTTTGCCACGCCCCTGAAGGCTGCCAGCGAGATATCGGGTGGGTGTCATGGAATGGCGACAGCCACAAAGCCCGTCTGACCACGAATGCCCGGATAGGCAGAAATTCCTGTCGCCAGATGGCGACAGAACCGCCCCTCTGTTCGCCTCAAAAAATACATTCAACTCATTGTTTTTAAACAATAATCACAGATTGGCACGTCTCCTGCGATAGAAGAAGCAAGTGGGCCACCTTGAGCACGCCCCCTGTTTCAGAAGGAGTCATCCATGTTCAACAAGTCCTTGCCCTCATCCAGTTCGCAGGAAGCCATGCAGAATCGCCAGGCACCGCGTGTCACCCACACGCCGGGCGCCTACCCCCCGCTGCAACCGCGCAGTGGCCAGAGCACAGAATCTGCCCAGACAGCCCAGGCCATTCCTGCCCAGCAGATTCCGGCAGCCAACGGGGCGTTGGTACAAGCCACGGAGAACGCCCCGGAACATGACAGGGAAGGCGGCAACCGCCTGCTCGTTGGGCCGGACGTCAAGCTCAAAGGCGCGGAAATCCTCGACTGCGACACCCTGATCGTTGAAGGGCGCGTCGAAGCCACGATGGACAGCCGCGTCATCCGCATTGCCGAGAAAGGCTCCTACAACGGCAAGGTTGGCATCGACGTAGCCGAAATCCACGGCAATTTTGAAGGGGAACTGACGGCGCGCCAGAAGCTGATCATCCATGCCACCGGCCGCGTCAAAGGCACCATCCGTTACGGCAGCCTGCTGATTGAGGCAGGCGGCCAGATTTGTGGCGATATTCAGGCGCTGGAACAGACCCGCAACGGGGATTCACGAATTTCAGGAAAGGAGGTTGAACGCACAAAAGTTACTTCTTTGATTTCGTCTGTGGCCTGACACAAGGCTGCCTGGCTGTCTGCCTCCCGGTACAGCAGGCCTTATGTGAGCCACAAAAGCCACCTTATTTGCCCGGCCCCGCACGCCGGGCTTTTTTTCGTGCGCCTGCCGGGTATCCATCCGCTCTGCCCATCCGGGCCGGCCCTGCCGCGCTGGCCTTAGAAGCTGTTCACGATCTGTAGCGAGAAGGCGTCAGTGGGGCAAGGC
>DBTS01000010.1:16578-17497 GCA_002307175.1 Rhodocyclaceae bacterium UBA1310
CGTGGGGAAGCACAGAAACCGGAGTTTCTTCGTATAAATGAGGATTTCGAGCAGCCGCTGTGCCAAATGAGGAGGCCCAATCACGCCTTCGCAGTAAGGTCATGAACAGCTTCTTGCAGCATCGCCATCCTCCGCCAGCACGGCCTGGGACGGCAGCAGTTCCGTACAACATGTGCAGGAAGCACACAGCTTTCGTCTTTCCACGGTAAACTGCTGGCTTCACTGAAGAATGGACCCAATTACACGATGGCCCAATACGTCATGTCGATGCTGCGCGTGAACAAGGTGGTTCCGCCCAAGCGTCAGATCATCAAGGATATTTCCCTTTCGTTTTTCCCGGGCGCCAAGATCGGCCTGCTCGGTCTGAACGGCGCCGGCAAATCCACCGTGCTGCGCATCATGGCGGGCGTCGACAAGGAATACGATGGCGAGGTGCAATGGCAGCCGAACATGAGCATCGGCTATCTGGCACAGGAGCCACAGCTCGACGCCGAAAAAACGGTGCGCGAGGAAGTGGAATCGGGCCTGGGTGAAGTGATGGAAGCCCAGAAAAAGCTCGAAGAAGTCTATGCCGCCTATGCCGAGCCGGATGCAGACTTCGAAAAGCTTGCCGAACTCCAGGCCAAATACGAAAACATCATTTCCACGAGTGGCGCGGATGTGCAGACCCAGCTCGAAATCGCTGCCGACGCACTGCGCCTGCCGCCCTGGGATGCCAAGATCGGCCCGCTCTCCGGCGGTGAAAAGCGCCGTGTGGCGCTGTGCAAGCTGCTGCTCTCGAAGCCGGACATGCTGCTCCTCGACGAGCCGACCAACCACCTGGACGCCGAATCCGTCCTCTGGCTGGAAAAGCATCTTGAGGAATACGCAGGCACCGTCGTCTGCGCACCCCCCGATCGCTACCTCCTCGACCACGTAC
>DBTS01000044.1:0-54051 GCA_002307175.1 Rhodocyclaceae bacterium UBA1310
AGACGAAAAACAGAGGGAACCTCAGTCCAGCTGGTGCCCCAGCCTAGAACCACGAGCAACAGCAGGAGCAAGGGTTTACGCGCCAGAAACGGCCCTTCGGTTTTCATTTTGATCACTGCACACAGCAAACCGGCAAGTGTAACGTTTCAGCGCAACGGGTATCATCGCGCCAACACAAAAACTTCAAGAATTCATGAGCCTCCTCCCCCATCAGATTGAACTGCTTGCCCCTGCCCGCACCACCGAGATTGCGCACGAAGCCATCCTGCATGGCGCAGACGCTGTCTACATCGGTGGCCCAGCCTTCGGCGCCCGTCACAATGCCGGCAACTCGGTGGCCGAGATCGAAGCGCTGGTGCGTTTTGCCCATCGTTTTCACGCCCGTGTCCTGGTGACCATCAACACGATCCTCCACGACGATGAACTCGAAGGCGCCCAGCGCCTGATCCGCGAAGTGCATGAAACCGGCGCCGATGCGCTGATCATCCAGGATCTTGGGATTCTCGAACTCGATATCCCGCCGATTGAGCTGCATGCCTCCACACAGTGCGATATCCGCACCCCGGAAAAAGCAGCCTTCCTCGCCAGCTGCGGCTTTTCCCAAATTGTTCTGGCCCGCGAGCTTTCTCTTGATGAGATCCGCGCAATCCGTGCCGCGGTACCCGAACATGTCGCGCTCGAATACTTTGTGCACGGCGCCCTGTGCGTGGCTTTTTCGGGGCAGTGTTACATCTCGCACGCCCATACCGGGCGCAGTGCCAACCGTGGCGACTGTTCCCAGGCCTGCCGCCTGCCCTATACGCTGACAGATGGTGAAGGCCATGTGGTGGCCTACGAAAAACACCTGCTCTCACTCAAGGACAACGATCAGGGAGCCAATCTGGGTGCGCTGCTGGACGCCGGGGTGCGCAGCTTCAAGATTGAGGGGCGCCTCAAGGACATGGGTTACGTCAAGAACATCACGGCCTACTATCGCCGTCTGCTTGACGATCTGCTCACTGACCGCCCCGAGCTGGCACATGTGAGCAGCGGCAATGTGGAACTGAAGTTCACGCCAGATCCTGATCTCAGTTTTCACCGCGAACACACCGATTACTTTGCGCATGGCCGAAAGGCGGACATCGGCGCGTTTGATTCTCCCAAATACATCGGCCCGCAGATCGGTACGGCGCTGCGCAAGCTGCCCGATGGTTTCGAGATGGAGACCGATCTGCCGCTAGCCAACGGCGATGGCCTGAGCTTCATGAACGGCCGTGAAACCGCCGGGGTGCAGGCCGATGTGGTCGAGCAGCTGGGAGACAAGCACTGGCGTATCCGCGTCAACGACCCCGTAGCGCTCAAGGGTCTGAAGCCGGGGCTGCCGATTCATCGCAACCACGATCATGTGTGGGAAGGCCTCCTCACCAAGCCTTCGGCAACGCGCCGGATTGCTCTGGACATGGTGTTCTCGGAGCAGGCGGAGGGTTTCAGCCTCCACTGCCGGGACAGCGACGGCACCGAAGCCACCGTGGCGCTGCACACGAAAAAGCAGCCGGCGCGACAGGCCGAGCGCTTTGAATCTGCCCTGCAGGAACAGCTCGGCAAGCTGGGCGGCACGCTTTTTGTGGTGCGCAACATCCGCATCGAGTGCAGCCAGCCCTGGTTCCTGCCCGCCAGCCAGATCAACAGCCTGCGCCGTGATGCCGTGGCAGCGCTTGAAGATGCACGGTTGAACAAGCACCAGTTGCACCCGCGCCGCCCGGAGCAGACGCCGGTCATGGCGTATCCGGATCAGGAACTCAGTTATCTCGCGAACGTCTACAACCGTGCAGCCCGTGAGTTCTATGGCCGGCACGGCGTGAAAGTGATCGCTGCAGCCTACGAGGCGCACGAAGAGACCGGTGAAGTCAGCCTGATGATCACCAAGCACTGCCTGCGTTATGCCTTCAACCTGTGCCCCAAACAGGCCAAGGGCGTACAGGGCGTGCAAGGCCAGATCCGCGCAGAGCCAATGACTCTCGTCTCCGGCAATGAAACCTATACGCTGCGATTTGCCTGCAAACCCTGCGAGATGCACGTCATCGGCAAGATGAAGAAACACATCCAGCGCTCACCGCAACCCGGCGCGACTCCGATCAACTTCTTTCACAAGCGTCCCTGAGCAGAACAGGAAAGCTGCAATCTGCTTGCCCAATGCACGGCTAAAGCCCGAGACCCGGGCTTTAGCGACACAGGCGGCGCTGTCAGCTGACGCTTTTTACGCATGTCATCACATTACTATTCGAATCAGCGCCAGGAAGTCCTGTCGCACATCATCAAACACCGGCCCGGATCGGTTGTCGAATTCGGTTGCGGGAAGGACGTCCTCCTGCAATCCGTGGCGCGGGCCTGGCGCGAGTTTTCTCACCTCGGGGTGGATCTTGCGGCGGATGAATCCGCCAGCACAGGCAATCTTGTGCTTCGGCAGGCAAACATTTTTGAGGCGGCTCCCACCCCCGGCCACACATTCGATTATGTTCTGCTCCTGGATGTCATCGAACATTTTGCCAATCCAGATGAACTTCTGGCGCATGTGAAGCAATTTGCCGGGCCGAATACGATCTTCATCTTTTCCATTCCGAATATCCGCTTCGCCATTGCCCTGTACAAAATCCTTTTCAAGAAGGATTTTCCGGAAGAGGCCGGCGGGGTTTTCGACAAGACGCATCTGCGCTTCTACACGCGCAAGAAAATATTGCGCCTGCTTGCACACAACGGCCTTGCACCCATCGAAATCACCGGGATCAATTCGCTGGCGGAAGTCCAGCCGACACGATTCCGGCGAACCCTGACACGGTTTAGTGTCATGCCGCTACTTTCACTGATCGACAGGGAACTGGTTTTCCAGCAACACCTGATAAGCTGCAAACTCAGCACTACGACTGGCCAATAGACTGAATCCGCCATGAAGCACGATCATCTTTCAATCGTTTTGATCAATTATCAATCGACAGAACTGATCAATACCAATCTCGACCGGATTCATGGTCTCGGGGCCAGGGAATGCATCGTGGTGGACAATAGCGGGGAATTTGCACCCACTGCCGATAACTGCAAGGTGCTGCGACCAGGAAAGAATCTGGGCTTTGGGACGGCAGCCAATCTGGCTGCACAGACCCTGAAGTCGGACTGGATGGTGCTGATCAACCCGGACCTGGAGATCTCTGCAGAGGAACTCGCGCGCTTCCTTGCCCCGACGCGCGCAGAGCACGCTCCGCTGATGATTCTGCCGGAACACAAGCCCGGCGCTCCATGCGTGGGATTCAGCCGGGATATCCGCTACATCGCCAAGCGCATTCCGGCAAGCAATCCGGACTGGTTGTTCTGTCAGGGCTTTTGCCTTGTCGCTATCAATCTGCAGGCTTTTCGTAAGGCTGGAGGCTTCGACGAAAAAATCTTCATGTACGGAGAAGATCTCGATCTCACCATCCGGATTCTGAAAAATCATGGCGCAGACGCCATCCAGACCAGTCAGGCGGAATTTGTGCACGCAGGCGGTGCCAGTTATACCGGCCCGCTCCGCAAACTACGGCGTCTGAAGCATTCGTTTGCTTCCAGTTATTACGTGCTGGGAAAACATGCAGCAAGCGCAGGCATGCTCCGAAAACTCTTTTTCGCGCTGCTGTTCAGCTATCCGAAACTCGTGCGGATCTTCCCGAGCACTGCCCTGCGGCTCGCAGAATCAAGCAGATCATCAGCCAGATAGTCGCCAGATCGGCCAGGGCCGCGCTCAGGATTCGAAATGCTTCCGGCTGGCCTGCCCCAACGGTTTATCCTTCACCTCGATGTGCCGCGCCAACCAACCGTACAGGAACTGAAATACAGAGAGAGACAGCGACAGATCCCCCTGTGCGACCTTGTCCTGAAGTTCGCGCACCTGGGCCATCAGCTTGCCGTGCTCGGCACGGTGGGCCTGTGCCTCGGCGTAGGCGATCCGCGTCATGACGCTTTCTTCAAGGGCAAAATGAGCCTGGGTCCGGCGCACCAGCTCTGAGAGAATGCCCAGGCGAACCTTTTCTGTTTGCCCTTCTCGAACCGCCGTACGCAACTGATCAAGCAGCTCAAAAAGAGCCTGGTGATCCTTGTCAATTTCCGCATTGCCAACGCTCAGTGTCTCATCCCACTGCACAACTCTCATCACACCCCTCCTGCGCCGAGTATTTTTGGTGGTGTCCGGTGCACACCAGTATCGGCTCAATGTGCCCGGGCGGGCAATCATGAAACAGACGAATATCCAAATTCTTGGCCCAGCGCAAAAGTCCTGAAATTACAACCTGCTATCGTCTGAAACGTTTGCAACAGGTTTCAGGCTATGATTGATACTACTTATGAGACTGCCGACAGTGACAGGCAGTTCGCACGTCAGCACTCCCCTGCCCAATCCACCGCAATTTCGCCTGCCCAGCGCAGCAGCCACACTGGCTCCCAGAGCATTCCGTCGTACATGACAGAAGTGTATGACTGGGCCTACGTCAACCCATCCTGGGTACGCTGGCTGGACCACGACATTGTGGTCAAGACCCTGCTCTTCTGCAACGACCGCCGTCTCATGAAACGTTACCTGGACCGCGTGCAGAGCGGCATGCACGTCTGGCAGGTGGCCCACGTCTACGGCGATCTCGTGCAGCTGGTTGCCCAGCGCGTGGGACAGGAAGGGCGTTTTGACCTGACAGACGTCACGCCCATCCAGATCGCTCACGCACACAGCAAACTGGATGCACTGCCCCAGGCCAGAATCATCCAGCAGGATGCCGCAGTGTTTCAGGCTGAGCACGCTTACGATCTCGTTTGCAGCTTCATGCTTCTGCACGAAATCCCTGAGGACTGGAAACATCGGGTCGTCGACAACATGCTGGCCCAAGTGAGTGAAAGCGGCGAAGTGATCTTCGTGGATTATCATCGCCCGGCCGTCTGGCATCCCGTCCGCTACATCCTGCAACTCGTCAACCGCTGGCTCGAACCCTTTGCCAATGCCTTGTGGGAGCATGAGATCCGCGAATACGCAAGCCACGCGGAGGACTACCAGTGGACCAAGGAAACCCTGTTCGGCGGCGTCTATCAGATGGTGCGCGTCACACGCAAGGCGAAATAGTTCCGCAAGGGTAGGCATATTTGCAACGAATCGCCCACTGCGAGCCGAAAAACGCTTGCCAAGGAACACGTAACCCTGCATAGTGCCGCCACGATTTTCGAGCAACACAGCAGTGATGACGGCACTGTGCCTGCACCTTGTGGTGCGCCTATGCTGACGCATGCAGGCTTGGATTCGTCCCTACCGGAGGGTCCGGTGTTTCGTTTTTTTTCTGGATGTTTCAAAATATGGCAACTGGTACCGTTAAGTGGTTTAACGACTCGAAGGGTTTTGGCTTCATTACACCGGATGGCGGTGGTGAAGACCTGTTCGCCCACTTCTCCGCGATTCAGACAAAGGGTTTCCGTTCCCTGGCTGAAAACCAACGCGTCGCCTTCGACATCACCGAAGGCCCGAAGGGCAAGCAAGCTTCGAACATCCGTCCGGAATAAAAAGAAAACCGAGACTGATCCAAAGCCCGGCCACAAGCCGGGCTTTTTGTTGCCAGGCATTTTTGTTTTATGGTTCGGGGTTTGGCACACTGCTGCCATTGGCTATCACACACCCCCGATCATGCATCGCACCCTACACACCACACTGCAAGCTCTTATCGCCGGCTTTCTCACCTTCGCGCTAAGCACCGACGCCTGGGCGGAAAACCCTCGTGAGGCCTTGGCAAAACAATATTCCCCGCAAGCCTATCAGGCACAACGCATCTATCACGATATCAGCGTGATGACGGTGGGTGATGGCCCATCGCGCGCGTACGTGTTCATCCCCAGAAATCCTGCGCACCAGAATCTTCCGGTAATCCTGTTTCATCACGGCTGGCTGGGCATGAACCCGAAAAACTTTGGTGGCCTGATTGATGTTCTGGTCCGCAAAGGCAATGTGGTGATCTACCCGGTCTATCAGGACGGCAACGACACCGCGCCACAACTGGTCACCAACATCGCGGGCCAGGCAGATGCAAGCGCCCTGGCCAGGCTCACAGCGGCATACCCGGGCCTGATCGATACGGACAAGGCGCTCTACATGGGCTTCTCGATGGGAGCCACGATTTCCCTGAATCTCGCCATTGATCCCGCACGCTATGGCCTGCCCACTCCCCGTGCGCTCATGCTGATTTCGCCGGGAGATGCGCACCACGTTGCGCGTGGCCCACAGGCCGCGAGCATCATCGGGCACGTCGAGACACTGCCCGCCACGCTACCGACCGTTGTGGTCTCGGGCTTTGCGGACACCAGTATCGGCGTCCCAACCGCACGGGCTATTACTGCGCGGATGTGCCATCTGCCGGAGAAGAACCGCCTGCTGATCTTTTTCCCATCGGACAGCAACGGAAGCACCCATACCCAGGCCGGTCACGGCTCACCCGGTGCCCCAGACAGCCGCTATGACTTCCCTGATTCCAGAGCCAGGGTCGCCACATCGATTCCCTGGAAGGAAGACTTCGAGCCTTCTGGCTCGCTGAATCTGCTGGATTATTACGGCTACTGGCGAATCGCCACGACTCTGGCTGATTTTGTGGCCAGCGGCAGCCCGCTCGCCGACCTGTTTGACCGCCAGGCGCCAGCCAATCATTTTCTCGGGTTCTGGCCCGATGGCTCGTCCTATGCGGCCCCTGTCATCGAAGACCCCTGCCCCACCGCTGCCCGCTGAAAATCAGACTGGCGCAGCAGAAACTCTGCGGCACGAGTCCTGATCAAGACGTCACCGCCAGATCAGGAAGTTGCTACGCCTTGGGTGTGCTGCTTGAGGCGACCGGAGCAATCACGCCGGATCTGGCGGCACCCTCACTACCCGACTGGGCCGCTGTTGCCAGCCATTCACGAATGGCTGGCAACAGATAGGCCGCACCGTCGTCGGTCATATGTATGCCGTCATCAGCCCGCATTTTGATCAGCTTGCCACGTGCATTCGCCCGATACTGCTCGAACCTTCTGGAATACCCCAACGCAGGATTGGGGTCCAGCCAGGTCACATTCGGGCGGCCTGCAATCTCGGCCTGGATCAGCTGGTTCATATGCTGCATTTTCAGCGAAAATTTCTTCTCCTTCATGAGCGGCATCCCCACCCACAAAATCCGCACAGGTCTGGCTCCAAGCATGGCCAGGTAGGCAGACAGACGCCCCCGGTAGTAGGCATCCCACTCGGCACTGCCAAACTCCAGCACCGCTTTGCCAATCTGGACATTTTGCGCGTCATTGGCACCCATCGCACAAATCACCAACTGCGGCTGGGTACCTGCCAGCATTGCTGGATATTGCTGAATCCAGTCAAACACTTCCGGGCGGGCCAGCCCTGTCCCGGAGCGATAAGCCTTGAGTACATGAAAATTCGGATTGGTCGCGAGATCCCTGCCAAGCGTTGGCGCAAGCCCCACTGCCATCATTGAGTCGCCAGCCAGTGCAAGTACCCGCCCTGATCCATCCGCAGGAGCCCAATTAGCCGTCAGTCCGGCACTTTGCTGCGTACTGACAGCAACATCCTGCACGCTGGCAGCTGTCAGAGTGGTGGCAACCGTTGTCCCTGACACGCCTGTGTCGGTATTCAGCGACCTCACACTGAGCAGCGTTGTCGCCGGATCATTGTCGTGCAGAGCCGGACGCGTTTCTGCCGGGTCTTTAGCCTGCGGCACCGATGTCAGACGCGACTTCATTTCCAAGGCAGCTTCGCGAAGACTGCCGGCATGCAGCGGCGACATCCATCCCTGCCACGTAACCGTCACAGGTAACACAGAATCCCTCAAGGTGCCGACTGGCAGACGCTCTGCCCAGATGCGCAGCCCGTCGGCTTCCAGCACCAGGCCGCAAAACAGCGCCACAAGCAGCGTTGCAAAGGTGCGTAAAAGGGTATCGTGACGACGCTTCATGTTCAGAACTGAAAATAAATGAAAGGGGCTGGCGCACTTGGGCCAAGCACCTCAATCACAAGCAATATGCCCGCAAACACACACCCGCGCAATGCAGGCTGCAGCCACGTTCCGAACAGATGCACGCGCCTGATCCAGCGCGAGGGAACATACTGCATGCCCAGCCCCACCATGATGCATAACAACGTCACGACTGAGACATCCTTAAGCCATCCTCCGTGCACAAGACGCCCCAGCACATCCAGGCCGACCGGCAGGCTGCCGGCACGAAAAAACACCCAACCCAGGCAGACCGCGTGAAACAGCAATAGCCGCGACACCCACAACCACCAGACCGATTGGCGCCAGCCAAAGGAGAAACGGCTGCAGAAGTGATCCCATTCGCGGTGCACAATCAGCAGCAGCCCGTGCAAGCCACCCCACAGCACAAAATTCCACGCAGCCCCGTGCCACAATCCACCAAGCAGCATAGTGATCATCAGGTTCAAGTGCACTCTGGCACGACCGCTCCGCCCGCCACCAAGAGGAATATAGAGATAGTCTCGCAACCAGGTGGAGAGGGAAATGTGCCAGCGGCGCCAGAATTCCTGTGGCGACGCAGCCTTGTACGGTGAATCGAAATTGTCGGGGAAACGATAGCCCAGCAGCAGCGCACAGCCGATGGCAATATCTGTATACCCGGAAAAATCACAGTAAATCTGTATCGCGTAGCCATACACTGCAGCCAGCGCCTGGCTGGCGCTGGCACTGAGTGGATTGGCAAACACGTCATCCACCTGCAGAGTGGCCAGCGTGTTGGCAATCAGCACTTTCTTGATGAGCCCGCATGCAATCAACAACAGCGCACGCGAAGTTTCGATTCTCTTGGGATCAGGCGCCCGATCCAGTTGAGGGAGGAATTTCGAGGCTCGCAGAATGGGGCCGGCCACCAATTGCGGGAAAAAAGCTACATATAACAAGGCATCGACCAGCGCCACGCGTTTCTGAAGCTTGCCACGCCAAGCGTCCATCATCAGGGAAATGGCGTGGAAACACATGAATGAAATACCCAGCGGCAAAAACGGCGTCTGGATGTCGATATCCGGCTTCAGCCCAACCATCTGCGCCAGCTCAAGCAGATTCTGCAGCAAAAAAGCCGCGTATTTGTACCAGGCAAGAAGCCCCAGACTGCCCATAACCCCTGCCAGCAGCCACCGCCTACGTGCCCTGCCCGACTGAATGCCGCGGGTTGCCAGCCAGGCCCAAAATGAGATTCCAAACAGCAAGGGCACAAAGCGCCAATCCCAGCACGCGTAAAATATGTAGCTCAGACCCAGCAGCGTTAATTTATGTAGCGCATGCCTCCCGATGCTGGACCATGCAAGGATCAGCGATAGGATAAAGAAGACCGCATATTCAACGGTTGGAAACAGCATGCAGTGGAACCTGGAGAAAAACTGGGCGTATGGTAGCAAACGAAGCTTCTGGAATGACTTCCAAAATGGACGGATGCCGCTTTGGCAAGCTTGGCGGCGGGTTGATCGTGGTGCCCGTGCGAGCCTGTTTGCACCAAAATGTGGCGCCATCTCCCGCTAGCACATTTGCGCACCGCAACACAAATACCTTTTAGGTATATAATTCATTGCCTTGCAAATTGTGCACCGCACCTTCATTTTCCTTTATACAGGCATCGGTACATTCGATTCGGCTTTCTCAAATTGGCCCACTAGCATTACGGGCAAGCAGATGGCGCGTTCATATGTGTGCAGCCTGGCCTAACCGCGAATTGGAGCCGCTCCCCTGATACCCCAGGAGTACGGAAAAGGCCCGAGAAGACTGGATGCAGGCGTCGAAAGGCAAAGAATTGACAGGCAAAGACATCTATACCAAACAGGGGTCTTTGTTACCTACCTGTGATCCAGGTAGAAAAGATTTTCGATTGTAAACACTGGAGGCATTTAATATGTCTGAACGCGACACTCCCACCCTGGACAGCGCCGTAGCCAACGCTTGGCGTGGCTTTAAAGGCACCGACTGGCAGAACGCCATCGCCGTCCGTGAATTCATCCAGCAAAACATGACCCCGTACGAGGGTGATGATAGCTTCCTGGCTCCGGCCACCGCCCGCACCAAGGGCGTTTGGGACAAGCTGAGCAGCCTGTTCGAAGAAGAACGTCAAAAGGGCGTTCTGGGTGTTTCCCAGATTCCGTCTTCCATCACCGCTCACGACGCTGGCTACATCGACAAGGACAACGAAATCATCGTTGGCCTGCAGACCGAAGCCCCCCTGAAGCGCGCGATTTTCCCGAATGGCGGCTGGCGCATGGTTGAAACCAGCCTGGAAGCCTACAACATTCCGGTTGACGAGAAGATCAAGGAAATCTTCACGAAATATCGCAAGACCCACAACGACGGCGTGTTTGACGCTTATACGGACGACATCCGCAAGGCTCGCTCTTCCCACGTTGTGACCGGTCTGCCTGATGCTTACGGCCGTGGCCGCATCATTGGTGACTATCGTCGTATCGCCCTTTACGGTGTTGATCGCCTGATCGTCGCCAAGAAGGCTGAAAAGCAGTCTATCGACGGCGCTCACTCCACCGACGAAATCATTCGTGATCGCGAAGAACTGTCTGAACAGCTCAGGGCCTTGAATGAAATCAAGGTCATGGCTGCCAAGTACGGTTTTGACATTTCCAAGCCCGCCACCAACGCCAAGGAAGCCACGCAATGGCTGTACTTCGGCTACCTGGCTTCCGTGAAGGAACAGAACGGCGCCGCCATGTCGCTGGGCCGTACCTCCACGTTCCTGGATGTGTATTTCGAACGCGACCTGAAAGAAGGCGTACTGACCGAAGCCCAGGCTCAGGAAATCATCGACGATTTCGTGATCAAGCTCCGTATCGTCCGCTTCCTGCGCACACCGGAATACAACGACATCTTCGCTGGCGATCCGCAATGGGTGACTGAATCCATCGGCGGTGTTTCCGAAGATGGCCGTTCGCTGGTGACCAAGAACAGCTTCCGTTACCTGCAGACCCTGTACAACCTGGGACCGGCACCGGAACCCAACCTGACCGTTTTCTGGACGCCGAAGCTGCCGGAAGGCTTCAAGAAGTTCTGCTCCAAGGTCTCCATCGACACCAGCTCGATCCAGTACGAATCAGACGAACTGATGCGTCCGGCCTGGGGTGATGACACGGCTATCGCCTGCTGTGTGTCCGCCATGCGTGTGGGCAAGCAGATGCAGCTGTTTGGTGCTCGTGTGAACCTCGCCAAGTGCATGCTGTACGCAATCAACGGTGGTCGCGACGAAGTGTCCGGCAAACAGATCATGCAGCCGTTCGAACCGATCAAGGATGAATACCTTGATTTCGACGAAGTCATGAAGCGTTACGACCACGCCATGGAATGGCTGGCCCGTACCTACGTGAATGCAATGAACTGCATCCACTACATGCATGACAAGTACGCTTACGAACGCATCGAAATGGCGCTGCACGATTACAACCCGCTGCGTACCATGGCTTTCGGTATCGCAGGCCTGTCCGTAGTGGCTGACTCCCTGTCCGCCATCAAGTACGCCAAGGTGAAGGTTGTTCGTGACGATACCGGCCTGATTGTTGACTACGTGACGGAAGGCGACTTCCCGAAGTTCGGCAACAACGACGACCGCGTCGACCAGTTCGGTGCCTGGCTGGCCAAGACCTTCATGGACAAGCTGCGTAAGCACAAGACCTATCGCAACGCCATGCACACCCAGTCCATCCTGACCATCACGTCCAACGTGGTGTACGGCAAGGCTACGGGTAACACGCCTGACGGCCGCCGTAAGGGCGAACCGTTTGCTCCGGGTGCAAACCCGATGCACGGCCGCGACAAGATGGGTTTCACGGCTTCGGCCATGTCGGTTGCCAAGCTGCCGTACGACGATTGCCAGGACGGCATCTCGATGACCTCCTCCATCGTCCCGAGCAGCATGGGTTCCACCCGTACCGATCAGATCGCCAACCTGGCCCGCGCGCTGGATGGCTTCTTCGGTGTGGATGGCTTCCACCAGAACATCAACGTTCTGAACCGCGACACGCTGGTCGACGCTATGGATCATCCGGAAAAGTATCCGCAGCTGACCATCCGCGTTTCGGGCTACGCTGTAAACTTCGTCAAGCTGACGAAGGAACAGCAGATGGACGTCATCAGCCGTACCTTCCACGGCCAGATGTAAGTTCTGGATTGGGTGCCGCTTGCAGCCGGGCACCCATTTCCTGCCAGTTGCGGCGCAGGTAATGACTGCGCTACATTCGAATCTCGGCACTGCCATCGCGGTGCCGAGATTTTTTGTGTCCTAAAGGATAACTCAATGACTTCCCCGCAAAACAATGCAGAGACACCTTCGCTCAAGGGCAGCCACCTGGAACTTCGCGCTGTGGAAAATCAGCTCGACGATCAGGAAGCAGACCGCCTGGTTAACGAGGGACGCTGGGGCTTTATCCATTCAGAAGAAACCGGCTCGGCAGTTGACGGCCCCGGTCTTCGCATCGTGTTCTGGACAACCGGCTGCGAATTCCGCTGTCTGTACTGCCACAATCCCGACACATGGAAAATGAAGAACGGCCAGCTGACCTGCGTGGACGATCTGCTCGAAGAACTGAAGAAGTACGACAAATACCTGCGCTTCTCCGGCGGCGGCCTCACCGTTTCAGGAGGCGAGCCGCTCGTGCAGGCACCCTTCGTCATGAACCTGATTCGTGGCGCGAAGGCCATGGGCATCCACACGGCGCTGGATACCAATGGATATCTGGGCGGACGCCTGTCGGACCAGGATCTCGACGATATCGACCTGTTCCTCCTCGACATCAAGAGCTGGGGTGAAGAAGCCCATCACAAGCTCACGGCCAAGCCACTGGAGCCGGTGCTCAACTTCGCCCGCCGTATCGCCGAACGCAAGCGCCCGGCCTGGCTGCGCTTCGTGCTGCTGGGCGGGTACACCGACACGCCTGAAGTCATCAACGGCGTTGCCAGTTTTGCCGCCTCCCTCGGCAACATCGAACGAGTCGACGTACTGCCCTTCCATCAGCTGGGCAAGTTCAAGTGGGAAAAACTCGGCATGCACTACGAATTGGCAGACGCCAAGGCAACCACGCCGGAAGCCGCAGAGGCGGCCAAACAGATCTTCCGTGACCACGGCCTGAACTGTCCGTCCTGAGTCCGTCAGACGTACCCAACAAAAAGGCGGCCTTGGCCGCCTTTTTTACGTCTGAGAAGCCTGCGCCAGTACTCAGGCAAACCTCAGGCCAAACGCCCCAGTACCGTATCGCGCCCCAGCACTTCAAGCACGGCATCGATCGAAGGCGTATGCGCCACACCCAGCAGCTTCACACGCAGAGGAATCGCCACCTGCGGCATCTTCATGCCAAGCTCCTTGCAGGTCGCCTTGATGATGGCATTGAGCTCTTCCTTCTTCCATTCCGTTACCGCCAGCTTGTCACGCAGCACAACCAGCGCACTCTCGGCAGCCTCGGTCAGATGCTGAGCCTTGAGTTCCTCGGCCGCATCCACCTTGCGGTAGAACGGTTCAATGGCGTCCGCGAGTTCGACCAGCGTCGATGCACGCTCCTGGTACAGCGCCACCACATCCCGCAGCAACGGACCAGCAGTCGTATCCACATCACGTTTGGCAAGGCGCGTCACCATCACTTCAGCCAGGGCTTCCGGCGTCATCTGCTTGATGTAGTGGGCATTCAGCCAGTTGAGCTTCTCGGTGTTGAACTGCGCAGCCGACGGCGTGATGTGATCCAGATCGAACCACTCGACAAACTGTTCGCGCGAGAAGACTTCATCGTCCCCGTGGCTCCAGCCCAGGCGACCCAGATAGTTGATGATGGCTTCAGGTAGATAGCCCTTCTCGTCAAAGTCCGTCACGGCCACCGAGTTGCGGCGCTTGGAGAGCTTCAGGCCATCGTCACCCAGAATCATCGAGAGGTGGGCATACTCCGGCACCACGGCATTCAGCGCCTTGAGGATATTGATCTGGCGCGGCGTGTTGTTCACGTGGTCATCGCCACGGATCACGTGGGTAATACCCATATCCCAATCATCGACCACCACGCAGAAGTTATAGGTCGGCGTGCCATCCTGACGTGCAATCACCAGATCATCGAGTTCGGCATTGGCGATCTCGATATGCCCCTTGACCAGATCATCCCAGGCCACAACGCCATCAACGGGGTTCCTGAAACGGATCACCGGCAGAACGCCTTCCGGCGCGGCAGGCAGGGTCTTGCCTGCCTCGGGCCGCCAGCGGCCGTCATAGCGGGGCTTCTCACCGCGTGCACGCTGCGCTTCACGGGTAGCTTCGAGTTCTTCCTGGCTGGTATAGCAGTAATAGGCCGTACCATCCTTGAGCATTTCCGCAATCACTTCCTTATAGCGATCCATGCGCTGCATCTGGTAGAACGGGCCTTCATCATGCTCAAGCCCCAGCCATTTCATTCCGTCCAGGATTGCCTGAACAGCCTCTGGCGTTGAACGTGCGACGTCAGTATCTTCGATACGCAACACAAACTGCCCCCCATGGCGACGCGCAAAAGCCCAGGAAAACAAGGCTGTGCGTGCGCCACCAATATGGAGATAACCAGTCGGACTGGGGGCAAATCGCGTTCGGACAGTAGCATTCATGATGTGTTATTACATCTTCAAAACAGGAATTCCGTATTTTAAGCGATAAAAAGTGTTTGACGGCCCCAATTTTTCTCACTATAATTTTTTCCTCTTCTGACGCGAGACAAGTTTGTTTTGTTTTAACTGCAAAACGACTCTGGCGCCAGCGGGCGGTTAGCTCAGTTGGTACGAGCGCGTCCTTCACACGGACGAGGTCACTGGTTCGAGCCCAGTACCGCCCACCAGATTTGATATCTTTGCGATCCAAATCATTTGGACGCGCAAAGTGTCTCATAAAAGGCTTACGGAATTTGCCGTGAGCCTTTGTTTTTGAACACTGATGCAAGACAAGTTTTTGAAAGTCTTGTATCCGTGGGCGGTTAGCTCAGTTGGTACGAGCGCGTCCTTCACACGGACGAGGTCACTGGTTCGAGCCCAGTACCGCCCACCAACCAGAAGCCTTTGGTTCTCACGGGCTTTGAATCCAGACATTACGATAAGTCAGAACAAAACCGGGATCTTCGATTTTTTCTGTTTTTCCGGCGATATCAGGCTGCTAAAGCTTCCTTTGATCTATCGTTTTTTCAACCCATCATTTCCTTCATCTTCTTCCTGGCCTTGGCTATCCGGCCTGCCATTCATGCAAAGTCAAGTTTCCCCGATCACACCACTTTTCTGGTATCACCAGATACCGCCCGACCCAAATCACGCACAGGCCAGTTCGCCATACACCTGCAGTGTCTCTCCAACGATCTTGTTGAGCGCGAAATCGCGCTCTGCACGCTTACGCCCGGCAAGACCCATCTGTGCGCGCAGGCGGGGGTTCTGGGCCAGTTTCTCAATGGCATCAGCCAGGGCAATGGCATTTTTCGGTGGTACGAGGAATCCGTTTTCTCCATCCCGGACAACATCGGAGCACCCGGGAGTATTGGTGGTGACGATCGGACGCCCGCAGGCAGCCGCTTCCAGCAGGGATTTCGGCACACCTTCCCCATAGAACGAGGGCAAACAGGCAATGTGGCTTTGCGCATATTGCTCTGCAATATCTTCGCGCCGCCCCAGCCACTCAATGATACCTTCGTGGTGCCAGGCTTGAAGCTGCGCGAGCGGGATGGCGGAAGGATTTGCCAGATCAGGCTCGCCGATCAGGGTAAACGTCAGGGCGAAACCACGTGCCCGCAGCAAACGGGCGGCCTCAACGAATTCTCCCACGCCTTTGTCCCACAACATCCGGCCAACCAGCAGGACGCGCACCCCCTCAGGAGGCTCGGGCTGAACCATATATTCCGCCAGATCGACCCCTGCCCCACGAATCAGGCGGATCTGTTCCTTTTGTACAACTCCGAGATCCGTGAGAACACGCACGTTATCGTCATTCTGCAGAATCATGCGCACCTGGGTCCCAGATAACAGCAGGCGGAATGCTGCGACTACCGGGATTCTCAGTAAGCGGGTTTTGAGCGAATCAGAACTAAAAAGAATCCCCAGTCCAGCCATGGCATTGACGATTTTTCCAACCCCGGCACAACGGGCCGCAATCGAACCATACAGCACCGGCTTCAGGGAGACGTGATGAACGATGTCCGGGCGCTCCTGCCGGTAAATCTGCCAGAGGCGCCAGATACAGGCAAATTCCTGGAACGGATTGGCACTCTGCCGCTCCAGTTCAAACGGCACCAACCGCAGGCCGGCATCGCGGATGCGCTGGCCATGCTCGCGTACACGGGTCACCACCACCACCTCATAACCCGCCTGCTTGGCAGATATGCCAAGAGGGAGGCGATGGGAACAGAAGTACCAATCCTCTGTCACAAAAAACAGCAACTTTTTCTTGGTTTGCATCAGAGATCAGTAATAGCCTGAAAATTCAGCCACGCCATAAAAAACAGCAACGAGGAAATCTCACCAAAACCAGCAGCAATCGGTGAGAAAAACCGTGCAGCTTGCGGTACTCCGCAGTAAATACATAATCAGGGCAAACCCAGAGCTCCCACTGAACTTCCGCATGTATCCATCACCCGCATCAGGTGATTGAAATCCGTAGGCGATTGTCACCCGGCAAGATCACCAGAACAACGCTTTGTTACATTACGCAACATCTTCGAATAAACTTTGACGATATTCCCGATCTCAAAATCCTGCAGCATCCGCAACACAGCCCCTGCAGCCAGCACACGCCGCTGCGCCACATCAAGCTGCAGCACATCGAGTAGTGCCTGGGCAAAAGCCTGAGGATTGCCTACCGGCACAACCTTGCCTGCCCCGGCAATCATCTCGGCCGCGACCCCGACATCGCTCGACACGCAAGGCACACCACAAGCCAGCGCCTCTCCCAGCACATTGCCAAAAGCCTCGCCGAAACTGGCCAGGCAGCTCACATCAAGTGCTGCGGTCAGCCTGGGAATGTCTGTGCGCAACCCCAGGCAGTGCATGTTCTGCAACAAACCCGCCTGCCGGATCAATGCCTGAAGTTCAATATTATCAACGGCAGTTCCCATGCCTATCAGCAAAAAATGGACGTCTGGACGTAGTTTTGCGACAAGGCTCGCGGCCTGAATGAACCCGGCATGGTCTTTCGGCGGGCAGTACCGGGCGACCATCGCAACAAGGGGGGTATCCATTTGCAGACCAAGCTCCCTGCGCACACTTTCGCGAGCCTCCGGATCTGCCTTGAACTTATCCAGATCGATGCCGTTGGGAATAACCTGAAACTTCGATTCCGCATAGTGGCGCGCCACGTGAAGTTTTCTGGCGTGCTCGGAAGGCGTGATGATGAGTGCCGGAATCCAGTGCGAGAACCAGGCTCCCGCGCAAATCACCCAACGTGTAGATCGGCGCAGCAATTGCAGGTTTGCACTGGAATTATGAATCCCCCACACGACAGGAATACCTGCAATCCGCGCAGCGAGTCCGCCCACCAGGTTGGCGTGATACATCCAGGTGGATACAACATCCGCCTGCAATGCGCGCAGCCTGCGCGCCAGCCGCCAGATCACCAGCGGGCTGGGTATACGGGAATGCATGCCGAGGGTTTCAACGGAGATACCCGCCGCCTGAAACTGCGGCAGCAATTCACCTCCGGGGCTCAGCGTGATCACCGTTGATCCCGGCAGGCTATCGGCGTGCGTCAGAATCTGCAGCAGCAGGTTTTCCGCGCCGCCTGCAGCCAGACCCGTGATCACGAATACGCACTTCATCGTCAATACTCCTGAAACACGGGAAAATGCCGGCTTGCGCGCATCGGGCCGACCAGACAGGTCAAAAATGCTTGCCGCTGCTCAAGATGGCTTCATACAGAGAATCTGCCGTAGTCTCATAGCCCAGACGGGTCAGGTGGATACCATCCTGTCCAAAGAAAGCCACAGAATCCGGCGTGGAGCAGGATGTGACACAGTTCCTGTCCGTCAACACAGACCAATCCCAAACCCGCCAGTGGTACTGCCTGGCAGCCATTCGCATGGTCAGCCTGGCAGACTCAAGATTCTGCATGCTACGTGGGCGAAACCCCGGAGCACGCGGGGGCATCACGAGCAGCACAGCTGAATCTGGCGCGTTGCGCCGTACCCAGTCGGCAGTATAGGTAAGGGTGTTCAGAAATCTGTCACGTGAAAAATCCGGATTGACAACATCATTCGTGCCAAACGCCAGAATGAGCAGCGCGGGCGAGTAATCCTTGATTTCGTTCCGCGTCACTTCGCTATCCCAGTTGCGCAGTACATCCAGCGTAGCGCCTATCACTCCGATGCTGCTATAGGTTGCGCCGCTCCTGGCACCCGCCACGGTGACGCCCAGCAACTGAAAGTCGGATTCGGCTTTTTTGGCGAGGATCGTCAAACGATTGGGCGCACCCTCCAGCTCAAAAACGGTACGCCCGTCACGCGCTGCCCTGGATACACGCAGCGGCGTGAGTTCATTGCCATCTTCGTAGAATTTGAAGAGATTCTCGGGGGCGCTACCGCCTTTGGAATAGACATACAGGCGGGAAACATTGGCTGTTTTCGGCAGCTCATACATGATGGTCTGGTACGGACTCAAACCAAATCCCGTGTACCCGCCCAGTCCCAAAGCCGGTGTCGGACCATCACTTTTGACACGCTGGGCGTTCCACTGCGAACTGGCTGAAATTCGCGCCTGAAACACCGGATGATCCTTGATATTGCCAGGCGGCAGCATGCCCACGCTACCCACACCGAACAGCGACTGAAAATGCTGGCGCATGCGCCCCGAAAGATACTCACCCGCAGTGTGCGAATCGCCCAACTGCAGAATATTGATGGCGCGCCCCGGATTGCCCGCCTGGGCTTCCTTGAGGCGCTGTTCGAGGGCCTTCCAGCGAGCGTCGGAGACGCCTTCGACAGGCACAAATGGCAGTGCCTGCGCGCTGGGAGAAAGGCCCCACAGCAACAGAGCACCTGTCGCGGCCAAAATGCGGCCACGCTCCATCAGGACGCGGAGCAATACGCCCCGCATGAAAAAACTACTGCGCATTGGTATACATGGACACCCAATTTTTGAACTGTATGCTATCGGCAAACAGCTGAGCCGTCACCTGATAGCCCGGAATGGAGAGGTGCGTCAGATCCGGAGACATCCATCTGGGGCTGTGATAAAACCACTTATAGACACTCCCCGGCCCGCCCATGGCATCCTGCCAGCTCCAGAACGAGCAGCCGAACTCACCGCCTGCACTGCGCTGGATGGAGGCAATCTCCTGATGTATCCGCGCAAAGCGCAACAACTCGGCAGAAGCAGGTGCTGTTGCGCTGCCCTTCTTGGCGCTACGTGAATGTCTGACGAGCACGCCACGATCCGCCGGCCCCATCAGGATGCACTGCGAATCCGGCAACACTTTGCGCATATTGGTCAGAGAATCGCGCAGATCCCGACGATAGGCATCGCCATCGAATGTGCGGACATTGCCCTCGTTGGTGCCGTACTCAAAAACAACAACATCATATTGCGTCTTGCCAAGACGGGTCTTCAGATAGTCGGGGCTGGCGGTAGTCCATCCCTTGAAGGTCGCTCCCGGAATGGCAAACGTATCGAGCAGTAGAGACGGCTTCGTTTCAAGATAATGCGGCACGAAACCTTCAAGATTCAGACTGCCTTCGATCAGACGGATCTTGAGCGTGGACATTGCCTGATCAGGCAGAATGCGTAGCACCCCCTGCCCCGCAGAATCCAGCTCGACCACCTGCTCTGCACCATCATCGACGCTGACGCCGATAACTGCCTGGGTCCCCTGGGGGGCGTACACCAGATCCAGTGAGCGCAGATTGGGGGTTTGCAGCTGCTGGCGGAAATCTACCCAGAGATAACTGTTCGGCGTACTGCTCGTAAGTGCTGACAAACCCTGAGCATAGTTCGCCCCCACGGCCTTATCCTGAAACGCCAGTTTGTAAGCCCAGCCTCCGCCCTGACAGGATTTTCGGACAGGCAGGCGCACACCGGGCCGCCCCATCGTGGCGGGCAGAAAACTCGCCTGCACCTTGCTGCGGGGCAAGCCTGAAAGACGCACCAGTTCGTCCCCAAAGAAATTCGCTGCCAGATGGCTATCGCCCCAGAATGCAATCGACAGCGGCCGATCCGCAACGTGCCGCACCGGAGTGCGGAACAGCTGTGGAATGGCTTCATCCGGTTTGCCCGCGTCCATCCCGGCCAGTTCATACAGGGCGGGAGGTTCCATAAGCTCATCGGCATCGGCGGCGGCACGCTTGGCGGGCAGCTTCTTCGGGGCCACAGCCGGGCACCGGAAATCCGCTGTGAGCCCATCGGAGTGCGCCGTGAGCGTCTGTGCCCAGGTGGGGCACACCACGCTCAGCAAGCCCAACACCACAACGAGTTTGAATCTGTTCATCAATGCAACCTTGTCTTCAGCAGTTCCACCAGGTCGCGACTGATCATGCGCAGGCCTGTGGGCGTAAAGTGAATGCCATCATCGGCACGAATGGCGACTTTCCCCTTTTCGGGATCATCTATGTGCTTATGAAATGGTTCGTCCAGGCTGCCGATGATTGGTTCCGTCGGAAAATAGTCATAGCCAAACTTTTTTGTTTCCTCACGGAAAACCTCGTTCTCTACGATAGCCCCCTGCTTGACGCGATCATCACGCATATTCGGCAAGCCCACCCAGACCACGGTCACTTTGTGTTCCTTGCTGAACTCCAGCACCTCGGAGACACGGCTGCGATATTTCTCTACCCAGTTGTCCGATGGGAAAATATAGCGTTTGCCATCTTCGTAGATATCCCAGGGATCATTGGGGCCCAAAAAAATGACGAGGGTATCGAAATTCTGTTTCAGCACCTCATCCCTGATCTTGGTGGGCCAATCAAAGTAGCGCCGCACCGTCAGCCCGGTGCTCTGCTTGCTCTGATCACTGAAATAACCGTCAGGATAGGTCTTTTTGAGGCTGGCGATCACAAACGGTGCCAGCCCCTGCATCATCGAATCACCGGCAAAGAGCACGCGCGGGTGTTCAAGCTCAACGCCGCTTTGTTCTGCTGCAGGCTCACTGCCCGCAGCAGCGGATGGAGTGCCTGCCGCCGAAACCGACGTCTTGCCTGCGGACTCACCCGCATGCGCAGACTCCTGCGTGGATGCAGGTGACGGCTCTTCGTTCGCCGCAACATCTCCCGCCGGATTGGCCTGCAAAAGACTCGCGACATAGCGTGATGGTACGAAGAACCCAGACGGCAGATATTGCGACAGTTGAACGTGGTATCTGGCACCCAGATACCCATCCAGCGAATCCAGCCACATCACGGTATTGATCGCAACGATGGCGGTAATGACGAGAAACGTGTTACGTGCCGAAAAGCACATTTCAGAACCTATAGTAAATGAATCCCGGGATACCACTGGGCCCGAAATAAATGATTGCGTAACCCACCACACTGGCCGCAACGGCAAGCCGCCACCCCCAGAGCCGCTCAATCAGCACAGCACCCCGATCCTCAAGACGCTGCGCGTTTGCACTGGTTACAAAAAACACCACCGAAGCCGCGAGCAGCCAGAAATATCGCAATTCCAGCGAATGCGGTGGAACACAGAAGGCCTGGATGAAAGTCCAGGCATCATCAAACGAGGAAGAGCGGAAAAACACCCAAGCCAGGCTGACGTACAGCAAGGTCACGATATGACTGAGCACTTTGGGCAGCTTCAGGCCCAGTTTGTCAGCAATATGGATGAACACCACGCCAATACCATGCAGCGCCCCCCAGACGGCAAAGGTCAGTGCCGCACCGTGCCAGATGCCCGACACCAGCATGGCGATCACGATGTTGACCTGGGTACGGATCGCGCCAACCCGGCTCCCGCCCAACGGGATATAAATATAGTCCCGAATGAAACTGGAAAGAGAGATGTGCCAGCCACGCCAGAAATCACGAAGATTCCGCGCCAGATACGGCTGCAGAAAGTTGGGGGGAATCCGATAGCCCAACAGCAGGGCCAGCCCGGTCACGATCAGCGAGTAGCCCGCAAAGTCGAAAAAGATCTGCAGGGAATAGCCCCACATGGCTGCCGTGGCGCTCAGCACATCAAGCGAATCCGGGTATCTGAAGGCGGCCTCAACAAAGGTGTCCGAGAGCCAGTTCTCGAACACGAGTTTTTCAGCCAGCCCCAGCAGGATCAGATAAAACGCCCTGGGCACCTCACGCGGATAGCCGAAATCTTCCGAACCGGTTTGCGCAAAAAAACTCTCGGCACGCAAAATGGGGCCGGCAAACAGGGTTGGCCAGAACGACAGAAATGCCAACACATTGACCAATGGCAGCGCCTGCGGCTCGGCGCGATAACGCCAGACCAGATAGGTCACCGCCTGGAATGTAAAGAAAGACACCCCGGCCGGCGCGATCAGATCCGCCACCGGCAGCAGATGCTGCAAGCCCACGCCCGGCAGAACATCAATCAGCATCTGGCGGCTGAAATCGTAATACTTGGTCACCAGCAGCAGGCTCAGGCTCAGCACCACACTGATGGCCATTGCCAGGCTCTTGCGACGGCTTTCCGCTACCTGGGCATTGACGAAATTGCCCGCCAGCCAGACGAAAACGCTCAACACGAGGAGCGATAACGCCGCCTTAGGTGACCATGAGAGGTACAGAAGATAACTGGCAAGCGCCAGAAACCCGAGTTGAAATCGCTTGTAATCCCTCAAACTCCAGAACAGAGGGAAGAAAATCAGGGCGACAAACGCAAACTCAGGCGAAACAAAGCTCATATATCACTGCCTCGGAATGAGGCGGCTCCATGAATTTCTGGCGGGAAGTTAATCGACGGACGACTCGTGCAAGCCACCGGTTTTTGAGCACAGAAACCGGCAAATTGCCAAATAGGGCGCGATTATCGCATGGAACCCGAATGAGCGAACACCTGACCGACACAGGGCAGAAGGACAGTACCCTCATACCCATGAGCAGACAGCTCAGCCTTCCTTCGGCGTAATTGCCGGCTTGCGGTCTGCCGTGCGTGTAGCTGGCGCAGAAACACCTGCAACCTGACGCAAGCGGTCAAACTCCTGAAGCACACGAACCGAGTAGTGCATTTCCGGATCATTCGCCGCACCACCATAGAGCTGCAAAGCAGCTTCGGTGCTGTCCGCGTGGTCCATGAAAGCGCGCAGGATGAGGGTGCCGACACGGATATTCTCAACCGGATCAAACAGCGCAGCCGCGCCTTTTTCCGGAGAAATCTTGTCGGTATGGCACTTCGGGATGATCTGCATCAGCCCCTGGGCGCCCTGCCCGCTTTCCAGGAAAGGATTGAAGCCGGATTCGACCGTGATCACCGCCAGAATCAGCAGTGGGTCGACACCATTGGCCTTGCCTTCCTGCTGGGCTGCCTTGACGAGCGAATCAACAACCACTGGCGCCACATGGTGACGTTTGGCAATTGCTGCAGCCACCCGCCCAAAATTGCCCGACAGATTCACGGACACGGATGGCATTGCATCAGCGGGAGAAAATGCCGCTTCAACAACATTGTTTGCTGCAGTCACCGGCTGTGGATCAGCGGAGACCGCCACGGGGCGGTAGCCAAACATGGCATGTGGATTCAGGCCGTCTGCACCAAACTGGGTCAACTGATAGCCAACCAGCCCGATGGTCATGACTCCCGCCATGACAAAACCACCGTGAGCAAAATGAACAACGAAAGTCAGCAGATGCTGAACAAATCGGGAAAACCGGACTGCAGGGGTCATACTCTTCTCCATTCAGACATGCGCCGGGTGACGACAGAAAACATCGCATATTTCAGAAGCGAAATACACCCGTGCTAGACTGGACTCGAATTTTTGGCAGCTGCTTCAGTCTCCAGGTACTTAAACTGACAGACTAAATGAATAGCCCCATATTGCCGGGGGCTTTGCTGCTGATGTGCAGACAGATTCCAAGGGGACATCTATCTGCATATAGTAGGCTTATCTGGGCATGTATCCAAAAACGATACGGTCCTTGAAGGCTTTTAACACCCGATGCCAAGAGGCGTTAACCGTTCGCACACAAGATTGATGCTTCGCATTGTATTGATTTCAATGCACTTTGTCAATCACCCCGCAAAGCCCCTAAAAATCAGGGGATGCTATTTGCATTCACCCTGAAATAGCCGTGGTGCCTGCGTTTGCGCCGAAGCGTTTTTCTTCGTTCAAACATTTTTACGCCTCTGAAAACAATTCCATATATATGTTGTAGAAATATACGATTGATGGAATGGCGCACGGGCAATTGAAACACACATGACGGAACGAGGAGGAATGCCCTCATGGGCAATCAGAAATCCAACCGTTTCACACACCTCATCCGGCCTTTTCCCTTATCGGATTTCCCTCAATTCAAAAAACCACACCCCCCATAACAACAATGTCATTTAATGACATAAAAATATAAACAAAATCATAAAATACGTACTCCAAGGCAGGCGCCGTATTGAGAGAATCCCTGCCGGCACTGGCACTCAAGACCGATCTATCCAGAAAACACTTTATACCAAAGAAATTTCGGTAGATTTTTATGTCTGACTGAAACGCACTCACAAACGCAAGGACCCTAGCTCGCCACACCGGTTTTGGTGTCAGCAAAACGGTTTCATTCGGGAATGTAATACCTGGGAAACCACACCCTATCTGCTGCACGAAATTGGAGTCTGAGCTGCCAACACCGTAAGCAGCGGCACAGAACCAGAATATTCCGGATACAGGCGGATTTCTGCTAGCGCGTGAGCCCTGATTACAGCCTCAAAGCAGAGCCAGGAACAACTTTTGCCAAGGGTGCCCGAAAGGTGCGTATAGGGTACGGCGGCGCATGAGACAAAAGGGTAGCCCGTGAGGGCTAGACACACTTTATGGCAAGCACCAAACGACCCGAAAAAGAGGTGCAAGACTGGATACAACAAGCTGCAAAAAGTTTGGGAAGTCAGCGGCGAAATCTGGACCCCGGACTAGAACCACCCACTGCCGCCGCAGGTGCAGCAGTGGGCGAATCGTCAGCAACAGAGAAATTGCTCAATTCTGCTGCAGCAAGGCGAGCAGACCATCTTCATCGAGCACGGCCACCCCCAGCTGATTGGCTTTGACAAGCTTGGAGCCTGCCTCTTCACCGGCAACCACGTAATCTGTTTTCTTTGAAACAGAACCGCTGACCTTGCCTCCGGCGGCTTCAATCAACGCAGCAGCCGCATCACGGGTCATCGTGGGCAGCGTGCCGGTCAGCACAAAGGTTTTACCTGCCACCGCACCGCCAGGCGCGGCAGCTTCATCAGCTGCCGCTGGCGCGTGTTCCGGCCAATGCACACCGGCCTTGCGCAATTGCTCAACCACCGCACGGTTATGCTCTTCCGCCAGGAACTGACGCAGACTTGCCGCCACCACCGGGCCAACATCGGGAACTTGCTGCAGCTGCTCAAGATCAGCCGACAGCAACGCATCCAGCGTACCAAAATGCCGGGCCAGATCCTTGGCAGTCGACTCACCGACATTACGGATGCCCAGTCCAAAAATGAATCGGGCCAGTGTGGTAGAGCGGCTCTTCTCGATTGCCTCAAGCAAATTCAGCGCGGATTTTTCCGCCATCCGCTCCATCCCCAGCAATGCACCGATGTTCAACGCATAGAGATCGGCGGGGGTCTTGACCCTATCGGTATCCACCAGTTGATCCACCAGCTTGTCGCCCAGGCCTTCGATATCCATGGCACGCCGCTGCGCAAAATGCAGCAAGGCCTGCTTGCGTTGGGCCGGGCAATACAAACCGCCTGAACACCGGGCCACGGCTTCATCTTCTGCCCTGACAATGTGCGAGCCACACACCGGGCACACCAGAGGCATCACAAACTCGCGCTCAGAGCCTGTCCGACGATCCAGCACCGGGCCGACGACTTCGGGGATTACATCGCCTGCGCGGCGCACAATCACCGTATCACCAATGCGCAAGCCCTTGCGACGCAGTTCATCCTCGTTGTGCAGTGTGGCGTTGGTGACGGTCACGCCACCTACAAAAACCGGCTTCAGGCGTGCCACCGGGGTGATTGCCCCGGTACGCCCAACCTGAACCTCGATATCAAGCAATTCAGTGAGTTCTTCCTGTGCCGGATATTTATGCGCAATCGCCCAGCGGGGGGCGCGGGAAACAAAACCCAGCCTGTCTTGCAGGGTTTTCTGATCAACCTTGTAGACCACCCCGTCGATATCGAAAGGCAGACTGTCGCGCTGGGCACCGACCTTCTGGTAGTAGGCCCACAAACCCTCTGCCCCATACACGACATCACGCAACTCGCTCACCGGGAACCCCAGCTCACGCAGCCAGCTCATGGTCTCCGAATGCGAAGCACACACCCGGCCACCTTCGGCCCGCACCACAGAATACGCAAAGAACCGCAGCGAACGTTCTGCCGTAATACGCGAATCGAGCTGGCGCAGGCTGCCAGCAGCTGCGTTGCGCGGGTTCGCAAAGGTCTTTTCCCCCCGGGCCGCCTGACGCTTGTTGAGATCCTCAAAAGCCTGACGGAACATCAATACCTCGCCACGCACTTCGAGCAAGGAGGGAACATTCTCACCACGCAGGCGCAGCGGAATACTGCGAACCGTACGCAGATTCTGCGAAACATCTTCCCCGCTGGCACCATCCCCGCGCGTAGCGCCCTGCACGAACACGCCATCCTGATAGATCAGCGTGATTGCCAATCCATCGAACTTGGGCTCGGCTGCGTAGGCTACGGGTTCTGCTACAACAGGCAATTCCAGCCCTTCGCGGCAGCGGCGGTCAAACGCGGTGAGATCCTCTTCGGTGAACGCATTGTTCAGCGAGAGCATTGGCACCGCATGGGTCACTGTCTCGAATCCATCCAGTGGCCTGCCACCAACACGCTGCGTTGGCGAATCCGGGCTGATCAGCTCCGGGTGGGCCGCTTCGAGAGCCTGCAACTCACGGAACAGGCGATCATACTCGGCATCCGGTACAGTAGGATTGTCGAGCACGTAGTAAGCATGGGCGTGGCGTGCCAGCTCGGTGCGCAATTCTTTTGCGCGCAGCTCTTCGGCACGCGGGCCGGCGCTATCCAGAAAAGACAATTGATCCATCAGGCGAACAACCGCACGGCCAAATCACTGCCAGCCGGGATAGACTGGCGCTCCATCTGCAATTCGAACTGCGCAAGCTGACTGCGGATCAACCCCAGCGAACGATCCGAAAGAGGCCTCTTGTTATCATCAACCAGAAGTCCGCCCAGCGAATCGGCAAATTGCCCGGCCAGACTCACCATGCGATCAAAGGCGTGCACAGGGTTGAGCACTCGCGGCATATCAAGAATGAAGCTGACACCATGGGTTTGCAGATGCCGCAGCTGTTCCGGGGTAAACGGTACAGCTTCATGGTTTGCGACGACGAAAAGGGTTTTCCCTGTTTCACCCTCTGCGTGATAGGTGCCGTCCTTACCGAGCACGAGGCCGGAAGCTTCAGCCAGCGCTCGCAGCTTGGTGCCGGAAAAACTGGTGTTCTGGGCAATCACATTGACGGCAATCTGGATATCCACGTCGGAACAGAATTTGTCCAGCTCGGCAGCCCGCACCAGCACATCTTCACGGGCAGGCAACCGCGGCACGGCCAGGAACTGTTCGCACACACGTTGCAGCTGCTGGTAGAACCGGTCCAGCTCGCCCTCGCCAATGCCGCCACGCCGGTCCGCCAGCTGCAGCGTGACACAGGCGCGGTTAACCGCCCCGGGGGTACGCGCATCAATGGTGTACCACAGGCGATCCATCTCATTCCAGCCATACCAGACCATGCGCCGCGTAACCCCGGCAAGCACTTCCTGCTGGGACTCGAACAGCGCAGATGCCGAAACACCTGCGGGCGCCTCAATACTCACGGCGCAATCGATGGCCTGTAATTCGGCAGACAGCACAGGCTCCTGCGAACGGGCCTGAGTGGCGCTGGCACGCACAGTCTTGGCACTCGGCGCAGCCTTGACGGGAATCTTTAAAGATTCAACCGCAAAGGAAGGTTCCTCAAGCTCGCCGCGCTTGACCACACGCAGGCCTGGTTCCAGACGACCGCCTGGCGCGGGAGGAACGGATTCCTCAACCTCGCCATCCAGCAGAACATCATGGTGTGTGGAGCGAAAGGCCTGTTCGGCATGCTTGCGCGTCTTGTATTCCTGCCACAGGTTGTATGCGACCAGACACAGGATCGCCAGAATGCTCAACCCTATCAGACCGTTTTGAAGACTGTTTCCGGACATCTTGCCTCGTTCATTTGTTCAATGCGGCATTATCCTCATGCCGCCTCGGGTTGCGCAAGCTTGAGCGCTTCTGCCATGTCAACTTCAACCACGCGGGAAACCCCCTGCTCCTGCATTGTCACCCCCACCAGCTGCTCGGCAATTTCCATGGTGATCTTGCTGTGACTGATGAAGATGAACTGCGTGGCCGACGACATATGCTTGACCATATCACCATAACGCTCGGTATTCGCATCGTCCAACGGGGCATCGACCTCATCGAGCATGCAGAACGGCGCCGGATTGAGCTGGAACATCGCAAACACCAGCGCAATGGCTGTCAGTGCCTTTTCTCCCCCGGAGAGGAGCTGGATCGATGCGTTTTTCTTGCCTGGAGGCTGCGCAACAATCTGCACGCCGGAATCCAGGATTTCATCCCCCGTCAGCACCAGTTGGGCATTCCCGCCGCCAAACAGGCGCGGGAACAGCTCACCAAAATGCTTGTTGACGACAGCAAAGGTTTCATTGAGCTGCTCGCGCGTATCCTTGTCGATACGGCGAATGGCTTCTTCCAGTGTCTCGATGGCACGCATCAGGTCATCAAACTGCATGTCGAGGAAACGCTTGCGTTCGGTGGCGGCTTCCAGTTCGGCCAGGGCTGCCATATTCACGGCCCCCATGTCGGCAATCTCGCGCGTCAGGCGGTTAACCTCACGCGTCAGCGCCTGCTCGCGGATGTCGGCCATCACCGCATCGTCGAGCATCATAACCTCTGCACCAAACTCTCCGAGGCGCTCGCTGGCCTGGGTGCTGCCCAGCTCGGCGGCTTGGTGCTTGAGGCGCAACTCCGCCACCTGCTCCCGCAGGGGGACAAGCGCATGTTCGGCACGCACCCGGATTTCTTCCAGGCTCTTGAGCAGTTGCACCGCTTCGTCCTGTTCCCCGCGGCGCCGTGCGAGTGTTTCTTCACGGCTACGCTTGAGTTCCAGTGCAGTTTGCAGGGACAGGCGCAATTCCGAATCATCAAGCGAACCCTGATCCTGCGACAACTGCGCCTGCTCGGCCACGCACTTGTCGAGCTGAGTCTGGGCCAGTTCGATGTTGCGACGCAGCTCATCAACCTTGGCATTGCCTTCGCGCACCGCAAACTCAGCCTCATGGCGGCTTTTTTGCAGCGCGGTGAGGGCCTCGCGGTGTGCTCTCAGGATACGCTCACATTCGAGGGTCGTCTCTTCAGCCGTCTCGACCGCCTCCCGCAGGGCATCCACGCGCATTTCGGCTTCCTGGCGCGCACCATCGGCTTCATCCAGGCGCGCCTGCTCCGCAACCTCCTGCTTCTGGATCTCTGCCGATTCGGCTGCCATCTGCTCCAGCCGCTCCGTCTGCCGCGCCATCACCTGCTGCGCCTTGACGAAATCCATCTGCCGCTGATGCAGGCGTGACTGCAGCAACTGCTGCTGATCGCGTGCCTCGGCCAGCGCGCTGCGCGCCTCGGCAAGGCTGCCTTCGGCTTCTTCCACCTCGGCATGCAGACGCTCCAGATCTGCCTCCAGCGGGCGGATCTCCGCGACCAGATCCTCAATCTCACGCGCCCGCTCGATCACACCATGGGTCGCAGCCTCAGGTGCAAACAGGGTCAGGCTGCCAGAAGTCAGCACCTGCCCCTGGCGGCTGACCAACATGACGCCCGGCGGCACCACCGTGCCCCCCGAGAGCCATGCATCAATATTTTCGACCGCGTAAACACCGTCCAGCCAGGTACGCAGGTAAGGCGCCAGCGCATGCTGCGTGCAGCTGACGTACTCTTCCAGCAGCGGGGCATCAAACAGCGGGGCACGCGGCGCGGGCAAAGTCCCCTGGCGCAGCAGCATCACGGTCGCAGGCGCACTGCTGGCGGCAGCATCGACCAGCCTGGCCGATTCCAGCGGCCCAATCGCCGCGATGCGCTCGCGCAGAACCGCTTCCACCGCGAGTTCCCACCCTGGCTGCACCTGCAGGGCCTGCCAGACCTGGGCTTCATCCTCAAGCTGCAGCTGGCTGAGCCAATCCGCCATGCTGCCCTGCTTGCGCAGACCGGCCTGCACGGCTTTCAGCGCTTCCAGACGGGCATTCTTTTCCGTGACAGCCTGCGTCTGGCGCTGCACGGCCTGCTGGCTCGCAGTCAAGGCTGTCTGCGCGCCCTGCACCTGGGTCTGGCGCTGCACCAGTTCGGTTTCGATCGCCTGCTGCAGACCAACCAGTTCCTCGACCTCATGCTCAAGCATGCCGAGGGCTTCCTCATCTTCCGGATTCAGCCCTGCGCGCTCAACCTCCATGCGGCGGCGGCGCTCGGCCAGCGCCTCAAGCGCCCGCTGCCCGGCGGAATATTTTGTGTGCTCCACCTGCACCTGCTGTTCCACACCTGCCACAGCCCGCCGCGCCTCGTCGCGCCGCGCCACGGCATCACGCCAGGCCTGCTCGGCCACAGGCACATGGGATTCCGCTTCGGCCACCTGCTCCAGGCTGACTTCCAGGCGTTCCTGCGCAATCGCGTTCTGCTCAAGCTGCACTTCCTGCTGCTCCAACATCCCGCTGCGGCGCTCTTCCCACAAGGTCTTGTCGGCAAGCAACTGGGCGCCACGCTGGCTGATGCGCGCATGCGCATCGCGCAGGTTCTTCAGCTCGCTTTCGATCCGGGTGATCTCGGAAGTGATCGCAAAAACATCCTGCTGCGCCGAGCTGACGGCCTCGATCTGCACCGTCTGCGCCTCACGCGCCAGCGTCAGGCGGGTTTCCGCCTCCACAAGGTGGTGGTTATGCTCTTCAATGGAAGTCTGGGAGCGGGCAATCGTCTCCGCCAGCATCACCAGTTCCTGCTGCGCCGAGGTGTATTTATAACGCCACAGCAATACCTGCTTTTGCGACAGCTGTGAGGTCAGATCCTTGTAACGGTGCGCCAGCTCGGCCTGAACCGCCAGCTTGTCGATTTGCTGGCCAAGCTCGGCGCGGATATCCTCTACTCGCGCCAGATTGTCACGCGCATCGCCCAGACGGCCTTCAGTCTCGCGCCGCCGTTCCTTGTATTTGGTGATGCCTGCCGCTTCTTCCAGGAAGGAGCGGACTTCTTCGGGGCGCGCCTCGATCACGCGCGAGATCATGCCCTGTTCGATGATGGCGTAGGCGCGCGGCCCCAGGCCGGTTCCCAGGAACAGGTCGATCACATCCTTGCGGCGCACCGCCACATTGTTGATGAAGTAATCGGAACCACCACTGCGATCCACCTGCCGCTTGACTGAAATTTCCGCGTATTGCGACCACTGGCCTGCAGCCTTCCCTTCGGAATTATCGAAGACCATCTCGACGCTGGCACGGGATACCGGTTTGCGCGTGGTGGAACCGTTGAAGATCACGTCCTGCATTGATTCACCGCGCAACGCGGAAGCACGGGATTCACCCAGCACCCAGCGCACGGCATCGATCACATTCGATTTTCCGCAACCATTCGGGCCGACAATGCCGACCAGTTGGCCAGGCGCATAGATCGTGGTCGGATCGACAAAGGATTTGAATCCGGCGAGTTTTAGTTTGGACAGGCGCACAATGACGGCATGGATATTTGTAAACGGGTCAGGGAAGCATAGCCGGGCTATAATACCACCCCGTCCCGGCGGACCTACAGTGCCCGCTTGATCCACGGAAGACCAACCTGACCTGGCGCCTACGAAATTGAATCCGCTTCTCGAACGTCTCCAGCCCTATCCCTTCGAAAAACTCCGTGCCCTGCTCAAAGATGTGACTCCGGTTGAGCTGCCGCCCATCCGTCTGTCAATCGGTGAGCCACAGCACGCCACACCCCCGCTCGTACTCGAAGCGATCCAGAATGCCTTCTCAGGTCTGGCCGTCTATCCCAGCACGCAGGGCTGCGACGCCCTGCGCCAGACGATTGCAGAGTGGCTGAGCCGCCGCTACGGCATCCCGGCACCAGACCCTGTGAGCCAGATCCTGCCAGTCAATGGCTCGCGCGAAGCCCTGTTTTCGTTTGCCCAGGCAGTGCTGGACAATTCCCGCGGCACACCGTTGGTCGCCTGCCCGAACCCCTTCTATCAGATTTATGAAGGCGCGGCATTCCTGGCCGGTGCACAGCCCGTATTCCTTAACCAGATTCCCGAAAACAACTTTGGTTTTGACCTGGATTCACTAAGCCCCGAGGAATGGGCCCGGGTGCAGCTGTTTTACGTGTGCTCGCCGGGCAACCCGACCGGTCGCGTACTCTCGCTCGATGAATGGCGTGAGCTGTTTGCACTCTCCGACCGCTACGGCTTCATCATCGCCTCCGACGAGTGCTACTCGGAAATCTATTTTGATGAGACACAGCCGCCTCTGGGTGCCCTTGAGGCCGCTCACAAGCTTGGTCGCGACGGCTACCCCCGGCTGGTTGTGTTCTCCAGCCTCTCCAAGCGCTCCAGTGTTCCCGGCCTGCGTTCAGGTTTTGTGGCAGGAGATGCCACCATCCTCAAGGGCTTCCTCAAGTATCGCACCTATCACGGCTGTGCCATGAGCATGACCGTACAGTCCGCCAGCATAGCCGCCTGGCAGGACGAAGCACATGTCATTGAAAACCGCGCCCTGTATCGTGAGAAATTTGATGCCGTGACGCCGCTGCTGGAATCTGTGCTGGATGTGAAGCACCCCGACGCAGGTTTCTACCTGTGGGCGCGCACATCGGGAGACGACACCGCGTTTACGCGGGATTTGCTCGCTGCCACCAATGTCACTGTTTTGCCCGGGCAGTTCCTCGCCCGCGAGGCCCACGGCCGCAATGCCGGCCACGGCTTTGTGCGGATCGCCCTGGTGGCACCCGTGCAGGAATGTGTTAGCGCGGCGCGCCGTATCGTGGAATATTTGAACTGAAACCAACCTTTACCGCTTATTGACCTGTCAGGAAAAAAAATGACGCAACATCCTCTGCAGCCCCTCATCGAAGAAGCATTTGAACGTCGTGCCGACATCACCCCGATAAATTTTGATCCGGTGCTCGGCAAAGCCATCGAAGAGGTCATCGCCGAGCTCGACTCCGGGCACCTGCGCGTGGCCGAGAAGATCAATGGCGAATGGGTCACCCATCAGTGGCTCAAAAAGGCTGTGTTGCTCTATTTCCGCACGCATGACAACGTTGTCATGGAAGGTGAATCCACCCGCTATTTCGACAAGGTACCCACCAAGTTCGCCGACTACAGCGAACAGGATTTCCGCAATGGTGGTTTCCGCGTGGTGCCCAATGCCATCGCGCGCAAGGGCAGCTTTATCGGCAAGAACGCCGTGCTGATGCCCTCCTACGTGAATATCGGCGCCTATGTGGATGAAGGCACGATGGTCGACACCTGGGTGACCGTGGGTTCCTGCGCGCAGATCGGCAAGAACGTGCACCTTTCCGGCGGCGTCGGCATCGGTGGCGTGCTTGAACCCCTGCAGGCCAACCCGACGATCATTGGCGACAACTGCTTCGTCGGCGCCCGCTCGGAAATCGTGGAAGGCGTCATCGTGGAAGACAACAGTGTGATTTCCATGGGCGTGTTCATCGGCAAGAGCACCAAGATTTATGACCGCGAAACCGGTGAAGTGCATTATGGCCGTGTGCCGAGCGGCTCCGTGGTGGTATCAGGCAGCCTGCCTTCTGCCGACGGCAAGTATTCGCTGTACTGTGCAGTAATCGTGAAGAAGGTCGATGAGAAGACCCGCTCAAAGACCTCCATCAACGAACTGCTGCGCGGTGACTGAAAAGCTGTTCAGGATCTGCGGCAATAGGCCGTAACCATTGTGAAGTGCGAGGCATGAATCCTGGGTACGGCAGCACAAACAGGTCGGAACATGCTCCTGGCAGGCTCGGCAGCATCGCCAAGGGGTGGCAGGGAGGCGTCTGGCAGTGGATTCCGTTGAACGGAGCCATTTCGGACGAGCTGGCCCCCCAAGGCAGGAACGCAGACAGGCTCGTGGAGTCTGCTTGCGATCTGCAGCAAGATCGTAAAGGTTTCAAGATCGGGAACAGGTTCTTAGACTGATCTCGTGATGCGGGCCACCAGAAGCCCGCCAATGATCCGGAGAGCACCATGATTTTTGACAAACTCTTTCAGCTGATGGCTGAGCGCAATGCATCCGACATTTTCGTGTCGGCCGGAGCGCCCATTCACATCAAGATCGACGGCGTTGTATTGCCCATCAACCAGCAGATCATGGAACCTGCCGTGATCCAGCGGATGGCTTACGAGGTCATGAATCCCGAGCAGATCGCCACCTTCGAGAAAGAGCGCGAACTCAACATTTCGTTCAGCCGGCGGGGGCTGGGGAACTTCCGTATCAACTGTTTCTGGCAGCGCAACAGCGTGAGTATCGTAGTGCGTTTCATCCAGGGTGAAATTCCTTCGCTGGAATCGCTCAACCTGCCACAGATCCTCTACGACATCATCATGGAAAAGCGCGGGCTGGTGCTGGTGGTGGGGGCCACCGGTTCCGGGAAATCGACAACCATCGCTTCAATGCTCGATTACCGCAATGCCAACCTGCCCGGCCACATTCTGACGGTCGAAGACCCGATCGAGTATCTGTTCCGCCACAAGCGCTCAGTGGTCAACCAGCGTGAAGTGGGCTTCGATACCCATTCCTGGGCTACGGCACTGAAGAACGCCATGCGTCAGGCGCCAGACTGCATCCTGATCGGCGAAATCCGCGATCTGGAAACCATGAAGGCGGCGATCTCCTACGCCCAGTCGGGTCACCTGGTGCTCGCCACCCTGCATGCGAACAACTCGCATCACGCACTGAACCGTATCACCAGCTTCTATCCGATGGAAAACCGGGAGCTGCTCTTCCTTGACCTCTCCGTTTCGCTCAAGAGCATCGTCTCGCAGCGTCTGGTCAAAAAACCGGACGGCTCACGCGTGCCGGCAGCCGAAATCCTCATGAATACCCGGCACGTAGCGGAACTGATCGAAAACGGCAGCTTCAGTGACGTTCGCGAAGCCATGGAAAAATCTCTGGCCCCTGGCTCCCAGACCTTTGAACAGGATCTGTTCCGCCTCTACAAGAGTGGCGTGATTACGCTGGACGAAGCACTGGCCAACTCGGATTCTCCGACCAACTTCTCGTGGCTGGTCAACAATACCCCACCGGACGGTACTGAAGCAGCCAAGACGGCACCTTCCCAGCGCGACAGCATTACGGAATTCGAACCTGAAGAGGAAGATGGAGCATCTTTCAGCTCATTTACGCTGCACATGGATGAATCTGGCAGTTAAACCTGATTTCACTGATCCGGAATTGTTTGGATTCCGGTCTTTTGATTTTTTCAAAGCCGCCAGCAACCCAAACGGGCTGGCGGCTTTTCCGTAGTTCCGGCGTACTCTGTGCGGCGGATATTGAATGGCGAATCAAGCAATGAACCACATCGAACACGATCACGAGCACGACCATGAACACGAGCATGATGATGACGAACATGACCATGCACATGCCCATTCCGCCCTGGATGAACTGGTGACGGTACGCGACCTGATTCGTTATGCCACCAGCCAGTTCAACCGCAACGGCCTGTTCTTCGGGCATGGCACGGACAACGCCTTTGATGAGGCGGTCTATCTTGTGCTGCATACCCTGCATCTGCCGCTCGATACACTGGAACCCTTCATGGATGCCTGCATCCCCTATGAAGAACGCGCCGAAGTGCTTGAGATCATTGAGCGGCGCGCCAACGACAGAATTCCCTCAGCATACCTTACCGGCGAAGCCTGGCTCGGCGATTTCCGCTTCCATGTGGATGAACGCGTGATCGTGCCGCGCTCCTTCTGTTTCGAACTGCTGCGCGATGGCCTCTCGCCCTGGATTCAGGAACCGGCCACAGTTACGCGCGCGTTGGATCTTTGCACCGGCAGCGGCTGTCTGGCCATCCTGCTCGCGCACTACTTCCCGAATGCCGAGGTCGACGCCATCGACCTCTCCGAGGATGCCCTCGCAGTGGCACAGCAGAACGTTGCCGAATACGGGCTCGAAGATATCGTCCGCCTGATCAGATCCGATGTGTTTGATACGCTCAAGGACGAAAAGTATGACCTGATCCTCTCCAACCCGCCGTACGTCACGGAAGAGTCGATGCATGAACTCCCCGAAGAGTATCTGCACGAACCCGCCATGGCGCTCGCGGGTGGTGCCGACGGAATGGATATTGTCCGCCGCATCCTTAGCGGGGCACGCCGCCACCTGAATCCGGGCGGCGTTCTGATTGTCGAGGTCGGGCATAACCGTGAGCTTGTCGAGGCAGCCTTCCCGAACCTTGAGTTCGTCTGGCTGACCAACGCCAGCGAGGAAGAAAAAGTCTTTCTGCTGCGTGAAGACCAGTTGCCGCAATAAAAGCCTGGCCGGCCCTGCCCCTGCAGGGCCGGCCTGCGAAAGCACACTGGCATGTCATTCAGGTTTGGACTTATACTTTCGGCGGGTGCATCGCCTGCTCGCTCCGCTCAGGGTCAAGCCACCTCAACAACAGGCTGACGGCCCTGACAGCCTGCCAACCCAGGCATACCTGAACTACCCGCCAAAATCAGGAAGTCACACATTCAAAGAACATGACCACAGACCGCCCCATCCTGCTCGTTGAAGACAATCCAGACGATGAAGCCCTGACGCTGCGGGCATTCAACAAGAACCGGATCGTCAACGAGGTTGTCATCGCCAGGGATGGCGTCGACGCAGTGGATTATCTTTTTGGCAGTGGCCGGCATGCCGATCGTGACACCTCGATCCAGCCTGCAGTGGTTTTCCTGGATCTCAAGCTGCCACGCATCGACGGGCTCGAAGTGTTGCGCCGAATCCGCGCGGACTCACGCACGGCGCTGCTACCGGTCGTGATTCTGACCACTTCACGCGAACTACAGGACATCCACGAAGCATACAGCCTGGGGGCCAACAGTTACATTCGCAAACCGGTCGACTTCGAACAGTTTCTGCATACGGTGGGGCAACTGGCGCAGTACTGGCTGGAACTGAACGAACTCGCGGATATCCGCGAATAAAAAGCCCGCTGCGGGCGGGCTCCAAAACAATCTGTATTGATGGACCGGACAGGCACCAGGCCCCAGAGCCATGCGTTACGCCTGACGACTCAATCCGCCTCATCGATCCAGGCCTGCTGAATCGCTTCGAGCACGCGCTCGCCGCAGCGTGCAGGATCATCATCAAAACCGGGCAAGGATTTGGCCCAGTTCATGAGATCGACGAAATTGACTTTCGTCGGATCTACGCCTGGATGAGCCTCCACCAGGGCTTCGGCAATTTCCTGAACATCGGTCCATTTCATTTTTTGCCCTCGCTGACCATGTTGATGGTGTAACGCGGAATCTCGATCACGAGATCCGTATCCGCCACAACGGCCTGACATGACAGGCGCGAATCGGGCTCCAGCCCCCAGGCCTTGTCCAGCAGATCTTCTTCAAGCTCTTCTGCCGGCTCCAGGGACTTCCCTCCCTCACGCACGACCACGTGACAGGTCGTACAGGCGCAGGATCTTTCACAGGCGTGCTCGATTTCCACGCCGCCCTCCAGCAGGGCATCACAAATGGTCTGGCCGACAGCAGCTTCAACAACTGCACCATCCGGGCACAGCTCAATATGGGGTAACACGATGATCTTGGTCATAAAAGCCCAGCCTAGATAGACAGTTTATCCACCCGACTTCCCGTCAAAGCGAGGCGAATAGCCTTGTCCATGCGCTTTGCCGCGAAATCAGCTGTTTTTGCCGACAATTCGTCAGTACCCGCCTTGATCGCCAGATGGTCAGTCCCCTGAGCCAGACGATGCAGTTGGGCAATGCACCCTTCAATGCTTGCCAGCTCTTCGGCGGACAGCATGTCCGCGTCCTCAGCCAGCGCCTGTCCGGTCGCCTCAATGAGCCGTTCGGCGTCCACCTGATGTTCGCGCAGGGCACGCGCCTGCATATCTGCAGAGGCGTGTTCAAAGCCCGCCTGCAGCATGCTGGTGATTTCATCATCGGACAGGCCGTAAGAAGGCTTCACCACCACATTGGCCTCGACCCCGGTGGTTTGTTCCCGTGCGCTGACCGACAGCAGACCATCCGCATCCACCTGGAAAGTCACACGAATCCGTGCGCCACCCGCCGGCATCGGCGGAATACCACGCAGCTCAAGGCGCGCCAGCGAACGGCAATCCTGCACCAGCTCGCGCTCGCCCTGCACCACGTGGATCATCATGGCGGTCTGCCCGTCTTTGAACGTGGTGAAATCCTGCGCCTTGGCTACCGGAATGGTCGAATTGCGCGGAATCACCTTTTCGGTGAGCCCACCCATCATCTCCAGCCCCAGCGACAGCGGAATCACATCAAGCAGCAGCCAATCCTCGCCGGGGCGGCGGTTGCCAGCAAGCACATTGGCCTGGATCGCAGCGCCAATGGCCACAACCTTGTCCGGATCAATATCGGTGAACGGCTTGCGGCCGAAATGACGTGCCACGGCATCACGCACATGCGGCATACGCGTGGCGCCGCCGACCAGCACCACAGCCTGGATTTCTTCCACTTTCAGGCCTGCATCGCGGAGTGCCTTGCGCACCGGGCCCAGACTACGCTCGACAAGTTCATGCGTCATGTCACGGAATGCCGAAGCCGTCACGCGCACTCCCTTGACCCCGTCTGCAGCCACCGGCACGCGAGCAATCACTTCTGCCGCATCGGTCAGGGCTTCCTTGACACGCCGGGCCTCTACCAGCAAGGCACGCGACTTCGAGCAATCGAGGTCCACCCCGGCACCGGCCTTGGCATTCAGCCAGTCGGCCAGGGTTTCATCGAAATCATCACCACCCAGTGCAGAATCACCACTCGTGGCCATGACTTCGAACACGCCACGCGAAAGGCGCAGCACAGAGAAATCAAACGTTCCGCCGCCCAGGTCATACACGGCGTAAATGCCTTCAGCGCCTTCATCGAGGCCGTAGGCAATCGCTGCTGCAGTGGGTTCATTGAGCAGACGCAACACATTCAGGCCGGCCAGACGCGCCGCATCCTTGGTGGCCTGTCGCTGGGCGTCATCAAAATAGGCCGGTACCGTGATAACGGCCCCGACGAGATCCCCACCAAGACTGCCTTCGGCACGCTCGCGCAGGGTTTTGAGAATTTCGGAGGAAACTTCCACTGGCGAACGCGGCCCGGCCACGGTATTGATTCGCACCATGCCGCCGGTATCAACCAGATCGTAGCGTGCGCGCATGCCGGCATCGGCATCGGCGAGGCTGCGCCCCATCAGGCGCTTCACGGAAGCGATCGTGTTGCGGGGGTCCATCGCCTGCGCAGCCAGTGCGGAAGAGCCCACAACGGGTGTCGCATCCTTCTTGTAGCGCACCACCGAGGGCAATAAAATGCCGCAAGCATCGCCCGGCAGGCATTCGGGAATGGAATGGCGAACGGTTGCCACCAGTGAGTTTGTGGTACCCAGATCAATCCCGATCGCGAGCCGCTGCTCGTGGGGATCAGGAGCCTCACCGGGTTCTGAGATTTGCAGAAGAGCCATCAGTTTTCCAATCGGGCCAGTGCTTCATTGATTTCCTGGCGCAGTTTGTCCATGAACATGAGTCGCCGCACCAGCTCCGAGGCTTGCGACAGATCCTGTTCTTCATCCAGGGCACGGCCGAGGTCATCGAGCATCACACGATTGTCGCGCTCAAGCTCCTGCTCCAGGCGTTTGAGTTCATGTGCATCGTCTGCGGCCTCTTCAACGGCTTCGCGCCATTCCATCTGTTGTAACAGAAAGGCCTGCGACATTGAAGTGTTGCGCTCGACATCCTGCTCGATCCCCCTGCGTTCAAGCAGGTAACTGGCACGTGCCACGGGACTCTTGAGGGTGCGGAAGGCTTCGTTGGCGAGCGTGGCCCATTGCATCGCCACGCGCCGCTCGGTTTCCGGGCGGTTCGCGAAACGATCCGGGTGCACCTGGGCCTGCACCGTCCGGTAGGCTGCCTCGAGCTGGCTTACATCGATTCCGAAATGCTCAGGCAGGCCGAAGAGGGAGAAATACTCTTGCATGAGTTTTATTCATTCTTCCCTGCCTGCCTCGCACGAGGCAGGCAGATTGAGACTGTTTTCGAGACTGCTCAGAAGCTATTCACAACCTGGTGCGAGAAGCCGCCGTCAGCAGGATGAAGCACCACGCAGAAACCAGAATTTATTCAAATAAATGAGGATTTCAAACGGAGCGTGACTCCTGACCACGGTCTCGCAGCAAGCTCATGAAAGCTGCTCAGACGTTAAAGCTCTCGCCGCAACCACATGCGTTCTTGACATTCGGGTTGTTGAACTTAAAACCCTCCTGCAGCCCTTCACGCACGAAATCCAGCTCGGTGCCATCCAGATAGGGCAGGCTCTTCGGGTCCACCAGTACCTGCAGGCCCTGACTCTCGAACACCACGTCATCACCATCGGCGGAGTCCGCATATTCGAGCTTGTATGCCATGCCGGAACAGCCGGAGGTCTTCACCCCCAGACGGATACCGACGCCCTTGCCACGCTTGCTCAGATATTTCGTGATGTGCTGCGCAGCAGCCTCACTCAGTGTCACAGCCATGATGTTCTCTCACTTTTCTTCTGTCGCAGCACCGTGCTTCTTCTTGTAATCCTCTACTGCAGCCTTGATGGCATCTTCGGCCAGGATGGAACAGTGGATTTTCACCGGAGGCAGGGCCAGTTCTTCAGCAATCTGGGTGTTCTTGATGGTCAGCGCTTCATCCAGAGTCTTGCCCTTCACCCATTCGGTCACGAGTGAACTTGAAGCAATTGCCGAGCCACAACCATAGGTCTTGAACTTGGCATCTTCAATCACGCCGCTGGCGTTTACCTTGATCTGCAGCTTCATCACGTCGCCGCACGCAGGGGCGCCAACCATACCTGTTCCCACCATGCTGGTCTCATCCTTGGAGAAAGACCCAACATTGCGGGGGTTTTCATAATGATCCAGAACCTTTTCACTATAAGCCATTATCCGCTCCTGCAATTACTCTACCGGGCGTGGAGCAGCCCCACGCCACCAGTGTCAATTCATCAATGCGCCGCCCACTGCACCGTGCTCAGGTCCACACCGTCCTGGACCATTTCCCACAGCGGTGAGAGCTCGCGCAACTTGCCGATCTTCTTCTGTAGCAGATCGACCGTGAAATCGATTTCCTCTGCCGTGGTGAAGCGCCCGATGGTGAAGCGGATGGAACTGTGCGCCAGTTCATCCTCACGCCCCAGCGCTCGCAGCACATAGGAAGGCTCCAGTGAAGCGGACGTGCACGCAGATCCGCTCGACACCGCAATCTCCTTGACTGCCATGATCAGCGATTCACCTTCCACGTAGGCAAAGCTCAGGTTCAGGTTGTGCGGCACACGCTGCACCATATCGCCATTCACATACACTTCCGGCATGCTCGACAGGCCCTTGAGCAGGCGATCACGCAATTTGCCAATACGCACATTTTCTTCGGCCATTTCGAGCTTCGCAAGCCGGAATGCCTCGCCCATACCAACAATCTGGTGCGTGGCAAGCGTGCCAGAACGCAATCCGCGTTCGTGACCACCGCCATGCATCTGCGCCTCAATGCGCACACGCGGCTTGCGTCGCACGTACAGGGCACCAATGCCTTTCGGGCCGTAAGTCTTGTGTGCGGAGAAGGACATGAGATCGACCTTGAGCTTTTCAAGATCAATCACCACTTTGCCGGTAGCCTGGGCCGCATCGACATGGAAGATGATGCCGCGCGCACGGCAGATCTCACCAATCTGCTCAATGGGCTGAATCACCCCAACTTCGTTATTGACCATCATCACAGAGACCAGAATGGTATCCGGACGCAGCGCTGCCTGGAACACATCCAGATCGATCAGGCCGTCTTCCTTCACACTCAGGTAAGTGACTTCAAAACCTTCGCGTTCGAGTTCGCGCATGGTATCAAGAACCGCCTTGTGCTCGGTCTTGACCGTAATGAGGTGCTTACCCTTGCCCGAATAGAAATGGGCTGCACCTTTGATTGCAAGGTTATCGGATTCGGTGGCACCGCTGGTCCAGATGATTTCCTTGGGGTCGGCATTGACCAGAGCGGCAACATTTGCACGCGCCTCCTCGACCCCCGCCTCGGCAGTCCAGCCATAGGCGTGCGAACGGCTGGCAGGATTGCCAAACTGTTCGGTCAGGTAGGGAATCATTTTCTCGGCGACACGCGGATCAACCGGTGTCGTTGCGGAGTAATCAAGATAGATGGGAAACTTCATATCACGCTCCAACAGGTGCCATATTCACAAGTAATCAAACGGCCAAGGCAGTCAATTGTCTCAGTTCGTTCACCGTTTGCTGCAATACTGACAAAAATCGTTCAATCGTCTCCCGGGACATCTCTGGCCCCAGGCTCACTCTAATCGCACAACGTGCCAATTCCGGCACCACACCCATCGCCAACAGCGTTCTGGAGGGCTCCGGATTGGCTGACGAACACGCAGCGCCACTGGCCACGGCAAACCCCGCGCGATCCAGCCTGCCAACCAGCGTTTCGCCATCAATTCCTGCAAACGCCAGGTAACTGGTGTTGGGCAAACGTAGCGCCCCAGCACCAAAGATCTTCGCCCCCAGTCCGAGCAAACCCCGTTCCAGTTCGGCATGAGCCAGCTGCATTCCGCTGATGCGCTGCTGCAGCTCTGATTTCACCAGCTCGCACGCCTGACCAAAACCCACAATCGCAGCAACGTTCTCGGTCCCCGAGCGCAGACCGCGCTCCTGGCCACCGCCGGCGACAAGGGGCGACAAGTCTACCCGTTTATCGACAACCAATGCGCCAGCACCCACCGGCCCGTGAATCTTGTGCGCCGAGAGCGTCATGCCGTGCACACCCAGGACACGAAAATCAATCGGGTACTTGCCCAGTGCCTGCACTGCATCGGTATGCACCCAGGCACCGCGACTGCGAACTTGCTGCGCCAACCCGGCCACCGCATTGAGGACACCGGTCTCGTTGTTGGCCAGCATGACAGAAACCAGCTTTGGCCGGGCTTGCTCACACAAGCTTGCCGCCGCAGCAACATCCAGTGCGCCTTCGGCATCCAGTGGCAGTGTCTGCAGTTGCCAGCCCTGGCCTACGAGCTGCTGCGCGGCACGCGTCACGCAGGGATGCTCACTTGCGCCAATGGCCAGCACACCTGCCTCCATGCGCGCCGCCGCCCCCTTCAGAAACAGATTGTTTGCTTCAGAGCCACCACTGGTGAAGATCACCTCGGTAGGATGTGCCCCGACAGCCTCAGCCACCTGATAGCGCGCTCGCTCGATGGCATCCCGCGTTTGCCGACCATACTCGTGCCGGCTCGACGGATTGCCAAAACGTTCGCGCAGATACGGCAACATCGCATCGAAAACCCGCGCATCAATTGGTGTTGTCGCATTGTGATCGAGGTAGGTTGGCGCAAACATGGCTGACAGCCCTCAGAGAACCGCAGCCACCTCAGCCTCGCCCTTGGTACCACGACGAAACTCGTCACACAGCACCACCGCTTCATGAGGATTCTCACGCTCACGGATCTGCGTCACCAAGGTATCGAGCTTGACGGATTCAAGGTAATCAAACATCTTGCGATTCAGCGTGGCCCACAGATCGTGCGTCATGCAACGGCGATGTTCGTGCTTTTCACCACCGTGACAGTCTTCCGCACCACCACACTGAGTAGTATCGAGCGGCTCATCGACGGCTACGATGATATCAGCCACCGAGATGCTCTCAAGCTGCTTGGCGAGGCAGTAACCGCCGCCAGGGCCGCGCACGCTGGAGACCAGATTGTGGCGACGTAGCTTGCCGAATAGCTGCTCCAGATAGGAGAGGGAAATATTCTGGCGCTCGCTGATGCCGGCCAGAGTGACCGGACCTTTGTCCTGACGCAGGGCAAGGTCGATCATCGCGGTAACGGCAAAGCGGCCCTTGGTGGTTAAACGCATGGTAAAACTCCGTTCTCTGTGGGGTGATGGGCGTTGGGATTGGGGCAATACTTGATTATTTTTATCAAGAATACAATTTCCGAGTAATTCAGTCAAGATTGAAAAGATAGAAAAGCCCTATCGGAACGATAGAATGGCACCATGCCTCTCCCCCCTCTTCCCTATACGCCACCACCCGATACCGGCCTCGTGCTTCTTTACGCGGATGAGCATCTGCTGATTTTCGACAAACCCGCCGGGTTACTCTCGGTTCCCGGACGGGGCGCCGACAAAGCAGACTGCATGGCCAGCCGCGCGCAGCTTCGCTACGCAGATGCGCTGGTGGTGCATCGCCTCGACATGGAAACTTCCGGGCTTTTTCTGATGGCACGGGGTGAAGCGATGCAAAAGACCCTCTCCGGAATGTTTGAGCACCGCCAAATGGAAAAATCGTATCTCGCACTGGTGGCCGGCACGCCAGCCGAGGCCAGCGGACGGGTTGACCTGCCCCTTGTTTGCGATTGGCCCAACCGCCCCCTGCAAAAGGTGGATTACACCCTGGGCAAGCCTGCCACCAGCTTTTACGAATACCTCAAAGCCTATCCTGCGCTCGACGCCAGCCTGATGCAGCTACGCCCCATCACCGGGCGCTCACATCAGCTGCGGGTGCACATGTGCGCTTTGGGCCATCCGATTCTGGGAGACAGGCTATATGCCCCGCAGGGCATTCAGGAAAAGACTTCGCGCCTGATGCTGCACGCCCACCGCCTGGCTTTCACACACCCGGTCACTCAGGAAGTCTGTTCATTCGTCGCAGCACCTGCCTTTTGAATGGAATTTCACTACTTTTCGCGGACATTTGGACTTGCCCCGCTCAAATCAGCGACAATATCTGCATGAAGAAACGCTTGGCCCTGCTCGCCGAACTTGCAGTCAATTTTTTCCTGCCCTGGCTGGTCTACACCCTTACGGTCGAACGGCATGGCGAGTTTTACGCACTGATCGCCTCTTCGATTCCACCCCTGCTCTGGAGCCTGCTGGAGCTGGCCTGGCACCGTCGTCTGGACGCCCTGAGTGCATTTGTACTTCTCGGCATTGCCCTTTCGGTGGGGGCCATGCTGCTAGGGGGCGATGCGCGGTTATTGCTGGTGCGCGAATCGCTGGGTTCCGGATTAATCGGCATAATTTTCCTTATTTCACTCCTTTTTCCGCAGCCACTGCTTTTTTATCTGGCGCGCGCCACCGTAATCCGTCATAATGGCGGGCTTGGCGCGGAAAATTTCCTCGCATGGTGGCAGGATGGGCGCTCAAGGCGTACCATCCGCATCGTCACAGCAGTCTGGGGCATCGGCCTGACAGGTGAAGCGCTTTTGCGCACCTGGCTGGCTTGGCACTGGCAGCCCCAGCGATTTCTTGCCATTGCACCTATACTTGGTTATTGCATTGCCGGCGTTATCTGCGTATGGACATTCTGGTTCCTGCGTAGCCGGCGACAAGCTGTCGCCGATCGTTCCATCCCGGGTGCCAGGTAAGTTCCTTAAATTCCCCAGAAGGGCCCCTGTATGGGCCGGGATATCTATTAACATGACAGAACAACAACTCGCCGCTAATTTTGCCGATCTGAATCTCTCGGCTCCCATCCTGCAGGCCTTGGCCGAATTGGGGTACGAAACCCCCTCGCCCATTCAGGCAGCCTGCATTCCGCACCTGATGTCGGGCTCTGACATTCTCGGCGAAGCCCAGACCGGCACGGGCAAGACTGCAGCCTTTGCGCTGCCGCTGCTGCAGCGCCTGGATCTGGCTGCCCAGCATCCGCAGATTCTGGTGCTGACCCCGACCCGCGAACTGGCAATCCAGGTGGCCGAGGCATTCCAGTCTTACGCCCGCTATCTGCGAGACTTCCACGTGCTGCCGATTTACGGCGGCCAGAGCATGGTGGTGCAGCTGCGCCAGCTCAAGCGCGGTGCACACGTCATCGTCGGCACCCCCGGCCGCATCATGGATCACCTGGAACGCAAGAGCCTGGATTTGTCCAAGCTGAACGCCGTTGTGCTCGATGAAGCAGACGAAATGCTCCGCATGGGCTTCATCGACGACGTCGAATGGATTCTCAGCAAGACGCCGGAAACCAGCCAGACTGCGCTGTTCTCCGCCACAATGCCTTCTGCGATCCGTGATGTTGCACGCAAGCACCTGACGGATCCGCAGGAAGTCCGGATCAAGAACGCCACCAGCACGGTCGACACCATCACCCAGCGTTACTGGCAGGTGCGCGGCGTCAACAAGCTCGACGCACTGACGCGCATCCTGGAAGCTGAAGAGGATTTCGACGCTGCTATCATCTTCGTGCGCACCAAGATTGCCACCGAAGAACTCTCCGACAAGCTCGAAGCGCGTGGCTATGCTGCCGCCGCGATCAACGGCGACATGCCGCAGGGCGCCCGTGAGCGCGTCATCGAGCAACTCAAGAGCGGTGCGCTGGATGTGCTCGTTGCCACCGACGTGGCTGCCCGTGGTATCGATGTGCCGCGTGTGACACACGTTATCAACTACGACATTCCCTACGATACCGAAGCCTACGTTCACCGCATCGGCCGCACCGGTCGTGCCGGCCGCCAGGGTAATGCGATTCTCTTTGTCGCCCCCCGCGAACGCGGCATGCTGCGCGCCATCGAACGCGCCACGCGCCAGCCGATCACGCAGATTTCTCTGCCCACCCGCGAAGATGTGCAGGAAAAACGCGTCTCCCAGCTCAAGCAGCAGATCCTCGACGTAATTGAGGGCGAAGACCTGGTTTATTTTGGTGAAGTGCTCGGACAGCTTGTTGAGGAAAACGACCTGACCCTGGAAAACGTGGCTCCGGCCCTGTTGTATCTGGCCCAGCGTGATCGTCCGCTGCAGGTGGAAGAACAGGGTGCGGGCTGGGAGATTGCCACCAGCCAGGCTCAGCAGGAACCCGCACGCCGCAGTGGCGAGCGCGGCAATGATGATTTCGGTGGTGAGCGTCCGCGCCGCGAACGTGCGCCGCGCCGTGAATTCACCAGCACAGGTGGTTCACAGCGTTACCGCATCGAAGTAGGTCGCCACCACAATGTCACGCCCAAGGAAATCGTTGGGGCAATTGCCAACGAAGGCGGCATCGACGGGCGCCAGATCGGCCAGATTGATCTGTTCGGGGAATTCAGCACGGTTGAACTGCCCGAACTGCCTGGCGATGTGTTGCAGACACTCAAGCGCACCCGTGTGCGTCAGCGTCCGCTCAACATCCGCCCGATGGAACCCGGTGAAAGCACTGGAGAACGTCGTGAAGAAGGCTATCGCCGCCCGTCCTCTGATAATGGCGACAGGCCGCGCCGCCCGGCGCCGTCTGGCGACGCTCCGGCCCGCCGCAGCTTCTCCGGCCCGGATTCTTCGTCTTACGGCGATGCCCCGTTCCGCCGCGGCAGCAGCAGCCCCGCTCCGCGAGGCCGCAGCGAAGATTCTCGCGATGCCCGCCCGCGCAGAAGCTTCGGCGACTCCGCACCGTCGTCGTCTTCTTATCAGGATAAGCCGCGCACCTCGTTCAAGGGTAGCAGCAAGAGCAGCAGCGACGGCAACAAGCCGCCGCGCAAGCCCTGGAAGGGCTGATACCTGAGAGATTGCACGATCCTCTGATATCCAAGGGCTGCCCCGACCAGGGCGGCCCTTTGTTTATGGCCTGCCACTTAAACCATTCGCTTCAGTTCATTTCAGTTCATCCCAGCTCGCAGGCCAGCGGATAGCCCGCCCGCGTAAACAGGCGGATGAAATCAAAGAAATCCTGTCGCTGCGCCAGAGTCAGTCCGGAAAATTTCTGCTGCAGATGCAGCCGCTCCGCCTCTTCGAGCGTACGCCGGGCCTCCGTGCAGATCGCAACCATAAAGGGGGCAATCAGGGTCGGATGCACCTGGATTGATGCTCCAAAAACAGCAAAAGCTTTCTCGATCTCGCCGAGACTAAAGGCGGCCGCCATGGAATGGCGGAAATCCTGAGCGAAGACGGGGGGCTGTTTGGCGAGGCGATCATTGCTGAAGAAGTTGCGTGTGCCATCCCGCTTGAGACGCCCGAAATCCACGACATACAGCCCGCCACCCGGCTTGAGAACGCGGCGCATCTCCAGACAGGCCTGCTGCAGGTGGTGAAAATCAGCAAGATGGTGAAGCGCCATAGTGGAGACAATGACGTCCACTGAAGCATCAGCAAACCCATCCAGCCGCGCCATGTCCCCCTGGCAGAATTCGATATTGGTTGCGCCCAGGCGTTCGGCGGTCTCTCTGGCACGCTGGAGCATGGTCTCCGATGCATCCACCCCGATAAACCGGCTCTGCGGATGCATGCGGGCCATCAGCGCGAGTTGATTAGCCGGCCCGCACGCCAGATCCAGCACCCGGTCTCCGGGGCAAATCAGCGGGCTGGTCTGCAGCACATGAAAGAAGTAGATGTGTGCGAAAAAACCATCCTCCCGCCCTGCCCGCAGATAGGCTTCCACCTGAGCAGGATCGGCCATGACGAGATCTGGCTCGGGGACGCGGCCCGGATCGCGACCAGACCACGCATCGAGCAACAGATGCATGATCATTACCGGCATAGACATCGGTTTTCCATCTCCAGAATCAATTTTTGCGGCAGTTTAATGACTGCACGGGCTTCTGTGTGGAAAGCTGCACACAAAAAACGCCAGAGGGTTGCCCATCCGGCGTTTTTTTGTTTAAAGGCTTACTTCAAGGTGGTCATTGCCACGTGATCCATGTCCGGGAAAGTCTGATTTTCACCGCACATTCCCCAGATGAAGGTATAGGCCTGCGTTCCAACCCCGGAGTGAATGGACCAGCTCGGGCTGATCACGGACTGTTCGTTCCGCATCACGATATGCCGGGTTTCCGTTGGCTCGCCCATCATGTGGAACACCACGGCGTCCGGATTCAGGTTGAAGTAGAAATACACTTCCATGCGCCGTTCGTGGGTATGGCAGGGCATGGTGTTCCACATGCTGCCCTCGTCGAGCTTGGTGAGGCCCATCACGAGCTGGCAGGAATCCACCACGCCCGGCACGATGTACTTGTTGATCGTGCGGCGATTGGAGGTTTTGTTTTCCCCCAGCGTCTGCGGGCTCGCCATTTCACGTGTGATCTTCCTGATCGGATAGGTGGCATGCGCAGGCGTACTGTTGTAGTAGAACTTTGCCGGCCTGGCAGAGTCCACGCTCTTGAACACCAGCTCCCTGGCACCCTTGCCAATATAGAGAGCCTCTTCATGATCAATCTGATAGGCAACCCCATCGACTTCAATCACGCCGGCGCCACCAATATTGATGAGGCCCATTTCACGCCGCTCAAGGAAGAAGGCGGTGCCAAATGCATTACCCAGATCCGGCAGACTGACGCTCTTGGCCACTGGCATGATGCCGCCGAAAACGATGCGGTCGACGTGGCTGTACGTCATGGTAAGTTGATCAGCCACAAAAATCTGCTCGACCAGGAATTCGCGACGCAGACCTTCTGTATCAAGTGTCTTGGTATAGGCCGCATTACAGGATTGGCGGATATCGATCTGCATGTTGTCTCCAGTCATTCGAGGACGGCTGCCTCCGCCTCATGGGTATAGGGAATTCGCAAACACAAACTAGCTGATATTGTACTACCCCATTCGGCATATGGCGCCACACTGAAAGACGGTTCCGGATCTTGCTGCACAGCAGCAAGCAGATCACAAACAGCTTTCTGGGGGCTAGCCTGATAGTAGATGCGCAGGCGCAATTTATGCGACGAAAGGTTACATTTGAGACTGTTGTCACGATTTTCATGGATAATCCACATCAAAACATGCCCGTCATGCTCAAAATATTTTCGCGACGGAGCATGGCAAAGCGAAGCAACAAGGGGAAGAACTGGGGTTGTTCAGGCTGAATTTTGCGAAAGCGATGTCGCATACCATGTGACTTCTCTGCAAATACGTAAAATCGGTCATGGCATCCAGTCGCAAAGAACACAGATTCAAGGTCGTACGTGAGCCCGGATCCGGCCCGTATTGACGGACAGGATCAGCTTCACGACAGGCAACAGGCTCCACAAGAGGAGCCAGCAAAAATGGGGGCGTTAATGGCAGCCGAATATCGGGTTGTATTTGCAGGGGCAGTGCTTGAAGGCTACGACGCAGAGACGGTCAAAGAAACCGCAGGACATCGGCTCAAGGTAACCTCTGAACAGTTGACGCGCCTGTTTTCCGGAAAACCCGTGGTCCTCAAGAAAGGCCTGGAGTTCGCAGCTGCAGAACAGTACGTGGCCGAGCTCAACCGCATCGGTATGAAAGTGCGCGTTGAATCAGTTCCAGGCTCCACCCCCCAGAAGGTGGAATCGTACGCACCGCCGCCCGCCCCCCAGGCTCCGCAGGAAGCTACGCCATTCCCCAGCCTGACGCTCGTTGACCAGGATGCACCGGTCTCGTCACGGGCAACGCCGGCATTGACCGATCCGGCAAACGTGCCCACCTTTGTCGTGCCCAAGAATCATATCGAAGCCACCCGGCAAAGGCTTGAAGAAGCTCTTGCAGCACACGACGACCCCTCCCTTGCCCCCACGGTGATTATCAGCCCGGCACAGGCAGCGGAAGCCCGTCTTGCCGCCCAGACTGCTGCGGCCAATGCCGCCACTTCCCCCACTCTCATTGTTCCTCGCCCCGGCAGCAATGCACAAAGCTCAATTGCCGTGATGGCAGAAGAAACGGAACACCTGCACAAGCCGGCAGGCAAAAACAAGGAGGCCGAGCGCACGCTGATTGCCGATGAAGACGCACTCAATGCCTACCTGTCGGCCAGCGGTGGCACGGGGCCGATCGGTATCATGGACCCCGCCGGGCCCGCACTGACCCCGGTCACGCCGCCCGCCCCCTCTCCGATTCCGGCACTGGATCTGCAACTGGAAAGGGAAGTGGCGCCTGTTGCACCGGCTATTGCCCCCCCTGTAGCCCCTGCTCTTCCCCCCATCCTGGTAACGCCGCCTGCTCCAGGCATTCCGGCAGCCATTCCTGCGGAAGAAGTGGCTCCGGTGGCTCCACCTCCTGTTCCTGCTGCCGTACCAGCGCCACCTCCAATTCGCCGCACCCTGCCCAAAACACTGCCACAGGAAGCCGCAATGCTGGCCTCCAGGCCGGAAAGGGAAGCCCCTCCTCCCCCAAATCGCGGCCTTGCCCTGCCCATCAAGATACTGCTGGCGGTCGTGGCAGTTGGCGGAATCGCGGGTCTGGGTCTACTGATCTGGATTATTGTCGGGATGTAAGCGTAGTAATCGGCTGGTAGCCGCAAATCGCGCCGAAGACAATAAAATCGCGCCGAAGACAATAAAATTGTATTTCAATAAAATCATGCGGTTACGGATGTTGTCTTGAGAGCACCCTTCAACACGCTCCTCCCGGTTTCGCACCGGGGCGGCGGCGGGGTGGTTCTTTGCGGGCTGAAAGTGGACTGCGTCCGCAACACAAACTGACAAGGTCGGTGTTTCTCCATATGGCGGACGCACCACAAAATATGCGTTCCGCCTGAGGCCTAAACATAGTACGCTTGCCTGAATCGGGGAGCTCCGTATAATTCCCACTGTCAATTGGAGGAACAAGCAATGTTTGTATTCAGCAAAGACTGTCCGTTTGAAGACCTGGGTGGTGGTGTAAAGCGTCGCATTCTGGCCCACAATGGCCACATGATGCAGGTGGAAGTGCATTTTGCCGATGGCGCCATCGGTGCCATGCATAGCCATCCGCACGAACAGCTAACCAACGTTCTGTCTGGCGAATTCGAATTCACCATCAATGGTGAAGTTCACATCGTCAAGGCCGGCGACACGCTGTACAAGGCGCCGGACGTTGTTCACGGCTGCACCTGCCTGAAGGCTGGCGTACTGCTGGACACCTTCACGCCGCAGCGTGAAGATTTCCTGAAGAAGTAAGCAAACGCCGCTTCAGCAGGAAACAAAAACCGGCCTTGCGCCGGTTTTTTATTGCCCCGCCTGAAGCCGGACCAAATTGCTGCCCAACCGGAGCCAGCCCTTAGTCAGAGCCTGCCCCGCCATCCCCAAGGATTTCTTCGCTGAAACCAAACTGCCTGAGATCGCGAATACGCTGTGGATAGAGCATGCCATCCAGATGATCGCACTCATGCTGTACTACACGTGCATGAAAACCCTCTGCCACGCGATCAATGATCTGCCCGTACTGATCCTTGCCGGTATAACGCAGCCTGGTATAACGGGGCACCTTGCCACGCAGGCCAGGCACTGACAGACATCCTTCCCAGCCCTCTTCGGTTTCTTCTGTCAGAAACTCCAGCACCGGATTGATCAGCACCGTCACCGGCACCTGTGGTGCATCGGGGTAGCGCTCGCTGGATTCAAAACCGAAAACCACGATCCGCACAAATTCCCCAATCTGCGGCGCCGCCAGGCCCACACCGTCAGCCTGCTCCATCGTCTCAAACATGTCAGCCACCAGCGCATGCAACTCTGGCGTATCGAACTCGGTAACTTCCTGGGAACGCTCAAGCAGCCGCGCATCGCCCATCCGCAAAATACGACGAATCATTAGCACCTCACGCAAAAATGCTGAAGCAGATTATGCACCCGCCCCATAGCCTGTTTAAGAGTATCTTCGATATCCTGCGTCAGGATCCGATGCACATTACCCCCACGGCCCGCCGCATAGTTCGCCACCACCGTGATGGCAGCATAGGGAATTCCCTGTTCCCGCGCCAGGACGGCTTCCGGCATGCCGGTCATCCCGACCACATCCGCCCCATCACGCTCCAAACGATCAATTTCCGCACGGCTTTCCAACCGCGGCCCCTGCGTGGCAGCATAGGTGCCGCCATCAAAGATCGGCTCACCAGCCCGCTTTGCCGCATCCAGAATGCGCTGGCGCACAGACTGGTCGTAAGGCTCCGTGAAATCGATATTCACCACGGAATCGGTGCCGGCATCGTAAAAAGTCGACTGCCGTCCCCATGTGTAGTCAATGATCTGGTCTGGCACAAGCAGGGCGCCGGGGTGCAGATGCCCGGCAATACAGCCGACGGAAGCCACCGAGATGATCGCTTCGGCACCCGCCTGTTTGAGGGCCCAGATATTTGCCCGATAGTTCACGACATGCGGCGGAATCGTATGCCCATAGCCATGCCGGGCGATAAATACGGTCTGTTGGTCACAGACATGCCCGAACAGCAGGGCGCCCGAGGGCTCTCCATAGGGAGTACGTACTGCCTCGCGCCGCGTAACGTCAAGATTGGAGAGCTGGTTCAGACCGCTCCCGCCAATGATTGCAATCATCTCGGAAACCAGTGAAATCCCGTGGAACCGGTACGGCTTCGATGTTAGCACGCTGCTTCCCGAATCCATTGAAAACAGCACGTCATCGCACAGCATGGTATAATTTATTGATTTTCCATCCTCATTAACCAGTTGGCGGCCAAAGTATTGTCTTCGCCCGTGACTGGTTTTATCCCCCTAAGAGCATACGAATACCATGAGCCGCGCTATCCGCAATATTGCGATCATTGCCCACGTTGACCACGGCAAGACCACCTTGGTTGATCAACTCCTCCGCCAGTCGGGCACCTTCCGTGAAAACCAGCAGGTCGCTGAACGTGTCATGGACAGTAACGACCTTGAGCGCGAACGTGGCATTACGATTCTCGCCAAGAACTGCGCCATCCAGTACGGCGACACGCACATCAACATCATCGACACTCCGGGACACGCCGACTTCGGCGGCGAAGT
>DBTS01000044.1:54300-68235 GCA_002307175.1 Rhodocyclaceae bacterium UBA1310
ACGCCGACTTCGGCGGCGAAGTGGAACGTGTGCTGTCGATGGTCGATTCCGTGCTGTTGCTGGTCGACGCCGTTGAAGGCCCGATGCCGCAGACCCGTTTCGTGACCCGCAAGGCACTCGCGATGGGGCTGAACCCCATCGTCGTGATCAACAAGATCGACCGTCCGGGCGCACGTCCGGACTGGGTCATCAACCAGACTTTCGACCTGTTCGACAAGCTCGGTGCCACCGAACAGCAGCTGGATTTCCCCATCGTCTACGCTTCGGCCCTGAATGGCTTTGCGAAGATTGAGGAATCGGATGAAAGCACGGACATGAAGCCGCTGTTCGAAGCCATCCTCAAGCATGTGCCGGCCCCTGAAGTCGACGCTGAAGGCCCACTGCAGCTGCAGATCTGTTCGCTGGATTACTCGACCTACATCGGCCAGCTCGGTATCGGCCGCATCACGCGGGGTTCGATGCGCCCGAACCAGGAAGTCGTGATCATGTACGGCGAAGAAAACAAGGGTCGCGCCAAGATCGGCCAGATCCTGACTTTCGAAGGTCTGGAACGTTCCTCCTCGCCCTACGCTGAAGCCGGCGACATCGTGCTGGTCTCGGGGATTGAACAGGTGGGTATCGGCGTCACGATCTGTGATCCGGATCACCTCGAAGGCATGACGCCGATCGCCGTGGATGAGCCGACGCTGACCATGAACTTCATGATCAACAGCTCCCCGCTGGCCGGCCGTGAAGGCAAGTACGTCACCAGCCGCCAGATCCGCGAACGCCTCGATAAGGAACTCCTGAAGAACGTAGCGCTGCGCGTCAACACCACGGACGATTCCGACGTGTTCGAAGTCTCCGGGCGTGGCGAACTGCACCTGACGATTCTCATCGAGAACATGCGCCGCGAAGGCTTTGAACTCGCCGTGGGCCGTCCGCGCGTGGTCTACAAGACCATTGATGGCGTGAGGTGTGAGCCGTACGAAATGCTCACCGTCGACGTTGAAGAAGGTCACCAGGGCGCCGTGATGGAAGAACTCGGCCGTCGCCGTGGCGAACTGCTGGACATGGCGCCGGACGGCAAGGGGCGCGCACGCCTCGAATACCGTATTCCGGCTCGCGGCCTGATCGGTTTCCAGGGTGAATTCCTCACCATGACGCGCGGTACCGGCATTGCCAGCCACATTTTCGACGAATTCGCTCCGGTTGCCGGCAATATGGCAGAGCGCCGCAATGGTGTGCTGGTTTCGCAGGAAGATGGCACGGCAGTGGCCTACGCCCTGTGGAAGCTGCAGGATCGCGGCCGCATGTTTGTGACCCACAATGATCCGGTCTATGAAGGCATGCTCATCGGCATCCACAGCCGTGACAACGATCTGGTGGTGAACCCCATCAAGGGCAAGCAGCTCACCAACATCCGTGCTTCCGGTACGGACGAAGCCGTGCGCCTGGTGCCGGCGATCCAGCTCACGCTGGAATCCGCCATCGAGTTCATTGCTGACGACGAACTCGTGGAAATCACTCCGAAGTCCATCCGCCTGCGCAAGCGTCATCTGACGGAAAACGATCGTCGGCGCGCTTTCCGTTCGGGTGAAGAAAAGGGAACTGTGTGACGGAAGGCTGCTCCAAGCTGTTTTGAGTGATTGGCTGGCGGCATGAAGTATGGTGAAGTGCAGGCTTAGGGCTTGCACCAAAGCCGCCAGCCATAAAAAACACTGCTTTCAATTTGTTTGTGAGTCCGTACAATGCGGCTCCAAACACCTCCGCGGAGCGTTGGCACAGTCATGAAGCGATTCCCAATGCTGATCAAGCTGCTGGTTTTCTGTACGCTGACGCTTGCCTCATTGGCTTCGTTCGCACAATACACCGCCGCCAACGCTGCTCCGGCTGCCCCCTCGCCTATGGGGGACGTTATTTCACCAACTCTGTCACCAACGCAGAACACGGACATCCAGAACCGTCTGATTTCCGATCTGCCCAGTGCCCGTGGCCCGGTCAATACGCAGGACATGACCGGTCATGCACCCGATATCTGGTCACGCATGCGCCGTGGTTTCAGCATGCCCGAACTTGCCAGCCCTGTTGTCGATCAGCAGCTGGCATCTCTCACTGCACACCCCAAGGCCGTCACGGCAATTCTAGAGCGTGGGCGCAAGTATCTTTATCACATCGTAGTCGAGCTTGAAAAACGCGGTATGCCCACCGAACTGGCGCTCCTTCCCCTGGTGGAAAGTGCCTACAACCCGATGGCCTTCTCGCCCGCCAAGGCTGCCGGCCTGTGGCAGTTCATTCCCTCTACCGGCAAGGACTTCAGCCTGCAGCAGAACTGGTGGGTGGATGAGCGTCGCGATGTGCTGGCCTCGACAAGCGCAGCCCTGCAATATCTGCAGGCCGTCTATGAACTGCAGGGAGACTGGCATCTGGCCCTGGCCTCATACAACTGGGGCGAAAATGCCGTGATGCGTGCTGTGCAATCCAATCGCAATGCCGGCAGGCCGACAGACTTCAACAGCCTGACACTGCCCCGCGAAACAGCGCAGTACGTCCCCAAATTTGAGGCCATCAAGATGATCGTGGCCCACCCCGAACGCTATGGCATCACCCTGCCAAGCATTCCCAACGACCCCTATTTCGTCAGCGTTGAGCGTACCCAGGCAATGGATGTGGCTGTGGCAGCGCGGCTCGCAGAAATGCCCCTGAGCGAGTTTCAGGCACTCAACCCGGCTTATAACCGCCCGATCATCCCGGGCAACCACACCGCCGACCTGCTGCTGCCCGTCGACAACGCCCAGAAATTCCGCGAAAACCTGGCCCATCACCCTACTGAAGAGCTGATCAACTGGAAGACCTATGCACTGCCACGTTCAGCCAACATTGAGCAGGTCGCAGCCCGCCTCAAGACCGGCGTGGATACCTTACGCAGTGCCAACGGCCTGCCCGCACATGCGCGCCTAGCCACTGGCTACACTTTGCTGGTGCCGGAAGAAACCGATACCACCAATGTGGAATTTCCCGTTCCTGAACGCTCGGCGCGTGGCCACAAGCCTCCACAGGTCCTCTCCAGCGGTTCGGTACGGCGTCAGGTGTCCCAGTCTGCGAAGAATCGTCCCACCAAGGGTCAGGTGGCGCAAACCAGCAAATCCTCACGCCCACATTCCTGAACGGACTCTGCTCTAGCAGCCGAAGTAAAAAACAGCGGCAAACAGGCTAACCCTGGCTGGTCAGCCAGACGGCAAGCTGATCCGGGGGCATTGGCCTGGCTACATGAAAGCCCTGCATCAGAGGGCAATCAGCCTCCAGCAGACATTGCATCTGCTCTGCAGTTTCCACCCCCTTGATAATCAGACGCTGACTGCACTGACGCGCCAGATCCACCACGGAAAGCGCAATCCGCTGTTCATCGCCTCCACGCATGAGCTGACGGACATAGGCTGCCGCCAGCTTCACCTCATCGACTGCGAGATGCGTCAATTGGGGTAAGGACGCATGACCAACACCAAAATCATCCAGTACCAAACGCAGCCCGGCGACTCTCAGACGCAAAAGCTGCGGCAGAATCTCTTCCACGTTCTCCAGACTGATTGCCTCTGGAATTTCAAGACACAACAGGGACGGATTGATCTCTGCAGACCTGATCAGCGCGACAATCCTTTCCACAAAACGCGGCGTACGCAACTGCACCGGCGAGACGTTGATGGACAGTGCCAGTTGTGAATACCCCTGGGCACGCCAGACGATGAACTGATCAAGGGCTTTTTCCAGCACCCACAGCCCCAGCTCGTTGATCATCCCAGTACTCTCGGCCAGCGGCACAAACCGCGCCGGAGGAATATCCATCCCCTGATCATTGCGCCAGCGCAGCAGGGCTTCAACAGCCACCGCCCGGCCACTCTGCACATTCACAACAGGCTGATAGACCAGAGACAGGCCACGCTTGAAATCAATCGCCGCGCGCAGGGCATGCAGCAAGCTCACCCGGGTTCTGGCATCTTCGGACATATCCGCCGAAAAATAGCCGCAGGCTTCACTGCCGGCATCGTGCACGCTACGAATAGCCAGACTGGCATTGCGCAGCAATTCGACGGCATTGCCCTTGCACTGATCAAGCCGCACGATCCCCATGCGCAAACGGATTGCCAGCGCATGTCCGTGAACAAAGAACGGGGCTTCAAATGCCGCCCTGATGCGCTGGACGTCCAGCACCTCCAATGGTCCGTAGGCACCGAACCAGTCGGCAGACAGGCGCGCCAGCAGGGATTCAGGGCCCAGCGCCGTGCGCAGGCGTTTGGCGACCGCGATCAGCAGCGAATCTCCACTCCGGTGCCCAAGGGAATCATTGATCTCGGAAAACCGCACGATATCGATGATTGCAAGCCCCTGCGGGGCGGCATGCTCCTTGAACAGATCCTGATCAATTTCGTTGATAAAGCGGGTGCGGTTGGCCAGATGGGTCAGCGGATCATGGTAGGCAAAGAAATCCAGGCGTTCGATGAGATCAACGTTTTCGAAACCCACCCCAAGACTGGCCGCATACATTTCCAGCAGGCTGCGCTCAAGCTCCGAGAGAGATTGGTCAAGATCAACCACAACCACCGCATCCCGCCCGCAATTGCCCAGCCACATGACGGTCCGGAGTGGCTCAAAGAGACAGGTTCGTGCTGCCACGCTACGCTGGATCACGCGCAGAAGTTCCACATCCAGCACCTGCCCCACGGGACTGCCAAGCTTTTGGAGATAGCACCCGGTGGCGTGCTCGACATACAACCCAGCTTCGCCTTCTGTATTCGGATCATGTTGCAGACACACCAACCCATCCACCGGGCGCCCCAACAGCTCCTTCACACGGGTCAGGAGAATCCGTGAAAAATCACGCGTGGACCGGAGTTTGAAGATTTCATGGGAGGCACGTGCCACCGTCTCCATGCCACGGTTCGCCGCCTGCACGGCCTCAATCTGGGCATAGGCCCGAATTGCCGCTATCAGCGTCGTGAGCAGGCGGTTCTGGGTCAGTTCGCTCTTGGTTCGGTAATCGTTGATATCGTACCGGCGGATCACTTCAAGTTCGGGCGCGTAGCCGGGTTGCCCGGTCCGCAACACGATACGCACGGAGGTGTTCCCCAACTCCTTGCGTATCGCCTCCACGAGCTGCAGCCCGGCATCCGGTGTTTCCATGACAACATCCACCATGGCAACCGCAATGCCACGCTGGCTGGCAAGGATGTCTCTGGCCTGCCTGGCGCTGTAGGCATGAATCAGCGCCAGCGGACGCCCGTCGACCTCGGCCTTGCGCAGGGCAAATTCAGTGGCCCGATGCACTTCTTCATCATCGTCGGTGATGAGAATGTGCCAGGGCTCGCCCTGCAATACCGGCAGCTCTCCGTCGAGCAAAAAGAGTTCTCCGGTGTCCTGCCCAAACCCTGCTGGATTTGCAGCGTTCTGAATCTCGGTCTGCCCCACACTCACCCTTTCGACATTCAAAATCGATACGGTGCAACGGGGGCCAGCAACGATAAGCAAATCAACCGGAACAATCCGGCCTGGAACGCCCTCTGCGGCTACGGCAGAAGGATCGCTCCAGGCGCCCTCATCAGGTTCATTTTTTAGCGCTTCTGATTTCGCCCGTTACGATTCTACGAAGCTTAACGGCAAAGTTTCTGAAAACTTTTACGCAAAACGTTCCGGACGGGTCAGATCATCTCACTCATTTCAGCAGAAATTCAGCTCTTGCCTGGGCAGGTTTGCCATCATCGGGTTCGGCAGCCCCTTCACTGGAGAGCAGGAAGATGCGGTCTGCGGCAATTCCGGACTGATCCAGGAAGTGTGTTCTGACGGCCTGGGCACGCTGATCAGCCAAAGCCTCCAGATCATCATCGGAAATCACATAACTGGCGAGAATGATTTTTTCCATCTCCGCCACCGGCACCGTCTTCAGCAGACCCAATGCATTGCGCGGTCTGGCATCAATCCTGGCCGACTCATACGCCTTGGTGAGCAGGGCAGCGTACTCGGCAGCTTCAATCTGCAACTGATCCACCTCGCCCACCGACTCCCCGCGTTTGACCAGCGCTTCCGCTTTGAGCGCACGCAGCCGGTCATCCAGGCGGGCACGCTTGAGGCCCGTCACATCTGCCGCCGGATCGGCGCGACCAGCAATCTCCAGCTTGAGCGCCGGGCGGTCTGCCAACGCCTTCGCCAGGGCATTCAACTTTTCCTCACCCGCCGGGGCAATGGCGGCAGAACCCGGAGCAAAATCCAGATAGGACAATTCCTCACCATTGCCAAAGACTGAACCTATCAGTGAGAACGGTGCCGTCACCGCCTTTCCGATCAGATTCACAATCACCCTGACAATCACGCCCCCCACCGAAAACTCCGGATCATCCAGGGAGCCAGAAATCGGCAGATTCACATCGATCACTCCATGCCTGTCCTTGAGCAGGGAAACCGCAAACAGCACCGGCAGCTTGGTGGCGTCGGCACTTTCAGTCTTCTTGCCAAAGGTCAGCTGATCAAGCGTCACATGGTTTTCTGCGGTGAGTTTGCGGTCGCGCACCTGATACTGCACCGCCATCGACAGCTTGCCCTTCTCGATCCCGTAGCCAACATATTTGGCCGAGTAGGTCGAAGCCCCCACCAGATCCACATCGCGCACATCAGCCTTGATATCCAGATATCCATCCTTGCGGAAAGGATTCAACTCCCCGCTCACGGTAACCGGGGCCGCACCATCCATGCGCGCCTTGAGATTCAGGGCAGCCAGCGTGGAGGGGTCGCTGGAGAAGCCCGTCAGCCCGCCATTGACCGCAAGCAGGTTGGCCTCATAGTTGGGTTTGACAAAGCGGTCGTTATAGTTGATATGCCCATCGGCGAACACGATCTTGCCGATCCGGATCTGAGGCATTTTCTGCGTCGATGCGACGCCTGAAGCCATACCTGACTTTGCACCAGCAGCCACGCCCCCCCTGGGTGCCAGCTGCCGGGCTTTGGGTTTGTCTGCATCCGCTGCGGCGGCGGCCTCTTCTTCCTCGGCGCTTGCCAGCTCACGCACATTCAGGCGCCCCTTTTCATCAAGAATGAGGCGGCTGTAGAAGTCTTCCAGGCGGATTTCCTGTGTGGTCAGCGCCAGGGGCTGGGTTTGCAGGCTAACGTTATTGAAGGCAAACAGCTTCCAGCGCATGAAATCCGTGTTATTCAAGCGATCCAGCGAATTGAAATCCGCAACCGACAGATTGCCCTTGTAACGCAAATCGGGCGTGGCTGGATTGCTCAGATCAAACACCAGATCACCCCGCGCAGATAGCTTGCCGCGAGTCACCAGAATCCGGTAAAGATCGTCGACATACGGCTGCACCGCGACAAAATCGACATCCCGGATATCCGCATGCACACTACCCTGTACAGGCTGGGTGCCAAGCTTGCCATTGAGTGCCAGACGCCCGGCCTTGTTCACACGCGCAGCGAGATCCACCTGCGCCTGATTGTGCGCTTCGTTCGACCAATCCTTGACCTGCAGACCGAAATCCGCCACCTCCAGCGAAACCGGACTGCTGCCGGAATTATCATCAAAATGCAGGCCCCATCCCTTCAGTGCCAGCCCTCCCAGGCTCAGATGCCAAGGCTGAGCATCGGCACTAGCACCAGACTCTCCTGCCGCCACAGGCACAGACTGTGTTGCCGCAACGGCACGGGAGGGTGGCGCCTGCAGCAGGCGCAGCAAAGTCAATTGCCCATTCTTGTCACGCTCCAGGCGCAGACGCGCATCACTGCTGGTGATCTGGCCGAGCACCAGTTCATGCCTGGACAGATCCATGCGAATGCCTTCGGCGTGCGTATCGGGCAAGCTCATCTGGGGCTGTTTGTCATGCTCCCCGGCAAGACTGAGATCCTTGAAATCCACCGCCACGGCATTCAGGCTCACCGCTGGCCCGGTATCGCCGTTCTGCACGGCAAAATTGCCTTCGAGGCTGGCATTCCCCTTGAGACGGCCATCCCCCAGGAAGCGGGCGTAATAAGGTCTGTAGGTTTCCAGCCCAAGATGCCCCAGACTCAAATGCCCGTCGTATTTCCCCGGCTTGATGGCCAGCTGCGCCTCAAGCGCCAGCGCCTCACCGTGCCCCCCCTGCCCCTTGATGCTGAGCTTCGCAGGCTTGTCTGCAGTAAGGTCAAGCGCATTGAGCGCAATCTCGATATTCCCCAGCGAGGTCTGGAATCCCTCTCCCACGCTCTGGTCATGCCAGTGCAGATTTCCCTTGTGCACCGCTAGCTCACCAATGCTAATGCGTGGCGTCTGCGCCTCTGCCGCCCTGGAATCCGCCGGCACCTTCGTTTTAGTAGCCGGTTGGCTAGCCGCAAACATGGCGAGATTGATCTCACCATTTTTTTTGCGGCCCAGATCAAGCTTCGGCGCATCCAACCTGACTGAATTGATTTGTGCCAGGAGTGGCGTGGCAAGCGGCTCCAGGCGCCCGATGTCGACGGCCAGATTATCCAGGGCGAGCACTGGTTCCCCGTGCAGATCCCTGATGCTGACATTCTGCAACCCGAGCTTGCCACTCAAAGCCAGGGAAGAAGGCTGTGTCGCCGAGCCGCTGGCCCAGACCAGATGCACTGCCGACGAAAACTTCGCCCGCTCGATCCTGAGCGGCAATTTCGCCGGGACATAAACCAGATACTGCGTGATGTCGATGGGGTCAAACGTGAGTTCCAGGCTCGCCTCACGATGATCGGAGAAAGGCTTGAGTTCGCCACTCAGGCGAAAATCGACCCCGTTGATGTCCGCCTCAACGCGCGGCTGCACATAGCTGTTCAGGCGTGCGGGAAGATTTGACACGAAGGGCACGCCAATATTCAGACGCGTGATCTGATGTACACGCTGTACCGGTTTGTCATCGAACACGATCTGCCCATCGGCAAGCTCGATATTGCTCACTGAGAACCGTACAGGGCTGGAAGCCTGTTCGGGAGTCGCCGGCTTTGAGCCCCCAGAGAGCTTCTGCAGGATGTCGCTGAAATTGAAATGATTGTCGGCCTGCCGCTCGATCCGCACATAGGGATGCTCAACGCGCAAGGCATCAAGTACCACACCGCGATACCAGAGAGATGCCAGAGACAGGTTGGCACGCAGCAGATCAAGCTTGACGAAATCCTGCTTGCCGTCAGCTTCGCTGATATGCAAGCCACGCAGAGTGGCCGATAAGGTCAGCGGGTTGAAGGACGCCCCTTCGACCCTGACATTCCGCCCCAAGGCCTTGCTGCCCTGCGTCTCGATCGCCCAGCGCAATGCAGGCGGAACCAGCAGAGGCGTGAGCACGATGAATGCTGCAAGACACCCCAGTACCACCTTGAGCGTCAGCCGCACTCTACGTTTTTGCCAGATTTGACGTACATCGTGAATATCCACGGGCCCTGCCCCACTTGCTTAAAGCCAGTTTACAATTTTAACCTACAAGCCAAGTCCACGCTGCGCCAAGCCCCTTGTAGGCCGCACGGGTACTTTGGTCGGAAACTTCGGAAATTCATCATTCGGTCATACTTGCTCTGTATCGTGCCCCGGCAGGCAAACCATCAGGGGCAAGCACAAGCATGCCGCAAGTACGCTCGATATTTCTCTCAGACATCCACCTGGGTACCCGTGGGTGCCAGGCCGACAGCCTGCTCGCTTTTCTTCGCAACTACGACTCCGAATACATTTTCCTGCTTGGCGATATCATTGATTTCTGGGCCATGAACAGGGGGGTGCACTGGAATACAGCGCAGAACACATTCGTGCAAAAGCTGCTGCGGCGCGCCCGAAAGGGCGTAAAAATCGTCTATGTGCCCGGCAATCACGATGAGGCTCTGCGCGAACATTGCGGCATCAGCCTCGGCGACATCGAATTACGCCATGAATATATCCACACGGGCCTCAACGGCAAGCGCTATCTGCTGATCCACGGCGATGAATATGATCAGGTGACGCGCCATCACCGCTGGGTCGCAATCCTCGGTGATGTGGCCTACAACACCCTGGTCCGTCTGAATGGTTGGCTCTCGCGCGTACGCTGCCGGCTGGGCATCTCGGGCTACTGGTCACTTGCAGGCTACGCCAAACGCAAGGTCAAGACAGCTGTCAGTTTCATCTTCGATTTCGAGGATTCCGTCGTGCGCGGAATGCGCGAAAAAGGCGTGGACGGCATCATCTGCGGCCACATCCATGCAGCCGCCATCAAACAGATACAGGGAGTCACCTACATCAACTGTGGTGACTGGGTGGATAGCTGCACCGCCATTGTCGAACACTTCGACGGTCAGATGGAACTCGTCGAGTGGCGGGAAAAGGCCGAGGAATACGCACTCTCACCCAGCATTCCCGACCCCGACGAGAGCCCTGTGCCGATTCCCACTGATTTGATCCCTGTGATGTCGCGGGGCAGAACAGCCTGAGCCGGGAATAGAATAGATATCAGGGAATCGGGCTCAGGATTGCACCATCCGCCCCCCGGCAAGATGGATTCTGCGTTGGCAGGCGGCAGCCAGGCTTTCGTCATGCGTCACCAGGAGCAGTGTCACGCCGCTCTCCTGATTGAGTTCGAACATCAACTCAATGATATGTTTGCCGGTTGCCGCATCCAGATTGCCGGTCGGCTCATCAGCCAAAAGCAGCGAAGGCTGCATCGCAAATGCCCGCGCCAGGGCAACACGCTGCTGCTCGCCGCCCGACAGATGCTTCGGGTAATGGGATTGCCGCTGCGCGAGGCCGACGCGCTCCAGCCACAGGCGGGCGGTTTGCGTCGGCTGGCCGCGCCCGGCGAGTTCTAGCGGCATCATCACATTTTCCAGCGCGGTCAGTGCCGGCAACAGCTGGAACGACTGGAACACGAAACCGATCTGCTCGCCACGCAGGGCTGCCCGCCCGTCCTCATCCAGATCGAAGACCGACTGGCCGTTGATGGCGATACTGCCGGCACTGGGAACATCCAGCCCGGCAAGGAGTCCGAGCAGAGTGGATTTGCCCGAGCCAGACGCGCCGACCACGGCAACCGTCTCACCCGGCTCCACGGCAAAGCCGATATCCTGCAGAATGTTCAGTGTGCCGCCGTCAGCCAGCACAACTGATTTGCTGATATTTTCGACTGACAGAACCGGCCCGGAGTATTCGCGAATGTTACGCGGTCTTGTAATCCTGTTTGCTAGCATGTTTTTCCAATCTGCCCAGAGCGCAACCCTGCTGGTGTGGGGGGACAGCCTTTCCGCCGCCTACGGCATCGCCCAGGAATCCGCCTGGCCAATCCTGCTGGAGCACAAGCTCACCCAGGAAGGCTACCGCTACCAGGTGGTAAATGCCAGCATCAGTGGCGAAACCACTGCCGGCGGGCTCGCCCGCCTGCCCGAGGCACTTTCCCGCAACAAACCATCTGTCATACTCATCGAGTTGGGAGCCAACGATGGTTTGCGTAGTCTGCCCCTGCCCGCCATGCACGCCAATCTTGCCAGCATGATAGAGAAGAGCCAGGCAGCAGGCGCCCGCGTCGTGCTGATCGGCATGCGCATGCCTCCCAACTTCGGTCCGGTCTTCGATGAAAAGTTCCGCTCAATCTATACCGGGCTCGCAAAAAAATACAACACAGGCCTGGTTCCCTTCATGATGGAAGGCTTCGCCCAGAAGGCAGATCTGTTCCAGGGTGACGGTATTCATCCACTCGCACCTGCCCAGCCCATGATTCTGAACAATATCTGGCCTGCGCTAAAACCACTGCTAAGCAAGCCCTCGGCGCGTTGATACGTTTGCCGACACGCCGTTATTGAGGCGGAACGGGTGTCCCCGGCGGAGTGGTGCTAGACTCCCAAGATTCACCCGACCCGTATTTCCAATATGAAGCGTTCCCGTTTCGGACGTCGCAGCGGCATTCCACGCGAAGCAGAACTTCTCCTCTGGCTGGCAAGCGGTACAGCCGAATCCGGCAGTCGCGCCGAAGATGCACACTGGGAAGAACAGCTTGCCACCGAGATCGACAGCCTGCTTAGCTCTGGCAGCGAAGATACGCTGACCACCGCACTGGACCACCTGTTCGCCACCAATACACGCGCCTATGACGTGCTCGCGGACATCCTGGAAACCCGCAGCGAGCAGCGTGCCGACGAAAAAGGCATCACGCTGCTGCTTGCCGCACCGGTGCTCGCGTGGTCACGCTTCTCGATTCCTGCCACCACGGTCCCCGCCAAGGTCATCAACAATCTGCGCGTACACCTGCAGGCTCACGTACTGTCCAAGGACGTGAAGCTCGGGGTTGCCGACGTGCTCTTCAGCCCGGACCAGCTTCCGCAGGGTTACTGCGAAACAGCCCGTTTCACCGCGCAGATGACGGAAGTAGCGGAAAATGGCGGCATCCTTCACGTCGAGCCTGAGACGCTACCCGAAACTTCGCGCTTTCTCTCTGATCTGCGCTACATCCTGGCGGCGGTGCATGTCAAACCCGGCACCCCGATTTTCCGCTGGCAGGATCAGGATGGCTCTCGCGAACAGGCCCTTGAACAATGGCGTGCCCAGGGCGGGGCCTGCCTGCTGCCGATGCTTGCAGGCTGTGCCATGGAACTGGTGTTGCCGGACGCTTATTTCGCAGCCTGTCGGCAGGCAGACCGTGCCTCACGTGCCTATTCGGTGCGCGCCTCCGTGGCTTTCCTGAGTACCACGCTGGATGTCGCCCCGGGCGAGTTGCGCGCCATTGTGGCGCCATTCTACGAACGCCAGATCGAGGAATACCGCATCGGCTTTACCACCGTATCGGACAACAAGGTTGTGCATGGCGTGGTGTGGCCGCTGCTAGGCCCGGAGGATGATTCCGCCGATGTACCGGGGCAGATCGAAGCCTGCCTGAAAGATAGCGGTGTCACCCGCATTGAACATCTCGACAACCGCTACCCGCTGGAATACTGCGATGATTGCGGCGCGCCGATGTACCCTTCCCCCGAAGGCGAAGCTGTGCACGCCGAATTGCCTGAAGACAAGGCCGAGCAGTTGCCCAAGCATCTGCACTAAGGCTGGCTCTGACAAGCCCGCGTGGCAACACCGTTGCCACGCAAACCGGCACACCCTGCCCGCGCAGGGCGGGGTCACCCTCAATCAGCGCAGCTGATCGAGCAGGCTCTGGCCGTTGACTGTGACATTGGCCACTGACATCCCGGAATCATCGGTGCCCACGGTATCAACATTCAGGGCGCCGCCATCAAGTGCCTTCTGCAGGCGCTGCTTGTCCATATCGCTACCGCCAGTACCACTCAGACCGGCAATGCGGTATTTCTTGCCCTGATAGAAAAAGGTTTCGCCATCCACCGCATAAGCGTGATCCGGCACCGTACGGGCCTTAATCTCGCCATTCCGCCCGCTAGCCGGCGCGCTATCGTCCAGCGCATTTTCACGGATAGGGCTGCGTAACGCGGGTTCTTCTGGCGCGGCAGATTGCGCAGTCGAACAGACTCGCTGGCTCTTGCCCTTGTGATTTTTCACCGTCCGGCAGGTGCGGGGGCCTGTGCCGGATTTGTGGCTCGCTCCAGCGTGCGCCGCAGCCGAACTGCTGTTTTTCAGCGCAGGGGCTGATTTCCGGGTTTTGCTGGACGACGTTTTCTGCGCGGTATGCTGCGTAGCGTGATTGGTGGATGATGACGTGGCTGGCTTCTTGTGTGTTGCTGCTTCCACAGGAAGGGCCAGAAATCCCAATAAACTGAAAAAACAAAGACATTCCGCGATTTTCTTCATTCGTCCTGCCATCAAGACCAAAACTATTTGCAGGCATTTTCTCACGCTTCACCCCCGGCGTGTTCCTTACCGCCCAAAGTACCGCACAAGACACATCGGGCGCACATGCCAGGCATACACTCAGAAGCTGTTCACGATCTGTAGCGAGAAGGCGTCAGTGGGCCGAAGAGCAGCACAGAAACCGGAGTGTATTGGAATACATGAGGATTTCGAGCAGC
>DBTS01000044.1:68531-73930 GCA_002307175.1 Rhodocyclaceae bacterium UBA1310
TAAGATCATGAACAGCTTCTCAGAGGTATGCAGAAAGCTCTGTCAATGAGAAAATCACCCCTGTTTTATTTTCTGCCGGGACATTTCATGCTCAGGATCTATGGCATCAAGCAGTGCAGCACCATGCAGAAAGCCTTTGAATGGCTCAAGGCTCGCGACATTGCCTACGACTTTCATGATTACAAGAAAGCCGGCATCGATGCTGCCACACTGGAACAATGGTGCCAGATAGTCCCCTGGCAGAGCCTCGTGAATACGCGCGGCACCACCTGGCGCAAACTCAGCGAAGCAGACCGGGAGAATCTTGATCAGAGCAAGGCTATCCGCCTGATGGGCGCCAACCCCAGCCTGATCAAGCGACCCTTGATCCTCGGTGCGGCAGAGCCCGTACTGGGCTTCGATGAATCACACTATGCAAGGATTTTTGGAAATACCGATCAATGAGCAATACGCTGACCCGCTTTCTGCTGGAAGACCTCGATGTCCGTGGCGCCATCATCAAACTCGATACCGTGTGGCAGGCCATCTGTGAACGCCGCAATTACCCCCCAGCCGTGGGTTCCACGCTCGGCCAGATGTGTGCCATCTCAGCGCTCATCGGCGGCAATCTGAAGCAGCCGGCGCGGCTGACTTTTCAGCTGAGCGGACACGGCCCGGTCTCGCTGCTGGTTGTCGACTGCACGGAAGACCTGAACCTGCGGGCCTACGCACGCCACACCCCGGAAGCCCCCAGCCAGGCAGATCTGGGCAGCATGTTTGCCGACGGGCAACTACTCATGTCACTGGATATGGAAGGCGCTCGCCAGCCTTACCAGAGTTACGTGCCCATCGAGGGGGAGACAATCGCAGAAATATTCAGCCACTACCTCGCGCAATCCGAGCAGCAGCCGGCATGGCTGTTCCTGGCAGCCAACGGAGAGCAGGCTGCCGGAATCTTTCTGCAAAAACTCCCCGGTGCCGATCTGCTCGATGCCGATGGATGGAACCGTATCGAGCACTTTGCCTCGACACTCAGCCAGGAAGAATTGTTCAGCTTCGATGCGCCCACCCTGCTGGGGCGTCTGTTTGCCGAAGAAACCGTGCGCCTGTTTGAACCCCTGCCGGTGCGGCACGATTTCCCGCCAGACCCCAATAAAATCACTGCCATGCTGCGCAGCCTGGGCAAGGCAGAGATCGAATCCATCCTCGCCGAACACGGCGAAGTACTGATCCACGACGATCTTTCCAATCACGAATACCGGTTTTCCCCAGAAGAAGCACTGGCCCTGTTCGGCCCGGATGCTCCGACGGTACACTGAGCGCCGCCGCCGCAGAAGAAAAAGGCTGATCACCCTGATCAGCCTTTTTCACACTTTTTTCTGCACCGACCCCAAACCCCTACTTGATTTCCCGCAGTTCTGGCGGCGTATCGTCGTGATCGCCATGCGGATGGTGTTCGTACGCCTTCACATACACATGGTTGGATTGCTTGATCAGGCGCTGCGGTGAAGCGGCATTGCGAATCTGCGTATCTTCGCGGAAGTGTGTCAGGGCACGGCGCATGCGCGCCCCCACCGAATCATCCAGGGCCACGCCATGCCCGATGAGCAGATTCTCGATCATCCTGAGGCTGCACTGCGCCAGCGCATAATCCAGATGCAGCACATTTGTCTGTGCCATGCGTAAAACAGAAAGCCCTGGCTGTGCATGCAGCACAACCAGGGCTTTGGCTATTTCATCTTCAGTATGTGCAGACAGACGCAGATCGTGATGGCTGAAGAGCCCCTCCAGCGCATTGCCAGCCTGATGTACGCGGCCGGCAAGTTTGTAGGCAATTTCGCGACGCATCATGGCACACCTCCTGCAAAGGACTCACGGGAGGGAGCAGTTATGCTCCCCCTGCGCTACCAATGCATCTCAGGGTGCAGATGCATCAGCCTTCGGCACGCTGTCTTCAGGGCTCTTGCGCACGGCAACCGGCAAGCCCTTCAACAAATTGAGTGCCTGTTCATATTGATAGTCGCCCTTGCCGGCAATTTCAAAGCGCGGCAGCTCGGCGTCGTCATCCGCATTGCTGTTGCGCGATTTGGAAGAGGCTGCCTTGGGTTCCGATGCGGCAGCGGGAGGAGCAGCTGCCGGTGCGGACTGATCGTTCGGGTTTGCCAGATGGTGCGTCAGGTCGGCTTCACGGAGGAAAGGCTCGGAAGAACCATTCGGCGTTTCATCCACGAGGTAATCCGGCTCAATCCCCTTGGCCTGGATCGAACGGCCATTCGGCGTGAAGTACTTCGCGATGGTGATCTTGATGCCCGATTTTCCCGGAACGATCTGGAACACCGACTGCACGGAGCCCTTGCCGAAACTGCGGATACCCAGGAGCTTGGCGCGCTTGTAATCCTGCAGCGCACCAGCCACGATTTCCGAGGCAGAAGCCGAACCGCCGTTGATCAGCACCACCATCGGCACATTCTTGAACACCTTGGGTAGATTCTTGAGCTGATCGCCGGCATCGCGTGCGTAATCATCCGGCACAGCCAGATATCGGCGCTTGGTATCCGGCGTACGGCCTTCGGAATACACCACGAGGCTCTTCTGCGGCAGGAAGGCAGCCGACACACCCACAGCGGAATCAATCAGCCCGCCCGGATTGTTGCGCAGATCAAGCACCAACCCCTTGAGCGGACCATTCTTGGAAAGCTCTTCAAGATGATGGGCCAGATCGGCAGTGGTCTGTTCCTGGAACTGTGTCACGCGCACATAGCCATAGCCCGGCTCGATCATCTTCGATTTCACGCTACGAACCTTGATGACTTCGCGGGTGAGCTTGAAGACCAGCGGGCGCGACTCGCCCTTGCGGAAGACGTTCAGGATCACCTGCGTCTTCGGGGCACCACGCATCAGTTTGACCGCGTCAGAGATGGACAGGCCCTTCACCGAAGTGTCGTCGATCTTGAAGATCAGGTCACCAGACTTGATCCCGGCCTTGAAAGCGGGGGTATCTTCGATCGGGCTGACAACCTTCACGAGGCCATCTTCCATGCTCACTTCGATACCCAGACCACCGAATTCACCCTTGATCGAAACCTGCAGATCCTTGAAGGCGTCTTCATCCAGATAGGTTGAGTGCGGATCAAGCCCTGCCACCATCCCGCCGATGGCATTATCGATAAGTTTTTTGTCATCGACCGGCTCGACATAATATTGCTTGATGTCATTGAAGACTTCCGCCAGCTGGCGAACCTCTTCAACAGGCAGCTGACTCGTCGGCGTATCCCTGGCAGCATTGGCTGCGAAATGCAAACTGACCAATACACCCAGACACATGCCGCAAACAACCAGCCCCACCTGCTTGAATCTGCCCATTCCTTCTCCAATGCGTCAGTAACTTATCTTGTGCTCTTGCCGGAAACCCATTTTGCGGGGTCTTGCGGCTGGCCGCGATAGCGTATTTCGAAGTATAACCCCGATTCTTCCTGCCCACCGCTCGTCCCGACAGAGGCGATCACATCCCCCGTAGAAACATCGTCACCCGGCGACTTGAAAACCGATTCGTTATTGCCATACACCGTCAGATAGCCATCGCCGTGCTCAACGATGATCAGGTTGCCAAACCCGCGCATCCAATCGGCAAAAACCACCTTTCCGTCGGCCACGGCATGTACTTCCGTCCCGTTGGCGGCGCGAATGAATACACCCCGCCATGTGGCACCACCTTCCATTCTTGGAGCACCAAAGCGCCCAGACAGTTCCCCACGCACTGGCCAGCGCAGGTGCCCACGGCGTGCGCCGAAAGAAGCCTCTGTATGATCGGGCTGGGCAACGGCATCCGTCTTGCCTGCCACTGGCTCCTTGGGTACGGAAGAGGATTCCTTGCTGCCTTCAGTCTCCTTGCCGGTCTGGGACGCCTGATCCTTGCCCCCCTCCTTGCTGTGGGAGGCCCGGCTCGAACTTACCCCGGAAGAGGCTACGGGAGCTGAAGCCACCGCCCGGGGTACCCGGGGCGGCAGAGACCGGGCGATCCGATCGAGGCCCTGAATGAGTTTTTCCATGCGCCCCTCGTCGCGCTGCAGGGTCGCCATCTGGCGCCGCTGGCTGCGCAACTGGGTGGATATCTGGTTGAGCACTTCACGCTGCTTGGCACGCTCGCGTACCAGCGTGGCCTGTTCGTCTTTCCGCTGCGCCTCCAGCACCACCAGTTGGCTGCGCCGGGCTTCTGCCGCCGCCATGATCTGCGCAAGCTTCTGCATGTCGCCTCGCGCCTGGTTGATGGCCTGCATGCGCTGCCGGGCGATCTGCTCCAGGTAGTACGCATCGCGGGAAATCTGGTTGGGATTGTCGCCGCTCAGAAAGCTGCGTGCGCCACCCTGCCCGCCCTCCACATAGGTACGGAAGATGGCGTCACCGAGCTGCTTGCGCAGCACCGAGAGTTCGTTTTCGATGGCAACACGCTGCTCATTGAGGCCGGCGATCTGCGCCTCGGCCTGCTCACGGGAGCGCGCAATCTCGCGCAGCCGCATCTGTGTTGCCGCAATACTTTTGTCGGAAGCTGCCAGTTCGTCGGCAGCCTCACCATGATTTTCTTCGCTGTGCGCGATATCGTCCTGCAGATCGCGGATCTTTTCACGCAGGGCCGACAAGTCACCACGCTTGCCGTCGGCCGGCACTGCCCATGCGGGCAAAATGGACAGGCAGGCCCCTGCCAGACACAGCACACGGGCCACCTGCCATATCATCGATCAGGCCTTGGCCTTGCCCTGATTGGCCACCGCATTCATTGCCGCAGCAATGGCTTCGGGGTCCGCCAGATAATAGTGCTTGATCGGCTTCAGGTTGGCATCCAGCTCATACACCAGCGGCTGGGCCGTGGGGATGTTGATGCCGATGATTTCTTCGTCGGAAACGTCGTCCAGATACTTGATCAGGGCGCGCAGGCTGTTGCCGTGGGCTGCGATGACCACGCGCTTGCCAGACTTCACGACCGGGGCGATGGTGTCTTTCCAGTACGGCACGAAACGAGCAACCGTATCCTTCAGACATTCGGTGTGAGGAAATTCACCGGGCTTCATGGAAGCGTAACGCGGGCTCTTGTCGTCCAGGCGGGCATCGCCGGCTTCCAGCGCGGGCGGCGGCACGTCGTAGGAACGACGCCACACCAGAACCTGCTCATCGCCGAACTTGGCGGCCGTTTCCGCCTTGTTCAGGCCCTGCAGGGCGCCGTAGTGGCGTTCGTTCAGGCGCCAGTCGTGTTCGACCGGAATCCACAGTTCGTCAAGCTCTTCAAGAACCACATTCAACGTCTTGTTGGCACGCTTGAGCATCGACGTGAAAGCCACATCAAAGCTATACCCTTGTTCGCGCAGCAATTTGCCGGCAGCGCGGGCTTCTTCCACGCCCTTCGGGGTCAGGTCCACATCGGTCCA
>DBTS01000135.1 GCA_002307175.1 Rhodocyclaceae bacterium UBA1310
CGCATAAATGAGGATTTCGAGCAGCCGCTGTGCCAAATGAGGAGGCCCAATCACGCCTTCGCAGTAAGATCATGAACAGCTTCTTAGGCTTTAGTGTGGGTATGTCTTCATGTCCTAAGCCAGGCGTGGTGAGTGCTCAGGGTATCGGCCCTGCGTTGGCGCCTGCAGAAGCGATTTGCGACCCACACAAAAGTCTGAATGACCGTTTTTTTAAACCCGAAGCAAGTTTCATTTCATACGCCAAACGCATTCACCTGGAGTAAAATCAAAAATCCGTTCCAGGCCGCGATTCCAAACACATGAAGGCTGAAAGTCCTGTCGTCCTGAACCTGAAAGTGCCCTTTCTGGCCGTTCTTGCCGTCGAAGGGATCATCTTGTGGGCAGTCTGGTCGATGCTCCAGTTCGACGTTTTGGCATGCACAGAGCTTTCCGTCCTCCTGCTGCCCTGCATGCTTTTCTGCCTGTGGCGCGTCTCGATTGCCGTGAAACTCGGCGACACCTACGTCGATACTTTTACGCTCTTCGGTCTCAGGCTGTCAGCGCACCAGGACATCAGCAACATCCGCATGATCCTCCTGCAGCCCGATCACCTGAATGACATCACCAGTATCACCCTTGAATTCAGCAACGGTCAGCATCTCAAGCTCTCAGGTTATTACACCAATTTTTGCGCCGCACACATATTCATCCTCAGAAACTGGCCGCAGATCCCCCACCGCGTCCTCGCGCCCACAGCGAAACCGGAACTCCCAGACGACTGATCCGATACCTGCAGCATGCCAAGCATTGCCCTGCCACCCTGAATTTCGCAGTCTTTTTTGTACGCCGATCGCATTTAACAGGAGTAATATCGAAACATCGCCAAGCAGCCCATCCAAGCACAGATGAAAACAGAAAGTCCTGTCGTCCTGACCTTACGAATCCCCTTTTTCGCTCTGCTGATCATTGCTGCGCTGGTTTTGTGGGTCGTTTGGGGCATTCCCCAACTCACCCTGCCGGAACGCGCCGGATTCTCAATCCTGCTGCTGCCCTTCATACTCTTTGGCCTGTGGCGCACCTCAGCTGTCGTGAAGCTCGACGCAGAACACATCGACAGTTTCAAGCTTTTCGGCCTGCAGCCTTCGAAGCGCCGCACACGGGACGACATCCGGGAGATTCTGCTGCAGCCGGATTACCAGAACGACATCACCGGCATCACCCTTGAATTCAAGGATGGCCGGCACATCAAACTTACCGGCCACTACAGCAATTTCTACGCTGCACGCACATTCGTCACCGAAAACTGGCAGGGCATTCCGCACCGCCTGCTTGCGCCACTGGCAAGGCCGGACGATCCCAATGACCCCAACAACCCCCGCAGCAACTTCAACAACACCTTTGCTTCAGGCGACTCGGACGACTGACTCTGCAGCACAAAACGCCGAAAAGCATCCCTGCTCGCTTCAGTCTATCCCGGCTCGCAGCTCTGCAGCATCAATCCCACAGGCATGCAGCACGGCAGAAATGCCGTGACTGATGAACTTGTGGCGATTGATCACCACATCGAGGTGGCGCAGCATCACCAGATCTGGCGTTTGCAGTGGCACCAGCGAACCGGCACGAAAGGCATCTTCGAGTTCCAGTTCGGAAAGGCAGCCCAGACCCAGACCTGCCTTCACGCACTGGCGAATCGCTTCGGGCTGTTCCAGTTCGAGCGCCACGCGGGGCGAGAAGCCCCGCTCCAAGCAAGCCTGCTCAAACACCTCGCGAGTACCCGAGCCCGCCTCACGCAACACCCACTCGGCCCGTGCAAGATCAGGCAAGGCACACACCTGCCCCACCAATGGATGACCCGGGGCGGCAAATGCCACAAGCCGGTCCTGTCGCCACGGGAAACGCTGCACCTCGCCGTTATCTGCAAAGCCCTCGACAAACCCCAGATCCAGCCGAAAGGCCGCCAGATGTGCGAGCACCTGCTCGGAGTTGTAGCGGGAGACGTGCACACGCCCCTGTGGATACTCTGCCTTGATACGGGCGATCAGGGCCGGCATCAGGTGATTGCCAATGGTTACGCTGGCGCCCAGATGCAGATCAAAAGCCGGTGAAGTGCTGCCTACGAGTTGCTCGATATCCTGTACGCGATCGAGCACCTCACGCGCTCGCGGCAACAACTCACGGCCAGAATCGTTGAGACGCAGTTGCCGCCCCACACGATCGAAGAGCATCACTCCGAGCTGCGCCTCCAGATCGGCCAGTGCCATGCTGGCAGCAGCCTGCGTCATCGCCACAGCCTGGGCGGCGCGTGTCACCTGCCCATGACTGGCAATGGCGGCAAATACTTCGAGCTGGCGCAGGGTTATTTTCATCAGTAAAAGTTATTAGTGATATACAGATAAGTCGTTTTACTGATTATATTGCTGTCTATAGGCTGCAAACCAGTTTCTTTACACAGGGAATTGGCCATGCAGTGCCTACGTTCATATCTCCCCGGGCTGTTCGTCGTAACGCTCATCACCATTGCTTCGATGTTTGGCGCCCAGTTCGGCCTCTCCCGCTTTGGCCTCAGTCCGCTCTCACTGGCCATCATCCTCGGCGTGGTGCTCGGCAATCTGCATCACGGTCTCGGCCAGGGACAGTTTCAGGCCGGGCTGCGCTTCTCACAGAAAACCCTGCTGCGCGCGGGTGTGGCGCTGTATGGCTTCAACCTCTCGCTCCAGCAGGTGGCGCAGGTTGGCATGCAAGGCATCGGCGTGGATCTGGTGATGGTCTGCTCCACCCTGCTGCTGGGGCTCTATGTGGGCCGCCGCATTCTGGGACTGGACCGTGATGCGGCACTGCTGATCGCCACCGGCAGTGCCATTTGTGGCGCGGCAGCCGTGGTTGCCACAGTGCCGGCGCTAAAGATGTCTGAGGAAGAAGGCGTCAACAAGACCGCTGCAGCCGTGGCCAGCGTGGTGCTTTTCGGTACGCTGGCAATGATCGTCTACCCGCTGCTGTACGCCTGGTTCGACAGCGCGCACAGCTTCTTCGGCATCTATGTGGGCTCCACGGTGCACGAGGTGGCACAGGTGGTGGCAATTGGCAACATCATCGGGCATGGCGTGGCAGCGGATGCAATTATCGTGAAAATGATCCGGGTGATGCTGCTCGTGCCCTTCCTGCTTATTGTCAGTGGGCTTAGCCCGCGCACCACCGACGCAAACGATGGCAATACCGGCACCAGCAGTCGCATCAGCGTGCCCTGGTTTGCCGTCGCCTTCATTCTCTGCGCTGCAATCAATTCCCTGCCCTTCATGCCACAGGGTGCTGCCACCTGGCTGCGCCTGATCGCCACTCTGCTGCTGAGTGCAGCAATGGCCGCACTGGGCATCGACACTACGTTGCGCCGCCTCAGGCAAACCGGGCCGCGCGCAATGCTGCTCGGCGGGATACTGTTCCTGCATCTCGTGGTGATCGGTGGTCTGATCAACAGCTGGCTTGGCTGACAGGAAGCTTGCAGCCAAAGAGCATCCTGCCCAGGCAAGCTGGCGGCGTGATATAACCCCCGATCACAGTCGGCAACACAGCACTGTGAAGAGATTCAAGGGAATCCTTTTTCAGAGGATGTTATGCGCTGCCTCATCATTGAAGACGACCGGGATATCGCAAAGCTGATCGAAACCGGCCTGACCCAGGCAGGCCACACCGTGGTGGTCTGCCTCGACGCATCATCCGGGCTGGACAAGGCACTGTACGAAGACTGGGATGTACTGATCCTCGACCGCATGCTTCCCGGCGATACCGACGGGCTGGAACTGCTTGAGAAGATCAAGGCACGGAAAACCGGTTTCCCCGTCATCATCCTGAGTGCCCTGAGCAGCCTCGACGAGAAAATCAAGGGCCTGCGCGCCGGCGGTGACGACTATCTCGCCAAACCATTCTCATTTGATGAACTGCTGGCCCGCATTGAAGCAATCACGCGCAGAAGCCAGGCGTTCCAGACCACAGAACTGAAAGTCGACGACCTCATCCTTGATCTGCGTAGCCGCAAGGTATTTCGAGGCGGCAACCTGATACTCCTGCAGCCCCGGGAATTCAGACTGCTTGAATACCTGGCGCGCAACGAAGGAAAAGTCGTGACCCGGAAAATGCTCCTCGAAAACGTATGGGAATACCATTTCGATCCGCAAACCAACGTCATAGACGTACATATCAGCAGGCTGCGCAGCAAGATAGATAAGGACACCGATTTCCCCCTGATCCACACCGTGCGTGGCGCAGGATTTGTGCTCAAAAAACATTCCTGAGCCCCCGACAATGCAATTCTTTCGCTCCGTCCTGTTTCGCATCGTGCTCGGCTACGTGGCACTCCTGCTTGCCACAGTGACCACGGTCTCCTGCCTTTTCTACGTCAATACCGCAGGTCTGCTCTCCCGGCAAACCGACCGCCAGATCAACATGGCCAGCAGGCATCTCATCGGTGATTATGAGTTGCATGGAGAACCAGGGCTGATCACCGAAATTTCACGACTGCTCAATGATGACCAGGATATAGCAAGCGAAGAATATCTTCTGCTCAATACACGCGGCGAAAAGCTCGCTGGCAATATCGTGAGCTGGCAGAATCTCAACCTGACAACAAGACAACTCTCGGAAGCTCCGGTCGAACGCCAGAACGGCTATCAGGAGAGCCGGATTTTCGTTCACCGCCTGCCGGACGATAATGTGCTTGTTGTCGGCCGCACCCTGCAGGATGTGAACAATCTGCGTGGCATCGTAAGCCGTTCCATCTACATAGGCTTTCTGTTTGCCGCCATCCTGACCCTGGCGGGCTCCTACCTTTTCAAAAGATATCTGCAACGCCAGCTTCGGGCGATTCATAACGTCACCGTGAATGTTTCCGAAGGCAATCTGCGCAAGCGCGTCGAATTCAAGGCTGGGAAAGATGAATTTGCCACCATCGCATCAGAAATCAACGCGATGCTCGACAAGATTGAAACCCTGATGAACGCCACCCGGGGTGCCTCCAATGCCATTGCACATGATCTGAGAACGCCGTTGGGGCGCATCCGTGCCACGCTTGAAAGCGCCCTCATGCGCGAAGACCCCGCCGATCCACTGCGTGGCGAGATCGAATACGCACTCACCGAGATCGACAAGTTACTGGGCGTGTTCGAAAAAATCCTCCAGATCAGCGAGGCGGAAGCCGGCATCCGGCGCCGCTCCTTTGAGCCACTTGATCTGGCAGCGGTGGCCGGCGAAATCTGTGAATTCTATGAGCCGGTAATCGAGGCTGAAGGCAGCCACCTGCAATTCCAGGCCAGCGCCCAGCCATTCATTCAGGGCGACAGGGAACTGCTGGCCGTTGTGCTTGCCAATCTGCTGGAAAATGCCCTCAAATATGCCGGAAAGCCCTGCAAAATCATCGTCACAGTCTCATCAGCCGAAGGGAAGGCAAACCTCAGCGTAGCGGATTCAGGGCCAGGCATTCCGGAAGCCGCCCTGGAGAAAATCACCGAATGGTTTTTCCGCTGCGACACCAGCCGTCATCTACCGGGAAACGGGCTTGGGCTCTCAATTGTGGCCTCGTATGTCGCACTCCACGAAGGCACACTGGATTTTCACAACACCCACCCCGGCCTGAGGGTACAGATCAGGATACCAGAAGCATAATTATCTGCATCTCGCGAAATTTCTGGCACGGACTGGCATGAATCGAACGATTCAATATCAACATGATTCATGTCGCATCACCCAAATACCGCAATGACCATGCGTCGGAAAACACTACGCTTTTCCGACCTGCTTCTCCAGCATTACAAAAAAGCTATTTTCACAGACGCAGATGCTCATGAATCCCTGGCAATTTCTATTCGTGGTGTTTGCACTATCCGCCTTATATCGAGTGTGGCGCCAATATCAGTCTGAAGCATCGGCATTGAAGATCGCTTCAACCCTTACATTGGCAGGTGCGCTTCTACTCACAGCAGAAGTAACCCCCTTTGTACAACTTGCGCTATTCGGGAAAGAAACTACCGCCATCGTCTTGAAAATAGACTGTGCGGAGGGGAAGAAAACGCATATCTACTATCAGTTCAACGTGGGCGACGAACAGGAGTCAGGCATCGCAACAGGTGGTTCTGGCAAACCATCGTGCGAACACATTGGAGTCGGCGCCACCGGAAACGTCTATTACCTGCCCACGGACACCTCCGTTCAGGTCTGGGGCCATCCGCGAGACTACCTTTGGGAGCGCCTTTTGGCAGGCGTAATTTTGCTACCTGTTGCATTTATTTTTTCTTTTCGCGGAGTTCGCAAATCGCGTGCTGGCGTAAAGCAGCAAAAATAGTCGTAGCGTCCTCCGGGCGGAAGCCTGATCGGCACGATGACACTGCACTGCATTGCTCCAGCTTCGCTGCCCCCTAAGACAGCCCGCCTCGTTCGCCCGAACAAATCAGCACTCCGGTGATGCATCTGGCCTTGGGCTGGCGGGAAACTGTTGCGCATATCCCCGCGCAGCAGCTCTGATCAAACGAAAACTGCCGCCCGGCTTGCACAGCCCGGACGGCAGTCGTGGAACAATTCCAGTCAGTTAAAACGCCACGTACGGACCATACCCCACAGGTGTCGCACTTCCTTCTATGGCAACAAACACACTTTTGCCGAAAAAGAAGGGCAAGCCAAAATCAAAGTAGGTGGTACTACCATAAGGAGCGCCCAGATTGTTGTATGCAGCGTAGCCTGAACTGAACAGGGTTTGCGCATTGGCAATGCTGAACGATAGCGTTTTGCTGGCGCTGCTGATTGTGCTGCTTGCCACGCTTGTCATTGTTGCCGAGAGTGCGGTTGTGCTTGTCGGGCAGAACCAGCCGCTGGCAGTGCCGCTGGTGCAGGTCGTCAGGCTGCTGTCGTTGAAGAACAGGCCATTCGAACCACTATCAATAAAGCCGTACATGGTGGAGGAACCATTGAACGACACATAGAACAGCCCGGACGAACTCGTTCCATAGGGCACAGCTGAACCGAGCACATTATTGCTCTGCGTGCCAATGCCGAAATACAGCTTGCCCGTAGCAGTAGCTGCGCCGGAAGAGGAAACGGACGGCAGCACCAGCACCACGCCATTGTTATCGCTGCTGAACTGCGCGACAGGATTCAGCACCTGGCTCGTCAGGGCTACCGTGGTGCCAGTACAACTACTACTGCTGGCGCACGAATAGTAATAGCCGGAGGAAGTGCTGCTGACACAACTGGAACCGCAATCCTGCTTGGTCGAACTGAGCCCGATGATGCCGTTGGCACCAAGTGAACTCTGCGTGCCCATGGAGGTACCCTTTGACTGGCAGGCCGAAGGTACGGTCGAATAGCTGGAATCCGAAACAAGCTGGATCGGCAGCGAGGCCGCTTCTTCGCCGGCAATGTACAAATCAGCTTTCTTTACGGTGCCCCACATGTAGCCACTGACGAACTGTGCACACTCGCCAAGCTGAGCGCCACTGCTGGAGGTAACAGCAGTCAATGCGCTGCTCACAGAAGAATCCAGCGCGGAGGCAAGGATACGCAATCCGGTGGAACCGGTATCGACAAGCACATGATCAACCGTCGTACAAGTCGTCGTCCCCGGGACGCACACCTTGACTGTGACATAAGGAACATCCACCACAGAAACAGACGTGAGCGTACTTTCGACAGTCATGTCGACAGAGTTTGAGACAGTCGATTGGGTAACAGAGTAGCTTGAAGCTGAAGAAGCCGCAGAGGAACTGGCCCTGGAGCTGCTTGAAGAGCTGGCACTGGCACTGATCGACGAACTGGATGAGGCCGTCGAAGACGCCACACTGGAAGCCGCCGACGAACTCGCCGTGGAGGTGGATGAACTGGAAGCTGCCGTGGATGCCGAAGAGCTGGAATTCGTCGATATCGTCGAGGACGAACTTGAATCCCCCCCTCCGCCGCCGCCACCGCAGGCAGCCAACAAACCCAGACTAAGCAGCAAAAGAGCCGGCTTGAGCATACGTGTCCGCATAGGAATTCTCATCGCACTTATTGGAGTTGATCAACATCGACGCCGGAGGGCACCAGGGAAGGCACATAGACGACGCCACTGAAGAGACGCATTTTCCCGGCTTCATGAATCACCAGGCCAGACTGTGTGCTGTGAAGCTGTGAAAGGCTTCTGCCCTTTTTCTGCTGATTCTGCTGGGCAGCGTCGATATAGCTGGAAAAATAGGTGCCCAGCAGCTGCTGCAAATCCGGCTTATAGGGGCCGTTCCAGGCGACGGCAAACACGGTACCGTCAGTTCGGGAGTATTCGTGAACGACCAGACCATCACTGTTTGTGATCACATTGTCGGTGTAATTGACTTTCAAGGTACTGGCCAGACTGGCCTTCATCTTGGTCTGGTCCGTCGCTACCGAACTGACTGTGTCACCCAGAGCTGCATGGGCAGCCATGGGTAATGCCAGAAGACCAAACCAGATGGCGATACAAGAACGGATTTTCACGACTTGGTTCCTCTTTCTGGAAGTTTCAAAATCTCTTAAATTCATATAATATTTTGTATGCATATACGATAAATACTGCACGCCTCGCTCAGAAGCACGGCGTTCAGAACGCCCGACAAAATAGTACGCAACACCCCATCCAGGCAGACACAACGCCTGCCTGCCTTGAGTGCGGGCAGATCGAAAATTCCCGCTTCTGACAGGGCTTCAAAACCAGTATAACCCTTAGTGTTGTAAAACAAGCACATGGCATGGTGCGCAGAGCGACGGGGGCAGCGCCTTGCCCAAAAGGGCATGGCACTGTTCCCCAAACACCAAGCGGCTTTGCGTGCCTGGAGGCGTGATCACACAGCTGTCCCAGCTCTCGATAACCGGCAAGGAACAGACGACGGCCGACAGCTTCAGGCTAAACGTTTCCTGCCGACTTATCGACACGTGGAAGAATCCCGGCTGAAAAAAATTAGGTCCTTCAGAGTTTAGTGTAGGTAAGCAGTACGCTTTCGCTGAACACGCTACAGCGAACGGCGTGAAAGACCATACGGCACTCACGCAATTCTGTCGGGAATGCCAAAGACGTAGGTCGGAAAAGCGCAGCGCCTTCCGACGCATGGTGTGTTGACAGTCCCCGCTGCTGCGTAACAAAGCGTTGGGAGAGATCTTGTCTTTATCAACGACGAGCGGCTTCTTTGGCGTGAGAGGGGGTTTTGCGTGGCCAGATAAGCCCAATACCAGTAATGAAAAATCAGCGCTGACCCCCGCACATGCGACATCACCCGTTCGCCACAATGACCATACGTCGGAAGGCGCCTGCGGCTTTTCCGACCTACGATGAGCAGCTTTTTGGGCACAGGGAAGTGAAAGGTAGGATCGACACGCCAATGATTGGCCCACACGAAAGTCAGATGAACCAGAATTGGCGGCCCTCCCCGTTGACCCTATCTCGGACAGGCAGCCCGGGTGATATGCACCAGCAGTTCCACCCATGAGCCAGAAGGCAAGCGCACAGCGCATCCGGAAGGCTGCATCATTACTGACCGGGGCAGGCTGGTCAGCCGCCGGAATTGGGCGGAAAATAGCTGGATTCACTCTTCGCACCTTTGCAGATGCAAACCGCCAACACAGCCCGCGTTGAATCGCCGGCAAGCAATCTTCCCTGGGACTACCCCGCTCCCTTTATCCAGTCCATCAGCCCCGGCGCACAGGATATCGACGGGCTGGAACACACCAATAACGCAATCTACGTGCAGTGGTGCGAATCCATCGCCTGGGCACACTCAGCCAGCTTCGGCCTGGACCTGCAGGCCTACCGCCGGCTAGACCGCGCCATGGCCATCCGCGAGGCACGCTATGAATACCTGCTGCCCAGCAATCTCGGCGATGAACTGCTGATCGGCACCTGGCTCGTCGGCAGCGATAGACGGCTCACGCTGCAACGCCGTTTCCAGATCATCCGCCCCCGCGACAACGCCATCATCCTGCGCGGGCACTGGGAACTGGTGTGCATCGAAATCAGCAGTGGCCGCGCCCGGCGCATGCCAGAAGAATTCTGCAAGGCTTATCTCGAAGCTTTGGTGCCTGAGCGGGATACGGAGAAATGAGCATCACAGATGCTTCATTCGAATTCGCCCAAGCCCCAAGGCGGGATGAACTTTTTTCCACTGCTTTCCTGATTGGCGGATGAAACATCCTTAATGGATGCTGCGCGGGCCATTCAGACTGGGATGTCTCCGAGCCACCATTCTTCATGCGGCGCAATTCCGCTGCGCTTCATTGCCGCCCTACGAAAAACGTTTGGCATACACATCTTCATTCCAAAAAAACTCTGCCCGCACCAAGGTGGAAGCCTGTCAAGGGCGCGGCGTCAGCCGGAACAATGGAGCGCAGCGGAATTGCGCCGATCAAGCCTCCACCCGGAGGGCGCAAACCTTTGCATATTTGACATGCCTGCAGGCAGAGCGCTAGATAGCTCAAGTGCGGCATGGGCCAGCCGTATTGCTCTCTCCAGGGAGATATGCAAAAGCATACGAGCCTAAGCCAGGCGGAAAGACATTTCACATCAAGAATGGTGTCCTCGTTGGATGATAAGATCTGCAACCAGCAACCCAAGGCCACTTGCTTCCTCTCAGCAGGTTTATCGAGACCAGACCAATGACAATCGAAAAAGATGACTGGCGCCTGAGTTTTGGCAAGGAACCCTCCTTCTATCACCAGTACACATGGTCGCTGAAAAAATGGACTAGAACCCACCCAAGCGGAGATCACGATCATTGCGAGTTCTGCTGGCAGAAAATTTCGGACGTTGAAGGCACAGACATTCAACACACAGCCTGGGCCGATGATGACGACACTTATTGGATTTGCCAATCGTGCTTTGAGGATTTCAGGGACATGTACTGCTGGAACCTGAAATGAGGAACAACAGCCGGCATCCAACGCTCGCTCCTTTTGGAACCCAATGCGCAAAATCCCCATTGGATGCAAAGCGGCGAAGGCGCACCTTGACGAACAAAGGGCATTGATGCAGCATTAACGGGCCGTTTTCGGCCAGGAACGGACGCTCAGACTTGCTGCTTCAAAGCGACCGTACGGTACTTCGGGAGTGAAATCTGTGGAGCGTGTTGATTCCGTTGAATGCTGTAGATTTGTCCGACAGAATTGTACCAATCTAGCCTTAAAGTCATTCTTCGCCGCTCGGTCGCAACATGATGGGGAGCAAGTGCCGATAATAGACGGACAAACTGCCTCCCGATACTCAAGGAAAGGTACTCAAGTATGACGACTGTGTTTGGTCCGAAAGACATCGAGAGTCTAAGCAAGTTTGCTGCACTACTGGCAATCCCTTTCCTCTCAGCCGCGCTCTACGTTGACTTCGGCCTTTGGGTTCTGAAGTACGATAACCCACCGCTTCTCACCCGCATAATTTCATCGGGTATTCCAAGCATTGCGTTTGGCGCAAAGGCTGTAACATTTATGATTAGTGTCGCGGCGGTCACTTTTGCCTACGAATTCGCGAACCTATTTCTGCTCAAAGTCCCCAAATTCATGTTCTTCTTTGGGCTTACGCTGCTTGCTTTCGGGGTACTAGGGATCGGAGACCTAACTATCGCCTCTAAACAAGCTCCTGCAAACTATTTCTGGAACCTTGGGGCGCTTTGCTGGGGCTTGCACATCTTCGCTCCGGAAAGCAAATGAAGAGGACCTCTGACAAAAATCTGCCAACGAGAATCCAAATGCTGCGCCTCGGTGCCCCTCGTCCGCCCGGCATGGAAACATGTCGGCGGACTATCGAAGGGCTTGTGATGCGGCCGATCATCCGCAGACGCCCGTCACGACATTGCGCCGGTCCCAGACGTGATAGACCCGCCAGCCGTTGCCGGCGTCATCAATGGCGATAGTGTTATGGCCCTGCCCGGCGAAATCGGCCGAGCCTGCGATCACCCGGAACCCGCGTTCAGGCGCACGCATGTTGCGCCCCCGGTCGTCCACATATGGCCCGGTAGGGCTGCACGAGCGCCCGACGATTCACAACAATGGCAACCTCACACCGGTCAGTTGGGCAATCCAGCAAACTTGCCCCTCATATCCGACATGATCACGGCGTTGGAGGTATGATGTAACTAGGCTAGTCGACTTGATCGGTTGGCTGCCATCGGCCAGGAGCGGCCGGTCAGGCTTGCTGCAGCAAAGCAGTCATTTGATGTTCTGGAACTGAAATCTGTAGAGTGAGGTTTTTGTCGATTCCGTTAATACTGTTCATCTTTACAGCGGAATCGTGGAGAGCCGCCCTGGAAGCTAATCTTCGCTGGTCTGTCGTGCCATGTTAGGGAGCACGCGCCGATGTTAGGCGGCAAAACTGATCCCTATAACACGTTAGCCGTCTTAAACATGAATCCACCAGTTGTCCGCGAAGTCACGCTGAAAAAGGAGTATTCGTTTCAGTACGAGAACTTCGTGTTGTCATCCCAGCACGAGCTCTACCTCGTGCTTGCCAAAGATGGCTCATCTGTCAGCGCACCGAAGTTCCGATTCAGCATATTCAAGTACGGCAGCCCCAATGATGAGGCGCGAGGAAGTCATCCTCTCGCAAAATTCGGTTTGGGCTTGTACGGTCTGTATCAAGTCGATAACTCGCCTTGGATTCATGAACTCATGGTTGCCAACCGGATTCACCCTAGGCATCAGGATTCAATGTTTGCTGACCGCAAACACTTCGTCGCTTGCTTCCAAGATGTGATGTTGGAAGTCGTCTGTCGTGAGTTCGAAGAGATCGAGATCGAAGAAAGCGCCTTGCTTGCTGTTCTTCATGCGGAGCTGCTGTGCCTAGAATGACCGAGACGGCTAACCCTGCAGTCGAGAGGGACAGCCACAAGCTGCGCTTGTGGTTCCCTACGCCTGCGGCTCCGGCTGCCCCTCACGTCAAACGTTAGGCATCTCGAATGAGCTTCGATCTCATCGTCCTGAATCCAAATGATTCAATCGCCAGCGAACTTTCGGAAGTTGAAAGCACCTCGCCACTTGGAACACTTGCAAGTGTTTCGCAGACTTTCGAGCAAGCCTTTCCTGGTTGCACTGGGGGGCACACATCTTAGGTGAAGAATTTGCGCTCGAGTGAGCTTCCCCCGAAATTTCGT